>JAJTWZ010000011.1 GCA_021463145.1 Blastocatellia bacterium | reverse complement strand
CGCCCTTCGCCAGGTAGAGGCGGTGGAGGCGTTCGGCGACCGCCGGCTTCAACGGGACACCGGCAATGTGCTCGCACTTGGACCGGGCCTCGCCGAGCAACATCCACGTTTCAGTCGATAGCTCCGACAGATCCAGCCGGAACGTGATCCACGGATACGTCCCCATGCGTGTCCCCCATGGTGTCCTTTCGAACTGATTGATTCAAAACACGATCAACCGTTCTTGACTCGAATGATGTCCAACGATACGGGCAATGACAAGAGCAGGCAAGACACCCTCGCGAGAATCAGCGTCGACTCAACGCGTTTGCCGACTGGATGGGCTGCCGCAGAGCGAGCTGCCGTCGGGATTGAGGATGATGAATATCTGGTTTCTGTTCGGCCCGAAGCTCAGACACGCCACCCTTGCGATCCGGCGACCACGAAGGCCATGTGCGTCGAGGTCCGTCGTCGGTCGCGTCGGTATCTGCCAGCCCGAACCAGCGGACTCTACGCGGGTCCAGCCTCTCCGGTCGATGTGTACTGCAGCAATGACGATCTGCGAGCCTGGAGGGCCATACACGGCCACGAGGGTACGCGGACAGCTCGCGGGATCTGCAATCCAGCCGTCCACGAAGCGTCCGACCATCCACGACCGGTCCATTCGCTCGAGGATTTGACGGTCGGTCGGCGGGTTGGTCGGGTTGTACCCGACTCGCTCTTCGAACGTCATCTCGTTGATCCTGACGAAGAGCACCGGAGCGATCGGCTTGCCAAGTGTGCCGCCGAGGAAATCCTCGCGCCGGAGCGCCGGTTTGTTGAGCCTCGCGGCGAACCGCTCCGGGACGCCGAGCGGCCTGAATCTCCAGCGCGAATCCGCCTTCGCCACGTTCAGCTTCGGCATAAGCGCTGAAATCAATGCCGCCTCGACGGCCCGACCGACGTCGGCCGAACCGAACGGGCCCGCCATCTCGACGGTGAACTTTCCGCTCGCGATCAGTGCCTCGAGACCCGCGTTGTGGCTGCCCACCTGGTGGAAAGACGCTCGCGCGTGCTCCCTTCCGTACCCGATGTACTGAATTGCCTTGCGCGAATCCCTGTAGATGTAGACGTAGTGACCTGTTTCAACTCGCATGCCGAAGGACTCCTGTACCCGATTGATTGGCGACCTGTGGCCTTACTCCACGTTCTGTGTGTGGCGACATCGCGGATATCTCGAACAACCGAGAAATCGCCCGAATTTTCCCTTGCGCTCCGTCAGTTGGCCATCACAGCCTTGTCTCGGGCACGCGATACGCGCCCGATCCGTACGCTCTGCAGGTCTTCCCGTCCGGCGATTCCGTCGGGAACGGTCATCCGGTCGTCGCCCGCCGACAACTCCGGCACAGACACGATCCTCGCAACGGAACACGATGCCGTCACGCGACCGGACCCACACCGTTGGCCCGCCGCACACCGTGCATTTCGGATTCTCTGCCACGTGGAGTTCCGGAGCGTCGCGCCGTCGTCCATCTTTGCCGACAAGCCGCCCGACAAGGTCGCACACTTCACGGCTCTCGATGCGGAGCACGCTTTCGTGCGTGTTCCGATGCGACAGGACGTTCAGGGAGCCGTGCCAGAGGACGTTGCCATCGATGACGGCAATCTTCTCGTGCATCTGCAAACGCAGATCGACGACGACACCGATACTCCGCAGTGACTGGACGAGCTGACGACTTGCCAGAGCGAGATCCGCATCCCCATCGACCGGCGGTTGCGTCAGCAATCGCACGTGGACGCCGCGAAGCACGGCGGCGCGCAATAGCTCGATCCAGCGACTGGTCCCTGCCTCGGTCGCGAACGGCGAGAAGAGAACGATGGACTTCCTTGCGGTCTCGAGATCGTTCCGGAATGCCGGGTAGAACGAACCCTCGTTGAACAGCCCCGCCCCCTCACTCGACAACGCGAACCCCGAACCGGTGGCCGCAGCGAGACCTTCGATCAACTCACGCTCCCCGACGGGCAGGAACTTTTTCACGCTCAGCGTTCTTGCGTGGCGCTCGAAGTGATCGAGAATCGGTCGGATGATCGCGCTCGCGTCCGTGTTCGATCGCAGATACGGCACGTTGGCGACGAGGACGACGTGACGGCGAGCGCGGCTCAGCGCGACGTTGAGCAGCCGTGCACCTTCCTCTTCGCGACTCGTCGCCCGAAGGAACATGCCAACCGGAGCGCCAGTCGAATCCGTCAGGTCGAGGAAGATGGCGTCCTTCTCGTTTCCCTGGAACCGGTGAACCGTCGCGGCGATTCCGGCGGCCGCCGGGCCGAGCCGATCCTCGATGAGCGTCTGAATCAATCGAGCCTGCACGGCATACGGCGAGATGACGCCGATCGCGTCGTTCGGACTTCCGTCCGCTGGAAGGTACCCGGCATCCGAGAGCAGACTGACCGCGTTCCGTACGAGCACGGCGTGAAGCAGGTTGTATCGGGACAACGAGCCGGTCGGGAAGGCCGCCCAGGGGTTCAGGGATGACGTGTCGACGAGAAACAGGGAGTCCGAGCCGAACGGGAACTCGCGGCCTTGCCGGTTGACGCTCGGATCCGACCGCAGCGGACGGTCCGTGTAGAAGAATGCGTTCAGAATCTCGCAGATCGGCTCCTGCATCCGGAACTGAGTCCGCAGTGCGACGAGCTGGGGAGTGGGTTTGCCCGTTGCAAGTCGGTCCGGGATACCAGCCTTCTCGAATACGTCGCGTTTGAGCCATGCGAGCGCCTGCGGCTCCGAGGACATCACGATCGACGGCAGTTGCCGGAAGTCACCGGCGACCGTCACGGAATGAGTCGCCAGGCCGGCCGCATAGTAGACGAGGGGCAACATGAGCATGGACGCTTCGTCGACCAACACGACGTCGAACGCGCGAGAGAGCGTCGTGTCGAGGTAGCTCCGATAAGCCGTCATCGCGGCCACCCGGCACTTCTCCAGAAGCGACTTCTCGAGGTTCTTCAGCTCTCGCTCGATGTCCTGGATGCGGCTTCGACTCGCGTTCAGCCGCGTCCCCACATCCGTGAAGGCCGCCCTTGCCTGCGATTCCGGCGGATACGCACGAGTCTCGGCAACGAGACGCTCGATCTCTCCTCGGAGCGCTCCCAGTTTCGCATCCTTCGAATCCGCATCGGCCTGAAGGGCCCGCGCCGCATCTTCGTTCACCAACGCGGCGCGCTCTCCCGATGCCATCTCCGCAAGGATGCGCTCGGGATCGAGGCGAAACAGGAACCGCCGGAGCCGCCCCATTGACCGGGCCCTTGCGAGCTTCACCTCGAGCCCGGCAACGTGCTGTCGGTGCTCGCGTGCAGCCCTCAGACGATCCCGGGAACTTGCTCGAAGATCTGAGACGGCGCCCTCGCCCTCGACGAGGTCGCGTCGCGTTGCCGCGAGCGTGTCGTAGTCGCGCACGGCCTTGGAAAGCGGAACGATTTCGACCTCGAGCGGCGCCACGATGTCGCGCAGCTCCGCGCGTTCCTTTATGAGCGGTCCGCCGAGTCGCGCGACGACCTCGGCGAGGTCGATCTGCTTGCCGTACGCCGCGCGAAGTTCTTCTTTGACGATGGGGCCGATTCTCAGGACGAGCCCTTCGTAGAACTCCGGCTCGCCCTTGAGGCGCGAGGCGACTCGTTCGAGCGCCGTGTCGACGGCAATGTTCGTGTTGGAGACAAGCAGGACCGAACGACCGGCGCGATAGTGTGCCTCGACGATCCTCGCGACCGTCGAGGTCTTTCCGGTTCCGGGCGGCCCCCAGACGTACGTGACCTGGCTTCCGAGGGAACGTCTGACGGCGCTGAGCTGTTCGTCGTTCAGTCGACCGTCGCCGACGAGCACGGCCGGCGCAGGCTCGAGGTCGTTTGATGGCACGTCGGCGGGATCAAGCACGCGCTCGGCGGATTCGAGATGGAAACGCGCGGTCCCATCCCGGACGGCCTCGAGCCGATCCTTCAGCCGCTGGACGAGGAACGAGTCGTCGGTGACGAGACGAGCCGTGGCGATCGACGGTCCCAGATCCTCCTGGAGTGACACAACGAGGACGCCATCGCGAACCGAGACGATCGTTCCATAAACGTCTCGGTCACTACACGACAGGCGAATCGGTGTGTCGTCGCGCAGACGACCTTCCTCCGAAAGCGGAAAGGCATACAACCACGAGTCGCCGACGTCACCGACGCGCTGACCGCCCCGTAGGTCGATCCTCGAACCGCCGGCCTTCGCCTTGACGGCGGCGACCTCGAGTCCAAGTGCGGCAATCATCTGCGCGAGTGCTTCACTTGCGGGATGCATCACGTCCGGCGGTGTCGCTGTTGTTCCGCTGCTCACGGTTCGCGCCGCTGTCGTTCTGTGTTCCGTGGATCAGACGCCAGGTACGGTGCTATCTCCGCTCGCAGGCGTGTGAGCTGTTCTATTACGGGCTCGTCCACGAGGGTGAACCGACTCCTACTGAGCGGCAGCCTCTCTCGCTTCAACACGGCCATCGATACTTCTAGGAAGCCGATAGTGACCCGAGTCTGCTGCAGCTCACGGTCTGTTCGTTTCACTGCACGGTCTCCAAACGGTCATTCGTAGCGCGTCACGGCGAGGAAGTCCTACCTACCGGTACCTTCCTCCCGTCAACGGCAGGCACGTCCTGCCCAACGACTCGAACACACTCTCACCCTGTGCGCCGAACTGTGCGATGCCTCCATCCACGGTTCGGACATATGCAATCCCACTCACCGGATCGATATGTCGGACGTGTCGCCCTTTTCCGCCGAGCACGACAGCGTCGCCCTGTCGAACCGGAACACGGCCGATCAGTTGGCCGGACGTCTCGTCGACGAGCGGCTGTCCGTAGCCCATGGCGAACGTGACGTGCTGTAAGGAGGTCTTTTGCGAACGCCTCGGTACGGCGCAGCGATTCCTCGATCTCGACAATCCTCGCCACCGCCTGCTCGACCAGGATCTTCCCGCTGCCCGTACTCACGGTATCGACCTGCACGGAGTCCAGGATGGACAGCCTCCACTCGCCGGGCTTCACCTCCTTGAACGTCACACACCCGACCGTCGCGAACGGATGGTTGTACTCCGCGGTGCAGTTGGCGAGCTGAGAAGCCTCGAGAAGCTCGGGGCCAATACGCCTTCGACGTTCGTCAACACGTTCCCGGTCGCGAGTCAGCTCCTCAGCGATCGCGGCCTCGGGAAGGTGAAGATCCGCGGCAAGCCCCGTCAGGAGCTGCTCGAGGCCAGTCGCGTCGCCACGATCGCCAAGCGTTTGTCTTGCAGTTCGAACCATCTCGAGAATCGTTTTTGGGTCCGTCAAGGTGTTGGAACCGGTCTTGGGCGTGGCCATCGGCGGTCTATGCCTCTCTTCCAAGGTTGGTGTTGATCGAGAACTTTAATGTTCACTACCGCATGGGTGGGACAATCTCATTCGAACAACGACTGCTGTCGCGTCGGCTGCGCTTTCTCGGTGGAAGGCTCATCCGGCTGTGCCTTCTTCGCGGCGCGTTCCTGAGCGCGCGCGTTCTTGATGTAGGTGTCGAACACCTCCGTGTCGATGCGATGAACAGCGCTGTGTACGCTTCGTTGGGTGCCGGGATCAGCTGATTGAAGATCGCCAGGGCGGCAGGCGATCCGACGATGTAAGTTGGAATCTGGGGCTTCGAAAGAAGCGCCGTATGTCCTCGCGGAAACAGGTGGGTCGCAAGCGTGCTCGTCGGCGTATCGACGTCGAGCGAATCACGAAGCATGAGATTCAGCAACATCGTCGACCCGAACGTTGTTCCACCGCCGATGTAGTTGACCGCGCTCCGGTAGCCGTCGCCTTCCTTCGGCCACGACTTCTTCAGTGCCTCCTGGTAAAGCTTCGAAAAGGCCGCTCCGTAACCCTTGCCGACTTTCACGATGAAGGAGAACGCGGTGTATGCGTAAGCGTTGGCCATGGCCTCCTCGATGGGAGTGTCCTCGTGGTCGAGATTGGCAACGGACTCGCAGTACGGCAAGTACACCGGCCTGGGAACGCCAGAAGCGGCGAAGATCAACTCGAGCGACGTCGCCGTCGACTCGACCATATGGTGGAAGAACTCGTGGTGAAAGACCTCGAACAGCACACACAGCGTGAGTGATTCCATCGTGAACATGCGCACGGACTTCATGCTCCCGGCCAACTCTTCGGCATACTTCAGCAACGGTTCTACGAGAATGTAGATTCCCCACTCATCGGCTGGAGGCAGATGAAACGGCCGATAGAACGCAATGGAGTCAGGAGAAACCCGGCTCGGATCGAGCGACTGAATCGTCGATTTTGGATCTCGGGCCTCGTCCCAGATTCGCTTAAGGTCGCTGTCGGACGGGACGCGATCTCTCCGTGATTGCCGATAGGTCTTCAGCAGCTCATCGAGTTCGGCTTTGGTACGCCGCTCGATCCGTGACACGGGAGAGGCGATGAGCAAGGGCGCAGTCGGATTGAAGGGTCGATCGAGGACGCCATCGTCGACCGCGCAAGACGATTCTTCTGGATACGAGAACTCCATCGCGTCGATCCATTCGACGACCTGCTCGATTTCCGGATGAAGTCGCGAATCCCGCGGGTCGCTCTTGCCGCTCTCCCTCATTTACTCCTCCCGGATCTCGACGGAGATGCATCGTGTGCGGCGAGGGGGTCGCCGGGGGGAGGGGAGAGGGTGGTTGTGTAGGGGGTGCCGGTGGTGGCGGCGTCCTGGAGGCGGTCGTAGATCTCGAGGATGGCGCGTTTCGTGCGGTATTCGTTGTGTGCCTTTTCGTCATGGCCACGGACGATGGGGAAGGTGTCCATGATGTAGTCGACGTCGTCGCGCGCGAGGCCGTAGAGGTGGAAGAAGGCGGCGTCGAGCTCCGCGCGGATGTGGAAGCGGCGGGCGGGGTCCCAGACGAAAGGCGGGCCGTCGTAGCCGAGATCGCGCGCGAACGGCTCGAGGTCGTGCGCGGTGTAGGAAAGTTCGAGGACCCTTTGCAGTATCCAAAAGCTGACCGGCCGCTCAGGACACCAAGGCGCGGACGCCTTGTAGGAGTCGGGTCCCAAGATCGGAAGCTGCCGAACAATGTAATCGGTAATGTGATTGCCGCCAGTCTTCTGCCGGCATACGAAGTCGAGAACAAAAGCGTTCAGGTTCCCTAGGAGGCAAGCTGAAAGCACACTCGTCTGATTCAGCACCATGAGCACCCGAATGCTGTAAACGACGCTCTGTCGCGGTATTGCGGCAGCGATCATTGTTCGCTCGTTCGTTACACTCGTCACATCCTTGAATCCGATGAACCACGGTGCGTGGAAGGCTGAGGGGACACGCCGGCCAGCGTCTTCAGATGTGACCCAATATCGTGGTCGCGCAACGAAGGCCGGATCTCGGAGTTGGTCGTCAGTCGCGCTCGTACCCGATCCAGAGCGCAATGCATTCTCAGTCGAGATTGCGACGTTTGCAGCCCGATGGTTGTACGTCCCAATCATTCGACCTTCGAACAGTCTGACCCACACCTGCGCGTTGAGATGCCACGTAAGGTCGGGGTTCTCGCGAGCGCCAATGTCGCCCAGCCGTCCCGTATCATAGAGAAGTGCAGCGTCGTTCGTTTGATGGAAGAAGCCCTGCGGTATGCGGACGCTCCAGGAGCGATCGTTGTCGAGGAAGCTGCCAAGCGTTGGAACTCGACCAAGGATTGATCGCGTGATCTCGGCGTCGCGCCGCGTTCGGAAGATAGGGCAGGTTCGTGTATCGGGGTTGATGAGGGCGATATCGTCGGATGTGAGCGAGAAGCATCGGTCAGGGTCGTTAAGGTCCGCCGTCGAGTGCGCGAAGAATGAAAACTCTGCCGCGCGACTCCCCTGCGATGTCGCGAGCGTAAGGAGGCAGAACTTCATGCGTCGATCTATTCCAGGGAAGACTCCCGCACGATTCTCGAAGTCGAACAGGCTCGCCAGGGTTTCCGATTCGACGATTTCCTGAAAATAGAACTTCGTCGTGTCGTCGGTCGCGATCCCCGTCGGGACGATGAAGCCGGCCCGCCCGTCGCGCCCCATCAGCGCTCGGTTCAGCTCGGCGAACACCGCGTACGTATTGATATCCCCGCGGCCGCACAACGGATAGCGGCCGGTATTGCGTACGAGCGTCGATTCGCCGTCGGACTGCCGCAACGCGTCTCGCCAAAGGCCCCACAACGCCGGATCCTCGTCATCGAGAGCGCGGATCATCCGGCCTCGCGCCGCGGCATTCACCGCAGCCGCAATGTCAGGCGCACGCTCCGCGAACCACTCCTTCTCGGCGAGCTTCACACGCTCCCACGGCGGGTTTCCCAGCACCACGTCAAAGCCGCCGCCGCCATTCGGCCCGAACACCTGCGGGAAGGCAAGGTGCCAGTGGAACAGTCCGTACTGCGCCGCGAGCCCCTCGATCGACGCGAGCAGCTTCTTGGACACCTCGTCGCCACGGCGGATCGTTTCCAGCACGCGTTCGGTAATCGGCGACGCGTCCTCGACCTTCCGCGCCACGAACGCCGCGCACCAGGCATCCGCCAGCATCCGCTCGCGCCGCAATGCCTCGGACCCGCCGATCTCCATCCACCGCCGCTCCTTGCGGTGCACGCCGCCGATCTCTGCGTCGTCCTCCGCCTCGAGCCCCCGCACCGCGTCGCCGAGTGCCGGCCCCTCCATCAACGCAAGCAGGCCGCGTCCCGCATCGTTCGCCGCCGCCTGCCGATCGGACTTGTTGCGCGCCTTCCACGCCTTCGCCACCTCCGGATCGTCGCCCTCGATCGGCTTGTAAGCCGCGTCAGGGATCCCGCCCGCGATCAACTCAGGCGTCGTTCCCAGCAGCGCGTTGCCGCACTGGATGTGGTGGTCGAGGAACCCGAGCGGCCGGCCCGGATCGAGCGCCTCCAGCCAGAGATTCACCTTGCACAGCTCGACCGCCATCGGGTTCATGTCCACCCCGAACATGCACCGCGAGATCACGTCGCGAAGCGCCGCGCGCACCGCGTCGGGCGCAGGTTCCGCGTCGCCCGTCCGTACCGCCGCCAGCCGCTTCGCCATCCGGTGCGCCGCCGCGACGAGGAAATGGCCGCTCCCCACCGCCGGATCGCAGACCTTCAAGGCCAGTATCGCCGCCTCTGGGTTCTTTGCGGACGCCGCGCGGTCGAGCACCGGCTCGAGCGCCGAGTCGAGCAGGCACTGCACGAGACTGTCGGGCGTGTAGTAGCTGCCGGTCGTCTTCCGTTCGTTGCCCGCCGCGACGTCGAGCGCGAACGTCCGCTCCGCGACGTTCAGCTCCGGGTGCAGCTCGAGCAGCGATTCGTAGACGCTGCCCAGCTCCTCCGACTGCAGGTTCCGGTAGTCGACCGCGCGCCGCACCCGGTTCTCCTCCGTGAACGCGAGCGCCCGCACCGCGTCGAGCATGTCCGAGTTCTCGAGCTCGCACGCGTCGAGCCCGCCGGTCGCCGCCGCCGAGAACAGGAAGCTGCCGAGCGCCGGCAGCGCCAATCCCGAGCACCCTTCGTCGGACCCGAGCTGCGCCACGACCGTCGCGAACGCCCGCCAGACGTCGCCGTGTCGCGTGCCACGGATCGACTCCGCCATCCGCCGCATCCGCGCCGTCGAATAGAAGCGGTCGTAGCGTTCCCGCGCCGCCGCGACGTCGTCCGTCGCGCCGGGTGTGAGCAGCAGCCCCCGATCTTCCGCCACGAACAGGAAGAGCAGCCGGTAGACGACCCGCAGGAGCTGCCGGTAGTAGTCGTCACGCGACAGCTCGCCAGTCGAGAGCTGCGCGCGCAGCTCCTCGTTCGCCGGATGGCACAGGAACCCGGTGCCAAGCGTCGCGATCGCCGTTTCGACTCCCGAGCGCAACTGCTCGCGAACGCGCGTGCCTTGCTGCTCGGCCGCCTGCGACCAGCGCTCGAGCCAGCACGCCTCGGGCCGGTCCGACCCTTCCGGCACCTCGACGCGCGACTGGTGGCACAACATCCACAGCACGGCGAAGTCCGAGTAGACATCGCCGTCCATCATCGCCTCGAGGTCGAACTCGACGAACGCCTGCCGCGTCAGGCTGACGTTGTCGCGCAACACCCGCAGCCGCAGGCCGTTCGAGACGAACGCCCACAGGGAGTCTGGAGAACAGTTGAGCAGTTCCTGCACGAGCGCGTGCGGGCTCGCAGTCGACGCGCCCTTCGCACCCGGCACGCGCCGGTCGATGTCGACGCGGAAGCTGACGAGGTGGATCGGCGTCTTCTGCCAGCCGTGCGAGATCGGGTAGGAACGGCCTTCGATCTCGACGGCGTGTGTCGTGCGCAGACGGCCGTAGCCGAGCTCCTGGAAAAGCGGCAGCAGCCACTTGTCACGGGTCAGCGTCGTGCCGGCGTCGGTAGCCGGAAGCGCTTCGCGCAATGTCGAAAAGCTCGCCCACGCGCCGACCATGCGGTTCCACGAACGGTTCGTCGCCTCGGCGATCCGCTCGCGTCCCGGCAGGTGGTAGGCGTCGGGCGTCAGTCCGCCGATCGACTTGCCGTCGCCCGCCGCAACGCGAGCGAGCAGGTCCGCGGGCAGGATCGCGCCTTCGGTCACGATGGTCGCGAAGTGCTGCTGGCGTCGCGCTCGCAAGATCAGGCGCCTCCCGCCGGCAGGAAGAGGTAGACGCCGAGCACGTCGGGCGGCAATTGCGGCTCGACCCGGTAGCGCACGCCGGTGCGCTTCGACGCCGTGCGGACCCGCCGGTGCGCCTCGAGCAGTTCGTCGCCTAGCGACCGAGCGGCGGCGTCCAGCGCGGGCCGCAACGCGTCGAACCCGTCGAGGACGCGCCGCAGCGCCTCACGAGCCTGGTCGGCGGCAATGTTCGCCGTCGGTTCGAGTGCAAGCAGATCTTCGGCGGCGGCGTTCTCGAGCCACTCGGCGGCGACCGGTGCGCCGCGGAACGCCATCAGCCGACTGTCTTCGGCCAGGAGCGGCCGCTCGGTCTCGCCCGTCTGTTCGACGATGTGGAAGCGGAACCGGACGAGCAGGGCGGTCGTGCGTTTCGCGACGCCCGAGGTTCGGATGACGCCGCACCGGCGCGCGACGGCGTCGGCGATCGGGTCGAGCGCGGCATCCATCACGTGGGCGGCGAGCGCTTCGACGACCGGATGTGTGCGGCTCAGGTGGAGTACGCCGTCGCGGACCGGAAGCTCGAACGCGGCCGAGAACCGGTCGAGGCCGCCCGACGCGCGATCGATCGCGTCGCGAAGCCCGCGGTGGCGCGCATCGATCGTCGTAACGTCGACCTTCGCCGGCAGGCCGGCGGAAACGACGGCGCCGTGCGCCGGAAGCGCGGTGCGGACGAAGCGTTCGACGTCGACGCGCGAGCCGATCGCGGCGCGGACGGCTTCGAGCTCGGCGCGGACTTCCTCGGGCTTCAGCGATTCCTGCGCGAACATCGTCCGCGAAGTCTTCTCGCGATCCGCCGCGGCGTCCCACTCCGCGTGCAGGCTGCGCTGGGCCGGTTCGAGGAAGTCGCCAAGCGCGAGCTGCTCGGCCGCGCCCGTGTCTCCGCGCGTGAGCAGCCCGTCGAGGATGGCTTCGACGACGTCGTTCGAGTTGCCCGGCACGGGAACGGCGATGCCGAGCGAGCTTCGGATGACCTTGTGCTTGCGCAGCAGCACGTCGAGGACGATACCGTCGATGCGGTTGTCCTTGCCGTAGTAGCTGAGCACGCGGATCTTCGGTGACGCTTGGCCGTACCGGTCGACGCGGCCCTCGCGCTGTTCGTGGCGCGTCGGGTTCCACGACAGGTCGTAGTGCACGACGGCGTCGAAGTGATCCTGCAGGTTGATGCCCTCGCTCAGGCAGTCGGTCGCGACGAGGACGCGCTTCGGGGCCGTGCCAAGGGTCGCCACGCGGGTCTCGCGCTCGTCGTGGGGCAGGTTTCCGGTGACGGCGTCGACCGTGACGCCCTTGAGCGCCGCGGCGAGCTCGGCGGCGACGTACTCGGCCGTGGGAATGAAGCGGCAGAAGACGATAGGGTTGAAGCCGTCGTCGACCATCTGCTTGACGAGCGCGATAGCGCGCTGGAGCTTCGCGTCCTTCTTTCCGGCGAGCGCGTCGGCTTCGCGCGCGAATTCGCGAAGACGGCGTCTCTCGTTCTTCGATTCGGCGTCGGACACGGCGTTCTCGCTGCCAGGGGCGACGTCGACGACGTCGGTCGCATCGTCGTCGCCGAGGTCGAGGACGGCGCGGCGTCCGACCTCGTCGGCTTCCTCGACGGTGTCGGTCTCTGCGGATGCGGCGCGGTTGCCGAGCGTCACGGCGGCGGCGGCGGGGCTCGACGCCATCGAGCGCAGGAGCGCGATGGCCGACCACCATCGGATCCGCTGCCGGTGTGCGCCGCCCTCCGCGTTGCGGACCGTCTCGCGTGCGTAGGCGAGCACCTTGTCGAAGAGCCGGCGGTATTCGGGCGTGAGCGTGTAGCTTTCCTCGAGCTCCTGGCGTTTTGGGAACGGCGTTTCATCGTCGAGGAACTTCGTGATGTCGCCTCGTCGGCGCTGGACGAGGTGCGCCGCAAGCCGCCGCCGGTGCGGCGCGTTGCGCGCGCCGGTCAGGTCGTCGGGCAGATCGGCGAAGGTGGGATCGAGCAGAGTGAGGAGCGCGCGGAAGGCGTCTTCGTTGCCGCTGTGCGGCGTCGCGGTGACGAGCACGACGTGGCGGTCTTCGCGTTCGGCGAGCTTGCGGAGCAGCGCGTGGCGCTGGTGGCGACCGCCACTCGCAGCGCCACCCGAGACGCAGGCGTGGGCTTCGTCAACGATGACGAACTCGGGACACGCGCGGACGAAGTCGTCGCGACGGCGGTCCGACTTGATGAAGTCGGTCGAGACGATGACGAACGGGAAGCGGTCGAATACGGACTCGTTCTGTCGGCACTGGCGTTCGAGCCGGGTGGCGGTGCCGGGCAGCACGAGCTCGGCTTCGATGTGGAACTTCGAGGACAGCTCGGCCTGCCACTGTTCGGCGAGGTGCGGCGGACAGAGCACGGCGAGCCGGTCGATCTCGCCGCGGTCGACGAGTTCGCGCGCGATGAGCGACGCTTCGATGGTCTTGCCGATGCCGACGTCGTCGGCGATGAGCAGGCGCACGGGGTCGAGCTTGAGCGCGAGCATGAGCGGGACGAGCTGGTACGGACGCGGGTCGACGCCGAGCCGCGCAAACGACCGGAACGGACCGGCCGACGAGCGGAAGCCGAGACGCACCGCGTCGCGCAGCATCCGCGACGACAGGAAGTCGCCGAGCCGCGCCGGGTCGGGCAGGTCGAACGTGGCCGGTGCGACCGGTTCGACGGGCAGGTAGAGCCCGGCGACTTCGTCTTCGGTGCCGCCGAGCGGTCGGACGACGAGCACGTCGTCGCCGGACTCGGGCAGTACGACCCACTCGCGCCCGCGGGCGCGGACGAGCGATCCGACGGCGAAGGTCATTGGGAGGGTTTCCTTTCCGGACGCGTCGCGGCGTCGATGGCTTCGGTAAGGAAGGGGCTGGGCTCGCCCGCCCACGAGATGAATGCGCGGTCTCGAGCGCGCGTGATGCTGACGTAGAGGAGGTTGCGCTCACGCCCGAGTGCGTCTTCGCGCAACGCGACGTCCTTGATTCGCAGCACGCGGGCCGGTGGCAGGAACGAGTCCGAGGCATCGGCAACGAAGACGACCTTGAACTCGAGGCCCTTCGCGCGGTGCATCGTCCCGACGCTGACAGCCGCCGCTCCGGCGGGCGTGTCCTTGAGCAGGCACGCGTCGATGCCGGCGGCCGAAAGACCGGCGGCGATGGCCTCGACCCGGGCAGTCCGCGGAGCGAAGATCGCGATCTCGCCGGCGTGGATACCTTCGCCACGGGCCTTGCGGATCTCGCCGCAGATGAACTCGAGCTGTTCGGTATCGTTCCTGCACGGCCGAAGGACCGGATCGGGTCCTGCGAGGATGCTGCGCGTGCCGCGCCGCGACTCGTCGCCACCGTCGAGGTCGTCGGAAGACGCGCCGGCGACGCGATCGGCGAAGCGGCGGATCTGGGCCGTGGTGCGGTAGTTGATGCGCAGCACGTGGGAGCGGCCGGCGACCGGTATCCCGAGCGACTTGAGGCTGAACCGGCGTGCGTAGATCCGCTGACCGCCGTCGCCGACGAGCAGCATCGAATCCGGTCCATCGCCGGCCAGGGCCGCGAGGAAACGGAGCTCCTGGGCGCCTAGATCCTGGATCTCGTCGACGACGACCGCGTCGAACACGCGCTCCGAGCCTGCCGTCACGGCGTCGCGGGCGAGGATGCAGATACCGGGGTAGTCGAAGTGACTCGTCTCGTCCATCGACTGCAGCACGCGATCGACGGCGCTCCAGACCTGTTTGCGCTGCTGTGCGGAAAGCGCCGAACCCCGGCCGGCACGACTGACCGTGAGGTACTCGTCCCACGTCCGGATACCGTGCGGGCGGATGACAAAGTCCCATTCGGCTTTCACGAACTCGGTATCGAACGGGATACCCGCAAGCTTCACATACTTGTCGATGAGCTTCTCGGTCTCCTGGTCGGTGAGCGGCTGGAGTCTCGGCCTCTTCCGGCGCGCGATGTCTTTGGCGATCTGGTGGACGTTCGAGACTGTCACCCGGGTGAGCTCGTCCGGCGAGCAGAGGAGCTTGAGCCCGCGGTCGAGGTTCTCGGTCAGCGTCGTCACGTAGGTCGTCAGCAGGACGCGCTTTCCCTGCGCTGCGAGGTGGCGTGCGCGGTGCAGCGCGACGACGGTCTTGCCGGTTCCCGCCGATCCGGTGACTTTGATCGGGCCGCTGAAAGAGCCCGTGGCGAGCTTGCGCTGGGTGGGGTGGATGAAGGCGATCCAGGTCGAGAGCGGTGCGGCGAGGAGGCGATCGAGATCGACGACGCCGTCCAACGTATGGAAGCGGCCGCCGGCGTCGGGACTGTCCGTGAACGGCCGGTCGAGTGGAATCGGGAGCGGCGGGGTAACCAGTTCACCGTCCGCCAGTCGCAGCAACCGGTCCGCGACGTCTTCCGGAAGCCGTTCGGCAACCTGGAGAAGAAGGTCCTCGGAGTCGATCTTGCGGATGGATGGCAGCCACGCGCCGGGAACTCCAAGACTGAGCAGATAGTCGTCGGCATGAGTGTCGAAGAGGCCAGCCGCCGCCTCGACGATTCGGCGTTCGACGATCTGTTCGACGACGACTTCGGACTCGACGATCTGGAAAGCGCCGGTCGTCGCGTTGCGCTCGATGCGGCGCGTGTAGGTCCACTCGTACGCTTCGTCGTGCGGTCCGACGTACACGACCGTGTCGACGTCGGCGTGGCGGTGAAGGATCGCGCGAACGGACTGAGTGATGCGGGCCGACCAGATGTCGTCGCTCTTTGCCTTCGTCACCCGCTCGAGGCTGAGGCTGGGATGCGTCGGGTCGGACTGCAGCTTCGCGAGAAAAGTCACGACGCGCTTCGCATCCGGCGCGTCGAAACGCTGCATCTGTCCGAAGACGGTCTGATCGATGACGACGGCCATCACCGTGTCTCCGCAAGCGCCCGGAGGATTGCACGAACGGCCTCGTCGACGGCGCCTGGCGAGACGGCGAACACCGGGCGGTTCCAGCCCCGAATCGTCTCGACGACGGCACCGGCGTGCTCGTCCGAGGCGTCCACGACCCAGAGAAAGACATCGCCGGGCCCCAACAGTTGCAAGACGTAACTGCCGACGACGCCCCTCGGCCCCGAGACGTCCTCACCTGGAACGACAGTCACCCCATCGGCACGGGCAAGCGCGGCTACAATCGGTCGCCAGGATGACGGAAAGAGATCGAGATCCGGAGAAAGGCCTTCGACGGGGGAACCCGGCGCCGACTTCCGAGACGAAGCCGAGAGCTCACCGAAAATGCTTGGAAGCCGTTCGAAGGTCGCTCGCCATTCGGACTCGTTGCCGAAACGGACAACGGTCCATCCCGCGTCTTCGAGGGCGATCGCCGCGTCTGCGTCGCGACCGGAGCGTTCGCCAGCCGCGCCGTCGACGTAGATTGCCGCCTGGGTGCGGTGGTCGACGAAGTCGGGCGTGGCAGACAATCCGTCGAGGATGATCTGGCCGGTCGCCGGGATCCGGAGTCCGAGCTCTTCCGCCATTTTCAACCAGCTCACGACGATGTCGGCAAGCGACAAGTCGTCGAGCCCGGCTTTCCGGATCGGGGAGGACGCGGCGGCGGGACCCGCTGGTTCTGCGGCGACCGACGCATTCGCGAGATCCAGCAGGATCGGACGGATCCGGTGGCGGTTGAGAATCGCGTGCGCCGGCTGATTGAAGTAGCTCATCAGGCAGTTGTAGCAGGCGGCGCTGCAGTCTTCGGCGGCGTTCGGGGCGCGACGGAGGTCCTCGCCGGTCTCCGGATCGAAATGGCAGATGTCGAGCGCGCGGCGTGCGATGCGGGCGAACGCGCCGGGATCGCCGATGAGCTGTCGCAGGACGCCGGCGCCTCCCTCCGCCGCTTCGTAGAAGAGCAGGTACCGGGGCGAACCCGCGGACGGCAGCGCTTCGGCGGCGATCTCGGAGTCTTCGAGTTGGTATTCGACCTGGACCGCGTTCTTGAGTGCGGCCATCAGCGAGAAGGCGACGCCTTTGTCCAGGGTCTCGCCCATCTCGAAGATCAGGCTGTTCCGGCGATCCTCGACGTACGGGACGACACGCTTTCGTCGCGGCGACATCGGGTCGTCCTTGCCGGCATCCTCTTCGACGTGTTCGTCGCGGGCCCAGTACCCCCGGTCGGTGTCGAGCACGAAGCCGAAGATCTGCTTGTTGGCGCGGCGCTTCCAGCCGAGGTTGATTCGCCAGAGCGTCGCGGCGTGGCCGTACTCGAGTCCGGCGATGTCGCGTCCGTCGCTGCGCACCGTGGCGCGCCGGCACAGCGGCTCGCCGTGGACCTCGGCGTAGCGCACGCCGGTGACGATCTCGTAGCCGAGGCGCAATCGTTCCTCTTCGTCCGAGCTGATCCGGTCCTTGCGCTTCGTCGCGACGTTGCGTAGCGGGAGGAGGTTGTCCATCTCCGTGGGCAGTGGCTGCTTGCACGCCTGGCAAAGGTCCAGACCAGGCTCTCCCTTCATCGGGTGCAGGTAGCCGCAGCTGGCACAGATCTTGGCGCTTCGCGTCAGCACGTCTTCCTCGCCGACCGGCAGGACGACCTTGTGGATCATGTAGCGCGAGCCCTCGTGGTAGATGATCGCGCGTGGGCCGAACTCGGAGATCGCCAGGAATCGCGGCCGGGAAACGAACTCGTCCTTGCCGCGTGATTGCCGGGCCGGAATGAACGCGGACAGCGGCAGGCGGGGGAAGCTGTAGCCCGGCAGGAAGCCTTCGCTTGCGAAGTATCGGTAGCTGTAGAAGTCCGAGACCGACAGGCTGTCGGTGCTCGAAAGCAGCTCGAGCTGTGCTTCGGCTTCGCGGCGGAGGCGCTTTGCCTGGGCGCGGTCCGCGGCGCTGCTCGCCGCATTGACGATGACCCGATTCTGCGCGGCGATCTGGCCCAGGGCGCCGCGGAAGAGGTCGCGCCAGCGCTCGCACGCTCCGTTGAACTCGGCGTTGATGTCGGCGAAGACACGTTCGAGCCAGTCCTCCGTGTACCAGTCGGACGCGGCGAGCTCGTTCTCGATCGACCTGAGGACGTCGCGGGCGTGCGAGAGCGCCCGAGCATGCGACGCCCTGTCGGAAATCGCCGTAGCGATGCCGGGCAGGATCTCGAGCGTCGGCGACTCTCCATCCACGTCGAGGATGTCTCGAAGGGACGATCCCAGCGAGAGTCCGGCCTCGGCGAGCCAGACGGCGTGGATGTGGGCGCGGACGAGGTCTTCGTTCGCGAGGTCGAGCCGCGGCGCGGCGACCGCGCCCGCGACCATCTGCTCGGGCCGTTTGAAGAAGTACTGGTCGTGTGGTGAGCCGGTCGTGCAGTACGCGACGACCATCGCCGGCTGACCGCTCCGGCCGGCGCGGCCGCTGCGCTGGGCGTAGTTGGCCGGCGTCGGCGGAACGTTGCGGAGGTTGACGACATTGAGCTGGGCGATGTCGACGCCGAGCTCCATCGTCGGCGAGCAGTACAGGATCGGCAGCTTGCCGCTGCGGAAACGGTCCTCACGCTCCTGCCGCATTTCGTTCGGCACCTGGGCGGTATGCTCGCGCGCTTCGACGCCGATGAGGTGCATGGCCACGTTCCTGTAGAAGTCGACGAAGAAGCTGTTCGTTCGGCTGCCGGAATCGGCCTCGCGCGGGACGCGGATGGGATCGTGCAGCGCCGAGGTGCCGTCGGCCGCGCACCAGCGAATGGCGGACGCGGGGATCTGGAAACCGCACGACTCGGTCGGCGAGTTGCTGTCGCCAAGAACGCGAGCGACGAGGCCCGCCCTTTCGAGACCTTCGAGCAGTCCGCAAATGATCTCTTTCGTATCGGAGACGGAGATTGGCCCTGCGTTTTCGCCGAACGTGTTCGAGTGTCGGAGGAATCGGCCAAACCCGCCGAGCGGCGAGAGGTAACGATTGGATTTGGAAGCGTCGTCTTCCGAGCTGCTCCGCGGAAAAACGGTCGTGGCGTACTCGAGGGCTTCGTCGTTATCGAGTGCCCACGGCGCCTTCAGGCGCTGGTCGCTCTGCTGAACAAGTGCTTCCTGCCGCTGAGGATCGAGCGCGTCGACCCGGATGGCGAGTTCGCGCCGCATCCAGTCGAGCAGCACTTTCGCGATCGCGGCGCGTGTTGCGGCGGAAGCGGACGCCAGCGCGGCGTGCTTCGCACACCAGATCTCGTGGTCCGCCGCGACATCGTCGAGCGACAGGTAGCGGATCGCGAGAAGCCCAGCCTGTTCGAGATTCGGCGACGTCACGCGCCACCCGCGACGAAGGTCGCGATAGAGCCTGTACGCGATGACCTTTCGAAGCGCCTGCTCGGTCTCGGCAAGCGCCTGGTACTTGATATCCGGCTTGAGCGCGAACTCCTCCGTCGGGAGCCTGAGTGTGTCGAAGATGCGCTCGGCAAGGACGTCGTACGCGAGCCCGTCGGGACCGGCGGCGAGGGCCGCGGCGTAGAGCGCTCCGCGCAGGATGCCGATCTCGACGAAGTCGTTCAGGTGCCCGGCCTGCAGCGAAGCGTCCTGCCGATTGTCGGTGAAGCTGAGGAGCTTGCGGGCGCGTTCGGGGAGGTCGGTGCTTTGGCGCAGGTGCCGGATTGCCGAGATGCTCAGAATCGTGGTCGCCGTGCTGCGGCCTCCGGCGCCGACGGCGCTGAGCTTGCCGAAGTCCGACGACTGGTTCGCCGCGTAGGTGACGCCACAGTGGAGGCAGAAGCGAAACGGGGCGCGGACGAAGTGCGAGATCGCAGCGTCGTCGTCGACGAGACCGGTCGCGGCGACGCGGACCGGACGCGGGAGGTTCGGCCGTTGGCTGCTTTTCACGCGCCGCCCGCCCTTGAAGTCCTCGAGCCAGGTATCGGGCAATCGGTCGAGCGCGGCGTCATGGTCGATCGGCCACGGGTCCGTGACGGACAGGTGGAGATAGCCAGGTTCGCTCTCGTCATCCTTCGAACGGTCGCCGAGGTCGCGCGGGAAGTAGGCGGTGTGTTCGCCGGATTCGTTCTTGAAGGCGCGGACGACGAAGTAGGCCTCTCCGCATTCGCGGCAGAAGGCGAGCGGCAACAGTCGACGTTCGCCGTCGCCGGGCGCGGTGAGCTGGGCTTCGAGGGTGAGGTGGCGTTCCGGAGCGTGCTCGAGCGTGGCGAATACGGTGTCGCCGCGATTGATGAACTGGTGGAGCCGGAAGGCGAACAGCGGCCGTCCGGATTCGGGGTCCCGTTCGCACGCATACCCAGCCAGCAGCCACTCGCGGATGGCGTTGATTGCACGGCCGCGGCTGACGCCCGTAGCGGCCGCGAGATCGGCGGCTGCGCCGTCGTGGCCTCCGATACGGCGCGGTACGGCGCGTCGGAGCCGGCCGCTTCCGGGCTCGCGCTCGACGCCGAAGGTTCGCTCGATCCATGCAGAAAGCGGGTCGGAAGCGAACTCGGCGAACGAGGTCGGCGGGACGAACTGGGCGTTGGAAACGTGCGCCGTGAGTTGCTCGACGAACGAAGGAGACTGTTCGTCGACATCGGGGGTCGCACGGCGCAACGTTTCGCCGATTACGTGCTCCGGCGCGATCGTCGTGCCGAAGAGTTGTGACGCGACGCGCGCGACGTCGACCTGTTGTTCGGCGTGCGTGCCGGCGCCCGCGAGTGTCGCGGACGTGCCGACACACTGCATGTTCGGCGCAGCGAGCGCCTGGCGGACGCGGCGAACGAGCAGTGCGACGTCCGAGCCCTGCCGTCCGCGATAGGTGTGGAGCTCGTCCAGCACGAAGAACTGCAGGCCCTGGGCAGCCTGGACCAGGCTCGAGCGCTCCTCGGGACGCGTGAGGATGAGCTCGAGCATGACGTAGTTCGTCAGCAGGATGTCCGGAGGCTTCGCCAGGATTCGCGCTCGTGTTTCGCCACGCTCCTGGCCGGTATAGCGTTCGAAAGTCACTGGCGACTTGCCGCCAGGGAGGCCGAACGTGAGGAACTTCTCGAGTTCGCCGACCTGGCTGTTCGCCAGTGCGTTCATCGGATAGACGATGATGGCCTGGACGCCCTGACCCGAGCCCCGCCGCAGCACGTGGTCGACGATCGGCACGATGTAGGAGAGCGACTTGCCCGAGCCGGTGCCGGTCGTAAGCACGTAGTTGTGGCCGTCGCGGGCGGTGCGGATGGCCTCGGACTGGTGGCGGTAGAGCAACAGCTCGCGACCGATGTCGTCGGTGGACTTGCCGGCGCGGAAGATGTCCGAGCACGCAGGATGGAGGACACCGGAAGCGACGAGCTCGTCGACGGAGTCGCCGCGCTCAAACGAGGGGTTGAGCTGGATGAGTGGTTCGGGCCAGAGGACTCCGCGCTCGAGGGAGTCGGTGACGAACGAGGAGATCTGTTCATCCCGGATACGGATGAAGCTGTCGATGTAGGCCTTGTATTCGTCGACCAGGCTTTGCCGGAGTCGAAAGACGTCCATTGGCGGTACCGGATCGGGCCCGTCGACGGACCCGCGTTCCCCCCTCGAAAGTGACCTGCATCGTCGTGCTGAAGATACCTCGCTCTTCTGGAGGTACCCTGATGATTGCATTGACACTAGCAGGATCGGCACAGCGTGGGGAAGGCATTAGTCCACTGGCACGCTGTCCGGAGGAAACCATATGCCTCGGCCCCTGTTACGCGTCCCGTGCCCTGGCCGCAAGAGGCCGGTGGATCAGATCCGGGATCTGCGCGGCGCGAAGCCATTCCTGACTGGCGCGGCCAGTCTGAGTCGCGCGTCCGGGGACCTTCTCGCAAATCGGTGACGGGATCGACTCGGCACCGCCGGTCGCGCCTGTCAATCCGCCGGCCTTATCGTACGGATAATCCCAGATAGCCAATATTCTAGCGTGTCAAGCATGAACATGCTAAATTATTAGCGTTATGGGTAAGCGAACGTCAATTTTGCTGCCGTCGACGGCTGCACGGCTCCGCCGGTTCGGCGAGCGGTTGAGGATCGCGAGACTTCGTCGTCGCATCGCGGTTAAGCACGTTGCCGATCGGGCTGGCATGTCTCCGATGACGCTTCGCAGTCTCGAACGTGGCGGGCAGGGTGTAACGATCGGTGCGTATCTCGCCGTCCTTCAGGTGCTAGGAATGGATGAAGACCTCGATCTTGTCGCACGTGACGACTCAATTGGCCGGTCGCTTCAGGACGCTCGACTGCTCACGACTTCATCGGCAAAGCCGCGGAAAGAAGCGATCCGTGCCCAGACGAAGCACCGTCGAATCGCTAAAGCCGTACAAACCGCCGGAACGATAAGAGCGCCCGGCGATCCAGACAGCGGCGCAAGTTCCGAAGACACGGCAACGGGCACGGGCGACTGGGCCGAAAGCGGTGGATTCCTGACATCCGACGCCCTTGCGAGCGCAATCGACCAGATTCCGCCGACGGCGAAGAAGCGGCGGTAGACCTTGAGCCGCGAGATTGCCGTCTACGCTGACTGGGACGGGCTCGACGAGCCGGTTCGTCTTGGAATGCTCGTCGCAAGACGAAACGCCGGCCGCGAGGTGTTCGAGTTCGCGTACGACGACGACGTCTGCGATACCGCCGCAATCGCGAGCGTGCCGATCGACCCAAGGCTCGGTTTCTACCCGGGCCGCCAGTACCCGCCGGCCGGCCGGGAGACGTTTGGAATGTTCGATGATTCGAGTCCCGACCGCTGGGGGCGCCTTCTGATGAAGCGCCGTCTGGAGCGCGATCAGCGCGCGGGCCGAATCGATCCGACGACAAGACTTCACGCGTCCGACTTCCTGCTCGGCGTTCACGACCGTGTCCGTTTGGGTGCCCTTCGATTTCGCATCGACGACGCCGGGGACTTCCTCGACAACCGTGCCGATATGCCCGCGCCGCCATTCGTCCAGCTCCGAAGCCTCGAGGAAGCAGTTCGAAGGCTCGAACTCGACGAGGACAATTCCGCTCCCGATGCCGATGCGTGGCTCACGATGCTACTGGCCCCGGGGGCGTCTCTCGGTGGAGCGCGGCCAAAGGCCAGCGTGGTCGACCCCGACGGCCATCTCTGGATCGCCAAGTTCCCGAGCGTCAACGACGACACCGACATTGGCGCGTGGGAGCTCGTCGTCCAGACACTGGCGAGGTCGTGTGGACTGCGCGTGCCGCCGGCGATGGCCCGGCGGTTTGCAAGCAAACATCACACGTACCTCGTCAGGAGATTCGACCGCACCGCCGCCGGTCGACGTTTGCACTTTGCCTCCGCGATGACGCTGACCGATCACCGGGACGGTGAAGACGCGTCGACGGGGGCGAGCTATCTCGAGATCGCCGAGGTTCTCATTGCGCACGGCGTGGAGACGAACGTCGATCTTCGCGAGCTCTGGTCGCGCATCGTGTTCAACGTGCTCGTGTCGAACGCCGACGATCATCTCCGCAATCACGGGTTCATCCTCGTGCCGGGTAGGGGATGGAAACTGTCGGAGGCCTATGACATGAACCCGGTACCAGAATCGACAGGGCTTCGGCTCAACATCGGCGAGAACGACAATGCCATGGACCTCGAGCTCGTACGTTCGGTGGCTCCGTATTTTCGCGTGAAGAAGTCCGAGGGAGACGAGATCGTCGCGCGATTCCGCTCCGTCGTGGCGCAGTGGCGCCAGGTGGCTCGGAAGGCAGGTATTTCCGACCGCGAACAGATACGAATGGCGCCGGCGTTTCGCCTCGCGACGTGAGCACGCGGCCATTGGTTGCTGCTACCGTGTCGAGTGGGTCGCACCGTCGACGATTTCGGGGCCCCGCAGCCGCGCGCCTCCACGGCACGCCTCGACCGATGAACGAGCGGTTGATACGTCGACGTTCGGCGTATGATGCCCGCAAATCGTGCTGGAGATTGAAAATGGACGGCCATCGAATTGAAACGACGGTCGTGAAGGAAGGTGAGCTCATTCTCGAGGGTCTTCCGTTTCACGTCGGTGACCGAGTCGAGGTCGTCATCGTTGCGAAGCGTGATGCAGCGGGGGAAGAGATGCTCATTTCGATCGGCCACGCGGTCTCCGTGATCCCGGACGTCCCACGCCGGAACGCGGCGATCGAGCGTCTAGCGGGCCGGCGGGCCGGCCCTCCGCATCGGGCTGCCCGTAACGTGGCGTACCTCGTCGAGCACTATCGGTTCGCGTCCGCCGCGGCAGGTAGAAACAGACCGACTCAATCAGAAGGCCAGTCACGCCGGGCGTGGTGGACGTGGATGATCTCCAGTTGCTCGTCTCCGATGCGGTAGATCAGCAGGAATCTCGTCTTCTGTACCACGAGCTCACGCGTGCCTTCGATTCGGCCTTCTCTGCCGATTCCGGGGCTACGGCCGAGCAGGGCGGCTGCGGCGGCGAGCCGGTCGGCTACCCGGCGAGCTGCAGCCGGGTCGTCCGTCGCGATGTAACGCCGCGCCTCCAGGAGGTCAGCGACGGCTTGCCGGGTCCACGAGATTTTCATCTCGGCGGATCGAGTTCCGCGTCAGTGCCCCAACTTTCGAGCCAGGCCCTCACCCGTTTGTCGTCAACGACTCGACCAGCGTTGGCGTCGGCGATTCCTCTTGCCACACCTTCAAGCAGCCTTTGCCTGTCGCGAAGTCCTTCGAATGCTGCGGGTGAGAGCACAACGGCCGCAGGCCTGCCATTCTGCGTGATGACGAGCGGCTCGTCGTTGTCACCAAGGTCGCGCAGAATCTGTGCAGCCCTGGCCTTGAACTCGCCGAGCGGGACTATCCCGTCGGTTACATTGACATCTCGCATAGATCCCCTATGACGGACTGAATTCAGTCTGAGTCTAGACCGTATTTAGTGACCGCGCCAGACGAGTTCCTGCGCGTGGTCATAGGACCTGCGCCCAAGGTCGTGACCTTCGTCGCGATACGGCGGCACGCCGATGGGGGACCGCGCCTCCGGCCGCGAGCACGTTGTCACGAAGCTGCGCACGTCCTGCACAACGGCAGGGGAGAAAACTCGGGACAGGTGTCACGGAAGGCAAGGTCAACGGCCTCCGTCTTCGGCTTCCATGGTCGCCGTATAGGAAAGCGCGCCCGGAGAGGCTCGAACTCCCAACCCTCAGATCCGAAGTCTGATGCTCTATCCAATTGAGCTACGGGCGCGTATGGCGAACCGGGCGGATGATAGACGCTGGGGGGTGGGGCGTCAATTCGAGGGTGGGGAAGGGGGGAGGCGTGGCCGGCCAGAGGGCACAGAGGAACGGAGAGCACAGAGGCAGACTCCTTCAGGCCGACTCCTCAAGCCCAGTCGTTGCCGGTCGATGGTCCGCGTGGTAGCGTCCGGCCGATGAGCCAGTCGAGATTGCAGGCGCTTGAAGCAATGGCCGTGTCGAAGCCCGACGACGCGATGATCCACTATGGGCTTGGGCTCGAGTACCGGAAGGCCGGCGAGCTCGAAAAGGCCGCCGATGCGTTCGGCGTAGTCGTACGCGTAAGTCCGTCGTACACCGCGGCGTTCCAGGAGCTTGGGGCCGTGCTCGTTGCGCTCGGCCGGGTTGGAGACGCGCGGCGCACGTTCGTCGAGGGAGTCGCCGTCGCCGATCGCACCGGTGCGTGGAAGGCGCGAGAGCACATCGGACGGCTCCTTGCAGAGCTCGATGCGGCATATCCGACCGGCGAGAGGGCTGAAGCGCCGGTGACGGCGACGCCTGGATCGACCGCCTCGCCGGACGCTGCCGCGTCCGAGTTCTGCGAAGGCGGGACGAGCGAGGCGACGGGACAGACCGACCCGATCGACAGCACAGAACCCGCCGAACCCGCCGAACCCTCCGACCCGACGAGCTGACCCGAGCGCCGGCGCCACCGTCGCCTTCACCATGAACGACACCATCTCCCGACTCCTCGACCGGCTCCCCGATCGCGAAGCCCCGCGCCGTCTCCTCCACCGTCTCGAAACCGAACGGCCCGCCGACTTCACCGCGCTCACCCGCGTCGCGAAACCCCAGAAGCTCGCGAGCCTCGCGAACCTCCTCACGCTCGCCGCCTACAGTCCCTGGCTCGGCGACGTCCTCTTCGTCCAACCCGAGCTCATCGCCTGGCTCACCCGCGCGAAAGGCCTCGAACGCGGCGCCACCCGCGAACAATTCGTCGAAGAGCTCAGCCGCTTCGCCTCGCGCCACTCCGGCGATCCGCCGCAGGACGTCCTCGCCGCCTTCAAGCGTCAGGAAATGGCCCGCATCTACCTTCGCGACTGCCTCCGCATCGCGACCCTGTCCGAAACCACCGAGGAACTATCTCACCTCGCCGACGCAATCCTGCTGCGCGCGCTTTCCCACGCGCGCCAGCAACTCGCGAACCGGTACGGGCAGCCGCAGACCACCGACGCCCGCGGACGCCTCGTCGAAGCCGAATTCGCCGTCGTCGCCCTCGGCAAGCTCGGCAGCCGCGAACTCAACTACGCCTCCGACATCGATCTGATGTTCCTGTACGCTGGCTCCGGAAAGACCCGTCCCATCGGCGTCACGAACGTCGAATCGATCGACAACCACGCCTTCTTCGCCAAGCTCGCCGAAGCCCTTTTCAAACTCGTCGGCACGCACGTGACGACCGCGCCCGTCTACCGCGTCGACCTTCGCTTGCGTCCCTACGGCCGCGACGGAGAGATCGCGATCGCCGTCGACCGCGCCGTCGAGTACTACAGGAAGACCGCGCGGCCGTGGGAACGGCAGATGCTCATTCGCGCACGCGCGGCCGCCGGCGACGAAGCGCTCGTTGCGCGCATGCTCGTGGACCTGCGCGACGACATCTTCCAACCGCAGCCGATTCCGGACGCTATTCGCGGCGTCCGCGAAGCCCGCGACGAAATCGCGAGGAAAGAACGCGCGCGAGGTGGCGGGTTCAACGTGAAGCTCGGCCCCGGCGGCATCCGCGAGATCGAGTTCGTCACACAGGCCCTCCAGCTCGCCTACGGCGGCGCCGACCCGTGGATCCGGCAGCCGCAGGTGCTCATCGGCCTGCAGCGGCTCGCCGACAAGGGCTTCCTGAGCGACGCGGACCGGTCGACGCTCTCCGACGCCTACACGTTCTTCCGGACCGTCGAGCACCGGCTCCAGATGGCGCAGGGCGCCCAGACGCACCGGCTGCCGCTCGACGCCGACGCGCTCGACGTGCTCGGCCGCCGATGCGGGCTCGACGGCGCCGACGCCGGCGCGCGCCTCACGGCGCAGATCGCCGAACGCACCGCCCGCGTGCGGGCGATCGCGGACCGGGTTTTCGCAACCGCCGACCGCGTCGTCGAACCCGCGCTCGTTGCGCTTGCGCCCGAACGCTCGCCCGACGCGGAGTTGCGCTTCGGCGCCGACGCGTCCGCGGCGCTGCGGCCGATGGAGTCGGCTGCCGTGCAGCTCGCGGCGCTCGATCCGTCAGACATCGCCGACATTGGTGAAGACCGTGCCGCGCGCCGCGCTTCCCTCGTCGACATCGCGTCGCGGCTGCCAAGCCCGGCCCGCGCGCTTCGGGGCCTGGATCGGTTCCTTGCGTCGCTCGCGACCTCCGAGGTTCCAGACGCGGCGGAGAGAGCGCTCGGCGGCGGCGTCGAACGCCTCGACCAGATCGTGCGGCTGCTCGGCTCGGGCGAGTTCTTCAGCGAGATCCTCGTCGCCCAACCCGTGCTCGCGGCCGAGATCCCCGGCACTCTCTTCAGTGGGATTGCCCGTTCGCGTGCGGAGTTCGACGACGCAATGGCTGCCGCGCTGCAGTCGGACGTGACGCTCGCCGGACGGATGGCCGCGCTGCGGCGCTGTTGGTACCGGCAGATCGTGGCAGTCGGCGCGCACGACGTGCTCGGACAGTGCTCACTCGCGGCGGTGAATCGTGAGCAGACGGATCTTGCCGAAGCGTCGCTCGCGGCGGCCGTACGGGTAACTCTGGAAGAGCTGATTGGCCCGGGTGCTGAGGCGCCTCCGATGACGCTCTTCGGGCTCGGGCGGCTCGGGCACGCGGGAATGGACTACGGCTCCGATCTCGACCTGATCGTCGTGTTCGACGGCGATCGCGAGAGCCCGAATCCGTCGCTCGATCCGTCGACGTTCTACGTGCGGTTCGCGCAGACGCTCGTGAAGGTGCTCTCGTCGCTCACGCGCGAGGGCTACGTGTACCGCGTCGACTTCCGGCTGCGGCCGGAGGGTTCGGTCGGCCGGCTCGCGTCGAGCCTGCAACGGATGCTCGAGTACATCGAGCACCGCGCGTCGCCGTGGGAGCTGACGGCGTACCTGAAGGTGCGACCTGTCGCAGGCGACGGGTCGTTCGGGGAAGGCGCGAGGGATCGCGTCGTCGATGCGGTGTTCGAGGCGGCGGGGCGGCGGGAAGGGATCCGGGAGGCGCTCAGCGCAAACCGGCTCGAGCTCGAGGAGAAGCACGGCCGCGTCGGGCGCAACATCAAGTGGGGACCGGGCGGGATGATGGACGTCTATTACGTCTCCCGGCATGCCCAGCTGCGGACGCGGACGTTCTATCCGCCGGAACGGGGGACTGCCGCGCTCATCGATCACCTCGGGGAGATTGGGGCGCTCGACGAGGTTTCGGCGCGGGATCTGGGGACCGCGTACACGCTGCTGCGGCGGATCGATCACGCGATGCGGTTGCTCGGTGACCGGAATGCGTCGCGGTTGCCGGAGGAAAGACCGTTGCTGGAGGAGATCGCCCGGGCGACGGAGTTTGCGAGCGTGGCGCACTTCGAACGGACTGTCATCGAGGCGATGGCTGCGATTCGCGCGGCGTACGACCGGGAGTTCGGGTAACGATGCAAGGATGGGGCCGGCCAACGTGAGGCGACCCGCTCGCTGTCGCTCGCGGTACTGATCGCTCGGCACGCGGTGTCGGATCGGCGAGGAGCGGCGGGTTGCGGCGGGTCGGCGAGCGGTGGCGGCCGGCTGGGGCCGACGAGTGGCGGCTGCCGGGTGGGCCGGCGGCAGTGAGGCGACCCGCTCGCTGTCGCTCGCGGTACTGATCGGTCGGCTCGCGGTATCGTTCGTCGAACTGCTGCGGACGTACGACATCCATCGGGTGAAGGGGGTGGTGGAATCCGGGCTGCCGGTGGGTGTTCCTCGACGAGAGCAAGAATCGGAGCCGACGGTGGTGTGCGGATTCGTGCGGGAATCTGATCAAGGTGCGGAAGTTCCGGAGGGCGAGGCGATAAGTGATCTCCGCGTCTCTGCGAGTCCTCTGCGCCTTTGCGAGTAATCTGACGCGCACGGATGCAATACTCGCAGAGGCGCAGAGGCGCAGAGGACTCGCAGAGACGCCGTGGGAAGAATGGAAGCGAGGTTCAAACGGCAGTGACCACTTCGACCATCATCGTCATCGGCGGCGGCGCTTTCGGCGTCGCAGCCGCCCTCGAACTCAACCGCCGCGGCGCCGCCGTCACCCTCGTCGACCCCGGTCCGCTCCCGCACCCGCTCGCCGCCTCGACCGACATCAGCAAGTTCGTCCGGATGGACTACGGCACCGACCTCTTCTACACGGACCTCGCCGCTGAAGCCCTCGACGTCTGGGACGCCTGGAACGCGACCTGGCCCTGGCCGCCCTATCGCGAGACCGGACTGCTGCTGCTCTCAAGCGAACGCATGCGGCCGGGCGGCTTCGAATCCGACAGCTACGATCGCGTGTCGGCGCGCGGCGTGGCGACGGAACGGCTCCTCGGCGAGAAGCTCGAACGCTGCTTTCCCGCCTGGTCCGCGGACCGCTACGTCGACGGCTACTTCAATCCGCGCGCCGGCTGGTCGCCGAGCGGCCGCGTCGTCGAGCACCTCGTCGCGCTCGCGCGGGACGAAGGCGTGCGGCTCCGTGAGGGTATCCGCTTCGCCCAACTCCTCGAGCGCGACGACCGCATCGCGGGCATCGTCACTACGGACGGCGAGCGCCTCGAGGCCGACACGGTCGTCGTCGCCGCCGGCGCGTGGACATCCGTGCTGCTGCCGCACCTCGCGGACCGGCTCGACGTGATCGGTCAGCCGGTGTTCCACCTCCGTCCGGACGATCCGGCGCTGTTCCGTCCCGAGATTTTTCCGTGTTGGACCGCCGACATCGCGCGGACCGGCTGGTACGGCTTTCCGGCGAACGACGACGGTATCGTGAAGATCGCGAACCACGGCCCGGGTCGCTGGATCGATCCGGACGGCGCACGCGAGGTGACCGCGGAGGACGTCGCGCGGCTCCGCGCGTTCCTCGACGAGTCGCTGCCGTCGCTCGCCGGTGCGCCGGTCGTCGCGACGCGGCTGTGCCTCTACGGCGACTCGTGGGACGGGAACTTCCTCATTGACCACGACCCGGAACGTCCGGGACTCGTCGTCGCGGCGGGCGACAGTGGTCACGGGTTCAAGTTCGTGCCGCTCCTCGGCCGGATCATCGCCGACGCCGTCGAAGGCCGGCCGTACGCTCGCTTCGCCTGGCGAACCCGCGGCACACGTTCCTCCGAACACGCCCGCTTCCTGGGGGAAGAGTAGACAGGATTACAGGATTAACAGGATTGAATCCTGATAATCCTGTAATCCTGTCCAGCTCTTCACGTGACGCGGCGGCTCGGCCGTCGGGCTCGAACACCCGCCGCCGACCTCCTCGGCATTGACCTCTCGACCCCCTACCGCAAACTCCATCGCTACGAGAGGGAGCCCGGAGCCGTTGAAAGGGACTCCTGAAGCCTCATTTCATACCCTGTGAATCCTCTTCACATCCTGTAAATCCTGTCCACTCTCCACCCTCCAAATCGAGCCCCCCAGGACCCCTCCCGCTGACCCTCCCTCCCCGTAATTGCTTTATTTCACTCAACTTTTCCCCGTTTTTGCCCAAAAATTATTTTTGACAGCACCCCCTCGATCTGCTACATTCCTGCGCTTGTTACGACCTCCGGATTCCTCACGGTGCCTGCGTAACCGTCCAGCCTACCCAACGGGAGCCAACTGTTGAGAACGACGATAGAGAAGGCGGCCGAGACCTACGGGGTCGCAAGTTGGGGGTCAGGCTACTTCGACATCAATCGTAAGGGGAATCTTGTCGTCAAACCGTCCGAATCCGACGACGGAATCGACCTCAAGGATCTCGTCGACGACCTGACCAGGCGGGGATTGTCCGCCCCGCTCTTGATCCGGTTCCCCCAGATCCTCACCAATCAGGTCAAACGCCTCCATCGGTCGTTCAAGAGCGCCATCAAGGAGTTCGATTACGGAGGCCGCCACCGCGCCGTGTTCCCGATGAAGGTGAACCCGATGCGGGAAGTGCTCGAGGAATTTCTTCGTGAAGGCGGCCGCTACGATTACGGCCTCGAAGCCGGGTCGAAAGCGGAGCTCTACGCCGCGCTTTCCATGCCGCAGTCGAGCGACGGGTTGCTCCTCTGCAACGGGTTCAAGGACGCCGCCTTCATGGAGATGGCCCTGATCGGGCGGCTCGTCGGCAAGAACGTCATCATCACTCTCGAGAAGCTCTCCGAGTTGAAGACCGCCCTGGAGGTCGCCGAGCGGCTTGGCGTGCGCCCCGCGTTCGGTATCCGGGCGAAACTTTACTCGAAGGGTAGCGGAAAGTGGGAAGAGTCGGGTGGCGAGAGCTCGAAGTTCGGGCTGACCACCAGCGAAACTCTCGAAGTGCTGCGATACCTCGGCGACCGCGACATGCTCGACACGCTGAAGGTGCTCCACTTCCACATCGGCTCGCAGATCACCGACATCAAGCGCATCAAGAACGCGATGAAGGAGGCGGCGCGAGTCTACGCGAAGATCCGCCAGAAGGGCATCCAGATCGAATACCTCAACGTCGGCGGCGGCATGGCGGTCGACTACGACGGCAGCAGGACGTCGTTCGAATCGTCGGCGAATTACTCGATGGAGGAGTTCGCCAACGACGTGATCTTCACGATCAAGAGCGTCTGCGACGACGAAGACGTCCCGGAACCGAACCTCATCACGGAATCGGGCCGCATCATGTCGGCCTACCACGCGATGCTGGTAGTCAAGGTTACCGAAGAGATCGAAACCTACGTCGAAGAGGTCGCGCCGATGCTCAAGGTCTCGAGCGACGACCCGACCGTCGTGAGCGAGCTCTACGACCTGCACCGCAGCATCAACTCCAAGAACTACCGCGAGTACTACCACGACGCCCAGGAGCACAAGGAAGAGCTTTTCACGATGTTCAACCTCGGGCTCATCTCGCTCGAGGACCGAGCGCGCGGGGAGTCGCTCTTCTGGGAGGTCTCCGCGAAGGCGCTCAAGTACGCCCAGCAGGCGAAGTACGTCCCGGAAGAGTTCGAAGAGCTGAAGTCGGTCCTCGCGGCCCGATATCTCTGCAATTTTTCCGTTTTTCGGTCAGTTCCGGACCACTGGGCGATCGAGCAGCTTTTTCCGGTCGTGCCGATTCATCGGCTGAAGGAGCCGGCCAGCGAGTTCGTGACGCTCGTCGACATCACCTGCGACTCGGACGGCCGTATGGACAAGTTCGTCGATCTTCACGACGTGAAGCAGGTGCTCGAGATCCACGCCTTCGACGGCAGTCCTTACTACCTCGGCATCTTCCTGGTTGGCGCCTACCAGGAAATCATGGGCAACAACCACAACCTGTTCGGAAAGCCCAACGAGGCGCACGTCGTCGTCGACAAGGGCGGCGCGTACCACATCAAGAAAACGATTCCCGGGTCCACGATCGGCAAGATGATCGAGTACGCCCGCTACGACCGCGAAGCGGTGCGAGAGCGGTTCAGCTCGATGGTCGACATCAGCGTCAAGAATTCCGATCTGGACGAAGAGGTCGGCTCGCGGATCAAGGACCTCTACGACACTCACGTTGAGGGAATCACATATCTCGTCTGATTTTTTGAAAGGCCCCGAGACCTGAGGCACGCATGCTTATGATGAAAAGATCCAAAGCGACGAAGTACCTGAAGACCCCGACATACCCCATCCAGATCGACCGGGACAGGTCGGTTGCCGGCCTGCTGTCCAAGATGGAGGCGACGGGCTTCCAGGGGCGAAACCTGGCTGCGTCGCACCAGGTGTGGCTGAACATGCTCCAGGACAACGCCACCGTGTTCATGGGTGTCTCGGGCGCGCTGGTGTCGGCGGGCATGCGCCGGCTCATCGCCTACCTGATCAAGAACCACTATGTCGACGTTCTCGTCGCGACAGGCGCCAACCTGTTTCACGACCTGCACGAGACACTGGGGCGGTATCACTATCAGGGCTCGCCGCGGCCGGACGACAAGGACCTGCGAGACTCTGGCGTCGTCCGGATCTACGACACGTTCGCTTCGGACGTCGAGTTCCGCGAGGCCGAGGAATGGGTCGGCAACTTCTCGAACACGCTCGACCACGCGCGTCCCTACTCGTCGCGCGAGTTCCTTCACCTGCTTGGCCGGGAGCTCTCCGAGATCGCGACCGAGGACGGCATCCTTACATCTGCCTTCAAGGCCAAGATTCCGATCTTCTGCCCGGCAATCACCGATTCGCCAATCGGCGTGGGCGTCGCCGCCAGCCGGATCGACAGAAAGAACCCGTTCCAGTTCGACGTGATTGCCGACGTCGTCGAGATGGGCCAGATCGTGGCGAAATCGGCCAATACCGGGGCGGTGTTCTTCGGTGGCGGCTCGCCGAAAAACTTCGTCGCTCAGGCTTCGCAGACGGCAGCGGTCATCAAGTCGAACATCCGCGGTCACAAGTATCTGATCCAGGTCGTGACGGCGGGCCCGCAGTTCGGCGGGATGTCGGGGGCGTCGGTGGAAGAGGCCGCGTCGTGGGGCAAGTCGCCGCGCGATGCTGACCGGGTCACGGTCAACGTGGATGCGACGATCGCCATGCCCCTGCTCGTGACCGCGCTCTCCCAGACTGGCACGAAGGTGCTCAAGCAACGCCGCCGCCCGGTTTTCACCTTTGGGAAGGATCTGACGGTGACGTTTCAGTAGGGAGAGGGATAGGGAGAGGGAGAGTAGACAGGATTTACAGGATTTTCAGGATTTACAGGATTCTGTCTTTCATGAGGAAGGGCGGTCCGAGTTGTCGGGCCGCCTTTCTTCATGACCTTCAGCCAATCCTGTCAATCCTGTCAATCCTGTCAATCCTGTAAATCCTGTCCACTCTCCATCCTCAGAACCGCAGCATCCAGACGAGCATCTCCTGCCCGGGCTCCTGGCCGTCCATCGCACAGACGAGAGCGTCGGGAGTTTCGGAGCCGCCGGGGATCTGGTACGTGAACTCCGCGAACGGAACGACCGACATGCTGATGCCCTGCCCGCCGTCGACAGCGAACGCGAAGTGTTCGCCATCTTCCTGAACGTGGATCTGACCCATCACCTGCATGCTCATGCCGGGGAAGGGAGCCGTGACGATTGAAGCCGTCTTGTTAACGTGGCGCCGGATGATTCCGCACGCCTGGCCGTAGCTGATCGTCTCGAACTGGCTCACGATAGATTCACCTGAGATCCTCCGTTGGCGTCGACAACCCACGTGTCGCCGCTGTCGATGAGTCTGGCCAGGTCGCCCGGTCCCGAACGCGCGCGCGCGGCCGAAATCTGGTCCGTAAGCATTGACTCGTATGTGGGCCGCTCTACGCGGCGGAACACGCCAATCGCGACCGGCATATCCGGATAATGCATCCTCGACAGCAGCGTCGCGTGGGTGGAATCGGGGAGCGTTTCGTCGTGCACGAGCAGATGCTTCTCTTCCCAGGGACTGCCTTCGCCGATCTCGACGACCTCCGGCGCAAGGCCGTTCAACCGTATTCCCTTCGACCGATCCTTCCCGAACACAAGCGGCTTGCCGTGCTCGATGTCGATCATGCGGTCGCCGCGAACGTCCTTGTCCTTGAAATCGTCGAATGCCTGATCGTTGAAGATGTTGCAGTTCTGGTAGACCTCGAGGAACGCCGCACCGCGGTGCTTCGCCATCCGCTCGATCATCCGCGCGAGATGCTTGGGGTCGTTGTCGACAGACCGCGCCACGAAAGTCGCTTCCGAAGCCAGGGCAAGCGTCACGGGATCGATCGGATAATCGATCACGCCCATGGGTGCGGACTTGTTCTTCTGACCGAGTACGGACGTTGGCGAGTACTGCCCCTTCGTCAGGCCGTAGATCCGATTGTTGAAGAGGATGATCTTCAGATCGACATTGCGCCTGAGAGCGTGCATGAAATGGTTGCCGCCGATCGAAAGCCCGTCGCCGTCACCCGTGACCACGAACACGGTCAGGTCCGGGTTCGAAACCTTCACGCCGGTCGCGATCGCCGGAGCCCGTCCGTGGATCGAGTGAAAGCCGTAGGTGTTCATGTAGTACGGGAATCGGCTCGAGCAGCCGATTCCCGATACGAAGACCAGCTTCTCCCTGGGAATTCCCAGTTCCGGCAGGACCCGTTGCACGCCGGCGAGGATGGCGTAGTCGCCGCAGCCGGGACACCATCGCACTTCCTGATCGGATGTGAAGTCCTTCTTCGTAAGCTTGACCGCTTCGCACGGCAGTTCGTCCGGCAATGGGGAAATGTTCGGATCGCTCATTGGAGACCCTCCAGCATCTGGTCGACGCGGCCGACGATCTCGGAGATCTTGAATGGCCGGCCCTGTACCTTGGAAAAGGGAACGGCATCGGCCAGATACCGGGCCCGAATCAGCAGTGCGAGTTGGCCGAGATTCATCTCAGGCACGAGCACGCGCTCGAACCGCGAGAGAATCTCGCCGAGATCCCCGGGCAGCGGCGACAGGTGGCGAAGATGGACCGACGACACGGATTTACCCTGTGAGCGAAGCCGCTCGACTGCCGAAGTGATCGAACCGTACGTCGAACCCCAACCCACGACGAGCACCTTCCCGGCCGGATCGCCGAAGATTTCAGTGGGTGGAAGGCCGTTTGCGATCCGCTCGATCTTCTCCGCTCGCAGCCGGACCATGTGCTCGTGGTTTGCGGGATCGTACGAGACGTTCCCCGAGATGTCCTGCTTCTCGATGCCGCCAATGCGATGCTCGAGCCCTGGCGTGCCTGGAATTGCCCAAGGACGCGCCAGCGTCTCGGGATTGCGTCCGAAGGGACGATACTTCTCGGCATCGGTTGCGAACGTGACGGAAATCGGCGGCAACTCGCTCAGTTCCGGCAGTCTCCAAGGCTCGGCGCCGTTGGCGAGGTAGCCGTCGGACAGATAGAAAACCGGCGTCATGTAGTTCACGGCGATGCGGACGGCTTCGATCGCCATCGTGAAGCATTCGCCGGGAGTTGCCGGCGCCACGACAGCCACCGGACATTCGCCGTTGCGTCCGAAAACCGATTGCAGCAGGTCGGCCTGTTCGGTCTTGGTAGGCAGACCAGTCGACGGGCCGCCTCGCTGAACGTTGACGATGATGAGAGGCAGTTCGGTTGCAACCGCAAGTCCGATGGCTTCCGACTTCAGCGCCACGCCGGGACCGCTGGTGCCAGTAAGTCCGATGTGACCGGTAAACGAGGCTCCGATGGCGGCGCAGACAGCGGCGATTTCGTCTTCGGCCTGGAAAGACTTCACGCCGAAGTTCTTGTGACGCGACAGCTCGTGGAGGATTTCGGAGGCCGGCGTGATGGGATAGCTGCCGTAGAAAAGCGGCCGTCCGGCGAGCTCGGCCGCGGCCACGAATCCGATCGCCGTCGCCTCGTTGCCCGTTATCTTGCGGTACTTGCCGGGCGCGAGTTCGGCTTTTCGCACCCGATAATGCGTGTGGAAAAGCTCGACCGTGTCTCCGTAGTTGTAGCCGGCGCGCAGAGCAGCCTCGTTACCCTGGGCGACTTCGGGCGTTTTTCCGAACTTCTCGTGGATCCATCCGAGCGTCTGGTCGAGTGGACGGTCGAAGAGCCAGTACATGAGCCCGAGGGCGAAGAAGTTCTTGGATCGATCGACCTGTTTCTTGCCGAGGCCGTGCTCGTCGAGCGCGCGTCCCGTCAGCGACGTCACAGGCACCTGGAACACGCGATATCCGGCGAGCGACCCGTCCTCCAGCGGATTCGTGTCGTAGGACGCCTTGCGGAGGTTGTTCGGAGTGAATGCATCTGTGTTCACGATGATCATGCCGCCGTCCACGAGGTCGGAGAGATTGACCTTGAGAGCTGCGGGATTCATCGCGACCAGGACGTCGGGTTCGTCACCGGGCGTTCGGACGTCGCGACTGCTGAAGTTGAGCTGGAAGCCCGAAACGCCGGGCAGAGAGCCCGCAGGCGCCCGGATCTCGGCCGGGAAGTCCGGCAACGTGCTGATGTCGTTGCCGAGAACCGCCGAGGTGTTGGTGAACTGCGTGCCGGTGAGTTGCATTCCGTCGCCGGAGTCACCGGCAAACCGGATCGTCACCGTGTCGAGTTCCTGTATGGCGTGGTCGACTGGCGGAGCAGTGGATGTATCAGTGCTCATTTAGTAGCTCCCTCGATTGGCGTGAGCAAGCGAGTATAGCACCGGGCCGGCGGCAAGTTGCCGTTCGCGGACGCGCTCGATCGGGCAGCGAATCCGAGGGCTCCATTCTCCCCGCTCGTTCGGCGCAAACGCATCCTCGGCTCAGGCCAGCCGAAGCAATGCCTCGAGCAGTTCGCCTTCTTCGTCCGGCCGCACCGTACGCAGGTCGATCACCACCGAATCGTGCTCAATGCGCCCGACGATGGGCGGTTCCGATGCCCGCAGCCGCGCGTCGAGCTCGTCTGCCGGCATCGACGGATGGTCGAGCACGACGAGGGCAGTCGGCAGATCTAGCCCCGGCGCGGAACCCGCGCCCGGCACGCTGCGTCCGGCCAGGACTTCGGCGCCGAACTCAGGCGCGGCCGCGTTGAGCCTGGCGGCGAACGCAACCGCCCGCGCACGTACTGACTCGACCGAAGCCGTCAACATGCGAATGGAGGGAACTTCCTGTTCGGCGCGTCCTTCGACGTAAGCCGCGAGAGTTGCCCCGAGTCCCGCATAGACCATCTTGTCTACACGCAGGGCCCTCATCAGTGGATTGCGCCGGATGCGGTTTACGTACTCGGCGCGTCCCGCAATGACGCCACACTGCGGGCCGCCGAGAAGCTTGTCACCCGAGAACGTGACGATGTCCACGCCGTCGGCGAGCACGTCCTGAGCTCGCGGTTCGTCGCCGACACCGAGCGCGGCCGGATCGATCAGGCAGCCGGACCCGAGATCGTCGACGACCGGAAGCTGCGACCGCCGTCCAAGCTCGGCGAGGGCGCCGGCGGCGACTCGCGACGCGAAGCCGACGATCCGGTAATTGCTCGGGTGGACGCGCAGGAGCAAGCTAGTGCTCTCAGTGATCGCGCGCTCGTAGTCGGCGAGGTAGGTGCGATTCGTGGTTCCGACTTCGCGAAGGGTGCAACCGGCGCGCTCGAGAACTTCCGGCACGCGAAAGCTGCCGCCGATCTCCACGAGCTCGCCGCGCGAGACGATGACCTCTCCGCCCCTGGCGAGCGTGTTCAACACCAGCAGAACCGCCGCCGCGTTGTTGTTGACCACGACCGCGGCCTCGCAACCGAGCAGATCGACGAGCATCGATTCGCAGTGAGCGTCGCGATGGCCGCGCGTGCCGGTTTCGATATCGAATTCGAGATTGGACGCGCCACGCGCAACCGAAACGATGGCTTCTATCGAACGGTCCGAAAGCGGCGCCCGGCCGAGATTCGTGTGCAGAACGACGCCGGTCGCATTGATTACGCGCCTGAGCGACGGCCGGGCTCTACCGCCGCCGGACGTCGCGCGCGCGAGCGCCTCGCGGGCGAGGCTTTCCGGTTCTACATCGAGCGCGTTGTCGAGGATTTCCGAACGCAGTTCGTCGATCGCGGATCGCAGACGTTCACGCGCGTAGTCGCGACTCGTAAGCGAGGCGAGCTCGAGGATCTCCGGTTCGTCGAGAAGTTCGTGCACGGATGGCAACGCGCGGAGCAGACCGTTCATGGGCATTTGCTTGACTCTCCCGGAAGTGCATTACTACACTACGCGGAGCCTTTGCGTACGTAAACAGCGGACTTTGGCTGCCTTCTCTTCAGCGCGTTCGAGGCCTGTGTGAGTTCAACAACGAGCATCGACGACCTACTCAACCGTCTCGACGACGACATCCGAAAGCTGAAGATCGAGTTCGAGATCTACTTCAACGGCGGGACGAAGAAGCCGCCGTACGACATGAAGTACCGGACCGATACTCTGGTGAAGCGGCTCTACGACGCCCGCAACATGACGTTCGGGCAGCGCTTCAAGTACAACAGCCTCGTCGCGCGCTACAACGTCTACAAGGAACTCTGGCGCCGGCTCGTGAAGAACATGGAGGAGAGCGGCGGCCGGGACGGAGCCCGGGACGTGTCTCCGCTGCTCGACACCACTCCGGAGCCGGGATTCGAATCGTCGACGGTCCGTTGTACCGATCCGTCCGCCGAGCCTGACAAGGTCAAGGCACTCTATGAGGCACTGGTGAGCGCCAAACGGTCATGTGGCGAAGCCACGGACGAGGTGCCATTCGCCCGGTTCGAGAAAATCATCGAGGCCCAGGTGAAGCAGATCAGGAGCAAGCTGAACTGCGAAGCGATCGACTTCACGGTCGAAGTCGCTGACGGAATGGTCAAGTTCCGGGCGAAGGCCGGAAGCTAGTCCACGGATTGCACGATTGGAAGCGGATCGGATCCGCGACTTTCCGCGCGAACCTGCGCTCAGAGCTGGCCGGCAATGACGGTGGTCAGGCGGTCGAGCCGGATATGGCGCCGCAGGGCCGCGTTCACGTCGCCGGCAGTCACTGCGGTCACGATTTCGCCGAAGTCATCCAGATAGCCGGGCCCGAGACCGTAAAACTCGGCGTCGGCGAGCCGTCCGACCATTCCGGCATTCGTCGCAAGCCCCAACTTGAACGTCCCGACGAAATTCGAAATGTACGCATCGACCTCGCCGGAGCCCAGGCCCTCCTCCAACGCGCGCCGCAGCTCGTCGAGGGTCGATGCGATCGCCTTGTCGATGTTTGCCGGTTGCACCGTGACCGACACGTACCAGATCCCGTCCACCAGTGAGGCGCCGAAGTACCGGGACGATATCCCGTACGTCAGACCTTCCTTGTCGCGGACGCGGATGCCGAGGCGCGAAGACAGGGTGGACTGGCCGAGCACGGCGTTTCCGAGCGTTGCGGCGAAGTAGTCGGCGTCGAGCCGGCGAAGGCCGCTTGCGAGGCCGAGTACGACATCCGCATTGGCCTTGTCGCGCATCGCGACGACTTCGCGTCCGCGAGCCGCGGCTGCCGTCGGTTCGCATTCGATCTCCGCGTGCGCGCCTCCGCTCCAGTCGCCGAAGAGCCGCTCGGCGGCGGCGTGGAAGCCGTCGCTCCCGACGTCGCCAGCTGCTGCAATGGTGAGCGATGCGCCACCGTAGTGGCGATCGTAGAAGCCGCGCACGTCGCCAGCCGAGATCCCGGCGAGTTCGGCGAGCAGTTCGTCGGCCGGTCGCTCGTGGTAGGGATGGCGTTCCGGCAGAATCAACTGTGTCAACCGTTCGAATGCCCGGTCGGACGTCGAATCCTGGCCGAGGCGGATCTCTGCCGCCACCTCGGCTCGGACCTTCTCGAGCTCCGCCTCGGGAAATCGCGGCTCGCGAAGCATCTCCGCCATTGCGCCTAGTATCGTCGCCGCGTCTTCGGACAGGGCGTGCGAGCGAACGCCGACGGTAAAGGCCCCGGCCGACGCTTCGAGTTGCGCCCCTAGTGACTCGACGTCTTCCGAAAACACGGCCGCCGGTCTCCGCAGCGTTCCACGACGCAGCATCCGTGCGGTCACGTCGGCGAGCAGCCGAGGACCGTCCGTGTACGCCGAGCCGGCCCGCAGCTGCGCGCGGATCGCAACAGTAGGATCGGCAGCGTGCTCCAACGACAGCACCGTCGCGCCGTTCGCGAGCGTCGCGCGAGCGGTCCGCTCCGCGAACGATCCGGTCCGGTGCGACGCGCGTTCGATCGGCTGTGGCGCGCCGAACGGCGAGCCGCTTCTCGATTCGTCCCCGTCGTCCGTCCGATCGGGGTTCTTTACGATTTCGCTCTCGGCGGGGACTTCGTCCGAGAGGTCAGCGGCCGCCGTCAACCCGTCGTCATCGTCCTCACCGGCAGGGATGAACCAGCCTGCCGTCAACTGCGACCTTCGAAACGTCGCGCGAGCTACCCGGTGAACGTCATCGGCAGTCACGCGCTCGACTGCCTCAGGGAAGTCGAAAAACCACTGCCAGCCGACTGACGACACAGACTCGCTCAATTCGTAGCCGTAGTTCGTGGCGCCCTCACGGCCGAAAACGATCGACGTCCGGACGATCCGCTTCGCTTTCTCGAGTTCCGCCTGGGCAGGCGGCTCGGAGCGAAGCCTGTCCAGCGTCTCGAGCATCCGCCGCTCGACGATCGAGTGCGGGACGTCCGGAAGCAGAAAACCGTAGACCTGGAAGACTCCGGGATCGTGGAAACGCTCAGCTCCGGCAGAGGCGTCGGAGGTAAGCTGCGTATCGACGAGATCCCGGTAGAGCCTGCTCGAGCGCCCGGATCCGAGCAACGCCGAGATGACGGCAAGCGGCGCGGAGTCCGCGTGCGCGGCCTCGGGGGTTCGAAAACTGAGGAGTACGATCCCGTCCGCGCCAGCGCGACGAACTTCGAATCGGCGTTCGCCCTGTTGATCGGGCTCGGTCGTGTAGACCCCGGGAACGGGCTCGGGCGAAGAGGGAATCGTATGGAAGTGCTTCGCTATCGTCGCCAGCGCCTCGGACGTCGAGACGTCGCCGACGACGATCGCCGTCGCGTTGTTCGGCCAGTAAAACGTGTCGTAGAACGCCTTCAGACGTTCCGTCGAAACGCCTTCGACATCGGCTCGCCAGCCGATCGTCGGGTGATGGTACGGATGCTCTCGAAAGGCGGTGGCGTGGGCGTAGGTGTCGAGGACCGAAAGCGGCTCGTTCTCGCCCCGCTCCAATTCGTTGCGGACGACGGTCATTTCGGACTGCCGGTCGCCGTCGTCGATCAACGCGTTTCGCATGCGATCGGCTTCGATCCGGACGGCGAGGTCGAGTTGACCCGTCGGCACCGTCTCGAAGTAGTTCGTGCGGTCGAGCCACGTCGTGGCGTTGAAGTCCGCGCCGACGCGCTCGAGCACCGCCGCGACCTGCGTGCCGCGATCCCGGTGATGCTCGGTCGTGCCCTTGAACATCATGTGCTCGAGAAGGTGAGTGGCTCCGGTGTAGCCGACGGCCTCGTTGCGCGAGCCGACGCGATAGACGAGCACGAAAGCCACGACTGGGGCCGAGCGGTCCTCGCGAACCAGGATTTCGAGCCCGTTCGAGCGCATGAGGAAGCGCGAAACGCCGTCGCGCTCGCCTGCGTGTTCAAAGGTCTGGTCGTCGATCATTCTTCGAAGCCGGGAATCTGGTGACGGCGCCGGAGGCCTCAGTTGGAGGGCGGTGCAGTGAGCAGGCTTCCGCCTGAAAGTTGAGTGACGCGCTCGATGAGAGCGGCGCCCTTTTCCGGTGAGAGGAACTTTGGCTGGAAGTCCACGGCGACCGGAAGGTACTCGACCTGCATGGGCTTGCCGTCCCTGAATGTGAGCCGGATACCGAGGCCGAGGTTGGTCCACGGATCGAACTGTTTGAATACGAAGTTGCCCAGGGAATAGAAGATCGGCTTGCCGTTGTACCACTCGACGCCCTGGACAATGTGGGGATGGTGGCCGATTACCGCATCGGCGCCCGCGTCGATGCAGGCTCGAGTGAACGACCGCGCCGGTTCGTCCGGATCGGGTGAGTACTCGACCCCGCCGTGGTAGCTGACGAGGACGATGTCGACTCCCTGGTGGCGGAGTTCCTTGATCTTGAGGGCAACGAGTACCGGGTCCGCCCACGCCACGTGGTCGCGTGCCGGAGAGGTCTCGAACGGCGAGTTGAAGACGCCCGTGACGGCCAGGAATCCTACTCGCCAGCCGTTGCGCTCGACGATTGCGGGCGCGTAGGCGGCATCGAGCGTTTCGCCCGTCCCGGCATACTGGATGTTCACGCGTTTCAGGTTCGCAATGGTCTCGAGCAGGGCCCGCTCGCCGAAGTCCCACGCGTGATTGTTCGCGGTTGCGACTACGTCGAAGCCGGCGTTCGCAAGCTCGTCGGCGCCTTGCGGGGGGCCGGTGAAAACGTAGTTCGACGATCCCTCGGTCTGGCCCTTCTGATCGGAGATCTGCGACTCGAGGTTCGCGAAGGCAATGTCGGCGCCGCTGACTTCATTGCGAACGTTGCGGAACGGAAGATCCTTCTGACCGGAAAGGATCCTCTTCCCGAGCATCCGGCCCAGGTTTACATCGCCTACCGCGAGCACGGTCAGGTCCTTTCGCGACGCGCCAGCGGGATCGCCGCCTGTCTGCTCCGGCGTGGACGGGCCAGCCGAATTGGCGTTAGCAGGCGTGGTCCCATCGGTCGAGCCATTGCCGGCAGGAGGCGGCGGAGCACCGCATGCCGCGCCGAGGGCAAGGACGAGCGAACAAACGAGCGAGTTGACGAATCGGGACCGGTGCGGGCTGCGCATTGGCGCGATCATAGCACGGTGCGGAGCGCGAAGTTTGCATCGTGCGTATACACTTTCAAGCGGTTCGTGTATCGAGGAAAACGACAAGGGAGGTAAGAAATGTTGAACGTATCCAGGCTTCGGGCGGCGGCGGTTCCGGCAATTGCCGTCGTGGCTATTTCGATCGGTTGCGCCGTAGCGACCCGTGCGGCGGACGAGGGGGCGTCGAAGGCGGCAAAGGCAGCTCAGTCGACGCGGAAGACAGCGGTCGGCGTCGTCGAGTCTGTCGACGAAACATCGAGAACGATTGCAGTCAGGACTGCGGACGGGGCCGTCGTCACGGCCGAGTACACGAAGGATACGTCGGTCACCGTTGCCGAGCGCGCCACGGACGCCGCCGAAGCCACGGCAGACAAATCCGTCGAGGTCTCCAAAGATGTGGCGTGGGGCACGATGAAGGGAGCGAACGTCGCGATCGAATACAGCGAAGCCGCCGGCCGGACGACTGTGCATTCGGTAAAGAACTTCGGCGAGGACGTGCCGGAGGTCGTGGAAGGCACGGTCGAGGCTGTGACGGACGGGGGCAGGAAGGTTGCGATCAAGTCGAAGGACGGCTCGGTGAAGGTCTACGACGTGAGTAAGGACGCCTCGAAGGGCGGGGCGAAAAAGGTCAAGAAGGGCGCGAAGGTAGTTGCGGCGGTATCGACCAAATCGGCGAAGAAGGTCGCGCACATCTTCAAGGGAAACTGAGTTTCCGAATGGATTGAGTTCTCAAGTTTTTTCGCAACTTGCCGATGAGTGAGGTGTAGAAGAGCAGTTACATTCCCCCGATGGCCCTCGACGTCCGCTCCATCTGCGTTGCGCTTGCGCTCAGCCTCCTGTCCATTGGCGTGACGATGCTGATCTCGACGCGGTCCCTCCCTCCGAACCTTCGCCGGGGGGCGGGAAACTGGTCGGTGGCCTGTCTAGTGCAGACCGTTGGATGGACATTGCTTGCGGCGCGCGGATACGTCGCGGATCCGGTTTCGATCCTGGGAGGCAACGTCGCCATTGCGTTGTCTCTCTCGTTTCACTATCGCGCCATCAAGTCGATCCGGGGAGAAAACTGGCGTCTGACGGAGACGTATTGGCCCGTCGCCGTCATCGCGGTGACCTTCTTCGTCTTTACCCTCGTGACGCCCAATTTCTGGCTGCGTGTGCTTGTCATTTCGGCCGTCGGCGCCGTGTACCTCTCGATCTGCGCCTACCTGCTTTTCGGTATCTCGTCGGATCGGACGGTCTCTTCTTTCCGACTGACCGGAGCCGGCTTCGGCCTGCTCGCCGTGACGCTCGGCGCGCGCGCGGTGACGGCCTTCATGAATTCGCTTGCGCCGTCCACGCAATCGCTGCTCGTTGCCGATCATCTGCAGCAGTTGTTTTTCCTGCTGATCTTCCTAGCGGTTTATCTGGTGTCGTTCGCGTTCGTTCTCATGACGGCGGAGGCGCTTACGTGGGACCTTGCGCGGCTGGCGACGCTCGATCCATTGACCGAGATCTTCAACCGCCGGACGCTCGAGGACCTTGGCGCGCGCGAGGCGGCGCGATCGCGCAGAGACCGATCTCCGCTATCGGTCCTGATGTTCGACATCGATCATTTCAAGAGCGTGAACGACGCGTACGGCCACCCGGTTGGCGACGCGGCAATCAAACATATTGTCGAGGTCGTCAGGGAAGCGACGCGTGACGAGGACGTCCTCGCCCGTTACGGTGGCGAAGAGTTCATCGTGCTCATGCCAGCGACGGACGTGCACGCGGCAAATCACGCCGCGGAGCGAGTGCGGGAGAAGGTCGCAACGTCGCCGCTCAGTTCCGGAAACGGAAAGGTTTCGCTCTCGGTGAGCGTTGGAGTCGCGACGGCGGCCGGCGCCGCGACCAGTTTCAAGGCATTGGTCGAAGCCTCGGACGAAGCGCTGTACGCCGCAAAGCGCGCGGGACGCAACTGCGTCGTCGTGGCCGGAGCCAGTCCCGCCGCTCCCGAGGTGCGCCGTGCGGCCGGAATGTAGCACGCGGTTCAATAGAGGCTCGCATGTTGAGAGCCGTCGGCAGGCCCGAGGGCGGACCCGAGCCGCTGGTCGTCGTTGCCCGGGACGACATCCGGCAGAAGCCGCGATGCCGAGCGAAGTCTCGGACCCAGACAACGGGAAGATGTGACGACGTGGTGCCGAGCCGGACTCGGCTCGTTGCGCGACCGAACGCGACTGCTGTAGAAACCCGTACATTCACGAGTCGAATCAGGAGGCCGAGCACCGTGTCAGGAAAAGACGTCAGCGAGACCCTTCGCCGGGCAAACGAAGAGAGCTACTTCTCGAAACGCGAAAACGAGCTCATCGAGAAGATGCGCCAGAAGGCGGCGGAAGCGGCGGAGCGAAAGTCCATGGGGGACACGCTCGGCATCGCGGACGAGGAAGTGATCTCCGAGTTGATCGAGATCGGCTTCACTCGCGAGACGATTGCGCTGCTGCACCTCACGCCGCTCGTGCAGGTGGCTTGGGCCAGCGACGGGGTATCGACGAAAGAGCGGAAGGCAATCGTGGACGTGGCGCGATTGCATCACGTCAAGCCAGGTAGCGAGGCCGACAGGCAGCTGGCCGAGTGGTTGGACGTCCGGCCGTCCGACGAGTTCTTCGCCCGGTCGATTCGAGCCATCCGCGCGTTCGTAAGCGCACTTCCGGCGGATGAAAGGCAGTCCGGAGCGATGAGCATCATCGACTGCTGCACGGCCGTAGCACGCGTTTCGGGCGGGATTCTCGGATTCGGCTGGAAGGTCTCCGACGCCGAACGGGAACTGCTCGGTCAGGTGGCGGAGGCGTTGAAGCTCAACTACAAGGACGAGGCCGAGGCGCTCGAGGCAAAGCTCAATTCATAAATTCCTCAGATCAGGGAGCGAAAAACATGGCCAGTGACGACGCGGCAAACCCGGCGGATCTCGTAGTCGAGGATCTGGTAGTCGGCGACGGCGCCGAGGCGGCCTCTGGGCATCAAGTGAGCGTGCATTACACGGGGTGGCTCACGAACGGAACGAAGTTCGACAGTTCGAAAGACCGCAACGAGCCATTCGGATTCCGGCTCGGGGGTGGGCAGGTCATCGCCGGCTGGGACCGCGGAGTGGCCGGAATGCGGATCGGAGGGAAGAGGAAGCTCACGATCCCTGCGCACCTCGGTTACGGCGCGCGAGGCGCTGGCGGGGTGATTCCCCCAAACGCGGTTCTTGTGTTCGAAGTGGAATTGCTGGGTGTGAAGTAGAGGTCCAGGCGGGACTTAGCGCGCCCGCCTTCGCCCTCGCATCCCAGGTCGATCATCGGTTCAGCACGACGTAGCTGCCGATGTCGCAGGTCACCAATATTCCCTGGCCGACGCGCGCCACGCCTTCCGGCTTGAGATCCCGGTCGATAGTCGAGACGGCGCGTGCAGTCGTACCGACGCCACTCCACTCCCAGAGGGTGAAATCGACGCGCGTCTTTTTGTCAGTCGCGCCCGCGATGACCAGGAAGACGCGCGCCCGGTCGTCGTACTCGATGGCGCGAATTCCCATCCCATCCAAGGGGAGCCTCACGAGAGGCTCTACGCGGAGGTTTCGCTTCGAAAGCGGACCGCCCGCGGCCGCCAACGATATCGGAACCACCACGGCTTCGTCGCCAGACAAAGGTCCGCGGAGCCCCAGCAAGAGCCTGCCGTGGCCGGGATCCCACGCAAGGCCCTCGATGTTGATACCCGACGACCCTGCCGCATCCGCCAGTTCGGGAATGTTCGACAGCAGGAAGTCTTCGAGATCCGAGAATACATCGACTTCGCTCGCAGTCCTCGTTGCCGGATCGAATCTGAAACGGACGATCCCGGCGCCACCCTTGGTCTTTGACTGCGAACCGGCGACGTAGAAACGACGGCCGTCGTTCGTTATGCCTTCAGGGTCCGTGACGGACGTTCCAAGCGGCACACGCACCGCATCGCCTTTCTGGTGGCCAGAGCCATCCAGTTCGGCCCAGAAGACGGCGTCGGCCGTCCCGTCGTCAACAAAGAGCACGCCGGACGTGCCAGGAACGTTCGAGACGCCGGAGGCCTCGAAGACTCCCCCACGAAGTGGGACGGCGGCGGCCCTGGAGACCTTGTCCGGCGTCGTCGTTCCGGCCACGGCTGGAATCGCCCACGCGAGCGCGAACGTCAAGCCGGCGGCCAGTATGCCATTCAATTCACGGGACGACCTCTTCACGTCTTCTGCTCCGAGTTGCCGTCGCCAGCCGCAGCCATGAGTTGCCGGCTCATCTGGCGGCCGCGGCGGCGGCTTGCGTGATCTCACCCGAGTCGACTGTCGCACCCGTGGCGGATACAGCCGTGAAACGGAGGCTCAGCGAGTCGGCATCGATGAGCATGAAGTGGCTGTCCTCGTCGAAGCCCTTTGCCACGAGTTTGTCGCGGTGATCGATCCCGCCGCGGCGGATTTTCCCGCCGCCACCCGTTACGAAATACTGAATTCCGTTCTGTGGAACCACACGCTGGTAGATGTGGTCGTGGCCCGAGAAAGCCACGGCGACCCGATGACGGGCGAATACCGGTTCCAGCATCTTGCGGCGGCTGAGGCTCGAGCCGTGCTTCTTTCCGGACGAGTAGATTGGATGGTGGAAGATCGGTATCTTCCAGGTGGCAGTCGATTGGCCCATCGCCCGGTCGAGCCAGGCGATCTGCCGATCGTCGAGGTCGTTCGAGTCGAGAACGAAGAACTCCACGAGACCGTCGCCGGCCGAAGTGGTGTAGTAATTTCGGCCGTTCATGTTGAACAGCGGATAGCGAAGCTGGGCCTCGGTGCCCTGCCGGATGTCGTGGTTGCCCAGACAAGCGTGGAATGGCACGCGCCGCTTGATGATCGCCTCGAACGGCTCCTCGAACTTCGGCCCGAAGTCTTCGGCCTCCCCGTTGGGATAGATGTTGTCGCCGGCCGTGAGTATCAGGTCCAGTGCGCGAGTATCGTGAGCCGATGCCATGAGGTCCCCGATAGACCGCTGCGCGCCGCCACCGTCACCGAAGTCGCCCAGCACCGCGAATCTCACGCGATTCGCGATTGGACCGCCCGTTAGAGCGGCGGCAAATCCATAGTGGGCGGCCGCCAGGCCGAGTGCCGTCGCACTGGCGCTGCGAATGAAGTTGCGGCGAGTGAAGAGACCCGACCTGGCGTCGAGCGTGTAGTCCCTGTCTTGCATGGATCCGTTCCCCTGTAAAAGTCGAAATCCGCGCCGCGATGAAGTCTAGGGAAAGCAAGTTAAACGGAAGGTAAACTCGACGCGTCGGGCAGGACTTCCCGGAGATTCGAGGAACCTCGGTTGGCTTTGGAGGGGGTCAGACCGGAAGTGTCACCCGGATTGTGGTCCCACGCTCGTCCGACTGCGCAATTTCGAGGCGTCCGCCGTGCGCCTCGGCTATCCAGAGCGCGATAGGGAGTCCAAGACCTGCTCCGCTGCCGGAACCGGACGCCGCGCGAGAGCGGGCTCGATCGACACGGTAGAACCGTTCGAAAATGTGGGGCTGCGCTTCGGCCGGGATGCCACTTCCCGTATCGACGATCGATACGACGGCGTGGCCGTTCTCCTTCGCGAGCGCGGCGTGCACCTTGCCGCCAGCCGGGGTGTGTTTCAACGCATTGTCGAGCAGATTCAGGAACATCTGCCGGAGCAGATCCTCGTCACCGGTAAATGGGGCTTCGCCGAATGAATCGCTCGTAACCTCGATTCCGCGACTTGCACCAAGGATGCGAGCGGCCCTCACGGCTTCGTCGAGAAGTTCGTCGATGTAGAAACCAACCCGGCGGAGCGGGTAACGGCCCGAGTCGGCGCGCGCGAGGATGAACATGTCCTCCACTGTGCGCGCGAGCCGCTGGTTCTGCTCGCGGACGAGCGCGAGCGCATCGCGATACTCCTGCTCAGTTCTAGCCGGTTGTTCGAGCGTAACCTCGACAGCAGTGCCTACGACCGATAGCGGCGTCCGGAGCTCGTGCGAGGCGTCGGCCATGAACTGGCGCTGCATCGTGAACGACTCGTGCAACCGGCCGAGCAGTTCGTTGATGTTCGTCGCGAGACGGCCGAGTTCGTCCCCTGGGTGCGCGACGGGAAGGCGACGCGCCAGATCCTCGGCTCCGATTCGGCGCGCCTCCTCGGACATCGCTACAGCGGGAGCGAGGCTGCGTCGCGCGAGAAACCATCCACCAAGGCCCGCGAGTGCGAGCGCGGCCGGAATGACGGAGAAGAAAACGCGCCGGATCGTAGCCAGTTCGTCCCGGATCGGTTCGAGGGGCTGGCTGACGATGACGACGTATTCGCGGTCGCCGGGCGTGGTCAGGACCGCCTGCGTGGCTACGAGCAGACTGTCGTCGGCGCCGTGTCCGTCAGGGAGGTCGTAGACGGTGACTTCACCGGGTGGGGCGAGCCCCGGCGGCGGCGTGAGAGGCGGACCGTCGTCTGGACTGTTCTTGGCGAGCAGGCGGCCGGCCCCGTCGTAGATGGCGACCCTCGTGGGCGGATTCGCCAACTCGCGCACCGTAGTTACCGCCGAAAGCTGGACCGAGTCTCCCTCTTCGGCATCCTTATGCAGAGATGTTGCGGCTACCTGCTGGACGGTCCTCAGTTCGCCCTCGACGCGAGCGTAAAGCGACTGGGCGATGAGGCCATACGCGCCGACGCTGAAAAGCGCGAGCACGGCGGCGAGGACACCTACGTACCACGAAGTCAGCTTCATCCGGACGGAGCTAATCACTGCCGTGGTCCTCCGGCGACAATATGTATCCCTCGCCGCGGCGAGTCCTGATCAGGCGTTTCGGGCCGGAGTCGCCGAGTTTTCGTCTCAGACGTTGAACATACACTTCGATGAGATTCGAGAACGGGTCGTACGTGTTCGCCCAGACGTGCTCCGAGATTTCGGCCCGTCCGACTACTTCACCGGCGCGGCGCGCGAGGAACTCGAGCAATGCAAACTCCTTCGCCGTCAATTCGATCTGCGCTCCGGCGCGGCGAACGACGTGCGAGCGTGAATCGACCTCGAGGTCGCCGACCGACACCAGGTCGGGCGAGAACACATTGCCCCGCCGCCGCAACGCCCTGAGACGGGCGAGCAGTTCGCGATAATGGAACGGCTTGACGAGGTAGTCGTCGGCCCCGGCGTCGAGCCCGGCAATGCGGTCGCCGACCGCGTCGCGTGCCGTCAGCATGAGGATGGGGACGGAGTTTCCGGTCGCGCGCAGTTCGCGGCACACGTCGTAACCGCTTTTTCGCGGTAACATCCAGTCGAGAACGATGGCGTCGTACGGAGTGAGGAGGGCCGCTTCGAGGGCGGACACGCCGTCGCCGGCAACGTCGACGGCGTAGGCCTGCTCCCGAAGTCCCTTCGCCAGCATTTCAGCTGCGTGCAGTTCGTCCTCTACCAGCAGTATTCTCATCGTCGCTCGCCTCGGACGATCAGTATGCCAGTACTGTCCAGCGAGACGGCACGAGGCTGCCTTCCTCACGTTCCGCTTGACGCGGCACCCCGGCCACGTGGATGCTGCCGGACTTCGGTAGGAAATCACGATATGCCCAGAACCGCCCAGGAAGCATTAGAACTGCTCGTCGAGGGGAATCGACGATTCGCGTCCAACGTGTTCGATTCGAAGTCGAGAACCGGAATGGCGCGACGACTCGAACTCTCCGAGCGGCAGGACCCGTTCGCCGTGCTTCTCGGCTGTTCCGATTCGCGCGTTCCGGCCGAAATCGTTTTCGACCAGGGACTCGGCGACCTGTTCGTCATTCGAGTAGCCGGGAACATCGTTGCGCCCGCGTTGGTTGGCAGTGTCGAGTTCGCGGCAGCGAAGCTCGGGACGCGGCTCGCCGTCGTGCTTGGCCACACCAGTTGCGGCGCCATCAGGGCTACGCTCGAGGAGTTGCAGCAACCCTCCGAGAATCCGTCGCGCAACATCCACGCGATCGTCGACTTCATCCGGCCGTCGATCGAGGGGCTGCTTTCGACTGATCTGCGCCACGATTCCGAAGCGCTCCTCGAGCAGGCGGTCCGCGACAACGTGAAGGCGAGTGCCGATCACCTCCGCCATGCTTCGCCGTTGCTCGAGTCGCTAATTCGAGACGAGGGGCTCGTCGTTGTCGGCGCCGAATACTCCCTCGAGACCGGCATCGTCGATTTCTTCGACGGTGTGCCGGTTTCGAGTTGACGCGATTCCCGTGCTTGCCCACCTCCGCATTGCACGGCCGGTGACCGACGTCGATCGCACGCGGAAGATGTATGTCGAAGGCCTCGATCTTCGCGTGATCGGCGGTTTTTCGGATCACGACGGGTTCGACGGCGTGATGCTCGGCCGCGACGGACTCGACTACCACTTCGAGTTCACGCGCTGCCGAACTCATCCGGTGCCCCCGGCGCCCACGGCCGAAGACCTCGTCGTGTTCTATCTTTCCGGCGAAGCGGAGTGGACGGCGGCGTGCGAGCGCATGGAGGCCGCCGGGTTTGCAACAGTCGCATCGCTCAATCCGTATTGGGACAGGCTGGGACGGACGTTCGAAGATCGCGACGGCTACCGCGTGGTTCTACAGCGGGCCGCCTGGGTTAACAAGGAGACAAGATGAACATTCTCGTAACGGGAGGCACCGGCCACCTTGGCGGACTGGTCGTTTCCCGGGCGCTCGACGCTGGTCATGGCGTTCGAATCGCGAGCCGGCGGCCGCGCTCCGGCGCGGCTCCAAATGGGGCCACCTGGGCGGTGGTCGATCTGGAGACAGGGGCCGGTCTCCGGGACGCGCTCGACGGTATCGACGCGATCGTGCATTCGGCGAGCGATCCCGCACGCGCGGCGGCGGCCGACGTCGAAGGCACGAAGCTCCTTGGCGAAGCGGCGCGCGACGCCGGAGTCGCCCACCTTCTGTTCGTCTCGATAATTGGAATCGACAAGATCCCGTATCCGTACTACGAGCGAAAACTCGAGGCCGAAAACGCGCTGGCGGCGACCGGAGCGCCGTACTCGATTCTGCGCGCCGCGCAGTTTCATTCCTTCATCGACGTGCTTCTTGCGGGGGCGGCAAAGTATCCGTTCGTCTTTCCGCTTCCGTCGCGCTTGAAGGTCCAGAGCGTCGCAACGGAAGAGGTTGCGGGCAGAATCCTCCGGGCTCTGTCGGACGGCGCCGGTGGCATGCTGCGGGATTTTGCCGGTCCCCAGGCGATGTCCGTCGATGAGGCCGCTCAATTGTGGAAGGCCGCGCGAGGTGTCACCAAACCCACCGTAAGATTGCCGATGCTGGGCAAGGTAGCAGCCGGATTTCGGGCCGGATTCAATACGGCGCCGGACGGCGACAAGGGAACCACTACCTGGAGCGAGTGGCTCGCTAATCCGGGTGCCCGGTACGACCAGTAAAGAATGCGGACCATCGCCGCCACCTGCGAACTGGCGGTGCTTCCGGGTCAGCCCGTAAGCGTGGCGGCTGCTTCGGCCGCCTGTTCCTCCGGGCGCGGCTTCATGGTCACGAACTCGCGCATCTTCTCCACAAGAGGCACGAGCGTCGCCGGCTGCAGCGCCGAGACCGCCATTGCATCGTGCGTGCGGCAGAGGTTGTCGATTGCCCCGGGGTCGACCCGATCCATCTTGTTGAACACCACGAGTCGCGGGATCCCGGTCAAAGCCAGATCCTCGAGGATGCCGTTGACGGACGCGATCTGCGCTTCGAGCGTCGGGCTCGACGCGTCGACGAGGTGGAGGAGAAGGTCAGAGCCTTCCATCTCCTCCAGAGTCGCCCGAAACGCCACGATGAGGTCCTGCGGCAGATCGCGTATGAATCCCACCGTGTCGTTGATGATGACCTCGCGGTCGCGCGGCAGGCGCAGGCGGCGGCTGGTCGGATCTAGCGTCGCGAACATGCGGTTCTCGGCGAGCACGCCGCTGCCCGTCAGTGCGTTGAGCAGGGTCGACTTGCCCGCGTTCGTGTAGCCGACGATCGAGACAACCGGCAGGCCGTGCCGGTCGCGATTGGAGCGACGAGTCCTCCGGTGTTTCCGCAGGTTCTCGATCTCGCGCTCGAGCAGCGTGATTCGTTCTCGTGCGCGGCGCCTGTCGACTTCGAGCTTCGTTTCGCCCGGTCCGCGACCGCCGATGCCGCCGGCGAGGCGCGACATCTCGGCGCCCGAGCCGGTCAGCCGCGGCAGCACGTATTTCAACTGCGCGAGCTCGACCTGGATCTTGCCTTCGCGGCTCTGCGCGCGCTGGGCGAAGATGTCGAGGATGAGCTGCGTTCGGTCGACGACCTTCAGTTCGGTCGCGGCATTGATCGACCGCACCTGTGACGGCGTCAGATCGCGGTCGAAGATGATCATGTCGACGCCGAGTTGCATCGCGTGGATCAGAAGCTGTTTGAGTTTGCCGCTGCCGACGAGGGTGCGCGGGTCGAGCTGGTTGCGCTTCTGGACGATCGAGTCGAGCACGACGACGCCCGACGAGCGCGCGAGCTCGGCCAGTTCTTCCATTGACTCGGTTGCCGCATCGGCGTCGCCCGTCGTCACGTTGACGAGGATGGCGCGGTCGGCTTTGTCGGACGCCGCGCGAGTCTGACGAGTGCGCGCGAACTCCGCTTCGAGGCTTTCGATGAGATCGAGGAAGTCGTCCTCCAGCAGGCTTGGCGGCGTGGGCGGCAGCAGAGTCCACGGCTCCAGCGCGCCAAGCGTGCCGTTACCTTTGACGGCCATTCCGTTCGGGACCAGATGAGCGGTGTGGACGAGCGCTGGAATGCCGCTGTCGTCCATCGTCACGGCTGCCACCAGGTCGAGCCGCAGGAGCGCGAGATCCGTGAGGTCGTCCTGCGTGAGTTGCTCGCCCTTGAGGTGCGTGTGCAGCAACCGGACGCCGCGGAAACGCGACGTGGCCGCGCGATTGCGCTTGATGTCCGGAATTTCGATCGAGTTCGCGTCGCCAACCATCACCGAAGCGACATAGCCCGATCGGTCGACGAGCACGCCGACCTGCCTGCGGATCTCGTGCGAGATCTCGGTCAGTTGGCGGGCGAACTCCTGAGTGACGATCCGGTTGGGCTGGACGCGACGGTCGTGCAGCTTTTCGAGACGGCGGAGGTGATTGGGCTTGAGACCGGCTGTGTTGCCGAGAACGTTGTCAGACACGCCAGCAGTATAGAGGAGAGCTGACAGGATTACAGGATTAACAGGATTAACAAGATTCTGCTTGGTAGTGCGAAAGGCGCACGCTCATCGCAACGGGCGCTTTGCGCACCACCGAAGAGAATTCTGTCAATCCTGCAAATCCTGTAATCCTGTCAGCTCCTACACCGCGTCGGAAAGGGACGTGAACGTAAAGTTGTCGACCTTGAGCCCCGGCATCATCACCGAGAAGTTTCCGCCGTTGCTGCCCGTCACTCGAGCCGACGGCGACATCGCCGCAACGTTGTTGAGCATGATCACCGGGCTCTCGTTGAACCGGAAGTTCTTGATCGCAGACTTGATCTTGCCCTTCTCGACGAGAAACGTCCCGTCACGAGTCAACCCGGTCAACAGCACCGACTGCGCATCAACGAGCCGGATGTACCAGAACCTCGTCACCAGGATTCCGCGCTCCGTCGAGGCGACCATCTCGTCGACCGACGACTTTCCGCCTTCCATTATGAGGTTAGTCGGAAACGGCGTCGGTTCAGAGTTCGTCTTGCGAGCCCAGTAGCGGCCCGTGAGCATGTTCGTCACCACGCCGTTGCGGACGAAATCCATCTTCCGCGTAGGTTGGCCGTCGCCGGAGAACGCGAAGCCCGGCGAGACCCGGTCGTTCGGGTCCGTGTATATCGAGACCTGATCGCCGAAGAATTTCTCGCCCTTCCGGTTGCCGCCCCCCTTTCTGGACAGGAAGCTGCGGCCCTCGTCGGCCGTTCGAGTGTTCGCGAAGAAAAACATGAACGTCACGAGGTCCGCGACGGCGACCGGCTCGAGGATCACGGTGTACTTACCGGGCTCGATAGCAACCGCATTCGCCGAGAGCTCCGCCTTCTGAATAGCGCGGGCGGCGACGCTAGCGCCGTCAACCTCGCCGATCGTGTTGCCTTCGGCCGCCGCCCAGCCGGAACCGCCGCCAGTTCCGATCACCGTGCGCACCGTCGTCGAGTAGTTGGCGTTCGACCCGCGCCCGTATGCGAACAGTCCCTTCGAGTTGCCGATCGCCTGGAACCCGCCGCCGTTCTGCACGAATCCCGCCGCTACGAGATTCTTCGACTGCGCCCCGGTCAGGACCGCACTTGCGATCTTCGACCTCCATTCCGGGCCGGCCTTGACGGTGGCTTCGTCCCATCCATTCGTCACGGGTGCGTAGGTCTGGGGACCGAGCAGCGGCATTGTCTCGGGGTCCTCGGGTGACAGGCGCGCGATGGCCTCGGCGGCTTTCACCGTCCTTGCGATCGAGTCGTCGGTGAGTGTGTCGGTATTCGAGTTTCCGGAGCGCAGTCCATAGGAACTCGTGACCGTCAGCGTCGCCTGGTCGCGAAATCCGCTCGTTGTTACGGTGTTGACCGCAAAACGCGTGTCCCCGGTCGCTCCGCCCCCGAGAGAGACTACCGTCGACTCGGCCGAGGCGTAGCTGAGAGCCTTCTCGATGATTCGCTTGGCATCCTGTTCTGAAAGCATCAGCCCAATTTCCTCCCCGTGTTGATGACGTTCACTTGCCGCACTCGAACCGGAGGGCAGCCGTGGCTCACGGAATTGCTTTGCCCGGGTTCGCCCTTTCCGTCGAAGTAAGACCCGCCAAGCCTGTACGAGTGGCGCGAGCCGAGGCCGTCGAGCGAGTTCCAGAAATCGGGCGTCCTTGACTGGTACGCCACGTGGCGGAGCTGCCCGACGATCTTGCCGCCCTTGATCTCGTAGAAAAGCTGTCCGCCGAACTGGAAGTTGAACCGCTGCTGGTCGATCGAGAAGCTGCCGTCGCCCTTGATGTAGATACCGCGATCGACGCCGGCAATCAGATCCTCGTCCATGATCTTCGCATCGCCGGGCGCGGGAAGCAGGCTCACGTTCGGCATCCGCTGGAACGGCACCGACGACCAGCTGTCGGCGTAGCAGCATCCGCCGCTTTCCTTCAGGTTGATCAGGCCCGCGTTGTCGCGGATCGTCTGGTAACCCACGAGGACGCCGTCCTTGATGATGTTGAACTGCTTCGTCTTGACGCCGTCGTCGTCGTACCCGCACGTCGCAAGGCCGTCGCGCTGAATTTTGTCGCCGACGATGTTCATCAGCTTCGAGCCGTACTGGAACTTGCCGAGCTTTTCTGTCGTCGCAAAGCTCGTTCCGGCGAAATTCGCCTCGTAGCCCAGGACGCGGTCGAGCTCCGTCGGGTGGCCGATCGACTCGTGGATCGTGAGCCAGAGGTGTTCCGGATTGAGCACGAGGTCGTAGCGGCCTGGTTCAACCGACCTGGCCTTCGACTTTTCGACGACCAGCTGGTTGTACTCCTCGGCTTCCTTCACGAGGTCGATGTCGTCGGTTACGTACTCGTAGCCCTTGCCCATCGGCTGCGCGTTCGTCGAGAGGGTCTCGAACGTGTTGTTCTTCTCGTCGACGGCCGTGACTGTGTACGTCGGATATGTCCGGACGAGAGTCTGGTCGATGTACGTCCCTTCGGTCGACGCGAAGATCTTCTCTTCCTTCATGGAGAAGACCTGCGAGTTGCAGAAGAACTTGTAGCCGGCGACCGGCTTCATCGCGGCCCTGTTGACACTGAGCAGCAGGTCCACCTGGGCGTCGACGGGGACCTTGAACGGATCCTTCGTGATCGGCGTCTGCCAGACGTCGACGTGCGGGGGCTCGGGCACGAGCTCGATCGGCCGTTTCTGGATGGACTTGTTGGCCCGGGCGATCGCCACGGCGGCTTCGGCGATTCGGGCAATCGAGTCGCGGTCGATCTGCGAGCTCGCCGCGAAGCCCCACGTGCCGTCGACGAGTGCGCGGATTCCGTAACCGTAGCTTTCGGTGTCGGTAATGCCCGTGACGTGATCTTCGCGGGTCGAGACGAACTTCCTGAGAACGCGGACGAAGCGGATATCGGCGTAAGACGCGCCCTTCGACTTCGCGGCGTTGAGGGCCACGTCGGCCAGCTCTTTCATGTTCAGAGCCTCCCTGGATTGTGTGGTGGAGCGAGGTGCTTCGGCTTGTATACGGGGGCCGGGAGTGAAAGTTGCGGGACCGAACAGGTTCGTTCCAACGGGTGAATACAGATAAATGCCGATCACGGAGAAGAACCGGACCTGTGACGGTGGGCGGAGACGGGCCGGCTGCTCCGTTCTCAGCCTTTTCTTCCCTTCACGAGGGTCGCGATCGCATCCCATTGCTCGCTGGTGACGCACTCGAAATCGCTGAACTGCCCTGCGCCACGAAGCCACTCGCCGCCATCGATCACGACGCACTCGCCGTTGACGTAAGACACCCGGTCGCTGATCAGGAACACGGCGAGATTGGCGAGCTCCGCGTGGTCGCCGACGCGCCCCATCGGTATCCGGCCGATGAGCCGGTTTGCCAGCTCCTCGCTTGGAAGCAGCCGCTGCCAGGCGCCTTCGGTCGGGAATGGTCCAGGTGCAATTGCGTTCATCCGGATCCCGTACTTCGCCCATTCGACGGCGAGCGAGCGCGTCAAGGCCAGCACGCCGGCCTTCGCCGCTGCGGACGGAACCACGTAGCCGGAGCCCGTCTCCGCGTATGTCGTCACGATATTGAGCATCGTTCCGCCAGATTCCGCGGCGATCCAACGCTTGCCGACCGCTAGCGTGCAGTAGAAGGTCCCGTGCAGCACGATGCCGAGAACGGCGTCGACGGCCCGGCTCGAGAGCCTTTCCGTCGGGCTGATGAAATTGCCGGCGGCGTTGTTGAGCAGCACGTCGACCTTGCCGAAATGCCCGAAGACCGTGCCGACCATAGCGTCTACCGATTCTGGATCGCGAACGTCGCAGCCGATGGGCAGCACCTCGCCGCCGGATGAAGCGGACATTTCGGCTGCGGCCTTCTCGAGGCGCTCGACGTTGCGGCTCGCGATCGCCAGTTTCGCGCCGAGTTCGAGGAAACGCTCGCCCATCGAGCGGCCGAGTCCCGTGCCGCCGCCCGTGACGAGGATGACTTTGTCTTTCAGGAGGTCCTTCTCGAACATTGGTGAAATCCTCTGGTGTAGTTGATCTCCCGCGTTTGCGCCGGCATTCCGCCGGGCTGTAGCGGCACGTGCGAAAGGCCGAATGTACCGCATCCGGCGTCCGTCACGTGCAGCAATTGCCGGGTGGTGTCGCTGGAACGTGGCGGTTACTCCGGAAGTGGTCATTTCAGCGTGATCGGACGCAGCAGCGTTGGGGCGACGAGCCGCCGGTTCGGATTCAGCTTTGGATGTGCGGTGCATCCTCTTTCATCGACCGGTCCGCAATCGATCCGGACATCCGGGTCGGGATGACCGCGAAGCGGTCACAGGCAATAGCCGGGGGTCACGGCGGTGAGCGAAGCGATCCGCCGTCACCCCCGGTACGCACCCCTGGAAGGAGCCCGACCGCGGAGCGGTCGCACTGATCCTTGAAGGATGCGACTTCCGGCGTGCTCTTCGCGACGAGGTCGCGATGGTAAAAGTGCGACCGCTCCGCGGTCGACGCGTTGAGGCGTGCTGATCCGCGGGTCGCGCGCGGAGGCTCGTTGCACTCGCCTGCGCGCGACCCACGGCTATTTCATCGACCGCTCCGCGGTCGCGGACTCGCCTGAGCGCGACCCGCGGCTGATATGCAAATCGGCCGTGCGCTGATGCGTGCCGCGCGCCATCACTTTCGAATAATTCCACCGTAAGGTCGAGAGCTCCTCGCTGTATAGCGCCCTCGCTGGAGAGCTCCCCGCTGGAGAGCTCCCTCGCTGGAGGGCTCCCCCGCTTGAGAGCGAATGAGTCCACGACGCGCTCTAGGGTGTGCGCTTGTCAGGCGATTCCTCCACTTCGTTCTCCTCCGCCTTGGACTCCTTCGCTTTCACGGTCGCCCGGGCTTCGTCCACGATCGCCTTGAAATCGGCACGGCTGAAGAGCGGCGAAAGCAAGGCGTTATCGCCAAGGTAGCTTGCAAGATATGGGAACTCCCGACCAACCACTCGAAGATCGGCAATCGCCTCGTCGAGACGCCCGAGTTGCGAGAGACCCATCGCACGATACAGGTGGCATAAGGTCCGCTTGCCGTCGAGCTCGAGTGCGCGCGTTGCCGATCCAATCGCATCCTCGAACCGTCGAAGCTCGATGCATACAGAAGCCAGCGTCGAGTGGGCACGCGCGGAGTCGGGCGTCAACGCGACCTGCCTGCGGGCGAAGTTGACCGCGACGAGCGGCTTGTCCAGTTGCAGGTAGCCGTGCGCCACGGAATCGCATGCACCTGGATCCGCTTCCACGAGGTCTCGAGCCTGCTTCAGAAACAGCTCGAGAATCGGCTCCGGGTCGTCTTCTTCCAGGAGGTAATCCAGAAGGCTCTCGATTGCGCTTACTTCGCTGCCGCTCAGGCGCGACGCTCCCTCGACGACCGCCACGGCTTCCCTCACACGGTTGTCGCCAACGAGTATTCCGCCGAGCACAAGCGCCGCCTGATCGCTGGCTGGGTCGAGGGAAAGCGCCCTTCTGCCGGCGCGCTCAGCACCGGCGCGGTCCGATTGCTCCAGCACGCTCGCGATCTCGATATACGGCCGCGGGTCGTCCGGCGCGAGCCGCGCGTATGTCTCGAACATCGCAAGCGCCCGCGTCTGGTCGGCCCGCTCAGCGTAAAGCAACCTATTTCCGAGTTCGAGGTAGGCGAGGGGCGGCGGGTTCGGCGCAGCTACGAGCTTTTCCAGAAGGGCGAGGGATTCGGAAAAGCGTTGGTGGACATTGAGCACTACCACCTTGAGATACTGAAGCTCGGGGTCGCCGGGAGTCGCAGTAAGCGCCGAGTCGAGGACCGAGAGCGCCGTGTCCGGATCCTTCTCGTAAGACGCCAGCACACGGTCCACGATCGGGTAGCCCTGCTCGGCACCGGGAACGCTCGCGCGAACTGCGTGGCGCACCGTCGCTCGAACGAGTTGAAGCCCGAAGTCGAGATTCTCGATCTCTACGAGGCTCCACCGTGTGCCGTGGCGTTGCGCGTGGAGGCGGAGATAGAAGGACTCGAAATCCTCCGTGACCTCTACGAAACCAGTGGCCCGGTCGCCGCTGACAATGGAATTCATCAGCCTGACAGAGCGCGTTCCGTCGCTGGCGGGAGGCTTGTAGCGGCCTTCGAATGCGGATGCGATACTGACGATCGATCTCTCGACTGCCTTCACCGCCGCGGAATCGAGAGCAGTGATCCGATCGACGCCTGAGTGCTTCAACGCCACGGCATCGAAATCGAGGGCGGCCTCGAGCGGCTCCACCGTGCCCTTCTCGAGGCCGGTGCAGATGCCGCGAAAAAGCTCCTGCGCATCGAGCCGTTCCGGCGGCACAGGGCCTTCCGCCCCGAGAATGTCGACTTCTATCTGATCCAGGAGTGCATAGGAGATCACGCCTGTAGCCGAAGTTCGCAGGTGCGTGGCGTCGACGAAGTCCGTTCCCCAGGTGGGGTCGATCTCGATCCATTTGCCAGCCCAGACTTCCACCCATGCGTGGCCGATGAACCCGTCGCCGCCGTGGGCAAAACCGAAGACGATGCGGGAGGGAAGCCCTACCGACCGTGCCATTGCGACGTAGAGTTGACTGAATTCGAGACAATCCGCCTCTCGTGTGGCCAGTGTCTGTGCAGGGGTCGCGCCAGGAACCACTTTCCAATTCAGGTTTGCGTGGGTCCAGGCGGAGAGCTTCCGCGCAACGGACCAGGCATCCCGGTCGGCGCCCGCTATCTCGGCGGCCCGCCGGCTGACAGCCGGATCCTTCGGCTGGATGGCCTCCGACTCTCCAAGTTCCAAGGCGAAAGCAGGATCGGTTATTGGAAGACGCACGGACGGGACATTGTCGGGCCGGCGTGCCGAGTTGGTCATCAGGAACGAAGTTTCAGCGTCCGTGCCACCAGGCGACCCGGCCGAGGACGCGAGGTCGGCGCGAAGGTGACTCAAAATCTGGGGAGACTTTGCGTGGAGTCGCAACTGCACCGATTCGAGCCGCGATACGCCCTCCAGGTTCATGCCAAAAGAAGGAAGGACGGCGACCTGAAGCGCCCGGTTCGACGACCCGGTAAGGGGCGAGACGGCGTTGGCGCCTTCACGTTCGATTCTCGCGACAAGGCGCGCATCTACGACTCCGGCTTCTCCCGTTGCCCAGGCCTCGTGGCGCGAGAATGTGCGAATCAGCGAAACCAGGGCGTTGACCAGAGCTGTGGTCTCGGGCGGCAATCCCTGCGCCTTCACCTGCGCGATAGCCACTTCCATGTTCACGCCGGCGAACGCGACGACGGCGGGAGGGACTCCGCTTACGACTTTCGCGAAGGCCGGGGTCGCGGCCAGTCGCGTGGACTCATCCAGACGCGCCAACGTACGCGCGTCTGCCGCGACCACGAGAAATCCGTTTCGGATCGCGAGCGACAGGTTCTCAGGCTGAGACTTCGCAAAAAGGCGCCCCGAACTGGCGAGCGTCTGCAGACTGCCGGTCTTCAGCTTGACGAAGAACAGGCTCCCGTGGGGAATCGGTCCGCCGTCGGACAACTTTGGCAGGGCAAGCAGCGCGACGCCGCATTCACTGTCGAGTTCCGGCAGAACCCTGGTCGTGAAATCGGCGAGGAAGGATGCCGCGATCGACTTCCGGAAGTCTGCTGGAAAGCGGGCAAGCACCTTCCCTGCATCGAGATGTGCAACGCCGTAAGCCAGGGTAGAAGCTGGGAGCAGCGTAGCTGGCGCCTTGGCATCACTCGGTGAGAGCGTCGCTTCGAGGCCGAGCGCATCGGCTTCGGCAGAGCCTAGGTGGAAGGAATTCGTCCAGGCGTCGTCGGAGAATTGGAGTGAGCCAGTTTCGGTCGGCTCGTCGCCGCTTCCGGTGACATTGCTAAAGTAAATGAAGTCGTGGCCCGACGACTTCAGGGACTGGAGCGCTGCACCCTGGCCAAGCGAGCCAGTACCGTCACGGAGTCGCGCGAGCGCGTCCGCCATCGCTGCCATCCCGGACGCGACAAGGGCCCGATCTCCCAGGTAGGCGACGACGAGTTCTCGCGCGGACACGTCACCGTCCGTCGATATTGCTGTTCGAGAGACCACGCGAACAGGGACGCCCAGGCAGGTATCGTCGCGAATCGCGTCCTGGTGGTGCCACAGGAACGACAAGTCCGTTACGGGACTGGATCGTACCGGGCGGGGGCGCCGCGGCGGGGCCGAGGCGGCGCCTGGCACCAACTGTCCGAAGGCGGCCAGCGCTCCGATAGTGGGGAACATGGCCAACACCCGGACCAATATCGAAGCGCCGGCGGAAACCTCCCCCGGATTCAGGACGTCTCCCCGAGTGTTGCTCCTTGCAAGCAAACGCTCGAAGCGATCGCGGTCGGCCACGCCAAGAAGTGCCACGGTGTACGAATTCGGGGTATCCAGGGGCTCGACTCCGACGGGCGACCAGGTAGCGACGGCGACGGGTTGGGTCCCCGCGATCCCGAAACGCTCGAAGGAGACTTCCTGTGCGGACTCTCCAGCGAATTCCGCGATGGACTGGCGCCAGAAGCGCAGTGCAAGCGCGACTGTGGCTTCGTCACCAGAGTTGTTCATCCTCGCGTGCTCGAAACTGCTTCCGGCGTGAGCCAGGGCCGCGCTCGGGTTTACTATCGCGGTATAGAACGTCACACGCCGCGGGAAGAGATTTCCGCCAAACGGATCGAGGTGTCGGCCAGCCGTCCACGCGCCATTCGCAATGCCGGATGGTCGCGTAAGGGCCGCCGTGGATGTCCGGATCCAGGTCGTGCGGGACTTGGCACGCGCGACGGCGGCGCGAACGATAGAGGCAAGGGCATCCGGACCGGCCGCAAGAGAAGCCTCGTGTCGCGACCGGATCAAAGCCGTCGCCAGATCGAGTTCGGCTCCGGGGTTCGATCTCCAGGAGTACTTTCGCGCGCTTGCGATCGCGGCCTGCCGTTTTGCCACGATACGAGGAAGATCCGGCATCGAGCCAAAGCGGCCCAGAGCAAGAGCAGCGGCCTGGAACAGGCTCTCGGACTTCGTGCCGAGACAGGTCAGCAACAACTCCAGGGGTGGCGCCTCGCCGCGCTCGACCATCAGGTTCAGCGCGGTTGCGGTCATTGCGTCGTCTTCGGCCGCGAGGACCTGATCTAGCGGCATCGGGAAATCATCTTTCGGAAGACCAAGAAAAAGGGCAAGTGCGAAGTATTGGTCCGGCGCCCAGGGTCTTCGAGCGGAAATATAGGAACTGCCCGACCCATAGTTGTCACTCGAATCGCCTTCATCGATCGGAATTCCGCCGGGAACGCCGCCGTATATACCTCCGGGCACGCGTCTGGGAACGCCACCGGGTACGCCTCCGGGTACGCCACCGGGAACGCCGCCGGGAACGCCTCCGGGAACGCCGCCAGGAACGCCACCGGGTACGCCTCCAGGAACGCCTCCGGGAACGCCTCCGGGCACGCCACCGGGTACGCCTCCGGGCACGCCGCCGGGTACGCCGCCAGGAACGCCGCCGGGAACGCCGCCGGGAACGCCTCGGGGAGAATCGCCAGGCGCAGGAACGATGGCCGTCGGCGCCTTGACCGTGGCCACGAACTCGTTGGATTCGAGACCGCCAATTGCAATCTCCGCGCGGACGGCTTCGGGAAGCAGGGATGCGATCGTGAAACCTCTGGAGTCGCCGACGAAATAGGCACTCGGATAGCTCTCGAGGAGGTCAGCTATGGCCTGCTGCGACCTCGAGATCGCTCTCGCCGTCCGCTCGCGAACGAGCGGATCCTTGTCGAAAAGTCCGTCTTCAACCAGACGGCCCAGGCCCGGTTGTCCGGTTGCCACGAGTGCCTCGAGCGACGATGCGCGCACGATTGGCCGTCCGTCGAGGATGCCTTCGGCGACGAGCAACGGAGAGGTTCGGGCAACATCCACGAGTGCGGCGACGGCGGAACGCCGCGCCTCCACGTCGATGCCGTCGATCACCCGGATCAGCGCGTCTCGAGTCGCGAGCGGGGATCCGCCGGTCTCCGCGGGCAACTCCTTCACGAGTTCCGTGAACTCGTCGATCTCGTCCGGTGTCGTGCACACGCACGCCGCCGTCACGATGCGAAAATCCCGCACCGTAGACACCGGAGCCTCGATCGGAGCGTAGTACATGAACGCCGTCCCGATTTCTCCCGCAGTCGTGGCAACGAACACGAATCGCACCTTCCTCCCATCGGGCCCGGTCGTGACGAAGTTCAACTCGGTTGCGGTACGTCCCGCGATGCGCGCCGGCAGCGCGACGGGCTCGGTCATTTCGCGAAGACGAATCTTGAACTGTCGCGTCATTGCATCCGCATAAGAATCGGACGAGTAGCCGTCTGGCACCCTTTCTTGAAGAACCCTGACCGTGGCCAGGTCGCCGATGTCGTACGAGAGCGGCCAGCTGCCATCCTTCCAGGACAACGGAACGTGAAGGATCAGACCTTCGTCCCGCAGAACGATCCTCCTGGCCGTCAGTGCCGAGCCCGCGGATTCCGATGCGGCGGGCTCCTGCTTCTTCGCAACCGGAGCCGGCACGGGAATCTGGACGGCAAGGCCCGGCAGGCCTAACACGAGAACCAGGCCCCAGGCTGCGAGTAAACGGATCGTTAGGTTGCGCATTCGCGCATTCTCGCCGTCCGCGCTCTGGATGGCAACGGATTCCTGTCGAAACGATCCTCTGCCGGGCCGGGAGCGATTCTCGCGCTGCTATCCCGGTAGCATCCGAACGGTGACGATCCGGTTCCGCCGGATGTTTTCGACGATGAAACGCTGACCGGCGGCGACGAGCTCGGTCCCCTGTCGCGGGATGGATCCGGTTTCCGCAAGCAGGAAGCCGGCGAGCGTGACGTAGGCCGGCGATTCGGGCACCTCGAGACCAAGCCGCTTGTTCAGAGCGCGGATCGAGATCGATGCGTCGACTATGTGCGTGCCGTCGGGCTGCTCGGCCACCGGATCGTCGCCACCGTCGTCGAATTCGTCGCGGATCTCGCCAACGAGCTCCTCGAGGATGTCTTCGAGCGTGACGATGCCCTGGAAACCTCCGTGCTCGTCGACGACGATCGCCATGTGATGGCCGGAACGCTGCATTCGGGCGAGCACTTCGTCGAGTTGCGCGTTCGGAGGCAGGAAGATCGTCGGCCGCACGAGCGTCCGCGGCGGTACGTCTCGCCCTGAAACCGCTGCCCCGAGCAGGTCGCGGGCGTGCAGGATTCCAATTACTTCGTCCGGCGAACCGTCGAAGGCCGGAATTCGCGAATACTCGGTCGACTGGAACAGCTCCACGATCTCGTCCAGCGGCCGGTCCACGGACACCGAGGTGACGCTGGTTCTCCCCACCATGCAGTCGCGAACGGTCTCTGCCGCGAACTCGAAGACGTTGTGGATGAGCTCGCGCTCTCCGGCATTCAAATGACCGGTAGTGTGGCTCATGTCGACGAGCTGCCGCAGTTCGTCGGAGGTGTAGACCGCGGAGTGCTCGGCCTTGGCCTCGAGGCCGAACGCGCGGACGACGAGGTTGCCCGTGATCGTCAGCAACCAGATCGGAAACTTGAGAGCTTTGTAGAAGACCTCGAGCGGCAGGGAAATGCTCAGCGCGACGGACTCCGCGCGCTGGAGGGCGAGCGTTTTCGGAGCGAGCTCGCCGAGCACGATGAGCACGAACGTGATGATCGCAAACGAGATCGCTATGCCGATCGTTTTGGCCGCTGCGCCGGCAAGACTTGCCGGCATGACCGAGATCATGGCTTCGGTGAGCATATGGCCCAGAGCTTCCTCGCCGACCCACCCCAGAGCGAGGCTCGCCAGCGTGATACCGAGCTGGGTCGCGGAAATGTAGGCGTCGAGCGACTCGAGTTGACGGCTCAGCCGCTTCGCGGGTCTGCTGCCGCCTCGGGCTAGCGACTCGACGCGCGTCTTGCGTACGCCAACGAGCGCGAACTCGGCCGCCACGAAGAACGCGGTCAGTCCGACGAGCAACAGGATCAGGCCGATCCGCCAGAGCGCGTCCGTCATGTCGAAGTTCATTCGCCGTGGAGTATACCGTGAGCTGTTGGCTCGCAGCACCGATGCCCTGGTGGAGTGGCGCCGATTCGCAGGCTCGCCGTCCGCCATTGCACCATTCCGGCCCGGACCGCGGTCGAGCCGGGTCAGGTTTGCAGGACAGTCCAATTCGGGCGATCATTCGCCGTCGTGGAGACAGGGCACCTCGTCGAAGGCCTTCGGCCGATACGTCGCATCGACGAGTTGAAAGCGTCGCGCTTTTACGCGAACTACGGGGTGGAGCTCGAAGCGCTGCTCGCAACGCCGCTGACAGGGGGCGTTCCCGATGCGCCGGCCCCCGCGCCCGCCAAACTGCGGGTCGTTCAGTGGAATATCGAGAAGGGGCTTAGATTCCAAGGTCTTGCCGACGCGCTCGCGACGCACCCTGACCTTTCATGCGCAGACCTGGTTTTCCTGAACGAAGTCGACCTTGGAATGGCTCGCACGGGCAACCGGCACGTGGCGCGCGACCTGGCCGAGCGGCTGGGCTTTACGTGGGCATTTGCTCCGGCTCATCTCGAACTGACGAAGGGCGTCGGCGCTGACCTGGAAGCCGAGGGCGTGAACGCCGAAGCTCTGCAGGGCAACGCCATCCTGTCGCGCTTCGCGCTGCGCGACGTGCGTGTCGCGCCTCTGGCGAACTGTTTCGAACCGTTTCACTTTCACGAGAAGCGGTACGGCAGGCGGGTTGCAATTGTCGCGACGGTCGACACAGTGGCGGGACCGATTGCGCTTGCGGGCACGCATCTCGAAGTACGCAACACCCCGGCGTGCCGGGCCCGTCAGATCCGGGACGTCGTCGGCGCTCTTCCTTTTCGCGGTCCGGCGCTCATTGCCGGCGATCTCAACTCGAGCACATTCCCTAGGGGCACGTTCGCGCGAACGGCGGCGGGCACATTGAGACTGCTCGGAGACGTGGCGAAGCTAAAGGCGGAGTTGCGCAATCCCATAGCCCGTGAACCGCTCTTCCTGGAGTTCGCGCGAGGTGGATTCCGGACCGAAGGTTGGAACACCGATGACGTGACTATCGTCGAGCCTATCGACTCGCTCGAGGATGCGGAGCGCCTGCCCGGTCCGATGGCCCGCTACGTTCTGCGTCGAATCGACCGGCTCGACAGGAAGCTTCCGATGCGCCTCGACTGGTTCGCCGGACGGGACCTTACACCGTCGGATCCTCGAACGATCGCGGGGCTGTCGGACGATTGCGGCCGCGTTTCGGACCACGACCCGATCTCCATTACGGTAAACGCATGATCGCCGATGAACGCAGGTGAAGACGGGTCTGCGCCAGTTCGTGAACGCTTCCCGCCGATCAGCGGACGAACACGAACGGAGCGGAGAAGACGCCGGTCGTTGGGTTGATCGCGACGACACGGACGGGCTTACCTCTCGGAATCAAGGCGCCGAAACTCGTATCCTCACCCGACACGCGCGTTGTCGTTCCATCCCCGACGTGCTTCTTCTCCGGATATTTCACGACGTCCATTCGTTCGTCATCGATTTCGATCCGCTCGACGCCAACCAGGAATCCGCTGCCGTTGACTATGAGCTTGTCGACGCCGTTCTTCAGCTTCGCCGAAACGGACGATACGGACGGCGCTCGCGGATCCCGCACGTCGGCCGTAGTGACGGTCGCGCTGACCTCGCGGCCCTTTCCGCCGGGGAACTTCACACGCACCGCGGCGGCGGAGGCCTGCGGCCGGAGGAAGTGCGCCCTGGCCGGGGATTGCGAGCGGCCGCCGCCCCCCGCGACGACCCGTATCTGTTTCGCTCCGGAGGGGAAGAACGCGTCTTCGTCGACTATGACCGTCGCACCAAGCGCATCGCGGTCGTCGCCGGTATTCGCGTCCGAGGCGTCGCGGTCCGAGTCAGTCAAGGCACGTACCGTCAGAGTCGCCGAAGTCCCCGGATTTCGCCACATAGTCAGACCGTCCTGCGACACGATCAGCAGGTCCACCCGGCCGTCGCCATCGGCGTCGGCCCAGGTGGCGGCCGAACCATCGGCGACGATGCCGCTCTCGCCCGTTGCGTCCACGAAGACGGCCGAATTGAACCTGGAGAAGGAGAAACCGGAGGCGTCGATCGCGGCCAGGTCGAGGCGGCCGTCACCGCTCGCATCGTCGATCGCGAACGCATCGCCTTCCACGTCAGCCAGGCCGAAGCTGGCAGTCATGTCCGTGAAGGTGCCATCTCCGTCGCTGCGCAGCAGAACGAGTCCCGATCCGGCCGCCACGAAAAGATCCAGCGAGCCATCGCCGTCACCGTCGGCCCACGCGGCGTCGCGGATATCGGACGGCCCCCCGACTCCGGCGCTCGCCGTCGCGTCTTCGAACGTGCCGTCCTGCTCCTGATGGAAGAGCCGAATGCCGGCTGGCGTCGTAACGGCGAGGTCCAGTCGCCCGTCTTCGTCGTAGTCGGCGGCAGCGACGGCCGAAGGCGCGTTCACGCCGCCAAGTCCGAACCCCGTCGTCTCGTCCGAGAAAGCTCCGCTCCCGCCGTTCATCAGCAACACGAGCTCGGAATCGGCGCATACAACCAGATCGAGAGCGCCGTCCGCGTCTACATCTGCCCACGCGCCCGCCGATACCGATCCTTCGACCAGCACTTCGGCGGGAACGTCGAAGAAAGCCGTTGGGGAATTCCGGTAAAGCCGCCCGCCGGCCGGGCCAGCCACGAACAGGTCGGGGCGTCCGTCGTTGTCGGCGTCGCCCCACGCGGCCGAGCGCGCGTCGTCGGCGGCAACGAGTCCGGCCGACTCGCCGGCCTCGGTGAAAACGCCCCCGTCGTTGCGATAGAGCAGGCTGCGGCCGGCGCGGGCGACGAGGAAATCGTCGTCGCCATCTCCATCGTAGTCCGCCCACGCGACGCCGTTGCCGCCAGGCTGCGCCGATAGTCCGCTTGCCGCCGTGACGTCCAGGAACGGATCTCCGGCCTCTGCGGGCGCCGAATCGACGAATGTCGTGTAGATGTTGTCACCCGTGTTCGCACCGTTGTTGTTCGCCGCATTTGCGGCGGCATAGAAGGAAACGATTCCCGCAGTCGCGGCCGGCGCCGTCCATCGGACGGTCCAGGAAGCGCCGTTTCCGGTTCCAGCGAATGTTCCTGCGGTGCGGTGCTCGACGTACTGGCGCCCGCCTTCGGTCTTTATCTGAGTCTGCTGTGCGTTGATGACCGAAAACGTGCCGGCCGGATCGAGGTTGCCGGTCAGGGCGGTCAGCTGGAATCCCCAACGGCTGCGGTCCGGGCGCGAAATCCGGACGGTGATGGTGTAATCGGCACCGGCGGAGTATTGCTCCGGTACGCCTTCGATTACCACGGACCCTACGCCGTCGTTGAGCTGGTTGGTGACGTGGCACTCCCGGCAGCTGTTCTCACCCGGAGCACCGGTGTAGCCAGGGCTGGGACCTGCGGAGTTGGCGAGCGCAACCGGGACCGTGATGCAAAACGCCATCAGAATCAGCACTTTCAGCCGTTGCATTGTCATTGCCGTGGTTGCTTCAACTCCCGCTGAGTAACTTCGACGCCGCCTTTCGACGCGCTCACGGGAGGAAAAGACCGCAGAAGTCGCGCACTTCCAACTCCGGACTCACCAATGCATGGAGGCTCGATTGGCGGGCGCGGATACGCCAGCAGATCAACCGGGCTCGGCGCGCGACAGGAAGGCCCGGGCCGCTGATGGATAAACCCCGCGAACACCGGCAAGCGACCAGGTTCCCGCGATCTCGACGACGATGCATTCCACGAAGTCGCCAATCGCGACAAGGCCGACGGCTGCGTCGGGCACCTGCACGACGAAGGCCGTCGGTTCGCCGGGATAGTCCTCGGGATTGAATGGCGGGCTCGACAGGGTCACGGTCGATGCGTCGACGCCGGAAACGTCGAAAATTCCCTCGATAATGTCGGAAACGTCGGTTGCAGTGCCGTCGATCAGCGAGTCGAGCGCTTCCTCCGTGTCGCGGTCCTGACCAGTGGCAACGAGGATGGACGTCGCCTTCACGCAACGGGGCAGATCGTAGAGTTGCGGCAGGACGTCGCGTACGTACTCGGTCCCGACGGACGTGCCAAGCACTGTGTCGAGGTAACGCAGGAACCTCCGGATGGAAGTGAGCGCGTTCTTTGCGGAGCCATCGTCGAGGTCGTGCCACTGACGCGGATACCAGAGCGCAAAGAACTCGAGGATGTCGTCGCCCCGCAGATCGTTCGGGCGGTCCGGCCCGATCTCGTCGTTGAACGTCACGAGTGCGTCGAGCGCGCGGGCTTCGGCCTCGTAGTCCTGCTCCGGCAGGGTTTCGAAAATTCTGTCGAGGTACTCGCGCGCGAATCGGCCAAGAGTTCCTTCCTTGAAGTCGCGAACGTCGTACTCGAGCAGATGGTCGACTTCGTTTTCGGTCAGCCGCCGCTCTTCCGCCAGCAGTTCCGCGAGCTCATCTTCTGTCTCCGAGTCCGTCACGTCCGGATCGAGAATTTCGGACCCGTCCACATCGAAGCGCTTCTGGATTCCGGACAGCACGTAGAAGTCGCCGACGGGCAGGATTCTCGTCGAGACTACGTCGCCGATCTCGAACCCCAGATCGTCCGTCTCGCAGGAGGTTGGAACGGCGCGATATAGATTTCCGAACGCGTCGCCGAACTCGACGAAGCCTCCGCGCAGGTCCGCCACGCGGAAGATGTTTTCGATCGAGCCGTCGTTCCACGCCTGCAACATTTCGCGTTCGTTGGTTGCGAGGTCGTCATTCGAGGAAAGAAACCGTTCTATGGTCGTCGATCCGTCGACGTCTTCCCATTCGAATATGAACCAGTCGGTGAACTCGATCCGTTCGTCCTCGTCCGAGAACTCGACCTCGTTGTCTTCGATCGACTCGACGAACAGCGGGCGCATACCTCCTGCAACGACGAAGCTGATGAGCCGCTGTTTGAGGTGAACGGCAAGATTCACCACCTTCGAGCGGTCGCTCGGGCCGCGCCCGCCCGGAAATCGGATGACGTTCACGAAAGGTCAGTCCTCCAAAATAGGCGTCGCATAGGCGCCGGTGCGAAGTGCTCGCAAAACCGCGCGCTTCGGATTCACGACGCCCCAGCCCTGCCTGTCGACTGGCACGTGCGGCATCCGCGTCGCGGTCCGGACGAGCGTCGACTTTATCTGTTGCGGCCTGAGCGCCGGGTTCGCCTCGATGATCTGGGCCGCGATCGAAGCGACGATCGGCGACGAGAAACTCGTGCCGTCGACGTGTTTGTACGAGCCGGAGATGACCGCATTGTCGCGGAGTTTGATCTCCACGAGGTGCCGGATGAGGTAGTTGTCGAGGCCGAGCGCGGCGTCGAAGTCTTCGTCGACGCCCGGGTGCGCCGCGATGACGGCGCGGAGCGTGGCATCGGTCGACGAAGCAAGCGCGGAGTAGAAAGCGGCCTGATCGGCCGTCGGCGTGCCGGGCAGGATTGGCGCGGCAACCCAGATCCCCGGAGCGACCACTTCGGGTTTCTGAAGCCCGTCGACAGTGGGCCCGTAGCTCGAGTGATACATGTCGTAGTCGGCAAACTCCAGCCGATTCTTGTCGTCGATTCCTCCGACGGTGAGAACGGATGGCGCCGAGGCCGGAGGCACGACAGCGTGGTCGCTCGCGTGGCCGGCGTTACCGACCGCGGCGCAGACGAGGATACCGTCGCGCGTGGCGCGCTCGACTGCCTGCGAGAGCGCATCGTCCAGGTAGGAGGCCTCGTAGTCGCCGCCGCAACTGATATTCACGATTCGAATGTCGTACTTCTCGCGGTTGCGGATCACCCACTCGACACCCCTGCGGATGTCGTCGTGGAGAATCCTCCGCGATTCCCCGACCTTTACTAGGACCAGATTGGCGTCCGATGCGATTCCTCTGTACAGGCCGTTCGAGAGATGACCGTTTCCGCACGCCACGACAGACGTCATCATCCCGTGCCAGCTCGAAACGTTCGGTTCGTAGAGCGCGGAGTCCCGGGCGCGCGGATTCGTGATGTCGGCGTACTTGAGGATCCGATTCCGGGGCTCGATCAGATCGGGATGGGCGTAGAAGCCCGAATCGAGGAACGCCATCGTGACGCCGCGGCCGGTGTACTGAGCCGAAGCGCCGAGACGCATCGCCGTCGGAAGGATCTTGTACTCGCGGTGGCCAAAGCCGGGGTATGCGCGGCGAAGTCTGTCGTGGGCTTCGCCAAAGCGTTCTGCGCATCGACGGCAGATTCCGAGCTGAACGCGCCACGACGGGTTGTTGGCCCCAACTATCGAGACTACGGCCTCGCTGAGGACGTTTGCAGATAGCAATTCGACTGGCGATACGCCGCGCCGGCATATGGGGCAGACGAGCCTGCGGACTTCGTCGCTGGCGTTGTCGAGCTCGTCGTCGACGAGATCGTCGACCTGGGAGACGGGTTGGTCCATAGGGTTGTCCGGAGCGAGGATCGAGCGCGGGGCATTGTACAACAGGGCGAAGGGCAGGGACCTCGACGGCCGTGGACTGCCGTGACGCGTCATCGGACGGATCTCGCGAATACTGCGAGAGTTCTCCGAAGCTCGCGCACCGCGGCGACTCCACGAGCCTGGCGCGGCCGCACTGCTCCGGGCGGAGGCTTCAGTCGATCGTCTCGATCGCTTCTTCTTCGGTCTTGTACACCCTGAATCCACGGGCGATGTAGTTCGGCAGAGCCTGGGGCGCGTCAAGCGTGCACGTGTGCAGCCAGACCCGGCGGGGCCGCGGTTCGAAAGCCCAGGCCTTCTCGACGGCCACTGTCAGCAGATGCTTGCCGAGCCGGCGGCCCGTAAATTCCGGCATCAGACCGAAATAAGCTATTTCCACACCATCGTCGTCGTCCCGCAACAACTCGACGTAGCCGGCCGGGCATCCATCGACCGTCAGCACCCAGATTCCGACCTGGGGCGAGGCCAGCAGTTCGGCCAGTCGTTCGTCTGTCCACCGGCGACGCTCAACCCAGTTCCAGTTCTTTCCAACTTCGCCGTAGAGGAATCGATAGAAAGAGACGGTGCAGTTTCGGACCTCGGTAAGTCCGACTGCCGGATCGTCGACCTTGCCGCCGTCGAGCGCGGCCGGATCGTCCATCTCGAGATAGGTGACGGTAGTAGTGAGCGTAGCCATCGGGCTGGATCCTCCGTCACGCCGCTCCCAGATCGCAAGCGGGCTGTGTAATTTGCGCCGATCGTCACATCTTAAAGGAATTGTTCGCGCATTGGGCCGTGGTGTACCCTAAGTCGCTTGATCGAGAAGCACGACTTCGGGATTGTTCGCATGGCGGCGACGACGACTCGAAAGGCTGGCGGTTGGAGGCTGACCAGTGTGCAGGAAAGGACAATCGGACGGAGGAGTCACTTGTGGGTTCACCCAAGATCGTACTGACAGCGTCTTCGACGGAAGCAAGTGAGTTCAAGCACAGCGTCTGGCAGCAGATGCTTTCGGCCACCATCCCCTTCAAGTACAGCAAGACCTTCATCAATCCGGCTTCGATGGTGAACGATTCGTGGCCGGACGGGCGTGCCAAGTACGTGCCGAACGGGTTGCGGATGGTCGAGACCCTGCTGTTGCGCGATTACGGCGAGGACGACGTCGTCGTGTGCTACTACGAGAACCTGGACAGGTTCGTGGGGCCCGAGACGAAGGTCGTCGCGATCCACGCGCACAATCCGCTCGGAATCTCCTACGCGACCGACGTCTACTCCAAGCTCGGTGGCGAGAACCTGATGCCGCTCAACGCGGCCGAGTTTCTGAAGATCGTCAACCACCCGATTCTCGCGAAGCACAAGCCGAAGATCGTCGTCGGCGGTCCCGGCGGCTGGCAGCTCGAAAAGGCGAATCGGCTCGACGAGTTCAACATCGACTACCTCATCGACGGCGAAATAGAGCGGGTCTTCAGCGACCTCTTCAGGCGGATACTGGACGGCGATCCGTCGCTCGAGCGCATCGTGAAGATTCCTAAGGCGATGCAGCCGACGATAGACGAGATCCCGGTCGTCCGGCACCGATCGACGTTCGGCGTCGTCGAAATTACTCGCGGGTGCGGCCGAGGTTGCCAGTTCTGCTCGCCAGCGACGAAGGTCGGGCGGTCGTTCCCGCTCGATCACATTGTCGAGAGCACGCGGGTGAACGTGTCGGAAGGCGCGACGGAAGTAATGCTCACGTCGGAGGACATGTTCCTCTACGAGCAACTGCCGAACTTCGGCACGAACACGGACGCGCTCGAGCGGATGTTCAGAGCCGTGCTCGCCGTCGAAGGGCTCGAGACGATTCAGCTGACGCACATCACGATGGCGCCGGTCGTGAAGGACCCGACCGTCATCGAGCGGCTCACGCCGCTGACGGTGCCGTACTCGCACCTGAAACACGACGAGTCGACGGATCCGAACAAGTGCATCACGGACCCGATCATCGGGCTCGAGACCGGATCGCCGCGCCTCTTCGAGCAGTTCATGAAGGGGAAGGCATACCCGTACAAGGCCTATCAGTGGCGAGACGTGGTGCTGAAGGGCATGGAGATCCTAAACCGGCACAACTGGTATCCGTTCAACACGTTCATCATCGGGCTGCCTGGCGAGACGGACGAAGACACGAAACTGTCGCTCGACATGCTCTTCGATCTGCGGGATTCGAAGGGAATGTACGTGCCGACCTGGTTCGTGCCGCTCGAGAACACGCGGATGCAGAAGAAGGACAGCGCGAAGCTTATTGAAATGAGCGATTTGCAGTGGGAGTTCTTCTTCACGTGCTGGAAGTACAACCTCGAGTTTTACCGCGGTGGAACGCTCGAGCGATACAAGTACTCGATGGGCATACCTCTCTATTACCGGATGCTCGGACGGAAGCTTTTCGGCCAGGGCATCAAGTACCCGCTCTACCGGCTCGGAGGATTCCCGGAGCGGCTCATGCGCAAGCACATGTATCTCGACTTTTCTGGCATCAAGCGCAACAAGGCCGGGATGAAGCCATTCGAGAAAGAGATCGTACCGGGCTTCGAGACCGTAAAGGGCCTGAACATGGTCGACGCGAGCGCTATGCGGAGGACAGCGGATCTGCCCGAGCCCGCGGCCGTCGCCGGGGACTGAAGGTAGATTCAACAGGCGCGGCAGGCAGGAATTGGGGCTTTCCAGACGGTTACGCTATCCGACGGTAATAACCAGCCGACTTGGGCCTGGCCGCTGCTCATCGGGGAGGACATCCCGGGAGCAGCCCCGCGACAATCCCGATCGGCCTTCCGGCCCTGTTCCTGGCTTCGTTTACGTTCCGGCCCTTGCCGTCGACCCGAAGCTCCGCGTCATCATGTCGCCCGCCTTCGAGTTCGGCAGTTCGGCGCGCACCGTCACACGGTTTCCAGACTGCGAGATCTGCACGCTGTTGAGCAGTTCCATCTGATCGTCGTTCTTCATCTTGAATCGCGAGAGTGTCTTGACCAGCCCGAGCTCGCGAGCCATCGTAGCGCTCCTGTCGGGATCCTCGGAAAAACCGACCGCGGACAGTGCAGTCGTCGACGAGTCCTTCTGGAGCGTAAGGGACAGGGAGCTCAGCGTCGACAGCGGCGCCAGGGCGTGCTGGTTGCTGATCTCCTTCAATATGTTGACCGCCGTTTCGTCGATCAGTCGCTCACCGGACGACTGGGCGATTCGGATGTCGGCCAGCGAGCCGTCGGCCAATGCACGGCACGTCACGGTAACGGTGAAATTGTCGGCGGCGATCAGCCCGCGTTCGTGGGCTTCGTAAATCTGCTTCAGGTGGGGCTTGAGAGGCCCGCCTCCCATGACGCCGAACTTCGGCTGGCCAACGGGCTTCGGATCCTCGCCCTTTTTTTCTCCGTCCTCGGCGCCGTCCTTCCTGCCGTCCTCGTCCGAGGCCTTTGGAGCGTCCTTCTCGTCGGCCTTGCCAGCCTGCTCGTCGGGATCGGCCGGCTTCTCGACCTTCTCGGGCGGTTTTGCGATTGCGTAGAAGCCAGGTGGCATGTAGAGCGGCTTCGAGCGATCTAGCATCGCTACCTTCACGGTCGACTCTCCACCGTCCTCGAAGCGCAGTTCGCCGAACTTGAGTGCGATTCCCCAGACCCACCCGACGAACAGCAGACCCAGCATTCCCGAATGAAGGGCGACGGACCCAACCAGAATGATGGGAAACCTGGACTTGGGCGTGCTCAGTTGATCGAACATATCGTCCCGAACGTCTCCAACAACCCGCTCGTTCCATCTGATCCGGAAGCCAAGGCTCTGACGCGCACTTTCCGGGGTGACGTTGCTTTCTCCGGCCGAAGTCTACTGCTCGGCCGTACGGCTTTGCGAGTCGAAATGACCGTGGCAGTATCCGTCGCGTGATTCCGGAGGCTCTTGCAACTCACGACGGCGCGATACGCGGAGCGTTGGCCCGATTCGACGTCGAGTCCGCGTCCTGGCGATTCAAGCCGGTTCGCGGACTCACTGGGGGCCATCTGCAGACTATCGCCGGCGCTTTCTGGAAGCGGTCGTTCACCCTGGAGCCCGCCAGCCGGGAAGACCGGTTCGTGTCAATGGAGGACGGCACCAGGGTTCTCCTGAAGTGCGACTGGCAGGCGGCACGTACGTCGCGGCCGACGGCGCTGCTGGTGCACGGACTCGAAGGTAGCGACGCTTCTCGGTACATGCTGGGAACTGCCGGCAAACTTCTCGCGGCCGGCTGGAACGCCGTACGGCTCAACATCAGGAACTGTGGGAACACGGAGCACCTTTCGCCGACCCTCTACCACTCTGGTATGACGAGCGACATCCACGAGGTTCTCCGCGAACTGGTCGATCGCGAAGGACTGCCGGCAGTGGCCGTGGTCGGGTTCTCGCTCGGTGGCAACGTGACGCTGAAGACTGTAGGCGAGTTTGGAGACGATCCGCCCGGCGCGCTCCTCGGCGTGGCCGCCGTATCGCCTGCGATAGACCTGTCGGCGTCCGCGAAGGCGCTCGAATCCCGGTCGAACTGGATCTACACGCGACGATTCGTCCGCAGTCTGAAGCGGCGCATGTTGCTGAAGGAGAAACATTTTCCCGGCCGATTCGACGTGTCGCGACTGCGCGGATTGCGCACGGTCCGCGAGTACGACGACCGCTTCATCGCGCCGCTTTACGGGTTCAGGGACTCCGAGGATTACTACGAGCGGGCAAGCTGCCGCCACGTCATTCCCGCGATATCGGTACCGGCACTGTTGATCCATGCGCTCGACGATCCGTTCGTTCCGATGACGGACCGGGTGCGCAGGGCGGCGCACTCGAACCCTCTGGTGCGGCTCGTCGAGACGAGGCACGGCGGACACGTCGCCTGGGTTGCCGCCTCGGACGCCGAGAATGGCTTGGCTGAAGACCGCCATTGGGTTGAGAATCGCGTCGTCGACTTCCTGCGCTTGCTTGCGGAGTCGCGTAGACCAGACCTTCGGTAGATCCGACGACTGACTTCGTCCCGTAGAGGCGGCTGAGACCAGCAGCGAGCGCCTTGTAACGGGATCCCTTCGGCCCGTCATTTTTCGACGGGCCGGCTATGAATCCGCGACGCTGGCTGGGGGCGTTACACGAAACAAGCAGCAAATTTCCTCTGGAGGAACCGATGAAACTGGACCAATCGTTTGAGAAGCTCAGTGATGAGCTCGTAGAAGTAGGTGAAATGCTGAAAGGCCGCCGTGGCTTTCTCAAGGCCGGCATGCTCGCCGGCGCGGCTACGACCTTTGCGATGCTTGCGGCCAACGGAGTCTCGGCCCAGGACATGATGAAGGACGAGAAGAAGAAGGATAAGAAGGGCAAGGGCGGCGGCGGCGCCGCGGAAGACATCAAGATCGTCAACATCGCCCTCGGCCTCGAGTACCAGGCGATCTACGCCTATGACGTCGCTGCGTCCACGGGCCTGCTGTCGGCGGGCACGAAGGGCGTCGCTCTTCTGTTCCAGTCGCAGCACAAGGAGCACGCGGCGCTCGAGGAAAATGCGATCAAGCAGCTTGGTGGCACTCCGGTCGCGCGCCAGGAGAAGTACGAACTCGGCGACCTGTCGGGCATCAAGACCGAGAAGGACCTGTTGACGTTCGCGCTCGGCAAGGAAGCCGGGGCTGCATCCGCATATATGGGCGTCCTCAGCATGCTCTCGAACAAGGACCTCATCCCGGTCGTCGCTGGAATCGGCGCCAACGAGGCGCAGCACGCCGCGCTGCTCAGGTTCGCGATGGGCGAGGCGAACCCGGTTCCTATGTCGGTCGTCAAGTAACAGCTGGAACTCGGGATCGATTTCCGAGCCAAAGCCCGGCCGGCCGCTCCCTGAAGGACGTGGTCGCGCCGGGCTGGGGCCGGCAGATTCAAGCACCAGGAGAAGGATGACCTGAGATGACGAAACACATCCTCACAATCTCTTTCGCGGCGGTTGCCCTTGGAGCCGCGATGGCCTCTCCGGGACCGACGGTGGCCCGGACGATGGCCGACGCCGCCGAAGGCAGGGCAGTCTTCGACGACAAGTGCGCACAGTGCCACAACGCGACTTCGAAGGCCGAGAAGATCGGACCTGGGTTGCAGGGGCTCTATAAGGGCGGGAAGTTGCCGGCCTCGGGTAAACCTGCCAACGATGCGAACGTTCGGGCGAAGATACTCAACGGCGGCGGAGGAATGCCGGCGTTCAAGGGGTCACTGACGGACGCGCAGGTTGCGAGCTTGGTTGCATACCTCCGGACGCTGTAGGGGCCGGTCCCGCGCGGCCCGGCCGGGCGCCGGCAAGTGCAGAGTCAATCGAAGGATGGACTCTGCGACTGCTGGCGCCAGGGCGTTTCGGCGCCCGCTTCGGCCTTCTAGCCCAGACTGGCCCGTATCGCCCCGGCAATCCTTTCGGCCTGGGCGGTTATCGTAGAAAGCTCGGGCCCCTCGATCATCACTCGCGCGAGCCGTTCGGTTCCGGAGTAGCGAAGCAGCAGGCGTCCGCTGCCAGCGAGCACGCCTTCGATTTCGGCGGCTACCGCAGAGACCGATTCCAATTCCTCGAACGGCCGTTTCTCGCGGACGGGCACGTTGACGAGGATCTGCGGGAACGTGCGCATTCCGGCGGCGAGATCCGCAAGAGTGCAGCGGTTGTTTCTCATCGCCCGCAGTACTTCGAGAGCCGTCAGCATTCCGTCTCCGGCGAGCGAAATCCTGGGAAAGATCACGTGGCCGGACTGTTCGCCACCTATTGCCGCTCCGGTCGCAAGAAGCCGTTCGAGCACGTACTTGTCGCCGACGTCTGCCCTCGAGAGCGATATTCCCCGCGCTTTCAGCGCAATCTCCAGTCCTATGTTCGACATCACCGTCGCCACGACCATAGAACCGTCGAGTTCGCCGCGTTCCTGCAGGTCGACCGCAAGGAGGTACATAATCCTGTCGCCGTCGACGATAACCCCGGCCGCGTCGACGAAAAGCGCCCTGTCGGCATCGCCGTCGAACGCAACTCCCAGGTCGGCCCCGCGCTCGAGGACCTCGGCCTGCAGCCCCCCGAGGTGGAGCGATCCGCAGCCCTCGTTGATGTTGTGACCGTCCGGCGACACTCCGATCGCCGACACCTCCGCTCCCAACTCCCGAAACAGTCGTGGCGCTTGCTCGAACGCCGCGCCGTTGGCGCAGTCGAGCACTACGCGAAGGCCACCGAGATCCAAACCGTTCGCGATCTTGTCTCTTACGTGGTCCCTGTAATGATCGGCGTGCCAGGGCTGCTCTTCCACCTGCCCGACACGTGACGATCCGTCACCCGAGAAGCTCGCCACGAGCGCCTCGATAGCGCGTTCGGCGCCTTCGTCCAGCTTTCTTCCGGATGGCGAAAAGACCTTGATTCCATTGTCCCGGAACGGGTTATGGGAGGCCGTCACGATAACGCCGGCGTCGTATCCCTCGAGCCTGGTGATGACCGCGATCCCGGGCGTCGAAATGACGCCTGAAACGTCGACCTCGCCGTCTGCCTCGTGAATCCCGGCGGCCAGCTCGGCTTCGACGCGCGGACCCGATTCCCGAGTGTCACGGCCGATCACGATCCGTGGGGGTCGCCCGAGCCGTTCGGCCAGAACCGTCGCAAGAGCACGCCCGATCTTGTAGACGGTCGCGTCGTCGAGCGGGAACTCGCCCGCTTTGCCCCGGATGCCGTCCGTTCCGAATAGTTTCGATGGCACGGGCGGATTGTATTTCATGGGTCAAGCGACGAAAAGCTTGACACCTTGTGATAGAGTTCACGTTTGCTTACAGCCGGTCTCCCGGCGAAGACCCGAACCGTGACGCGGTAAGGGGGGTATGGGTGAGATTCCCACGCTCCCGTGCTTCCGTTCCGGGAGATGATCGTTGACAACCAAATAGGAGAAAAAGATGAGACTCAGTGCTAACAGCACGAGAAAAGGCAACCCCTGCGTCTCACGCGTCTTCGGACGAATTCTTGTGTCGGGCATCCTTGTTTCGTTCCCGGCAACCCTGACGGCAATCGCTCAGCAGAGCGGTTCGATCGCCGTCGAATCATCAATCGAATCGAAAGCCATTTCCGTGGTCTCCGAAGTCGAATCGAACGACGTGGAGAACTTCTTCCCGGCGCCCGCCGGCGAAGTCGTTCCCGCAGCGGATCGAGACGAATCGAAGGCAATTGCCAGGACCTTTTTGGCGACCGCTTACTGTCTGAAGGGACAGACCGCATCGGGCGTTTCCGTGCGGCGCGGCATCATCGCTGCCGACCCCAAGATCCTTCCTCTTGGCTCCGTCGTCCGCATCCAGGCCGGAAAGTATTCCGGCATCTACACAGTCATGGATACGGGCGGGGCAATCAAGGGTCGGAAGATTGACATTTATATTCCCACGCGCAAAGAAGCAGTGGTCTTCGGCGCGCGCAAGGTGAAGGTCGAGGTTCTCCGCCACGGCTGGGAACCGGAGGTCGAATCCCTTTCGACTCTCTAGACCGAAGCCTTTCTGCTGGTTTCACACTTCATTGAACGATCCACCAATGGCCGGACGCCACAAGCGTCCGGCCATTGGTGTTTTACGGATCGGATACGCCCTCGAGGCATCCACGACCGGCGGTACGCCCCGGCTCGAGACACGGAGCGGAACTGCGGTTCGCCTCCTCTGATAGACTCCTCGCGTGACCGTGCTCGTTTACGCCCTCGTCGGCTTGATGGCACTTGGCGCGGCGGGGTGGCTGGCGCTTTTCGCGTACAACATCTGGAAGATTCGCGAGGCGCCACGCCTGAAGCCGAAAGATGCCTCGAGATTCCCGAGCGACGCGCCGCTCGTTTCCGTGCTCGTGCCGGCCCGCAACGAGGCTTCGCGCATTCTGGAGCGCGCCGTGGCGTCGATTGCTGCCCAGGACTACCCGAACGTCGAGGTCATCGTCGTGGACGACCGCTCTACCGACGCCACGTGGGAGATCGTGATGCGGCTTGAATCGGCGTACGAACGCGTCCGGGGCGTTCGCGGAACCGAGCTTCCGGCTGGATGGGCCGGCAAGGTCTGGGCGCTCGAACAGGCAAAGCGGGAGGCCCGGGGAGACTGGCTGGTCGCCACCGACGCCGACATCGTCTTTGCGAAGGAAGCCGTCCGCGCCGGGATGTCCGTGGCGTTTCGCGGCCGCTTCGACGCGGTGACGCTGCTGCCCGAGATCGGCACGGGCAGTTTCTGGACGACCGTCGTGATGCCGGTTGCGGCGTGGATGATCGCGTTGGTCCTGCCTCTCGACAAGACGAACGATCCGAAATCGCAGGTTGCTCTGGGGTGTGGCGCGTTCCTTCTCATGAGGCGCTCGGTTCACGATGCGGCCGGAGGATACGAGGCGATTCGCGACGAGGTGATCGACGACGTTGCGACGGCGCGGGCGATCAAGGCAGCAGGCCGCCGGTTGCGGATCGAGGCTGGGCAGGATCTTCTTTTCACGCCGATGTACGAGACGCTTCCGGAGCTCTGGAACGGCTTCACGAAAAACGCGTTTGCCGGCGCCGGCAACAGCCTGGCCGTGGTACTGCGGAACGTGACCGCGAACGTCGTCGCAACCGTTCTGCCGATGATTCTGACCGTTGCGGGGTGCGCGCTGTGGCTCGCTGGGGGCTTCGCGGAGGCAAGGCCGATCGCGATCTCCGGCGCGATTGCCTACTGCTCGATGGTTCTGGCGTTCATTCCGGTCTACGCCGCGCTGGGGGGGAGGTGGTACCTCTCGCCGCTCGCAGGGATTGCGAACCTGGTGATGGTTTCGATCCTGGTCAATTCGGCCTGGCGGGCTGTTTCGGGTAGAGGGGTAGTCTGGAGGGGCCAGAGAACGCGCCTGGTGAGCGATCGGCGGGGCTAGGAGAGTGGACGGGATTTCAGGGCTGCCTACCTTCCTACCCGCTCTGATCCAGTTTGATCGCGAATCGCTCGGCCATCCGGTACAGAGTCCTCCGATCGACGCCCATCGTCTCCGCCGCCCGTGTGCGGTTCCCGTTCACCGCCGCAAGTACGTGCAGCATGTACCGGCGCTCGAGCTCGTCGAGCGTTGGCAGGTCGTCGAAAAGGTCCGCAAGTCCGGTGCGAACTTCCGCCGCAGCCTCGCGGAACTTCTCCGGCAGGTCGTCGGCCGTGATCCGCGCGTCCCGGCTGTAGAGCACGAGGTGCTCGATCGTGTTCTCCAGTTCGCGGACGTTTCCGGGCCACGGATATTTCGTAAGCATTCTCAGGGCTTGTTCCGACAGTGTGACTTCGCGTCCCGAAGTCGAGCACGCACGTTTCAGAAAGTGCGCGGCGAGCGCCGGAATGTCGGCCACGCGTTCGCGAAGAGGCGGAACCCGCAATCGGACGACCGACAAGCGGTAGAAAAGGTCTTCGCGAAAGCCGCCGCGCCTCACCTCTTCTTCGAGGTCCCGGTTCGTTGCGCCGATCACCCGCACGTCGACGCGGATCGGCCCGCTTCCGCCCACGCGGCGGATTTCGCCTTCCTGAAGCACTCGAAGCAGTTTCACCTGGAGCGCCTGCGACGTTTCGCCGATCTCGTCGAGGAAAATCGTTCCGCGATCGGCTTCCTCGAACAGACCCTTCTTGTCCGACACGGCGCCCGTGAACGATCCCTTCTGGTGACCGAAGAGCTCGCTTTCGAGCAGGGTTTCGGTCAGCGCGCCGCAGTTGACCGGCACGAACGGCCGTTCCGCACGCGGACTGTTGTCGTGGACGGCCCGGGCGACGAGTTCTTTCCCCGTTCCGGACTCGCCCGTGACGAGCACCGTGGACCGTGACGGAGCCACTCGCGCGATCTCCTTGTAGAGCGCGATCATCTCTCGCGACCTGCCAACGAGCGCCGATCCGCCGAACGACTCGCCGAGATCGGCCGTCCGCTCGCGGCGCGGGTCCGGCGACTGCTGGCTGAATTCGATCGCGCGCCGAGCCGTCGCGACCACCTCTTCGACGTTGAAGGGCTTCGATATGAAGTCGAAGGCGCCCTCGCGGATCGATTCGACGGCCGTTTCCAGGGAACCGAAGCCGCTGATGAGAATCACCGGAATCCTCGGGTGCTCGACGCGGAAGCGCTTAAGAAGCTCGATTCCGTCCACACGCGTTCCCAGACGCACGTCCGACACGATGAGATCGATCGAGCTGTCGAGTTTCGCCGTCGCGTCGTCCGGATTGGTCGCCGTTTCGACTGTCCAGCCTGCGTCGTTGAACACTTCTGACAGGAACTCGCAGGTTTCGGGGTCATCGTCGATGACGAGGATTCGTTTCGCGCTCATACGGTCACGTCTTCGGACGACTCGGACTGCGCGGGCTCGTTGCCGGTCTCGGCGCAGGTCTCGTCCAGTGGCTGGGTTGTGGGAATTGGAATCCGGATAGTGAAGGCGGCGCCGCCTCCAGGGCTCGATTCGACATCGATCGAGCCTCCGAGCTCGTGAAGGATCTGGTGCGACACCGCGAGCCCGAGTCCGGAACCGCGCTCCTTCGTCGTGAACAGCGGCTCGAACAGGCGCGGCAGATCCGCTTCGGCGATGCCCTGGCCCGTATCGGCAAATCGGAGCAGGACGTCGGCTCCGACCCGTCCCGCGATGACGCGAAGCTCACCGCCGTCCGGCATTGCGTCGAGACTGTTGTTCACCAGATTGATGAAGACCTGTTGCAGCTGGTCGGAATCCGCGTAAACGGTGGGAAGCCCGGGCTGGATCTCGGCGATCAGCCGAACGCCCTTCGCGGCAAGCGTTGGATCGATGGTGTCGAACGTCCTGGCTAGCAGTGCGCCGAGGTCGACGGGCCCGAGACGCACGGCCGGACGCCGTGTCTGATCGAGCATTCCGCGGACGATCCGCTCGATCCGCTCGATCTGGGCGGCAATCGTGTCGAGGCGCTTCGTCGTCTTCTCGTCGGTCGCTCGCGCGCGAAGCAGCTGCACGTGGCCAGAGATGAGATTGAGCGGCGTGCCGACCTCGTGGGCGAACTGCGCCGCGAGCTGACCGGCGGTTGCAAGGCGCTCGAGCGTGCCCAGATGCCGCTGGATGCCGAACAGTTCGACGTTCTTCTGTTTGAGCTGCTCGTTGCGTTCTTCGAGTTCGCCCGTCGCGTCGCGCACACGCTCCTCGAGTTGCCGAGCGTGTTCGGCTCGCTCTTCCGTGTAGTCGCTGAGCCTGTCGACCATGGAGTTGAACCTGGCCGTCAACAGTCCGATTTCGCCTTCGTCTCTTGCCTGCGCCCTGGCGGACAGGTCGCCGCCCTCGGCTTTCGTCATTGCTCCAAGCAGGGTGTCGATCGGCTCGTAGACGAGGCGTTTGAAGATGAGGTACGTGACGATCGCGATACCGAGCACCATGAGCGCGAGGGCCGTGAACGCCTGCCGCGCCATCTTCGCGGCAAGGCTCTTCGCGTCGGTCACTTCGACCTGGACCCCGACGGCCCCAACTACGGTCTGTTCGGCTCCGCGGGAGTTCACGATAACGGGCGCCACGGCCCAGACCGAAAACCGTCCGTCGGGGTGCTCCGTCGTCTCGACTTCCGGAAAATCCCGGATGAGCAGCTTCGACACGGTCTCGGGGGAAAGATCCTTCGGCGGCGCCGTGGACCTTGGATCCGTGTAGACCGTATGCGATCGTGGCGGACCGTCCGAGGTAGTCTGGAAAGAGTAGACCTGCGAAAGCGTGACTTCGAAGCCGTAACCCTGAATCAATTCCGCCTGGCTGAATCCCGGGGTCGAGGAGCGCTGGGCGCCGCTGATCGACTGGAGCAGCCGGATGCGGGCAACCTGGTCGGCGTAGTAGGTGGCGAGCTGGAGGGCGCGCTCCTTGAACTGTGTCTGCTCGAGAGCGATCGCCTGCTTCGTGAAGATCCACGCCGCAACGAAAAAGATGATGACGACGACGGTTGAGACGAACAGAGTCGTCTTGACGTGCAGCTTCAGCGGTCTCACGCCGCGCTCCTTCCTCCCGCTGAGCAACAATACACGATATCGGCCGCTTTCGGCGTCGCAGTCCGTCTGATAGCGTTGGCCATCATGAGCAGCGAAACAATTCGCCGGTGCGTGAGCCGGGCGCGAGCGACGCGTGAGACGGACATTCGTGTATCCATCGATCTCGACGGCTCGGGCGAATCGCGAGTCGCGTCCGGAATCGGGTTCCTGGATCACATGCTCGCGCAATTCGCGCGGCACGGACTCTTCGACCTCGAGGTTGAATGCAGGGGCGACCTCGAAATCGACGGTCACCATTCGGTCGAGGACATTGCAATCACGCTGGGCGAGGCGATTGGCGAGGCAGTCGGCGACAAGGCTGGCCTCGCGCGTTATGGTCACGCGTACGTTCCAATGGACGAGGCGCTCGCCCGCGCGGTGGTAGATTTTTCGGGCCGTCCGTATGTCGTCTACAGCGTGCTGGACACGCGAGACCGGATCGGGGAGCTCGAAACGCAGCTCGTCGAGCACTTCTGGCAATCGCTCGGCACGGCGGCCAGGGTGACGTTGCACGTCGACCTGCTGCGCGGCAGCAACCAGCACCACATCACGGAGGCCGTCTTCAAGGCGTGCGCGAGGGCGTTCGCTGCCGCCACGCGCATCGACCCACGAGTCGCTGGCGTGCCGTCGACGAAGGGTTCGTTGTGATCGGAATCGTCAACTACGGGATCGGCAACCTGCGCAGCGTCGAGAAGGCCTTCCACGCGGTAGATTCGGAAGCGGAGGTTTCGTCGGACGAGGGACGGCTCGCCGAGTGCGACGGCCTCGTCCTGCCCGGTGTGGGGGCCTTCGGGGACGGGATGGACGGGCTCCGTTCGAGCGGACTCGATCGCATTGTGAAGCGCGCGGCGGAGGACGGAAGGCCGATCCTCGGGTTGTGTCTCGGGATGCAGTTGCTCTTCGAGGGCAGCGACGAGTTCGGCGCGCACAGCGGACTGGGCCTGCTGCGCGGCCGCGTTAGACGCTTCCCCGATACGGTTCGGGTCGTTCCGCACACTGGCTGGAACTCGGTGACTCCGGCGCGAGCGAATCCGTTGTTCGAAGGTCTGGACGCGTCGCCCTACTTCTACTTCGTGCACTCATACCACGTCGAATCGGACGACGACGCCGACGTCATCGGGACGACCGAATACGATGGCGTCGTGTTTCCGTCGATCTGCGCCAGGGGGAGCCTCTTCGGAGCGCAGTTCCATCCGGAGAAGAGCCACACGGCCGGACTGAGAATGCTGGCGAACTTTGCGAAGGTCGTGAACGGCCGATGATCGTCATTCCGGCGATAGACTTGCGCGGCGGCCGCACGGTTCGTCTGGTCGAGGGAATGGCGGACAGAGAGACCCGCTACGATCTCGACCCAGTCGACGTTGCGATCAGGTTCGAGAGCGCCGGCGCCGAGATGCTCCACCTGGTGGATCTCGACGGAGCGTTCGACGGAAGCGCAGGCTCCGCCAACGCGGAGATCGTCCGGGCGGTACTTTCGGCGGTTCGAATTCCGGTCGAGGTCGGCGGTGGATTGCGGAACGAGGATGCGGTAAGCCGGGCTCTCGATTGCGGGGCGCAGTTCGCGATTCTCGGCACCGCGGCGGTCGAGAATCCGAAGCTCGTCGAGAAGCTTGCGGCACGCTATCCCGGCCGGATTGTCGCAGGCATCGATGCACGCGACGGCCGGGTTGCGACGCGCGGATGGACGGACGTCACGGAGGTCGATGCGGTCGAGTTGGGGAAGCGGATGAGAGAAGCCGGCGTGTCGCGAGCGATCTACACCGATATAGCCAGGGACGGAAAACTGCAGGGACCCAACCTGGGGGGGACGGTTCGTTTTGCCGAGGGCGCCGGACTGGACGTGACGGTTTCCGGGGGTGTCAGCTCGATCGACGACATCGCCTCGATCGCGGCATCGTCGTGTAGCCGGATTCACTCCTGCATAGTCGGAAAGGCCATCTACGAGGGAAGGGTGGCGGTAGCGGACGCGGTTCGCGCCGCACGGCGTGACTGTGGACAAGGCGCGCCGGAACTGCTTCCGTGAAACGGGCTGAATTCGGGCTTCTTCTTTCCGATGACCGGCGGTATGCTGCGCTAGCTGATCGCCTCGAGTGCCTGATCGGCAAGCCTTAGGGCTTTCTCAGTCTGCGACGACCATTTCGCTTGGGTGGGTCTTCATTCGTCATCCGATAGTTCTTGTGCCAATTGGCGCTTGGAAGTAAGGCTCCGAGCCTTGTGAATACGCAATTGTGACCACTGCCGTGGAAGCGGAATGGAGAATGGGGTGAATTTCATTTCCTGCTCGAGATGCGGACTCATCAATTCGCCGGCGGATTCGGTGTGCCGGCGTTGCGGATGGTCGCTTGGCGCGGACGCTCCCGCGTCGACGGTGTACTCTTCGCCGCCGCCAACTTATTACGGTGCGCCCACGAAGTCATCCAAGGGGCCGGTCTGGGTCCTGGTTCTGGTTGTTATGATTGCCGGGGTCGCGGTCGCGGGTGCCGTTGGGTATTCGTACATCCGGCCCTTTGTTCTCGAGAGCGAAGTCAGTTGGCATAAGGAAACCCCGCCGGGCGGCAGATTCACGGTGTCGCTGCCCGGACCGATGAAAACTGAGCAAAAGCCGATGAACACGGCGGTTGGGCCGATTACGGCTTACATCTACGGATCCGAGGTTCGTGGTCAGGGCGTCGTGGCGGTCACGGTTGCCGACTATCCGATCGGCAACGACGTGGCCGTGGATGCGGGTCTCGTGCTCGACGAAGCCGCGAAAGGAATGGCACAAAAAACGAACTCTACAATCGCGGCCAAGCGGGATCTTACCCTTCCCGATGGATGGAGAGGAGTTGAGGTTGATATCGACCCGGGAAAGGGAAAGGATGTGGAAGTCGTCAAAGCGCGGATCTACTGGGTTCGAACACGTTTGTATGTACTCCTTATTGCTGGGAATTCGGACTCGAAGCTCTGGAGGGAACGCGACATCTTTCTGACCTCGCTGGAACTGCTGAAGTAGTTTTCTACACGCCCGCGGCGTACCACTGGAACGGAGGCGGTGTGTTTTCGTGCAAACCCGCCTTCAAGCGGCCTCTCGTTGCTTGTCACGAACGTTGCCTCGAATGCGCCATCTCGATACAGCAAGGAAGGCGGAGGGGTTTCGTTGCGGGCGCCGGGCGCAATCGATCGCCGTGGTTTCATAGTTGTAACCGCTCGCATTGACAACTTACCGAACTTTTCGCAGGCTCGTGGGCGTGGACGACATGCTAAAGGAGTTTCCCGGTCTTGCACGGGCAGTCGAGGCGTTCGCCCGATCCGAGTTCCAGGAAGCGGAGAGATACGCGTTCGCCGTTCGGCAGGAGGCTCTTAGATCGAAGAACCGTCTGCTCGAAGCCCTCGCAACCGGCTGGATCGGTGCGGCTCTCACTCAACAGAGCCGTTACCAGGACGCAGTCGAGCACCTTCAGCTCGCAATCACGACGCTCAACGGACTCGACCGGCCCGAACTGACGGCGCGGTTTCACAATTACGTCGCTGTCGTCTTCGAGGAACTCGGCGATCCCGATGCGGCTTTCGTCTCTTTCGCTCACGCTCTCGCGGGCGCCCAAGCCAGCGGACAGCGCGAGCTCCAGGCGCGAATTCTCGCGAACATAGGCGAAGCGTACGTGAACCTCGAGCAGTTCGACCGGGCTCGCGAGCCGCTTCGCCAGGCCGCGGCGTTGCTGGAAGACCTCGAAGACGACTCGCTTCTCGGCTGGGTACGCTGCGCGCAGGGGCGACTTGCGCACGGCGCTGGCGAACTCGAGGGGGCGCACGGCCTCCTTGTTCAGGCGGTGGAGTTGACGGACCGCGGAATTGCTAACAGGGGACGGGCGGAAAGCCGGGTCGGGCTCGGTACTCTGTATTCCGAGCTCGGGCGGCACGAGGAAGCCGTGGCGATGCTCGAGGAGGCGCTCTCCATTGCTCAATCGGTCTCGAATCGCCGCGAGGTGTTCAAGACACGGCTCGCATTGTCCGAGGCGCACGAACGCGCCGGCAACCTCGAGAAGGCGCTCGAGAACTACAAGGCCTTCCACCTCGCTCGGACCGAAGTATTCGACGAGGCGGCGCGCGCCACAACGCACCTTCAAAGGGTAGAAACCGAACTGTCGAAAGAGCGCTTCGAGCGCGAGATATGGCGGCTGCGAAACGTCGAGCTTGCGACCGCTCTCGAACGGCTCGAGGAGCAGGCGCGACAGCTGGTAAGGCTGAGCGTTCGCGATGGGCTGACGGGTGTATTCAACCGGCGACACCTCGACGAACAGCTTCCGTCGGAGCTCGAGCGGGCTCGCCGAACGAACCAGCCGATCTCGGTTGCAATGGTGGACCTCGACAACTTCAAGCGAATCAACGACACCGTCGGGCACGCGGTGGGCGATCGAGCCCTGCAGGTGATTGCAGAGGTCATCGGAAGCCTGCTGCGACAATCCGACTTCGTCGCGAGATACGGCGGGGAAGAGTTTGCGATCGTCTTTGCGGATACGAACTGCGAGGCCGCGGCGGCCGCCAGCGAGCGTATTCGCGAAGCGATCGCTTCGAGAGACTGGGCAGACATCCATCCGGATATTCGACTGACCGCGAGTTTCGGTGTCGCGCAGGCGGACGCCACCAGTGACGCGGGAAAGCTGCTGGACGAAGCGGACGCGCGGCTGTATGCGGCGAAGGCGGCAGGAAGAAACCGTGTCGTCGCTTCCGCCGTACCACCGGTTGTCGCCAGCAGTATCTAGCGCGGGCGGCCGGAGGGCTCAAGATCGGCTGCCAATGTGGTTCCGGTCAGCGTCCAATTTCCCTATCTCATAGTGTCTCAAGCCCTTCCTTGCGGCGTTTCGAAACCGTGTGCTACGGTTCGGCGGGGGACAACGGCCACTCGATGGAGGGCCGAATCGGCAGAAAACAAACGAACAAGAATCGCACCTGCTCAGCAGGGGAGGCCCGCAAACGATGGAAAAAGCACTGCCGCCGAACAACATTCAGGACAATTTTTTGAACCAGGCCCGTCGCGAGCGTTCGGGCGTGACGATCTACCTCATCAGCGGCGTCAAGCTGACGGGGCGAATCAAGAGCTTCGACAAGTACTCGCTGATTCTCGAAGCGGGCTCCCAGGAACAGTTGATCTTCAAGCACGCGATTTCGACGGTTTCGCTGCCGCGCGGAATGGGCCGGGGGCCGAGCCGTCCGCCCATGGGCGACCGGGACGGCAGCAGGCACTACGGCGACCGGCCGCACGATTCGGGGCACGGGGTGGACCGGGATCCTGTTCCCCCACCTGTCGATGAAGGACGCGGCGCCGGCGCGGCCGACGAAGCCTGATCCACTCGGTCGACGTGCGCGGACGCTTCATTACTTTCGAAGGCGCGGACGGATGCGGGAAAACCACTCAGCTTCGCCGCGCCGTCGACAGGCTTCGCGCGCTTGGGGTCGATGTAGTTGCGACGCGTGAGCCCGGCGGGTCGTCGGCCGGCGCCGAGATCAGGTCGCTGGTTCTGGACCGGAGAGAACGGCCGATAGTCCCGGTGGCGGAACTGCTTCTGATCGAAGCCGATCGCGCCCAGCACGTCGTGGAAACCATACGTCCGGCCATCGAGAGGGGAGCGTTCGTCATCTGCGATCGATTCACCGACGCCACGGTTGCGTACCAGGGCGGCGGGCGGGGTCTGGACCCGGCATTGATCGGAACCTTGAACCTCATCGCGACTGGCGGCCTCGAACCGGATATGACGCTCGTTTTCGACGTAGACGTCTCGGAAGCGATGCGGCGGCTCGACCGGCGCGCGGCCGAATCGGGCGGCGAAGCGGCGACGAGATTCGACCTCGAGCACGCCGGGTTCCACGATCGCGTGCGCAGCGCTTATCTGGACATTGCGGGGAAATCTCCCGGACGTGTTCGAGTCATCGACGCAAACCGCCCGATTGAAGTCGTTGCAGCGGACGTGGATCGTTTCGTGGAGGAACTCAGATGCCGTTGCGCGATCTGATCGGCAACGAGCGGGTGGAACGAGCGCTCACGAGGGCGGCCGGCCGCGACCGGTTGCCGCACGCGCTGTTGTTCGCCGGGCCCGAAGGCGTCGGCAAGCGGACGTTCGCTCTGGAGCTGGCCAAGGCCGTCACCTGTCACGAACCGGTTGACGGAGATGCGTGTGGATGTTGCGAAAGCTGCACGCGCGCGGCAGCGGGCGAGCATCCGGACATCAGAGTCTTCGTGCCCGAAGGGACTCTCCATAAGATCGCGGCGATGCGCGACCTTGCGCGCGAGGCGCAGTTCCGGCCGTTCGACAACCGGCGGCGGGTGATCGTCGTCGATGACGCGCACAAGATGCGAGACGAGGCAGCAAATGCGATCCTGAAGACGCTCGAGGAACCGCCGCCCACGACGCTCATCGTACTGGTAACGGACCAGCCTTACTCGCTACTCGGCACGATCAGGTCTCGCTGTCAGACGCTTCGGTTCGCTCCGGCCGAACCGGAGGCGATCGAGGCGTACCTCGCGGACCGGTTCCGCCGGCCTGCGGACGAGACGAGGCTGCTGGCTCGCATCGCTTCGGGACGAATCGGACGCGCGCTTTCGACCGATCTCTCGGTCTACCGCGAACAGCGCAAGGAGATGCTCGGGCTGATCGAACTGGTAATGACGGGTGGCGACCGGTTGCGATTGATGAAGGCGGCACAGTTCCTCGCCGACACCGGGAAGAAGGACAAGTCGGAGCTCGAGGCGCGCTTGAACGTCCTTGTCGACCTCTGTCGCGACATCTACGGGCTGACGCTGGATGGCCCGGCCGAAGGGGTTGCAAACTCCGACATCGTGCCTCGTCTCACAACATTGGCCTCTTCGACGACGGCCGAACGGATCGCCCGGTTGATCGATGCCGTGGAGCGGTTGCGCGATCGGCTGAGGCAGAACGCGAATCGCCAGATTGCGCTGGAAGCGATGCTCCTCGGATTTGGGGCGTAGGCGAGCGGACAGGATTTACCGGACTCGAAGAGGACTGACGGGAATTCGACCGGCGCAATTGCCGGTCAGCATCCTGTGGATCCCCTTCGAATGCGGTCAATCCTGTCCACTCTCCCTGCCTAGAACCCGTCCCAGTTACCTGAGATTCCCGTTACCGCACCGCCAACGCCGAATATGAAGACGATGTCGGCAGGTCCATTCGAGTTCGAGTTTCGAAGGAAGAACGCCCCCGTGGCAGGCACGAAGAGCCCGATTGTGTCGCCGGAAGCGCCATCCCAGTTACCGACGATCGGCTTGAAGCCAGTCCCCGGCCCGTAGGTGAAGATGACGTCCGCCGCGCCCGAGGTGTTGGTGTTGCGGAGGAAGACGGCGCCTGTAGCTTCTACGTAAACACCTATCGTAGTCGAACCGTTACCGTCCCAATCGCCGACGATGGGAGTGAGTCCCGGTGCGCCGAAAGTGAACGTGATGTCGGCCGGGCCTCCGGTGTTCGCGTTACGAAGGAAGAACGCCCCGGTTGCCGGGTCGTAGACTCCCACAGTGACGGAACCGTTCGCGTCCCAGTCGCCTACCAGCGGGACGAGATTCGGCGGCCCGAAGCAGGCGACAATGTCCCCTGGGCCAGGCGTTGCCGAGTTTCGAAGGAAGAAGCACCCCGATGCCGGATCGTAGACACCAGGCGTCGAAGTGCCGTTGTTGTCCCAGTCACCGCTAAGCGGAACCAGCGAGTTCGGGCCGAACGACGTGGTGATGTCGGCCGGGCCAGGGCCATTGCAGTTGCGAAGGAAGAATATGTTCGCCGAATTCGTGTAGAGGCCGACCGTGTCGACGTGCACCCCGTTGACGTGATTGACCGTCACGTCCACCGAATCCGAGTTCGTCGCGAGCCCGTCGCTCACGGTTAGTTGGAACGTGAGAACGGCAGTAGTGGCCACATTGGGCGCTTCGAGAGTGGGCGTGGCGGATGTGGGATTGTTGATGACCACGACAGGACCAGCGGTCTGCGCCCACGCGAACGTGAGTGGCCCCGGCGCGGAATCCGGGTCAGACGAGCCCGAACCGTTCAGGCTCAGCGTGGTGCAGGAGTTGACGGTCTGGTTCGTGCCGGCATTGGCGATTGGCGCGACGTTGCCGCCACTGCACGACGAAGAGCAGACCGGCGCCGAGAAAGTCAAAGTCCAGCCGCCGGAGATCGAGCCGGAGTCACTGCTGACATCGTCCAGCACAAAGAGCGACCACGTGCCGTTCGCGCCGGCGCCGAGACCGAGCAGCGGAGTGAAGTCCGCCACGTACGGTCCCGCCGGTGCAGGGCTCGCGAACACGTCGGCCGCCCCGCCCAGGTTCGTCGGCGTGTACGTGCCCGAGACAATGGCGCCTGTTCCGAGAGGACCGGAGGCCGTCTGATCGAAGACCAGGTTTACGTTGTTCGCGTTGACACCCGATCCAACATCCGACATCACCAGCGATTTCTGACCGCCAGGCGCCACGACTAGGATGTCTATGTCTTCGGGGAAGGTGTGTGTAAGCCCGTTGATCGAGAGTGTGACCTTGGAATACGAGCTCACTCCAGAAACGTTGATTGTCGACGGATACGGAAGGGCGGGCAGATTGTCGTTGATGGCAATCGAACCCGTGTTCGAGAACGTCTGGGCTACGGTCGTGCCGAGCTGGAACGTGAACGTGACCGTCCCGAAATTCGTCGGCCCGTCCTGCAGCTGGAGGGACGCCGTTACCGTGCCGCCGCAAGTTCCGGATGCCGTGAAAGTGAAGTTGCGCGAGACCGAGGGCGAGCACGCGGACAGCGCTCCATAGCTTTGGGGGCCGCTTGGACCGTTGACCCCGCCACCGGCAAGCAGGGTGCCGACGAGGTTCGTCGTCGCGTTGCCCCCCGTATTCTGGATGCCGAGACTGACGGTGACGGTTTCACCGGGATCGACAGCCAGGTTCGCCGGAGTGCAGTTTTCCGCAACGACAGTCTGCGTCGATCTGGACAGGACCGCCGGGAACGAGACGATTGGCGTCCTTGCGATCTTCGTGAAGCGGACGTCGGGCTGGTTGGTGTGCGTCAACAGGCTGTCGCGATTGTCGCCCCACGTCCGGTAAAAGAACCCCGCGTCGGCGACCGCCTGGTCGTAATCGCCCATGTACGAGGCGACGATGGCGGGATCCTGTCCGATTACGACTGGAAACGAGGTCGTGGTAATCCGATAGTCGGGAAGGGTCGCGAACGTCGAACCGCAGGCGATCAACTCGGTTCCGTACACGTCGATGCTGGTACCGTTCAGCCGGCGGTCGTACCAGCTGATGAAAAGCGATTGGCCGTCCGGGTTCATTGCGATGACCGGTTGCCACTGCGCGGTCGTCGTCGAGTCCGTATTGACTCGGAACCGCGGTGTCCACGTCACGCCGCCATCGGTGGAACGGCGAAGGAACACGTCGGCCTGATCCCCCGGCGCTACGCCGGTGTCGTTGTAAACAAGATAAAGGTCGTTCGCATTCGTCGGATGATGGACGACCTGGGGAAACGCGTTCGATCTGAATCCGCCGGTCAAGCCGAGGTCGCCGTTTACGCCGGAGGAGACGATCGTGTTGATTGTCGTGGTAGCGCCGAACGTGACGCCCTGATCGGTGGATTTTCGAAGCCTCATGTTCTGGCCGGCCAGCCAGGTCGCATAAACCGTGTGATCGGCTGCGACACTGACCCAGGCACCCTGGCCGCCGGCCTCGAGCAACTGGCGCGAGCTCCAAGTCGCGGCGCCGTCCGTGGAACGGACGAGCGACATTCCGCCGCCGCCCCCGAAGTCGCGATAGAAGTTGTAGAAGTTTCCCTGGCCCGCGCCCGGGAAGTTGTCGCAAGTTATCCACTCCTTGTCGTTGTTCGTGCCACCGCCATCGCAATCGACAGGTGCCAGGTAGGAGGCGCCGTCGTTGTCGGTACGGAAGGCCGGAAGCACCGCGCCATCGTTGAACCCGAGAGTGGCCACGACGATTCGGCCGGTGACGTTGTTGCGGGCATACACGGGATCTCCGGCGTCACTGACTGCGCTTGCGGGCAGCCGTCCCTGGTCCGTGAACGAAACGCCACCGTCAGTCGAGCGGGCAATGCCCGTAAACGATGCGTTCGGCGCGATGTTCGAACCCGAGTCGTTGAAGCTGACGAGCACGTTGTTTCCGCTGCCTAGAACGAGCGTCGTTTCGCTCTGCGTGTCGGAAACGGTCGTATCGGCAGTCCTGTTGTTCACGGCCACGTTCGGGAAGCCGGGGCCAAGCGAACCGTCCTCGCTGGAGGCGGCGCCCCGGTCACCGGCCGTGACCTTCCCGCGACGTCCGAAGCGTCGCTCGAGGTTACGCTGGTACGCGCTCGAAAGCTGGTTGTACAACGCGGGATCGAAGTAGAGCAGCCAGTCCCGGCTGTTGTCGGGAGGTTCGACGGAGTGGCCGAGGTGCTCGTTGAGCGTGAAATTTCGCTGCTGCATATCGACCGCGTGTGCGGTGACGTAGGTCCGCCAACGGCCAAGAAGGTCGTCCGGCACCTTCTCCGCCGGCTGTCCCGCGACATAGACCTTGTAGATGGCGCGGGATAGTAGAACGTGCGCCTCGATCTGGGCGATCGGCAATCCTTCGCGCCAGGCGTCCATTATCTCGATCTCGTGGATTGCGAACGGCACGCCGTCGCGACGCTGGTCGACGAGCGCATCGATCTCCTCGAACCCGCCGTCGAGTTTCGTGATCAAACGTGCGTCATCGCGAGGCGAAGACGAATCCGCTCGCGGCGCTCTCGTATGCGGAGTAAGTCTGGTTGTCGAGGCAAATACTTCCACGGTCTGACCGGCGGCGATCGCCAAAAGTACGGCGACCTTCAAGACGAAAGACGGACGGGTCCATCGGTTACTGAAATGGGTGGCGGACATGAAGGAATCCTCCAGTCTGGCGCGAGGTAGGGGGTGGCTTACGCACAGCAGGGAAATTAGCCGGGCGGCCGGAAAGTTGCCGGCCGTCGGGTCAGGTGAGTGTTACGAACCCTCGAATGGCACGCGCCTTTCGACGAGAGTCGCCACAATAGACGAAACCGCGAGACACGCGAAGAGGACAATGAAGAGGTTCACTGGACGAAGCATCGTCAATCCGGATTCGTTCGAGTTTCGTCAAATCCGTTCGAAATGCGCCGGGGGCGCGATTCCGCACCGGACCCGCGGCGTAAGCCGTGGGTATAGCGCCCAGTTTCGGTCGAGCCCCGTAGGGGCGAAACACGAATCAGTACTTCTTTCGCCCCTCCGGGGCTCTAAACACTCTCCATCCGAAACCCACGGCTTACGCCGTGGGCTGCCGTGCTTTCGCGCCGGCGCTATACTGCCTTGGCCCCTCGAGAGGCAGGGTGGTCCGCGACCGCGGAGCGGTCGATGTAATAGTTCCCCACACGCCTGCGGCGTCCCCCCTGGAATGAAACGGGCGGAGTGCAGGCGTCAGCGCACGGCTGTGTTTCATAGC
>JAJTWZ010000109.1 GCA_021463145.1 Blastocatellia bacterium | reverse complement strand
CGCGGAGCGGTCGATGAAATAGCCGTGGGTCGCGCGCGGCGAGTGCAACGAGCCGCGGCGCGACCCGCGGTTACGACGCCCTCAACGCGCCGACCGCGGAGCGGTCGCACCGTCGCTCCGGTCAACCAATACAGGATCGTTTCGATTTGCCGGGATCTCCGGTGACAGCCATCACATACCAAACTGCCGCCGGGCGATTAGACTTCGCGCGGTCGCATTGGACGGCACGCCGCGTTCTTGAGACTCATCTTGTCCCAGAATCTTGAATCGTGGCGTATGATTCAGGCGCCGACCGACGTAGCCACCCAGTCCTGCCCCCATCAGGTCCGGCCAATCGACTGCCAATCAGGCGTCGGAAGATGCACAAGACGAACTTCGAGTCCGGGAATCGGTCCGATCATTGGCTCTCCATTGCCGGCGGAGCGGTTGCCCTGACTCTTCTGCTGCTGGCCGCAACGCCACTGGCGCTCGATTTTCGTGCCGCCGCCGATTCGTCGTACCACGCACCGGACAGCGCAGCGACAGGTGGCCCGCCGCCAACCGAATCCGTTGCCGAGGCGGACTCGAACCAGCGACGGGTAGATCCGGAACCACTCCTGGCGCCCTGGTGGTTTTTTGCCACACTTGGACTGCTTGCCGGAGCCGGCGTTCTCGGACTACATCGCGCCCGGGTACGGCGATTGGTCGAGGTCGAGCGCGTACGAACTCGTATCGCAACCGACCTTCACGACGACATCGGTTCGAGCCTCACTCAGATCGCGATCCTCAGCGAAGTCGCGTTGTCGCACGCCCAGCGGCATGACCCGGTCCTGACCGAAATGGTCGAGAGAATCGGCGAGACCTCACGTGAGCTCGTGGATGCGATGAGCGATGTCGTATGGGCCGTCAATCCTGCTGAAGACCGGCTGAGCGAGCTGGTTCAGAGAATTCGCCGGTTCGGCGCCGACCTGTCAGATTCACAGCAGGTCGAATTTCGATTTCACGCCCCCGGGTCCGATCAGAACGTAGTCGTGGACGCCGACGAGCGTCGCGCAACCTACCTCGTCTTCAAGGAAAGCATCAACAACGCAATCAAGCACTCCGGTTGCGGTAAGGTGGACTGCGAACTGACCGTCGCTGAAGGCTGGCTGGTACTCACCGTTCACGATGACGGCTCCGGATTCGACCCGGAAGCGGGCGGCAGAGGGCGCGGACTTGCCAGCATGAAATCTCGCGCCCGCTCGATGCGGGGTGAGTTCTCCATCGCTTCGCATCCGGAGTCCGGCACGACGGAGACACTCAGACTGCCGCTATCGAGCTTGAAGCGCCTGCGGCGCAAAGCCAAGCGGCGCGCGCACAAACACACCAGTCTAAGTCGCATCTTCAACTTGGCGTTCCGGGTAAGGAGGCCTTCATCGCGCGATGAGCAGAAGCAAGGGTGGATCGAACGCGGCCCCGCCGGTACAGCCGATAGCTGTGGCCATAGTCGAGGACAGGCGTGAGATCTGCGAGGGACTCGCTTACCTGATCGATGCGTCGCCCGGATTTCGATGCTCGGGCGTCTACCCGTCGATGGAGGACGCTCTGAAACGGATTCCTTCCGATGTTCCCGACGTGGCGCTCGTGGACATCGGACTGCCGGGAATGTCCGGAATCGAGGGCATTAGGATCCTGAAAGAGCGCTACCCCGACGTGCTCACGATCGTACTGACCATCTACGATGACGCCGCGAAAATCTTCGAGGCGATGTGCGCCGGTGCGTGCGGCTACCTGCTGAAGAAGACGCCCCCGGCGAGGCTGGTCGAGTGCCTTCGCGAGGCAATGGAGGGTGGATCGCCGATGACTCCCGAAGTCGCGCGAAAAGTTATCACGCTGTTTCGCGAATTCCGTCCGCCCGAGAGGGCCGAGTACCGGCTGACTCCACAGGAAATGCTCCTGCTGAAGCTGCTCGTAGAAGGTCACAGCTACAAGACCGCCGCAAGCGAGATGGGCGTGAGCACCCCGACCATTGCCTTTCACACCCGTAACATCTACACGAAGCTTCAGGTGCACTCGAAGTCGGAGGCCGTGGCCAAGGCGCTCCGTGAGCACATCATCGGATGAGTTTCACTCCGGATCGTCTCTAAACGGCCGGCGCCGCCTACAGCCGCGACAGCCTCTGGCTTGCGTAGCGGTAGATCGGACTTCCGCGATCCGTATCCATCATGAGAAGAAGGTCGAGCTCGCGTCGAAGCACGTCCTTCCTTCCCACTCGCTCCGCCCACGCAATCGCCGCCAGCCTCTCCTCCACCTGTCTCACCCTCTCGTCGATGTCGGGCGGGGGCGGCTTCTGCTGTTTCAGATAGGCCTTGTAGCTGGCCGAGAGCTCTTTCGAGGTGTCGGTTGGCGCGTCGGTGCCGGGCCTCGAAGGACCGATCACCATGACGAGTAGCAGCACGACGACCGCCCCGGCGGCTGCGAAGAGGATCACGGGACTGATGCCTTTCGATTCGCCTGGCGCTTCCTTCCTGGCCTTGAGTTTCGGCTTGTTTCCAGTGCCGATCTCGTAGCCCCGCAGTTCGCCAGTGCCCGCGGGCTCACCGGCCCGCGGCGTCTGGCCGTCTGGACTTGGCGGATCGGGCGGCTGAGGCGTTGAAGCCTTTCCGAGCTTGATGGGGCTCATAGCAGGTCTCCCTGAATGATCTTTATGGCCATAGGCCCGAGAACGAGCATGAGGATGCCGAGAACGACGATGAACAACGGGAAAATGGCCCTCGTCCCGGCCGTTTTTGCGACCTCTTCGGCGTTCTGGAATCGCTGCCTTCGAGTGGCGTCCGCCTGAGTCTGGAGGACCTCCTTCACCGGCTGGCCGGTATCGAGCCCGATCGTCACCGCAAGCAGAAACGCCGTCATAGCGTCCGAGTCGAGCCGCTCGCCCATGGCCTTGAGTGCGTTGACCTGCGAAAGGCCGCGGTCCACGTCGGTGAGGACGGCGGCGAACTCATCGGCCAGCGGGTCGCCAGCCATCAGATCCCGATAAACGGCCATCGCCTGCGGCAGTGCGGCGCTCGCCTCCATTGCCAGAAGCATGAATTCGATCGCGAACGGCAAACGCTTTTCTATGACGGCGACACGGTCATCGGCTGCGCTGCTCAATCCGGCAACCGGTATGGAGAATCCGATGACACCGCCAATCGGAAATCCAAGCAGGAAGCCCCCGACGAGCGACATCCCGAATGCCTGGGTGAGCAGCCAGCACAACAGTCCGCCAACAGTCGCCGCGACCTGGCATACACCCAGGAACTGCTCGGCGGTCATTGTCGACCGGAGCCCGGCGCGGATGAGATTGTGCTCCCAGTTGGCTAGCATCTGCCCGACGCCGAGAAGGTTCGAGTCGCGCAGCCGCTCGTTGAGCGGAAGGAACGCCAACCCGAACCTGGCCGCGATGGCGGCAAGCGAGGTGGAGTCCACTGCGGCGGACCGGTCGAAATTGTAGGCCTCGATGCGTTTCTGGCCTTCCACGTACGACTCGCTCGCAAGCGACATGAGCCAGTGAATGAACAGGGCCGTGGCGCTGAACGCGGCCAGCGAACTCAGTATTCCCAGTAAAATTGCCATTTCGGATCTCCACTCGCGCCCTGCAGTCCGGCGCTGCGAGTGCGGGGATCAAATCGACGTCTTCAGAATCCGCCGAATCCAGAGAATGCCGATGACCTGAACGCCGATGACGAAGACGAGGAGGATGTTCCCCATTATCGTGTGGAACAGAATGTCCGGAATCGACGGGTCGGCCAGGCAGATCAGAGTGCCGAAGATGGGCGTCATGGTCAGCACGATCTTCTGTTGGGCTCGCACTTCGGCCATTTCACTTACGATCTTCTTTTGGAGCCTCGAGATCTCGCGGATCGACGCGGAAATCCGCTCGAGCATCTGAAGCACCTCGCCGCCGCGCTCGCAGTTGATGATCAGAGCCGAGCTGACCATCGTGAAGTTCTCGACGTTGAGCCGGTCCCGCGTTCGGCGAAGCGCCTCCTCGACGCTGGCGCCACCCAGCCTGTATTCGCCGGCTATCACGCCGAATTCCTGGGCGACCGGACCCGAGAGCTTGTCCGCGACGTCCTGTATTGCCTGTGCGAGGCTTCGGCCCGCGCGCACGGATGCAATCATCACCTGCACCGCATCGGGCAACTGCTCGTCGAATCGCTTAAGCCGCCGGGTTCGTGCAACCGAGTAGAGCGCGGTCGGTACGAAATGCGCCGCAAGCGCGGCGGCGGCCGCGAACACGAGGCTGCCAGTGAGCAGAAGCGTGGCGCCGAAAGCAACCGCAATGAGCAGGATCGCTCCGAACGCAGCCTGCCTGGCCTGTTTCGGCGTCCATCCGAGAAACAGCTCGCCGACCCACGTCGAATAGCGCTCGGCGTTCGTCTCGGCCCGTCGCTCGAACCACGACCAGCACGTCAGGTAGCCGCCAATGATGACGACCGTGAGGCTGATCCCGATCAGAAGTGAAGTAATCAGGGCAATCATCGGTTCTCCGGCGGCCTTGATCCCGGCCGTGGATCAGAACAACGTGTCCAGCGTGACGCGACCCGTGTCGAGCAACTGGTCGAGGAACGACGGGACGAAGCCGGTGAACTCGAGAGTTCCAGCCGATCGCGTTTCGTCCCTCCTCCTGCGTATCGAAAAAATCTCCTCGAGAATGACCTGATTGTCGTCATCGTCGATGCCGACGACCTCGCAGATGGACGTGACGCGACGCATTCCGTCCGAGAATCGGCAGACCTGGATGATCACGTCCACGGCGGAACCGATCTGTTCCCGCAAGGCCCGGCTCGGCAATTCGATGCCTTCGGCTTCCATCGACATGACCTCCAGCCTTCGCAGCGCATCCCACGGCGTGTTTGCGTGCAGAGTCGTCAGGGAACCGTCGTGTCCGGTGTTCATCGCCTGGAGCATGTCGAGTGCTTCGCCGCCCCTGCACTCGCCGACGATGATCCGGTCGGGGCGCATTCGCAGCGTGTTCCGGACCAGGTGCCGGATCGTGATTGCGCCTTTACCCTCGAGGTTGGGTGGCTTCGCCTGCAGGGTTACCACGTGGCGCTGAGCAAGCTGAATCTCGGCCGTGTCTTCGACCGTCACGATCCTTTCGCCGTTCGGGATGAAGCTGGCCAGCACGTTCAGCAACGTAGTCTTTCCAGACCCCGTGCCTCCTGACAGGACGATGTTCTTTCGCGAAAGCACACAGGCCTTGAGCAGTTCCGCCGCCTGTCTGGTAAGGCTGTTTCGGGCGATGAGGTCGTCGACCGTGAACCGTTTCTTCTGGAACTTGCGGAGGGTGAGCGCAGGTCCGCGAGTCGCAACGGGCTCGATGATGGCGTTCAGCCGGGAGCCGTCCTGAACGCGCGCGTCTACCATTGGCGAGCTCTGATCGATGCGCCGGCCTTCTCGCGCGATGATCCTCTCGACGATGCGGCGCGACACGTCAGGGGACAGCATCTTCCGGCCGGAATCCATGATCACGCCGCGCCGTTCTATGAAGATGTCGCCGCTCGGAATCACCATGATGTCGTTGACGTCGTCAGCCGACATCAGGTCCTCGAGAGGTCCGAAGCCGAAAATCACGTCCAGCAGATGCTCGCGCACCAGTCCGAGCGAGAGTGTCCGGCGGTCGCCCGCGCCGAGAAGCGCGGGATTCTCGCGTACGATGATGTCGAGGCCGCGCTCGACACGTCCGGCGTTCTCGGTCTGTGGCGACGACGGACTTACGCCAAGCAGGTCGAGAAGCTGCTTCTCGAGGCTGGCGAACCGCACCACGTTTTCGCGCGTTCCTCGCCGCGCGCGGTCGCCGGCGGAGGCCTGACCGTAGCCGTGGACCTGGTCCAGCAGCAGTTCACGGAGAGCCTCGACCGCCACGTACTCCTCGAGGTCGGCCGCGAGGTGGACCGAGTCGAGCAGCTTGTCGAGCGTCGCAATCGTCTGCTTTCGCTGCGCGTCATCGGTAGGGGCAGTGCCCCCGATTCGCAGAGTGTCGAGCAGACGGAAGTGAATGTCCGCCTCGAGCTCGTGCAGTTTCTTTCTGAGCGCCGAAGCAACGGCGCCAGAGTTGCGGCTGTTTCGAGAAGTACTCTGTTGACTGTCGGTGTTTTCCACGCCCGGGCTCCCTTCTGCTACTGGTTTCCGGCAGCCGGTTGCGCCGCCGGCGCGGGAGCGGCGGCTGGCGGTCTCGCCGCCGCGGGTGCGGCCTGCGCCGACGATTTCGACGAAGCCGGAGGCGGCGGCTTTGCGAACACCGGCTCCAGGGCCGGGCCCGCCGGTGACCCGGCGTCCGTATCGCCGATCAGGGCGAGCGTCACCTTGTTGCCGGCCGCCGCGATGTTGTGCACGAGCGATTCGACGTCGATCGCGCTGACCACGAGCGTCACGCTCCGGTACTTCTTCTGGCCGTCGCTCGCCGCGCCCTCGGATGCCAGCTGGTAGACATCGCCGACCGCCGCCACTTTGGCGTGATCCTTCAGAAGATAGCCACGCTCGGCAATGACTCCCCAGACGTCGACGACGTCGCCAGGACGGACGAAGAAACCAACGGCCCTGGACTCGTCGCTGACCGCGACGGTGATCGCTCGTTCGCCGGGACCGATCTCGCGCCGCAGACCGTCGTCGCCACGAAGCTGGAAGGATGTAAGCAGCAGAAGATCGCCGGACTCCAGACTGTTGGTGACGGGATTGTCCTTGAAACTCGCGATTTCGGAGGAGGACACGGCGAGCTTCCGCAGCTGCGCAACGTCTCCATAGAGCGTAACGGGCTCGAACAGGTCCGCGGTTGCTTTCTGACCGGCCACGACCCGTTTACCTTCCTTCACGCGGAGCACGGTCAGGCCCGACCCGCGAATGCTCGAGACGTAGCCCCAATTTATGGCTGCGGCCATCAGTCCGAGTACTACGGCCGCGATTACAACGATCTTGTTCTTCACAATGGACCTCCAGACGGAAGTGCAGTCCTAAGATCTCCGGCAAATTGCCCATTCGCGGCGCCGCGCGCCGCAATGCCGAGTTTCGAGCCGCCCCTTCATCGGGACGCGACGATGATTCCAACGCGCTCGGCCTCGGACCTGTACTGTTGAATCCAGATGGTGCAAGACCGGTCGCCGAGCGTGTAGATGAGCGCACCGGTACCCGGAACGCCCATCATCTGATACGGATCCAATCTCCAGTATCGCTTCTCCATCTCTCTTGCGTAGTAGTCGCGAACCTCGGCCAGCGAAGACGTCACCACGTACATCCCGATCGTCCCCGAACCGCTCAGCCTTGGCATTGCCAGAATCCTGCGAGCGCCAGGCATTCGTGGCACGTCCGGCGGATCGACGCCTGGAAAGTCGCCGTTCTCGTCGACCAGTCGGACCTTCGCAAGCGCATCGGCCGAAACTTTGTCGTATCGGTACGTCGCCCAGACGGAACCACCGTTCGCGCTCGGTACCGCCACAGTAAAGAACGCCGCAAGTTCGGATCCCGCAGCCTCCGACGCCGGGTCTGCATTCCGGCCGATGCCGACGATCGTCGCGATCGGGCACTCCGAACGGAAATAGACCGAATCGGAGCCGGCCAGCCGGCCTGCGCTTCCTGGCGGTGACGGTTGGCCGGCCGGACCGTCGCCCCGAACGAACCCCCTGGCAAGATATGTTGCCGCGATACCATCCAGCACCTGTGCCGGGGCGAGATCGGACTGGCCGCCCGACGTCTTGAGATTTGCAAATCCCAACTGGTCGAATGGCGTGGTGTCGCCCGCGTTCGCCCGAGCCGGTTCTCCGGCCGCGGGGGCAGGCCCAAGAGCCGCCTTCGAATCGCCGCGGTCCGGAGGCGGCGGCGCCGGGCCGAATCGCACGGCAAGCGCGACGCCTCCGGCTACGAGCAAGACGGCGAGAATCAGACCGGCGATTCGCTCGGCTCCCCGGCTTTCCGTACTCACTGGATCGGATCGGTTCATCGTCAATCCGGCGTGTAGCAATCGCAGCAGTCCTCGTCGTCCGTGCCGAGAATCCCACCGACGCCTCCCTGGTTGAGGATGAACGTCAGGTAACTCGACCCGCCTATTTCCCGGCACGTGGACGTGGTCGTCGTGATGATGAATTTGGCCCTGGCGGCCGGTATCGTCGGATAGAGCTTCGGGATGATTCCGCGCTCAGGCACCGACGAAGCAGTCGTCGAGGCGATGCCGCTGCTGGCGAATGCATCCATGAAAGGAATGAATGGGGGTGGCTCGTCGACATCGATGTCCGCTTGCCACGTCTCGCCGCCGCCACCGAATGCGGCGTGCGCGACCGACGCGGGACTCGGATCCGAGCCCTTCGCCACGCGATATGTGCTCGCGTAACGCGCCGCGACTAGGGCGTGCTGTTTGGTGCCCAGCGTGTAGCCGATCCCGACCAGGACGAGGAAGGTCAGCACGATGAATGGCAGGAACAACACGAGCTCGAGCGACGACGCTCCTCGCTGGCTCGCGATTTGCCGGTTGGCAGGTGAGTTCATCTTCCCCTCCTCCTAGTGGTTGTTCACGTACTTCCAGTCGCCGCCGGGATCGACGACGCTCGTCATGTTCTGGCCGAAAATGAGGTCGCTCGCGATGCGGAACTCGGTGAACTTCTCGTCGAGGATCTCGGCTGCCACCAGTTTCACGCGCCAGTCCTGCGTGAACATGTCCCACTTCGTCGGGTTGTAGACGTTGGCCTGTCCGTAGGTCATCCATCCGTATGGAGCGCGATTGAGCATCCGGTCGGGACCGATCGGACTTGGCTTCATGGACGCCCAGGTTACGCTCAGGTACCGCAGCCGCTTGGCGACCTTTTCGTGGTCGTCGTCGACGTTCTCGTCGTCGGAGTCGACGTCCAGCACCATCGGCTGCGGCGGATCGTCCGGCCACTCCAGCGGTTCCCAGTCGCTTCCGCTGCCGCCGCCGGTTCCCGATCCACCGACCCCGCCAGGAAAGCCCGATTCCACAGTCGCAGCGATCTCGGCCGACCGGGTCTCCCGGGCGTATTGTTCGGCCGCATCCGGATTCGATTGAAGGTAGGAAGCGAAGCCGGCCTGGTCGAAAGTGCCTGGTGGAGAGCCGTATGTGTCCTCGAGATCCGGATGGTTGTTCATGTACCCGGCCGTACGCGGTCCGCCGAAGATCATGTCCTGGTTGAGGTAGTCGACAGCCTTCTGTGGATCGTCGTGCACGCCCTGCAGGACCTGCTCTACTCCCATGTTGACCATCTCGTCGCGGTCGAGACCTGATTCGGAGTCGCCGCCATCCTCGGACTGCAGGCTCTCCCAGTTCCACGCGAGCATGGCTTCGTAGGTCGCAAGCAATATTGGCGCCGACAACGTAGCCGCGAGCATCGTGACCCTCAGAATGTTGCTCAATGCGGGCGCGGGGCATTGCTCGGCCCGCACGGCGATCAACTGCTCGGGTCCGCGGTCGATCGGAAGCGACGGGACCGTCGGGAGCAACCCGGCCTCCTGGGGCAACAGAAACTGCTTCTCGGCGCCGTTGTCGGTTGCGAACTCCACGGCGTGGAGCGCCGCCAGCGGGCCGATCGCTACGTCGAGTGCCTGGTTGAGCAGGTCGATGGCCCGTTGGAACTCCCATCCGACTCCCGAGTCGCCGGAAAGGAAATCGTCCACTTCGTCCACGACAGGATGGACGGCGTTGTAGAAAATCTCCCACGATTCCTGCCACAACGCACCGAACGCCGCCGTGAACGGGTTGGATTGCAGGCCGGCACAGATAGCCCTGACGATGATGTCGGTGTAGTTGATCGCCATCAGGTAGGCGTGAATCGTGACCTGCACGGCGAGGATGTCGGCCATTCCGCAGTTGTTGAAGACGATCAGGTTCATTCCGCGCGCAACGTAAGCGCCGCCGGCAACTGCCGAAGCGTCCGCCGCGCCCTGCATCTCGACCTTTCGAGTAGTCTGCCTGGCCGTGTCGAACAGCACGCCGAAAAGGAGGACGAGTGCCAGAAGGCCGAACACGAAGAACACACTGACGACGCCGCGCTGGTCCTCGTGCAGCCCTTCAGGTTCCACCGCCGGCGCGACTTCGCCAGCCGGTGAAATGCCCGGGGAAGTGATTTCGTCGTCCGTCATAGGTCTTCCTCGCGCGCGTGCGCGCCGTTCGGTCAACTGCCGAGAGGTTCGCCCTCGTTGAGCAGCGTGTACTGCTCTACGATCGGGTAGTAGAAGCCAGAACCCGGGCCAACTCCGAATGAGGTGCCCAGCAATCGGTTCGCAAGCGGAACTCCAAGATAAAAGCGGTGCGTGACGCGCACCGTCACCAGGTCGTGGTCTCCGAATTCGCCCGCGCTCTGGTTGTGCGAGCCGCTTTCGGGAACGATTTCGATCGTCGTGATTCCGCTGTCGAAAGCGTAGGCGATGCGCTGCTTGAACGATTCGGCAACGCCGTCGTCACCGTTGCTCGGGAAATACGTCGCGATGCGATCGACGGCGTCCTTCTGCTCCTGAGTTGCGTCTTCGATACCGGTCCGATCTGCCAGACCGGAGGAATGATGCGGCGAGATGGGAACGCAGGCCAGCGACGCGGCCCGCCATATCTTCTGCATCTTCTCGGACGAAGTGTTCCCGATCTCGATCCGGTTGCGCGCTTCGCCCTCCTTCTCGGCCGGAATCCAGACGATCGCCGACCGAACCGCGCAGAACGCCGCGTAGTTGACCACGAACTTGGCCTGCACCATCAATGCGATCTGGAGAACGAGGAGCAGGATCGAGAGCACGATCGGAAGAAGCAGGAGGAACTCGATTGCGGTGCGTCCGCATTCGCCTTCGGCCAGCGAACCCTTGTCCAACGACGGTAGTTCCGAAGCGACGGCTCGCAGCCTGACCGCCAGCCGAAACGCAACCGTCAGAAGCACTGCAATGGCAACGAGCCACGGAACGGTCGACGCCGCCAGAGTGGCGGTGAACGGCGAATACTGCGGGATTGAAGACCCGAAATACTCCGGCAAGGCCGCGGGCGCCTTCCGCGAGAACGTCGCGAGGAAGGAGCCCGGATCCAGCGCCGCGACCAGGCCGGCGATCGCTGCAATTGCGATCGTCAGCCGCAGCCAACCGGCGCTGCCCGACCGATGGATTTCGACTTCGGCCATGCGGTCCTCATCAGAAACTGAACGGCCCCTTGTAGATCTCGAGCAGTACGGCGTAGACCGTCCCGACGCAGATCGCGGGCGCGAACGGCATGTCGGTGCTCGTGGCCGGAATTTGGCGGACGGACATACCGGGCATGACGGATGCCGCCATCACGGATGCCGCCCACCGGAGCGTGGGAATCAGCCGGCGCTTGACTGCCAACACGACGATAGCAGCCAGGCCAGCCGCGACGATCACGTAGAAACTGGCAAACAGCAGGAACACGGGTCCCTTCAGCGCCCCGATCGCCGCCATGAGCTTCACGTCGCCGGCTCCCATCTTTCCGATGCCCCGGAGAGCACCGAAAAGCGCGAGCCCGAGCCCGAGGCCCAGAAGGCTTGCCAGGGGGCTCGGCGGCGCCGAAAAGAAGGACAGCGAGAGCCCCAGGAGTGCGGCCGGGTACGTCAGCCAGTTGTATACCTTACCGCGCGATACGTCGGTCAGGGCCGCCGTCATGGTGACGGCAATCAGGATCGTCGACTGGAGGTTCATCGGAGCTCGTCCGTTCCGTTAGTTCTGGTTCTGCTCGAACAGGTCGTCGATGATGTTCTGGATGGTCGGCCAGATGTAGCTCCAGAAGTAGGCGATGATCGCGATGATGATCACGACGCCGATGAACAGCAGCAGCAGCATTTCTACCGTGCTCAGTCCATCTTCCTCGCGGTCGAAGGAAACGATCGATGACCGGACCGCGCGAGTGGCGATGGTCCAGCGCTCCGAGATCTGAGTGGCTATCGAATTCATAAAAAGAACTCCTCGTTGAGGGAATCGTCGGTGACGGGCGATTGGGACTACGGGAATGGCAGGGACACTCCCCAACTCGTGACTTCGTAATAGAAGACGACGGCCTTCATCACGTTGAACATGATCGTTGCAAGCGGCACGACTCCTCCCGCAAGGACAAGAATCCACTCGACGGCCTCGAGCCCGTTTTCGTCTCGAGACCATTCTCGAATGGTTTCGACGGTGCGCCGCGTGTCAGTCCTGATTCCTGCCAGATTCATGTAGCTTCATCCTGAGTTGCAAATCGCCAGTTGCGAGTTCGGGCGGCGACTGATGGCAGTGCTCGCCCGTCGTGTAAATGGATAGCCCTGGCAGGTCCAGCCTGCAACTATCAATTCAGATAGGATGGTAGTGATAGCCTCGCGAAACTGATGGGTTTGGCCAATTATTTGCGGTCTTTCGGCGTTTTCGCCGGAATGTGACTGCATTCCGGGGTCCGGCCCGGGCTGGTAACGGAAGCGCTTCCGGGAGTGCGACGCCCGGGGGAAGGGGGGCGACACGGTGAACAAGCTGGGCGCGGAAAGAGACTCCGTCTCTGGCGCTCCGGGCACAATCGGCGCCGGTCACGGTGCGGCGGACGGTTGCGGGCCGTACCGTCCGCCGTGACGGATGAGCGATCAGGACGTCCTCCCTTCGAGGCAAGAGGAATCAGTGGCGCGCAAAAACTGCTGCAAGCGCGAGACTACGCCAGTCCGGCTACCGTCTACTGCACTGCACTTTGAATTTTCCCAGATAACGCTTACGCGTTTCGCAGCGTCATCTCCGCATGTCAATTCACACGATATCGAATGCCGCCGTCGCTCTCGTCCTCGTCCTGCTGACCGGTTCCATCGCGTTCGGGAGGCAGCCCTCACAGTCTCCTCCCGAAGCCGTGACCTCAATCGACGCCGTCGTCAACAACCGAATGACTGAGCTCGGGCTCGTCGGCGTCGGCGCTGCGATCGTAGTCGACAAGCGCGTCGTCTGGATGAAGGGCTACGGGTTCGCGGACAAGGCGAACAGAGTTCCGTTCACGCCGGAAACAGTCATGAACGTCGGCTCGATCAGCAAGACGATCACTGGCGTTGCACTCATGCGCGCGGTGCAGGATGGCAAGCTCTCTTTGGACGAAGATGTAAATCGCTATCTGCCGTTCAAGGTCGTTCATCCGTCCTTTCCGGACGCGCGCATCACGCTGCGCCAGCTCGCCACGCACACATCGGGCATCTCGGACCGATGGGAGGTCTACGAAACTACGTGGGCGCATTTAATCTTCGACGACGGGTCAAGCGGCCTCGGCGACGGGTTCCCACGGGCGTGAGCCGTAGCGCCGTTCGTGTTCGCGTGCCAGGTGGAA
>JAJTWZ010000108.1 GCA_021463145.1 Blastocatellia bacterium | reverse complement strand
GGCGCGTTCCGGGGGTCAGGGCGGATCGCTTCGCTCACCGCCCTGCCCCCCGGCTATCTTCTGTGACCGCTTCGCGGTCACGGCCGCGACCCCCGGGCCGGCTTTTGCGACCGTTTCGCGGCCATCGACCGTTTCGCGGCCATCGACCGTTTCGCGGCCATCGACCGTTTCGCGGTCATCGACCGTTTCGCGGTCATCGACCGTTTCGCGGTCATCGACCGTTTCGCGGGCATCGACCGTTTCGCGGTCAAAGCCGCGACCCGCGGAATGAACCCGCCGGAGTGTTTCGTAGCAGTTCCCCACGCGCCTGCGGCGTACCCCCTGGGACGAAAAGAGCAGCGCTTCGGGTCCGCGGGCCATTCTGAAGCGCCGGCGCTTCAGAGCAGGGTGCCTCTTCGAGATGCTGACAGAACTGAAGCGGCAACTGACGAGATCCGCCAGGAGTCTCCCTCCCGTTTCATCAAGGGGGTGCGGCGAAGCCGCGTGGGTAACTCTGGACGGCGACGCCAGCCCGTACCCCTGGACGGTGACGACTTCCTACAGCCGCACGACCTTGGCCGCGAGTTCGGGTGTCAGCAGCCCTGACGTGATGTTGCGGGTGTCGACGACCAGCCCGGCGAGTCGCAGCACGCGCCCGTAATCCACGCTCCCGTGATCCGTCACGACGACGACGCAATCCGCCGCGCCAAGCGCCGAATCCGTCAGCTCCACGCTCTCGAGCGTCACGACACGGGACGAACCGGCAGAACGCCCATGATCGTCTTCCAGCCGCAGCACGGGCACATGGGGATCGTGATACGTCACGTCCGCCCCGAGGTCGACGAGCTTGCCGATGATAGACAGCGCCGGAGATTCCCGCACGTCGTCGATGTCGCGCTTGTACGCAACGCCGAGCACCAACAACCGCGAGCCGTTCACGGCCTTACGGTGCCGGTTCAGCCCCTCGGTGACGAGGTTGATCACGTGCTGCGGCATTCTCGAATTCACCTCTTCCGCAAGACCGATGAACTTCGCTTCGAAACCGTGAAGCCGCGCCTTCCACGACAGGTAGTGCGGGTCGAGCGGAATGCAGTGCCCGCCGATGCCCGGTCCCGGATAGAAGGCCATGAAGCCGAAGGGCTTCGTGCGCGCCGCGTTGATGACTTCCCACGAGTCGATGCCGAGCTGATGGCACAACTGCGCGATCTCGTTCACCAATCCGATGTTCACCGCTCGAAACGTGTTCTCGAGCAGCTTCGCCGTCTCGGCAACGCGCGCCGACGTGACACGGTGCACGGACTCGACAACGGCGCCGTACAGCGCGGCAGCGGCGTCCGTCGAAGCCTCCGACACGCCGCCAACGACTTTCGTGATGTTGCGAGTCTGGAAATGCTCGTTACCCGGATCGACGCGCTCGGGCGAGAACGCGAGGAAGAAGTCGCGATCCAACTCGAGGCCCGACGCCGCGAGCATCGGCAGCAGGACCTCGTCCGTCGTGCCGGGATACGTGGTCGATTCGAGCACGATGAGCTGTCCCGGCCGCATTGCCGCCCGGATCCGCTCGGCGGCCGTCAGGATGAATGAGATGTCCGGTTCCTTGGTCTTGTTGAGCGGCGTCGGGACGCACACGACGATAGCGTCGATTTCCGCCAGTTCGCCAAAGTCGGTCGTTGCGCGCAGCCGTCCGGCGTCGGCCAGACGGCGCACTTCGCCGGCCGGCACGTCCTGGATGTAACTCTCGCCGGCGTTCACACTGGCTGCCTTCTCGGCGCTGACCTCGAATCCCGTGACGTCGAATCCATTCGACGCGAACTCGACCGCGAGCGGCAATCCCACGTACCCGAGACCTACGACTCCGACGCGAATCGAACGCGCTTCGACCCGCGAAACGAACTCGCTGCTCTGCTCCGTGCTCATCTCTCCCCCACTTGCGCGGCTTCGGCCGCCGCCAGAAGCTCGGCCGGCGACAGCGTTGCAGTCCCAACTTTTCCGACTACGACGCCAGCGGCAACATTGGACAGCACCGCGGCTTCGTGCATCGACGCGCCGGCCGCAAGCGATAGAGCCAGTGTCGCAATGACGGTGTCGCCGGCGCCCGTGACGTCGAATACTTCCCGCGCCATCGTCGGAACGTGGAGCGCCGAGTCGCCCGCATCGACGAGCGTCATTCCAGATTCCCCGCGCGTGATGAGCACGGCGGGACCGCCAAGCATGTGGTGCAGCCGCCGGCCGCACTCCTCGATCTCTTCGTCCGTGCCGGCGGGCAGTCCCGACGCGGCCTCGGCCTCGTGATGGTTCGGTGTGATGACCGTTACGGGACGGTACTCGGAAAACCGTCTGACTTTCGGATCCAGACAAACCGGGATGCCGCACGAGTTCGCAAGGGCAAGAGCGCGAGCGAGAACGCAGCCGCCGAGCAATCCTTTGTCGTAATCTGACACGACTACGGCCGACGCGCCCTCGAGGGCGCGTTCGAACGCCGCGAGCAGCGCCTCCGCAACGTCATCCGGCAGCGGATGCCGGCGTTCGCGGTCCGCGCGCACGACTTGTTGGCTGTGGGCGAGAATTCGCGTCTTGGTGGTAGTCGGACGCGATGGATCGCGAACGATGGCGCCGGTGTCGGCACCGGCACGCCTGAACTCGGCGTCGAGCAGATCGGCGTTCGAATCGTCTCCCGTGACTCCGGCCGGCACGGCGAACGCGCCCAGTGCGACAATGTTCGCGACGACGTTGCCGGCTCCGCCAAGGTGCTGCGACTCGCGGTCGACCTCAACTACCGGCACCGGGGCTTCTGGCGAGATCCGGCGCACGGCTCCCCAAATGAATCGGTCGAGCATCAGGTCGCCGAGCACGACGACGCGCTGCGCCGGGAATGCGCCGGTAAGCGCGCGAATGCGGGCCGGATCGATACAGAGCGCACGCGTCACGCCGTTCCCTCCTCCAGCACGGCGTCCACGGCGGCGTCGACGTCTGCGGCGGACACGCGGCTGGCCGTTTCGGCGCGGACGACGCGCCACGGACCGGGCGTCCACGGACGCCATAGATCCACGTTCGACGGTCCGAAAATCACGACGATCGGTCGCTCGAACGCCGCGGCGATGTGTGCCGGTCCGCTGTCGTTGCCGACGAAGAGCGACGCGCGTTCGATCAGCGCCATCGTCTCGGCGAGCGACAGGCCGGCCATCGCGAGCCCGTCCGCGCCGGCGGCCTCACCCACGAGTTCGGCGTTCAATCCAATGGCGATCGCGGTCATCCGGTGACGCTCGCGAAGGCGTGTCGCCAGCGCCGCGAACTGTGCGGCGGGCCAGCGTTTCGACTCGAAGGACGCTTCGACATGCATCACTGCGAACGGGCGATTCTCGAGTCCGGCATCGGCGAGGCGGCGGTCGATGGACGCGACGGCATCAGGATGTGCTTGCAGCGAAGTGTGCAGTCCGCCGTCGACCGGCACGCCGATGCCCGCGACGAGCGCAAGCTGGTGCTCGACGGTGTGCATCGCGGTGCGTCCCCACACGTGCGACGACGATGTCACGCGGCAGTTCGCGAGCCACGGAAACTGGTATCCAGCGAAGCCGACGCGCACGGGCGCACCGCTTGCGCGCGCGAGGAGCGACGCCGTCGGCCCGCCACTCAGGTTGACCGTCATGTCGTATCGAGCGGAGCGCAGCGCCGGCACCGACCGGACGCGCTCGCCAGTGGAGCGGCCGATGACGATCACCTTGCGGACGTCGGGATGGGACTCGAGGAGCGGCGCGCAGAACGGCTCGAGCGCGACGTCGATATCGACGTCTGGCTTCCAGCGCTTGAGCGCCGTGATTGTCGGAGTCATCAAAACGGTATCGCCAATGGAGCGGAGGCGGACGAGCAGCACCCGCGCGGTGCGATCGAGCGCGGGCGGCCGCCCGGCGAACGAGACCACGGGACTTTCAGGCCGCGCCGCCATCCTCCTCGATACGGGCCTCGTCGATAAGCATGACAGGAATATCGTCGCGAATCGGATAAACCCGATGGCACTCGGGGCACACGAGACCGCTACCGTCGGCCTCGAGCTCGACTTTCGTCTTGTCGGCCGGACAGACGAGCAATTCGAGCAGATCGCTGTGAATGGCCAATCGAATCGCCTCCTGGAACGAAAGTGCCGTCGCGCGGAACCCCGAACTCTACTCGCCGGTCAGTCTGTTGGCAAGTAGGGGCGCCGGCAAATCCGCGACCGCTCGGCGCTTGCCGCTCGCCGCTTGCTATCGAGATCCCTCGCCCCTTCCGTGGGTCGTGCGCGGGCGAGTGTAACGAGCCCCCGCACGCGACTCGCGGAAAACCGTGCCGCGACGCGTCGACCGCGGAGCGGTCGCTATCGAGATCCCTTGCCCCTTTCCGTAGGTCGCGGACGGCCGAATCCGCGACCGCACGCCGGTCGCCATCGAGATCCCTCGCCCCTTCCATGGGTCGCGCGCGGGCGAGTCCGCGACCGCACGCCGGTCGCCATCGAGATCCCTCGCCCCTTCCATGGGTCGCGCGCGGGCGAGCCCGCGACCGCACGCCGCTTGCCAGCGAGGTCCCTCGCCCCTGCCGTGGGTCGCGCGCCAGCGAGTCCGCGACCGCGGAGCGGTCGATGTAATAGTTCCCCACACGCCTGCGGCGCACCCCCTGGAATGAAACGGGCGGAGTGCAGGCGTCAGGGCACGGCTGTGTTTCATAGCAGCCGTGGGTCGCGCGCGGGCGAGCGCAGCGAGCAAGCGCGCGACCCGCGGATCCCGGAACCCAGATGCGTCGACCGCGGAGCGGTCGCATTGGGCTCGTAGTTCGAACCGTACGAATCTCGATCTTCGGCCAAAAGAGAGATGCCTCTTTGCCGGGACACAACTTCGATTGCGTCGCCAAAGGCGCGCATTGGGACGGACGATGCGACCGCTCCGCGGTCGGTAGGACGCGGCGGGCGTTTCCGCGGGTCGCGCGCCTGCTCGCTGTGCTCGCCTGCGCGCGACCCACGGCTATTGTATCGACCGCTCCGCGGTCGCGGACCCGTTTGCCTCTCGGAAGGCCAATCTCGAGGCATTTCCACCTTGACAGGAAACACCGTTGCTCCGGCGCTTCAGAATGGCCCGCCGACCCGAAACGCTCCGGCGCTTAAGAATGGCCCGCGGACCCGAAACACTGCTCGTTTCGTCCGAGGGGGTGCGCCGCAGATGCGTGGGGAACTGCTACGTAGCAACCACCGGTTCCGGCGGTTTGCTGGGGAGAAATTGCTGCCGCCGAAATGATGTCCAGGAGCTCCTGCGTAGCATCGCTTCGCGGTCCCTTCCGGACTGGCGCCAGGCCGATCACGTGTGCCTCCGCCGCCGCACGGAATGTGCGAGAATGCGACCCTGGCGCACACTTCGCGCACACCTTCCACCGGATACTCGCCATGCAAACGATTCGAATCGTCGCGATCGCCGTCGCGCTGACGCTCCTCCCCTCCATCCCGGCCGGACGGTCCGCACGCGCGGCATCGCGCGAACCTGTGCGAGCGCGCTCCGGCATCGTCGCTTCAACGCATCCCCTTGCGTCGCAGATCGGCGTCGAGGTCCTCCGGAAAGGCGGCAACGCGGTCGACGCCGCAGTCGCGGTCGGACTCGCCCTCGCCGTCTGTTATCCGGTGGCCGGCAACATCGGCGGCGGCGGCTTCATGCTGATCCGGTTTCCCGATGGCCGCGCGACCGCAATCGACTATCGCGAGATGGCGCCGGCGGCAGCATCACGCGACATGTACATCGGCCCGGACGGCAACGTCGTCCCCCGGTCCTCCAGCGTCGGATACCGCGCCGTGGGAATTCCGGGCACGCCGGCCGGCTTCGGCCTGGCCGTCGAAAAGTACGGCAGATGGAAATGGTCCCGGCTCGTAGAACCCGCACGCCGGATGGCCGTCGATGGGTTCGCCGTCGACTTCAGGGAGCAACGAAACCTGGATTCTGAGGCCGGCAAGCTTGCGCTTTTCGCCGACTCGAAGAGGATTTTCCTCCGAAACGGCCGCCCATATCGCGAGGGCGAGATCCTCAGGCAGCCGGAACTCGCGGCGACTCTCGGCCGGATGCAACGTCTCGGGTGGCGCGAGTTCTACGAGGGCGCGACGGCGCGAAGAATTGCAGCCGACATGAAGGCGAACGGAGGTCTCATCACGCTCGCCGATCTGGCTTCCTACCGCGCCAGAGAGCGCACGCCTCTTCGCACGAAGTACCGGGGGTGCGAGATCCTCACGATGCCGCCACCGAGTTCGGGAGGGATCGCCCTTATCGAAATGCTCCACATGCTCGAACAGCACGACCTCGAGGCGCTCGGCTTCGGTTCGTCTGCGTCACTGCATCTGCTGGCCGAGGTGATGCGTCGCGCATTCGCCGACCGCGCGGAATACCTCGGCGACGCGGATTTCGTGAAGGTGCCCGTCGACGTCCTCATTTCCGACGAGTATGCGCGGCGGCGAATGAAGAGCTTCGATCGGCGGCGCGCTACGCCAAGCGCGGAAGTCGGCCCCGGCGACGTTCGTGCCGGCCACGAGTCCGACCAGACGACACATTTCACCGTCGTCGATTCGGACGGACTCGTAGTGACGAACACCTACACCCTCAACCTTGGATACGGGTCGGGTGTCGTCGCTGCCGGTACGGGAGTGCTGCTCAACAACGAAATGGACGATTTCGCCGCCAAGCCTGGAACGGCAAACGAATTCAACCTGATCCAGAAGGAGGCGAACGCCGTCGCGGCCGGAAAGCGGCCCCTCTCTTCGATGACGCCGACGATCGTCCTGGACCGGGAGGGAAATTTCTGGTTCGCGCTCGGCAGTCCCGGGGGCCCGACGATCATCAACACCGTGCTGCAGGTGATCCTGAATGTGATCGACCACGGAATGGACATCCAGGCTGCGGTGGACGCCCCGCGAATCCATCACCAGTGGTTCCCGGACCGGCTCGTGTGCGAACCGTATGGAATGACGCGCGACGTCAAACAGGCGCTCACGGGATTCGGGCACACGGTGTTCGACCGGTCGGAGATTGCGGATTCGTGGAGGCCGTACATCGGCGATACGCACGCAGTGATGATCGAGCGAGGGACCAGGATTCGGCTCGGCGCGTCCGACTCGAGAAATGGCGGTATGGCGATCGGGTATTGATGGGCGAGGAGCGCGGCGTGAAGCGCGTTTGAACGCAGCGTGAAGCGCCGGCTTGGTTGTTGACGAATCGGAAGGGTTGCGCGACGGCAAGCGTCATCCCCTCCCCGCTTCCCAAAACCGCGCTTCACGCCGCACTCCAGGGCGCTTCGCGCAGTCGCCCGTCGCGGACGTTGTCGCGATCCACGTCAGTCCGAAAGCTTGCCCGCTCCCGTCTCGCGGACGTAAGGTTCCCCTCTGATGACCCGGCGCGCGATATATCCCGGCTCGTTCGACCCGCTGACGAACGGCCATCTAGACATCATCGAGCGCGGCTCCCGCCTGTTCGACGAAGTCGTCGTCGCAATCCTGGTCAATCCGGCCAAGCAGTCGATGTTCACGGTCGAAGAGCGTTGCGAGATCATTGCCGAAGTCGCCGGTTCCGACCGCGTCCGCGTCGACACGTTCCACGGTCTTCTCGTGCACTACGCCGTCGCCCGGCAGGCAACCGCAATCATCCGTGGAATCCGCGCCGTGTCCGACTACGAGTACGAGTTGCAGATGGCGCTGATGAACCGCCGCCTCGAGCCAAGGGTCGAAACGCTCTTCCTGATGTCCAGCGACGCGTACTCGTACGTCAGCTCGCGCCTCGTCAAGGAGGTCGCGTCGCTCGGCGGTTCCGTGACCGGCATGGTGCCGCCGCTCGTGGAGGAGCGGCTTCGGGCGCGGCTCGGCACTCCCCCCTCAACAAAGGACTAGTCGCAAAAATGACCGCATCGAGAAACATCGAGCTTGCCGACCGCCTCTCGAAGATGACTTCCTCGTCGACGCTTCGAGTGCTTCAGATGACCGAACGCCTTCGCGCGGAAGGCATCGACGTCATCAGCCTCGGTGCGGGCGAGCCCGACTTCCCTACACCGGAGAACATTCGCGAGGCTGCAATTACCGCCATTGGAGCGGGGTTCACGAAGTACACGGCCGCCGGCGGCATCGCCGATCTGCGACGGGCCATCATCGAGCGGATGCGGCGCGACTTCGACGCCGACTTCGGCATGGAGGAAGTAATCGCCACGGTCGGAGGCAAGCAGGCGATCTTCGAAGCCATTGCCGCCATCGTGAACCCGGGCGACGAGGTGCTGATTCCGTCGCCGTACTGGGTCACCTTTCCGGAGGTCGTACATTTCTGCGGAGGGACGCCGGTCTTCATCGACACCGAACCGGAAGACTTTCAACTGACGGCGGAAGCCGTGCGCGAACGGCTCACCCCCCGGACCAGGCTGCTCGTTCTGAACTCGCCGAACAATCCGACCGGGCGAGTCGTCCCGCCCGAAGAGGTCCGGCGCATCGTCGAGCTCGCCGCCGAGCGCGACTTCAGGGTGCTCATCGACGATTGCTACCTCTACTTCGTCTATCCGCCCGTCGAGCCGTTCTCGGCCGCCGGCCTTCCACCTGAACTGGCCTCGCGCTGCATGGTCACGGGCTCGTTTTCCAAGACTTATGCGATGACTGGATGGAGGATCGGATATGCGCTCGGTCCGGCCGAATGGATCAAGGCGATGGTCACGATCCAGAGCCATTCGACCTCCAACCCCACGTCGATCAGCCAGTACGCGGCGATCGAGGCCTTCGCCGGACGTCAGGACTCAGTCCGGGAGATGCTGGACGAGTACCGGAGGCGGCGGGATTGGCTCGTTGCTGCCCTGAACGAGATCCCCGGCGTGAAGTGCCTGCTGCCGGAGGGCGCCTTCTACGCCTTTCCCAACATTCGCGGCCTTCTTTCCGGCGACCTGCCGACCTCGCGCGCACTGGCCGATGCATTGCTCGAGCACGCCGGCGTTGCAGTAACGTCGGGATCGGCTTTCGGAGCGGAAGGTTATATCCGGCTGTCGTACGCGACCGGCCTCGATGACCTGCAGCGAGCGGTCGAGCGCATCCGCGCATATCTCGACCGCCGCTGAGTCAGAACGCGTGATTCGTCCGGCAACCGCCGGTGAAGGCGACGCCATTGGGGTTCCGCGAGTCGAGTGGCGGAGCCCCTCGCCCGATACGCGCCGGAAGCTGAACGTGACGAGCGTTCAGAACTTGGTGATGCTGATGTCCTGATCGGCGTCCGAATGAAACTTCTTGTAGAAGATCACGAATGCACAAACGCAGAAGACCCCGATTCCGACCAGGGCCAGAACGATGTGCGTGAACCCGGCGGATTCGGTGTTGTGCTTCGTGTATTCGAAGAATTCGTAGACCGCAAAGGCCGCAGCCGCCAGACCTACTACTGCGAGCAGAGCTTGCATACGTCGTCTCCTGATTGGTCCTAAGACTCGGAACGCGTCGCGTCAATGTTGCCGAAATGGTTTGGGAGAAACCCGGATGCCGGCATTATGGCTTTCGGATTCATGGGTGTCAACGGGCAGCAAATTCGGCGCGAATGGCGCTCGTCGCCGGGCAACTGAGATAGGCAGGCCGCGCGGCTCGTCATTCGTGAAGTACCGGCAAGTGTAGCGTCAACTGCAACCTCGCTCCGCAGCCGGGCGTATCAGGAGCCGTGCCGAGTTACCTGCTCACGTCAGTCGCATTCCTCGCGCTTTTCCTGGCCGCCCTCCCCGTTGTCCCCGCAGTCGCCCAGGACGACATCGTCAAGCTGGAGTCCGACCTTGTGACGATCGACATCGCCGCAACGGACGCGAAGGGCGAACCGGTGACGGACCTGAAGGCGGGCGACATCCGGCTGCTCGAAGACGGAACCGGACGGCCGATAGACTTCTTTGCATCCGCTGCGACGCCCGGACAGGCTCGTCCGCTTGCCGTAGTCCTGGCGCTCGACATCTCGGGCAGTATCACCCGCAACGAGCTCGAAGTGCAGCGGCGCGCGGCGATGCAGTTCGCCGGCCTCTTGCGGCCGGAATCGCTGTTTGCAGTCGTAGCGTTCAACCACGAAGTCCGAGTCCTTCAGAAGTTCACTTCCGACAAGCGCGACATCGATCGCGCATTCGACAGAATCAAGGACGTCGGCGGCGCAACCCGTATCTTCGACGCGCTCGACCAATCGGTGTCGATGCTGGCGAAGACCCCCACGACCCGAAGCGGCAGGAAGATGCGCAGGATCGTCGTGACGATAACGGACGGAATCGACAGCTCGAGCACTATCAACTCCATCGAACTGATACGGCGCGCCACAGCCGCGGGCGCCACGATCTATTCGATCACCCTCCCGTCATACATCCGGTCTCTCGACGGAACGCGCCGTCGCGCATTGACGATTCTCGACGCCCACGGCGTGGTGCCCGCAACAGGAGGCGTGGACTTCTCGGCGGATGACGACGACTACGCGCCGTACTTCAAGGCGATTGCCGGGGATGCCGCCGGCGGCTACCAGATCGCGTTCTACCCATCGGAGGCCGCGCGCCGGGACGGCAGGCCGCACGCCCTGCGCGTCGAAGCGAATCGGCCCGGGGTGAGCCTCCGCGCAAGCAGGCAGAATTACGAGATTCCTCGCTGACCAGGCCGCCAGGGCGTGCATTCCGCGAGGGAACTGTGCTGCAATCGCCTGATGCGATCCAGTTCGGGGACACTTGCGATTCTCGTTGGCGGGGGACCCGCTCCAGGCATCAACTCCGTCATCTCGGCAACGGCAATCGAGGCGATCAACGGCGGGTTCTCAGTCCTCGGAGTCCCGGACGGCTTCAAGTGGCTCGTCCGACGCGATCCATCGAAGCTGCGGAGCTTGAACATCCCGGACGTTTCGCGCATTCACCTCGAGGGCGGCTCGGTCCTTGGCACGTCACGCGAAAATCCCACTAAATCGCCTGAGCGTCTGGACGCGGCCGTCGAGACGTTGATCGGAGCTGGCGTAACGCACCTCGTCACGATTGGCGGCGACGACACCGCGCTTTCTTCCAGCGCCCTGGCGGATCATTCGGGCGGACGAATACGCGCCGTGCACGTCCCGAAGACCATCGACAACGATCTGCCGCTTCCGCCGCACATTCCCACCTTCGGGTTTCAGACTGCTCGCCACGTAGGTGTGGAACTGGTTCAGAACCTCATGGAGGACGCACGGTCCACGGGCCGCTGGTACGTCGTCGTCGCGATGGGAAGGAAGGCGGGACACCTCGCGCTGGGCATCGGCAAAGCTGCCGGCGCGACGCTGACAGTCATAGGAGAGGAGTTCGACCGCGACGTCGTGCCATTCGCTGAGTTCTGCGACATCGTCGAGGGATCGATCGTGAAGCGGCGTGCCGCGGGCCGGAACCACGGTGTGGCCGTGCTGGCGGAGGGGCTCATCGAGAAGCTCGATCCCGCCGAGCTCGAGGGACTGCAGGACGTCGAGCGCGACGATCACGGTCACGTCCGCTTTGCAGAAGTCGACCTGGCGCGGCGGGTGAAGGTCGAGGTGCAGGGACGGTTCGCCGAACGCGACATCCGGGTGAACATATCGGCGAAGACAATCGGTTACGAGTTGCGTTGCGCTCCGCCGATTCCGTTCGACGCCGAGTATTGCCGCGACCTGGGGTTCGCCGCGGTGCGCTACCTCATGTCCGGCGAAAGCAACGCGATGATCAGCATCCAGGGTGGCAGGCTCGTGCCGTTGCCGTTCTCGGCGATTCGCGATCCCGAGACCGGGAAAACGCGCGTGCGACTGGTGGACACGTCAAGTTCCGGGTATCGCGTGGCCCGCAAGTACATGATCCGCATCGAGCGCGACGACGTCGAAAACCCGGACCGGGTTGCGCGCCTCGCGGCGGCCGCGCGCATGACTGCCTGCGCGTTCGTCGGTCGCTTCGGGTATCTCGGACGATGACGGCCGGACGGATCGAGCGAATCGGCGTGGTTGTCGGAGGCGGGCCGGCTCCGGGCACCAATGGCGTGATTGCGGCGGTGGCGATCGAGGGAATAAATCGAGGCTGCTCCGTGCTCGGGCTCCACGATGGATTCGAGTGGCTTGCGAAGCACTACACGGACGAGCAACACCAGTTGACGATCCCCGAGGTCTCGCGGATCCATCTGCGCGGCGGCACGATCCTCGGTACTTCGCGAGTAGATGCGGCGCAGGACGAGAGGTCGCTCGAGAACACGATTCGCTCACTGGCGAAGCTGCGCGTCGACGGACTTGTCGCCATTGGAGGAGACGACGTACTGCGGAGCGCCGCCGCGATCGAGCGCGCGTCCGCGGGCGCCGTACGTGTCGCGTTCGTGCCGAAAACGATCGACAATGACGTCTGGCTTCCGCTGCCGATTCCGACGCTTGGGTACGAAACCGCGCGTCACCTGGGCGTGCGGATGATCCAGAATCTGATGGAGGACGCGAAAACGACCGGCCGCTGGTATTTCGCGGTGACGATGGGGAGGCCGACCGGGCACCTGACGCTCGGGATCGGCAAGGCGGCCGGCGCCACCGTTACGATCGTCCCCGAGGAATTCCGCGGGCGAGACGTTTCGATTCACGAAATCGCCGACGTGCTGGAGGGTGCGATCGTCAAGCGGCGCGCCAGTGGGCGTGAATTCGGAGTCGCCGTGCTCGCTGAGTCGCTCACTGAGCGGATGAGGTCCGGCGAAGTCGCCGAGTTGGCCGATGTCGATCGGGATGCGCAGGGGAACATTCGGGTAACTGAGATCGATCTGGGAAGGAAGATCAAGAATGCGGTCCAGACGCGACTGGAGCAGCGCGGCATCTCGACGACGATCGTCGACAAGACGATCGGGTACGAGCTGCGATGCGCCCCGCCGATTCCGTTCGACGCGGAGTACGCGCGGGACCTCGGCTATGCGGCCGTCACGCATCTCCTGGAGGGCGCGAGCGGGGCAATCGTAGTTCTGCAGGGCGGCGAGTTTCGGCCAGTGCCATTCGACGAGGCGCTCGATCCCGTGACCGGTCGTGGCCGGCTGCGATTCGTCGACGTGGACACGGAGGGATACCACGTCGCGCGTGAGTACATGGTGCGACTCGAGCCGAAGGACTTCGAGGATGCTGAAAATGTCGCGCGGCTTGCCGCGGCGGGCGCGATGACGGTGGAGGAGTTTCGCGCGCGCTTCGCCGCGAGCTGACGGCGCCGCCTCGAACGCCGCGCCAGAGTGGAAGCCGCCGTCGGGAGCGTGTCGCACGCATCGTGCCCGGGAGCGTTCCAGGCCCGCCTGTGCGAAGGTCACCCGGCGCCTGCGGCGCACCCCCTCGGACGAAACGAGCAGCGT
>JAJTWZ010000107.1 GCA_021463145.1 Blastocatellia bacterium | reverse complement strand
GAATGCCGACGAGTTCAGCGTGATCGTCGCCGTTCCGCTCGTCGATGGCGTGAAGCTGTACACGTCAGCGTAGTACGTCGCTCCCCGCACCGTCGATCGCCCGTCCGTCGTCGCAAGCGACCCGCTCGCCGTCGCTCCGCACGCGATCGGCGTCGCGGAGCTCGTTCCCGACTGATTGACCGTGAACGTCTTACCAGCGATCGTCAGCGTGCCCGTGCGCGCAGCACCCGAGTTCGCCGCGACCGAGTATCCAACCGTTCCGTTGCCCGAGCCGCTCGCGCCGCTCGTGACCGTCAGCCACGACGCGTTCGACGCCGCCGTCCAGGAGCAGCCGCTTCCGGCCGTCACGCTGACGGATCCGGTCGTCGCCGCCGTTCCCGCGCTCGCGCTCGCAGGCGAGATCGAGTAGCTGCACGATCCGCCGCAGGAGCTCGGCATGTCGCTGGCCGCGACGTGCGAGGTGCCATCGTTGCCGGAAGCCGAGGCGCCGAGGCCGTGACGGGCGAAGACCGTCCAGACCGTGCAGACGTCGGCCGGATAGAGTGTGTTGCAGGCGGTGATGATTCCCGAGCGGGCGGTCACGAACGACGGGCTCGATGCCGTGTTCTTCATGCCGTTGAGCACGAGCATGTCCGCCTTGGTCTTGCCGATGGTCCGGTTCAGATCCCAAAGCGCCGCCGTCCAGACTTCGCCGTCGTCGTGGACTTCGAAGCCGCTGTTGCCCACGTCGGCGTACGAGTCGTGCTGCGAGTTCGCAGGCACCGAATAGACCGCGCGGCGGATTCCCGCGGCAGACTGCACCGCGTACTCGCCCATCGCGCCGTCGTTGTAGTTGGAGCAGGCCCAGTAGTCGCCCCAGCCCTCGCCCATCGCGCCCGACTGCGTGCCGCCGAGGCCAGACCCGTTGCCGATCAAACGGTTCGAGACGCCGTGTCCGTATTCGTGGAAGACAATGTCGCCGTCGAGATCGCTGTCGCGATCCGGCGTCGGCGCCGTGAAGATGTACTGCTGCATACGCCCGGCGCCGCCGTCGGCCGGCGTTGCGAAGTTCGCGTTGTTGGTGCCCGATCCGTCCTGCGCTTCGGCCTTCACCGCGTCATTCTGCGACCCGCCGCGGCCAAAGTTGTTCGTCTGGAAATTGCGCGCCGACTCTGTAAAGCCGAGCGAGTACATCCAGTCATGCATGTAGTTGTTGAAGTACCAGAGATTCGCGACCGCATTCGCCTGCTGCACCGTCGGCGCATTGGCCGAGGAGTAAGCGAACGTGAACTCGCCGGACGGCGAGCCCTTCGAATAGTCGGCGCGGCCGCTCGTGAGACCCGGGTTCGTACCCGTGCTCGTCGTCGTCGTCGAATCCGCCGAGTTGTTCGCGTCACGGTCGATGTACGCGTCGCAATTGTTGCCGGTGGAAACCGTACCGGAGCCCAGCCAGGGATCCGTCACGCCGAACGCCGGCGCGTACTGCACGAGCGAGCGCGAGCCCGTTCCCGCAACACCCGGGCTGTTCGTGAAGGCCTGTCCCTGGACGTCCGAAACGATGTTGAAGCGGCGGATCAGCTCACCCGTGTTCGCGTCGACCAGCGCGTCGTACCACTCCAGGCCGTTCACATCGACATAGGCGCGATATGCAAGGCGCGCAACGCCGCCGACGTTGACCACCGTCTTCTGGAACATGACATCTTCGTGGCCGAGTCCCAGCGGACTTTCGTAGTATGTGAATTCCGAAGTCTCGTCACGCTTCGTTGCGGAAGGCACGAGCGATGCAGTCTCGATCGTCACGCCACACTCGGCGAACGCCCTGACGATGCCTTCCTCGGCCGTGAGCGCGGCCGTCGTCGAGCAACGGACGCCCTCGATGTGCTGGGCCGTATTGACGACGGCGATCTCGCCCTGCGCCGTAACGGTGACGCCGATCTCAGAGTCGAACACCGGCACGTCCTTCACCATCTGCTGGAACTTGAGGTAGGTGATGCCGAAGTTCCTGTCCAGGTCGTTGACCGTGAGCTCGAGGCCGCGCACGTCGCGCGCCGTCAGGCCGAGGGCCTTCCGATTCTCGAACAGATAAGCGCGGGCGATCGTCTCGGGCGAACCGACGGCAGGTCCCGTGAGGAAGCCTTCGTGATTCACGATCGTCTTGGGAGTGCCGTTCTCGTGAACATCGATCCAGATGCTGTCCGAATAGGAAGCCGGAATGGAAGCCTTGAGGCTCTCGATAGCCACACTGCGGTCAACCGGTGCCAGTTTGTTGGCGCCGAGCACGTTGACGCCGTTGAGGACTAGCGACTCGGGATCACGCCTGGCGTCGAAGTTTGGAAGGCCGGCCTCGGCTCGCTCGAGACGAACCGGCGTGAATTCCGTAGTGTCGCTGTCGGCTCCCACTGCCCTGGCGCCCGTCGCGACGACGAGCGAAGAGGCGGTGAGCAGCAGGCTGAGTCCGATGTTCATGAACTTGCGCATTCTGTTTCTCCTCCAGAGGGGGTCGAGGGCAACTGAGCGTCTGAAGAACCAGCTTCAGCCCCGCCGGCGCTGCACTCGCGAGATCTCGAATGTCTCGTGACCTTGATGATTGGATCGGTTCGGACGACGGATGCCGTCCGCGCTTGCTATGCGAGTAGCGTGCCAGTCAGGACAGATTGGCGAAATTACGATATTTGGCGGAATTTTCCGAATTTACGGAAATCGATTCCGTCCGCGAGAACGGCCCGTCCGTCAATCTGCTTGTCACCAGAATGCCCCAATTTGCCGCAAGTGGTTGATCGGGAATGGACATAGGGACTCCGGTGAGCAAATTGACGGCGACAAGCAAGTTGACAGTGTTAACGCTCGGTAGCTCAGGATACATCGTGGATTTAGAGGGTCTGCCCGGCCGGCGCCGATTCGGGATTCAGCCGTTCACGGATCCAGTTTGGAGCCGGGTGCTCCGCTCCGCCAGCTTTGGGGCCAGGCCCGGCCTGAATCGGCTCGATGATCCGCCGAAAGTTCAGGATCGCCTTCATCAGAGCCAGCAATAGTGCATTCGCTTTCTCGACCATGGTTTTCATCGCCTCTCGCGTTGAGTTCCGCCGAATCGCGGAGCGCACAGTGCAACAGGCGGGCCAGAACTCGGCGCGGACCCCTAAACGCCCGGAACGTAAGCACTTCACGTCGAATCCCGCTACGCCTGAGCCGTGGGGCGGACTACCGCACGTTGACAACCGGGTTGACGCCGGAAGCGGCCTCCTCCCCATAAGCCTGTTGTCTGCAAGACTTAACTGGCAGCGACAACGCGCTTCACAACTGTCAACGACGTTGTCGAACGCAACGAGCCGAATCGCGGGCCACGCGTCCGGTCAGTTCCGCCAGGCGGCCAACACAAGGGCGCCAATGGCGTAGAGGACCAGCGCGGCTCCGACGGGCGCAAGGAAGATGCCGAGTCCCGGGTCGCTGTCGAAGTGACCGATTCCGCCCAGCAGGAACCCGAGGGGCAGCAGCACGCTTCCGGCCATCAAGCTGACGGACGTGAACCGGTTCTCGAGCAATTTCGAGCCAGCCCAGGAACCGATGACCAGATTTACCAGCGCCAGCCCGATCCCGTGGAAGTGCGCGAGCGACCAGAACTCCAGCCTGACGGGATCCATCAGGTACGATACAGCCTTGAAGCCGTGCAGCGTCTCGAGGACGATCCCGAACGCGAGAGCGACAAACAGCAGCGTCACGCCGAACCGTCCGTGGGCGAACGCTGGAGAAACGGGCGCGAGTTCGCTCGAGTCACGATCCGCAGCTTCCGCCGCTTCCGGGGCGCGGCCGGAAATGACTGACGTTGCAGTCTTCGCAGTAGAAGGCCGTCCGCTTGCCTTGCCGCCTTTCGTAGCCATTGGTGCTTCGCCTCCGCGGTCCGCGTATCTCCGACTACATATACATGATGTTGTGACCGGGAACCGGGTCCGGAAGGCTACCCATCCAGTTATTCGCCGATCGACACTATCGAATTGTCCTGTCTGGCCCGAAGCGCTCGAATCCGCTCAATTTGCGGGCGAAATGCCGAGTCGAGCGGCATCGAGCCGTCGGGTGGATCGATTCCCCGCTTGTCCAGGGCGATCCACCACCTCCACCAGCGCTCGAGGGCGGCCCGGCGCGTTTCAGGTGGCGCCTGCGCTTCGAAAGCGGGAACCAGACCGAGAGCGCCCGCGACGTCGGCCCGCTCCCTTCCCGCTCGCTGGACGAGGGAACGGAGGGAGCGATATGCGCACGTCCGAATTGCGGGGTAGTTGTCCTCCATCACCGCGAGCAGGACAGGCACGGCCCAGAGCCTGGCAACCCGGTCCGGCGTGTATCCGCGCTCCGCACCGAGCGCTTCGGCCGCAATTGCACGCTGGACGACGTCGCCGGCGAATGCAGCCCGCACCGTCTCGGCAGTCTCGAACTGTGAATCGGCGGGAAGAGCTGGCGCCGGACGGCCGTACTGCCGGCTGAGTTCCCCCGCGGCCCACGTCGCCGTGCGGTTCGTGTGACAGACGGTACAGGCTTCGGGCATCTGGTAGAGCCAGGCACGCGACGGGTCCGGCTTCGTAATGCGGTGGGTCGGGTGCGCCTGCATGACGCCGAATACGATCTTTGGCATGTGGCACCCGTAACAATCGCTGCCGGCGCCATTGGCGAGATGCCGCGTATGCCCCGCGACGTCTTCTCCAATGTTCGCGTGACACTGCAGGCACGCCGCCGGGCCGCGCATTTCTTCCGTGATCATCCCCTTCGGATCGCCGCCGTGCATGCTGTGGCAACGGATGCAGGTGAGCCCGCCCTTCCGGTAGTCGGGCGTCATCAGCAGACTCTGGTATTCGTGCGCCGTAAGCCTCGGGGTGCCATCGCGCCAGTAGCGCGCCGTCAGGTCGACGCCTTCGAGGATGCTGTCACGCCACAGCGGCGTCGTAGCCGCCGAAAGGTCAGACCCGGCCACATAAGGATCGCCAGCGCCGAGGAACTCACGGATTCGCGAAACAGGATTCGGCATCCGTTGTCCGTGGCAGTGGCCGCAGACCTGGACCTGGGCTTCCTTGCCGAGTCTGGCTGGATTGACGATAGTCGGATCGGCGCTTCCGGTGACGTGCAGCGTGTAACGGCGGAACGGATTCGTATTCCGGGAAATGTGCTCGGACGCGGGTCCGTGGCACGATTCGCACCCGATGCCGAGTTGCTCGACCGAGCTGGCGAAGGTCTTCCTGTCGAAATCGTAGCCGGGCTTCGCCTTGGTGTTGTGACAGAAAATACAGTTGGCATCCCAGACCGTCGTGTGCGCGCCGAAGTCCGCTCCGTCCGGATGCAGAAACGCGCCGTTCATGTGAAGCCAACGGCCGTCGACGATGCTCCACGCAATCGGAAGCCGCCAGTGCCGGTCGCCGATCTTCGTGACGTACTGCTGGATTCGGCGCGAACCGACGGTTCTGACGATTCGGAAGTTACCGCGAGCCCCGTCCGGCCCGATAGTCTCCATGAAACAGGCGCCGTCCGAGCGGGTCATCCGTGACGCCACTCCCTGGTAGACGAACGTGCGATCGTTGAAATCGCCCACAACCGAATCGGGCGTGGCTTCCTGGGTCATCGTCCGGTGGAAGGTCCTGCGCCACGAGGCGTAGTTCGACTCGTGACACCTCTTGCAGGTCTCGGACTGCACGTACGTCGACGCCGCCACGTCGTACGGCGTGGCGATATCCGTCCTCGCCGATACGACGATTGCGACGACGAAGCCGGCGGCCACAACGGCGAGAGCTGACAGGATTACAGGTTTTGCAGGATTCACAGGATTAAGAAGTGAATCCTCTTAATCCCGTAAATCCTGTAATCCTGTCAACTCTTCGAGTGGAGCTAGACGGGATCGAACCGTCGACCTCTTGAATGCCATTCAAGCGCTCTCCCAGCTGAGCTATAGCCCCGCAAAAGCGCCCGAAGGCTACCACGCGCTTTTCGGGACCGTCAATACAGCCTACTGAAGCCTTTCTTGACACCCCCGCGAAGCCCGGAGTAATGTCGCGCCTCCTCGCGGCCGGCGGGCTGCGATCGCTCTTTGAGGTTTCCGGAGGCGAATGGGGCCTGGTGGTCCTCGCGGGCTTCAAACCCGTTGCGGGTTGCCGAGAGGCGGTCTGGGTGGGTTCGATTCCCACACGCCTCCGCCACACGGAATTTGGCGCGGACACGCAACAATTGCCGCCGATTTTCGATTCTTGGGCATGAACGAACGAGAATACATCGACGCAATCGCGCTACTGCTCGCTTCAGGAGTCGGCTCGCGCTCCGGAAAGCTCCTGATCGAGCAGTTCAAATCGGCAACAACCACCTTCGCGGCCTCGCGGAGCGACCTGCTCGACGCCGGACTGACGCGGGACCAGGTAGAGGCGCTCCGTGATCCCGCGCTTCCCGACCGGGCCTGGCGTGAGTTCAACGCCGCTCGCACAGCCGGGGCCGAAATCGTGCCACTCGGATCGGAGACTTATCCGCCAATGCTCGCGGAAACCTACGACCCACCAGTCGTGCTCTTCGGCCGCGGTCCCTGGAGGGAGGCCCTCGCCGGCGCACCGGTCGTCGCGATCGTCGGATCCCGTCGCGCGTCGACTTACGGACGAAACGTAGCGGAACGGATCGCCGCCGACCTCGCGCGCCGTGGCGTAACCGTCGTTTCCGGTCTCGCAAGGGGCATCGACGCCGCCGCCCACCGCGGCGCCGTGGACGCTGGCGGCCGTTCGATCGCGGTGATGGGCACGGGCATCGACGCCATCTACCCGCGCGAGAACGATCGTCTCGCCGAACGGTTGCTCGAGCGGGGCGGCCTCCTGACGGAGTTTCCCGCTTCTACCCCTCCATCCGGCCAGAATTTCCCGTTCCGAAACCGCGTGATCTCGGGATTGGCGCACGGCGTGCTCGTCGTCGAGGCCGCGGACCGAAGCGGATCGCTGATCACGGCGCGAACGGCGATGGAGCAGGGCCGCGACGTCTACGCCGTGCCGGGCAACGTGACATCGGCGACCAGCGCCGGACCGAACCTCCTTATCCGGGACGGAGCCTGCCTCGTCAGGTCCTGGGCCGACGTCGTCGAGGAATTGCCGGCGCCCTATCGGGATCGCATTCTCGATGCCGAGCGCGAACGCGACAGACAGGTCACACTTTCGGCGGCCGCCGACGTATCGAAGGAAGAGCGGCTCACGCTGAAGTTTCTCGCCGCCGATGCCCCACGTCACGTAGATTGGCTTGCGGACCGGACACGACTCGACGCAGGATCGCTCGCTGATGCATTGTTCACGCTCGAGTTGAAGGGGTTGGCCGCCGCGCTGCCGGGCGGCTTCTATGTTCGGAAGTTGTGACCGGATGGCCGGTAGCAGATTGAAGAAGACGATTTTTCACAATGGCAAAGTCACTCGTTATCGTTGAATCGCCGTCGAAGGCGAAAACCATCAACAAGTATCTCGGCAGCGGCTACAAGGTGCTCGCATCGGTTGGCCACGTGAAGGACCTTCCGAAGAAGGACATCGGCATCGACTTCGACGCCGGCTTCGAACCGAGCTACATCACGATCCCCGGCAAGGAAAAGGTGATCAAGTCGATCGCCTCCGCCGCGAAGGATGCCGACCACATCTACGTCGCAACCGACCCCGACCGCGAAGGCGAGGCCATCGGCTGGCACATCAAGGAAGAGATCCTCGCCGGCAGCGGAAAGAAGAAGCAGACCGTCCAGCGCATCCTCTTCAACGAGATCACGAAGCCCGCGATCCTCGAAGCCATGAAGCACCCTGGCGAGATAGACGACCGGCTCGTCAACGCCCAGCAGGCGCGCCGCCTGCTCGACCGCATCGTCGGCTACCAGGTGTCGCCGCTTCTCTGGGACAAGGTGCGCCGCGGACTCTCCGCAGGACGCGTGCAGACCGTTGCCGTCCGCCTCGTCGTCGAACGCGAACGCGAGATCGAAGCCTTCGTGTCTACGGAGTACTGGTCGGTCGTCGCGAACCTGTCGGCAAAACTGCCGCCGTCGTTCGACGCAAAGCTCTACAAGGTCTCGGAGCAGACCGTGAAGCTCGGCGCCTTCGACAAGGACGTTCGGAAGGGCGAGATCCACATCGCGAACGCCGATCACGCGAAGTCGATCACGGACGAGCTCAACGCCGCGGCCTATACCGTCGCCGACCTCGCCACAAAGGAAAAGAAGCGCAATCCGGTCCCTCCATTCGTAACCTCGAAACTCCAGCAGGAAGCCGCGCGCAAGCTGCGCTTCAACGTGAAACGCACGATGCGGATCGCGCAGCAACTCTACGAGGGAGTCGACATCGGCGCGGAAGGCACAGTCGGTCTCATTACGTACATGCGGACCGATTCGACGCGAGTCGCCGACTCGGCGCTCGGCGAGGCCCGCGACTACATTGGCCAGACCTACGGCGCGAACTATCTGCCCGAAAAGGCGAACCTATACCGCTCGAAGAAGGGCGCCCAGGACGCGCACGAAGCTATCCGTCCGACCGGAGTCGAGCGAACGCCAGACGCGATGGCGCCGTTCCTCACTCCCGAGCAGCTCTCGCTCTACAAGCTCATCTGGCAGCGCTTCCTCGCGTCGCAGATGATGCCGGCGCTCTTCGACCAGACGACGATCGACATCGTCGCGGCCGAGAAATACCTTTTCCGCGCAACGGGATCGGTGCTGAAGTTCGACGGTTTCCTCGCGGTTTACGAGGAAGGCAAGGACGAGAAGGACGACGAGGACGACGAGCGGAAACTCTCTCTGCCGATGACGGCGAAAGGCGAGGTGCTGGCCCTCAACGGGCTGACGTCGAATCAGCACTTCACCGAACCGCCGCCGCGTTACTCGGAAGCTACTCTCGTCAAGGCGCTTGAAGAAAACGGGATCGGACGTCCGTCCACCTATGCGTCGATCATGACCGTTATCCAGGAGCGCGAGTACGTCGAAAAGCAAGGCGACCGGTTCCATCCAACCGAGCTCGGGGTGATCGTCAACGACCTGCTGGTCGCAAGCTTCGACGATATTTTCAACGCGGAGTACACGGCCGCGCTCGAAGCTCAACTCGACGACATCGAGGAAGGCCGCGCCGAGTGGCGCGAAACTCTCCGCAGCTTTTACGACAAGTTCACGGTCGACCTCGCGCAGGCGCGCAAGGACATGAAGGACGTGAAGCGGCAGGAGATCCTCACCGACGAGAAGTGCGACAAGTGCGGTTCGGTGATGGCGATCAAGTTCGGCCGGTTCGGCCGGTTCCTGGCGTGCACGAACTACCCGGAGTGCAAGAACACGCGCGATCTGGCAAAGGCGCCGGCGACGGAATCGGCCGATGGCGCGGCTGCCGCGGCGCCGGAGAATCCGTTCGAGGGCGAGATTTGCGAGAAGTGCGGCAAGCCGCTCGCGCTCAAGCGCGGACGCTTTGGGCAGTTCCTGGCGTGTACCGGATATCCGGAGTGCCGCAACACGCGGAAGATCTCGAAAGCCGGCGTTGTTGCGCAGCCCGATCGCCCGCTTGACGAGGTTTGTCCGGAGTGCGGGAAGCACCTCGTGGCTAAACAGGGCCGTTTTGGCGAGTTCACTTCGTGTTCGAACTATCCGAAGTGCAAGTACATCAAGCGCGACACGATCGGCCTGCCGTGCCCGGCGTGCGCGAAGGGCGAGGTCGCGGTGAAACGCTCGAAGCGTGGGAAGACTTTCTACGGGTGCACGCGCTATCCGGACTGCGAGTTCACGGTCTGGGACAAACCGATCGACAAGCCGTGTCCGTCTTGTGGCTCGACGTTCCTCGTCGAGAAGACGTCGACGAAGGGCGTCGTCAGCCACGCATGCGCAAACAAGGAGTGCTCGTACAAGGAAGCGGGTTCCGATGGCGGCGACGTCGTGGAGGATGCGGCGAAGGTCAAGGCTACGAGGAAAAAGCCGGCGCCCGTGTCCAAGTAGGAGAGAGTGGACCGGATTTGCGGGATTCGAGGACGACCGGCAGGACTCCTGCTGCAATTGGGCGACTCGCGAGTCTGTCAGCTTATCTGCCTTGGAAGATTTCGAGGCGACAAGATCCCATGAAGGAACTCCGGCGAGCCGCCAGATCATCGGATATGGCTACGCCGGACGGATACGGGCAGGACGACCCGATACGCCCGTCGACCCGTTCGCTGTCGCTCGCGGTACTGATCCCGACGTTGCGAGTGGCACTGATGCCACTGTGGCGCCGCGCACGGCTCTGATCGTGACGTGCGCAGCCCGCAGGGTTCACCCTCGATCCGGGCGTTATCCAGCACGCATCGGCCCATCCGGATGCGATGGACGAGCACGCCGCCGCGATCAGTACCGCGAGCGACAGCGAGTGGGTCGGCCGTGCGACGCGGCGCGACGTGCCGGTGATCGAGTGTGAAGTCGCCGGGGACTGAGGTCGCCTGGGACAGTCCTGCTTCCCGACAGCTGATGTTGATTGTGCTTCTCGCCACATCCTTCTTCCGAGCCGAAGTGAGGCGACCGTCAAGATCAGCAGGTAGCGAAGGTTCTTTGACTCCCCGTACAGGCCTCAGTCCACGGCCTTTCGCGGTAGCAAGTTTGCCCCCGACAAATGACAGCTTGGGTGTTGTCAGCTCCGGTCGAAATGGGCGCCGCCAGGTCGGTGAAGAAGGCTCCGCAAGTCTCTGAGCTCCCACATGTTACCGCGAAGGAAGACTGTCCCTGGAAATCCCTTCGAAACCTCCATGGGAGATAGACAGAGGCTACTGCTTGAGCTAATCGAACAAGCGACTGGCAAGGCTGCCTACACAGGAGATGTGTCCGAAGAGGGTGTAGATGTGGGAGGCGATGCAGACACGGTCGAAGCCTAGATGGTGATCACATCATGATCGACAGGAAAATGTCGAACAACAGGTTGCAGCCGACGTTGTTCCGCTGCGCTCCACAACGCGGCTGAACCTGAGCGTTAGGTCGCATTGCGAATGCCCTGGTAGCTTTGTTAAGAGGTACGGAATCGTCTGGGAGGACTTGGAATGCTAGCTCGCTCAATTTTGCTTTCGACCCTAGCGCTTATTATTTCGCCGACTCCACCGGGTCTTCAGAGTGACACGGCTCGTGAGGGTCTCAAAGGCAACGTGCGCGAAGTGCGCTACTACACGGAGAGTATGCCCTCAGGCAACCGAACGCTGGAGTTCGTGCTTGAATACGATCGCACTGGGGCGCTCACACGCCAGACGTGGTATCGCGACGCGAATAGGCCGTCCATTTCTAAGTTCACTAGCGATTCGTCCGATACTGTAACTATCACTGAAATAGGAAAGGACGGCCAAGCACTAGCAGCAAGGCAAACGTGTTGTTGGAAAAAGCGCACACGCGACGCACAAGGCCGAGTCGTTGAAGAATCGCATCTCGACGTAGACGGCAAGCCCATTTTTCGAACGCGCTCCCAATACGACGAACAGGGGCGCATCGTGCGCGAATCTACAGTCAGCAAGTATGGCGAAGAGTATGCGATTACTACATACGAGTTTGACGAAGCAGGTCAACGGGTGAAGACTTGGCGGGATGGACACATTGTCGAAATTATTGGTAAGTACAAATTCGACAAACAAGGAAACTGGATCCAGCGAGAGGTTGCATCGCCCGACGGCAACGCGCCCCACCCAAAAGGCGAGCCGCCACCATTAACAAGTCTAACCATCGAATTTCAAGAGATCGACTATTACCAGGAGCGACCTAAATAGTGGTACCATCGGAGCGCGCGCACCCCCGATTCACCGTTGCTTTCAGGGCCGTCGTGCGTGCCCGGTGAACCTGAGCGTTAGGTGACCTCACGTGACGCCTGAAGACGCCGCATTAGCAGACATCGCTCTCGATGACCAAGCGCTTCTGGACGAGCTTCCTTCGGCCTTGCGCGGGCTACTCACGCAGTGCAACGGCTTCGTTGCGTACGGCGGCGGCCTGCATGTACGGGCCGCATGCATTGACCCTAGCTGGCACTCGCTTCGTCACGCGTGGCTTGGTCCGCACGCCTATTGGCGACACTACCGCTCCCTCACCGCAGAAGACATCCCCTTTGCGCAGGACTGTGTCGGTAACCAGTTCTTCCTGCGTGATTCGCGCGTCCACCGACTTCACGCTGAGTTCGACGGCGTCGGCGATCTTGGAATTGCTCTCGACGAGTTCTTCGATCACGTGAGTGCTGATGCTGATGAGCTTCTCTTGCTCGGCCCCCTCGAGGCTCACCTGGCCACAGGTGAGCGCCTGGCGCCGGGGCACTTGCTCCACGCCTATCCGCCGCTCTGCACGCGAGAAGCGGCGGCCGGTAGCATCAGCTTTCGGGCGGTGCCGGCAGACGAGTTGCGCGAGTACCTGTTCAGTCTAGCCGCACAGCTTCGAGATGTCCCAGACCGGGGCCAGGTCTACATGCAGGTCACCTAACTAGCGCATCCAGCGGAGTTCATCTCATTGCTTCGCACTGACATGGCAGGGTGAAACTTGGAAGAGCCTGTACCTGGAATCAACAAGTTACAGGGGAGTTTCTTGAGAGCGCGCGCAGCTGGGCATGATCGATTCTCCTTGACGCCGTCGCGCGCGCCCGGTGATCCTGATCGTTGGCCGGCTTCTGGCTTCGCTTGAGTCTTGGAGTACAATGCCACTATGGACGTTGACCTGAAGGAAGAAGCGAAGCGGCTCATCGACTCGATGCCGCGACTGTCCTCATGGGACGACCTCATGCACCAGATCTACGTGCGCCAGACTATTGAGGCCGGCCTTGCTCAGAGCGATCAGAACCTCGGAAGGCCTGTTGAAGAGATCCGTGAACGGTACGGCTTGCCGGAATGAGGGTCATCTGGACGCCGCTCGCGGAGCGTCACCTCGATGACATCTTTCGGTTCATCGCCGAATCGTCTCCCGACTATGCACTGAGAACTGTCGACCGGCTGACCCGCCGATCTCAGCAACTCGGTCGATTCCCCGAATCAGGTCGCCCGGTGCCGGAACTCGGACGCGAGGCTGTGCGAGAGGTGTTTGAGGGGCCATATCGGGTGATCTACAGTGTCCGGGCATCGCGGGTTGACGTGGTCGCTGTGATTCACTCGGCTCGGTTGCTTCGACGTGACGACCTTGAAAGTCCATGAGAGCAAGTGGCCCTACCTTACAACGCCGGCCAACTAGCGCATGCAGCGGAGTTCATCTCATTGCTTCGCACTGACAGGGCAGTCTGAAACGACTCGTAAGTCGAGCGCGTTCGGCGCAGGATGGCCGGTGGCAGAACCGGTCGAGATGGCCGTCGCCCGCCTGGAGCTCGGAGAGCCCGTAGCGGAGTTTGGTCTCGGCG
>JAJTWZ010000106.1 GCA_021463145.1 Blastocatellia bacterium | reverse complement strand
GGAGAGCCGGATGCGGGAGATCCGCACGTCCGGTTCGGAGGGAGGGGGGACCGAACCCAATCGGTCCTCCCTACCCCTATCAAGGCGCTTCGCGCAGGAATCGAAGTCGCTCAATCCGTTCGAAGCCGCGCAATCAGCTCGGTTCGTCGACAGCCAAAGCGGCGCCTCTCTCCACACCCCACCGCGCTTCGCGCAGGAGTCGAATGGAGAGAAGCGCCGCTTCCCAAGGCTCAACCGTTACTTCAACCTCACCAACGGGTCGCCGAGGAAGACCCACGTCTTACGCACTTCACCGTTGACGGACGCCTTCGCAGCCCGCGCCGCGTCGCCCGTTGTCACGCCAGGCCGATACGCCTGACGAAGGAACTCCGACACCAGCAGTTCCTGCCATCCGGAATCCGACGTTCCCGATGACGCCCACGCAACCACCGATCCGCCGTTCGGCGTGAGCACCAACGCCTCGCCTATCGACCTCAAACCCGGCGCCGTGAAGTAGCCGTTCAGGCAGTTGGCAAGCACCGAGACCGACAGCCGTCCAGACGACTGCACCTCCATCACGTCGTCTGACGTCAGCAGTCCGCCGCGCCAGTACGCCACGCTGCCGTGACCCGCGTGGACAACCAGGTCCGACCCGGCCGCGAACGAATCCAGGACCGCTGTCCGCGCCGCCTGGTCCCCGATCTCGAGCCGGTGAATCGACGTCACCGCCGACGGGCCCGGCACCAGATCCGACATCCGGTCCGACGCGCCGCCGAAGTCGTACGTGTCGCCTGTGTCGGCGATCGCCACCACCTGCCTCGGCGCCGAAACCTGCGCCTCGTACCTGACGATCTTCCCGACGACCGTCTCCAGTTCCTCGACGCCGATGACCGGCAGGCGGCCCATCGACACGTCCGGAACCTCGTCACCGTTGACGTCGGCCATCCAATCGTCCGAGAAGGTCTCCATCGAGAAGGTCTCGACGGACTTCGTCGGAACGAAGTTGCCGCCGAGCCCGAAGTAGTTGCGCGGATCGAGCGACGCGTCGCCCGCGATGAGCACGTGCCGGAGCGGCGTCGACCAGTTGCGCGCGCGATCGATCAACGCGCGGACCGCCGCCGGCGAGCGATACCCGAAACCGAACTCGTCGTAGACGTCCTCGATGTCGACGACCGCCACGCGGTAGCCCTGCTGCTGCCTCAGCGCCACGAGCGGCGCAAGCGCCGGCGCGAACTCCGTCGTCGTCAGGAACACGACGTTGTACGGCTGTGTCGTCCGGTTCCACGCCGACGGCGTGTTGACTTCGATTCTGTCGGGCCGGCGCACCTGGTCAGGAGTGAACGCGAACACGCGGTTCGACGTCGCCGGCATCCGAACGGCGATTTCGTAACCGTTCGCACCCTGAGCGACGCTGCCCAGAATCTCCTGGGGCGCCGCGATGTTCGATCCGTCGATGACACGGATTGACTGAGAAGCGAATCCGCCCAGCGCGACGACCTGCCGGACGGCCGGGACGCTCGAGGCGATAGGCGTGCCGTCCGAGAGCGGCAGCCGCGAATAGGTCACGCGAACGAAGTCGACGAGACTCACGTCGTAGGTCGCCGAGTCGGGCGTTAGCGTGATCGTGTTGTTGCCGCTCGCGAGCAGCGACGCCGGAACCGTGAACGTCCCCGTCCGGCTCTCCTTGCCGGCGAAGACCATCTTGCCGACTGGCGAGCCGTTGACCGCGACGGTGACCTGATGAGGCACCAGCGTCACGCCCTGCAGCGCGACCTCCACCTTCGCCGTCGAGGCGGAGACGTCCACGTGCGGCAGTGCCACGATCTGGTCGAGCGGTTCGAAGGCGAGGATGTCGCCGAAGATGTTCTCCTTCTCGCCGTTGGCAAGGGCGGAGAAATGCACCGTTCGCTTCTTGAGTTCCACGGTCGACGGGAGGCTCGGACGAACGACGGGGCCGTCCACGTGCGGAACGACCTTCATTCGCAGTCCGGGGCCGTCGCCGGCCGTCAGGTAATAGACCCTGGTGTTCGTGTACGGCGTGTCGACGCCGTTGCCGAGGAATTCCACCGTGTCGCCGGCGTCGAAGCGGCCGTCGGTTTCGCCCGAGACCTGGATCGGCACCTGGACGCCGTCGGCGAACAGCTTGATGGTCCGCGGGTCGAATTGCGACGGGTCGATGCCCGCCGACGCGAGGTCGGACGACCCGACCTGGTACCAGCCCAGCGCAGACACGGCCAGCTTGAGTCCAGGCCGCGAAGCCACCGCCCATTGCGCGGCAGTGGGCGACGACGGCGGGGTGCCAGTCGAGCTGCCACCCTTGCCGTTCGCCTTCACGGGCTCGGCAGAAGGATCCTCCCAGATCACCCGTCCTGCATCGGCGCCCGTTTCGCCTCGTTTTGAAGCAAGCCTCTCGGAGTTCCCGACGACCGGAGCCTGTCCCCGCACGGCATACGGCATGAACGGGCCGTAGACGGTGCCGGTGCCGGTGAAACCGACGTCCTCGATCCAGTAACGGCTCGAAGCGGTGGCGTCGGGATCCCACCAGGAGTAGTTGTGTCCGGCAAGCATCCTTGCAGTGGTCTTCAGCGCGGCGCCGGCTATGAGGCCGGGGTTGATGCGCTGACGAGTGCCGTTGTCGTCGCGATATATGTTGAAGCCGAGGTTCTCGGACTCGGACGATGTGGTCCAGGTGAGGAGCGTGCCGGAGTCGAAGCGCTTCGCGTCGGACTGTACAAGGTCCACCGATGCAACATAGTTGCACTCGCCGCCCGAGCTGACGCCCGGAACCGAGGTGAAAACGTACGTCTCGTCGGTGCAACCGGCCGAACCGGCACTGGAGCCATATGCGGAGTTGGCAGTCGTGGTGATGCCATTGGCGCCGCCCGTTACCGAAGTGGATCCGATCGAGCCCGATGTCATTATGAAACCGCCGCCACCTCCTCCACCCGGCCCGTGACGCTCGCCCGGATTGCCGTCAGGAGCCTGAAGCGGCCACGCGTTCATTCCGATGGCACCGTTAGCCCTGGCCGACATCATTGCCCGGTCGGCGAATCGGAACGTCAGACCAATGGTGCCGCCCGCTCCGCCGCCACCTGCTCCATCGCGTCCGGTATGGAAAGGCGAATTCGCACCATTGGCACTGAAAGTGCCCCCGCCGCTCATCGTGTACGACCGAATGAGGATTATTCCGCCACCTGCACCCCCGCTACTGTAACGACCGTCCCCGGGGTCAGGGCCGCCGCTTTGAGAACCGTTGTTGGTGGTTCCGGCGCCGCCGCCACCACCCATAAAGATCCGGGTCAGAGTCGGACCCGAGCCAGCACCACCCCATCCACCGTCACGATCCTGGCTACTCCAGGCATTGCCACCTTTGCCGCCCTGACCGCAGTTACCGCCGCCGCCGCCACCGGAATTTTGATCGTTCCCGTTAGGGGCGGCGCCATTCGGATTGCCGTCAGTCGACCCGCCGCCAGCGTTCCCAGGCGCCCCTCGGCCGTAGCTGCCCTGAGGGTACCCTTCGTTCGCCGCTCCGTTGTCGACGAGCGCCGCCCCGGCAGCGTTCCAGACGAACCTGGGCGTTCCGGCGATGCCTTCGCCCTTCGAGCCGTTTGCGTTGTTCGAGGAAAGCGTACGGAAATCATTGTCGGCTCCGGCGCCGCCGGTGAGCACTCGTCCGCCACCGCCCCGGAATCCCAGTCCATCCACACTGATAGTCTGGCTGGCAAGCGTCAGAGTTCCGGACACGTCGAAGACCAGGACGCCACCGGTGGGTCCGTTACCGCCCGGACCAGTCGAAACGACCGGACCGCTCCAGGCCTTGGCCGTCAATCCGGCCGCGACCGTGGCATTCTCGTACTGGGGAACACGGATGACCTGATATGAGGATTGACCGAACTGTGTGCTGCCCGACGAGTCATTCGCTCGAGCGCGGTACGTATTCACGAGTCCGCCCCCGGATCCAGTGCCCGTGAAATTCACGACCTGGTTCGGCGCTGTCCCAGTAACGGATGTAACGCGAACGTATTCGTAGAGCCCGGCCGAATTGAGCGCTGTCGAGCCCCGGCCAGGATTGTCTATGCCCGACCCCGACTCGTTGGTACCGTCGCCGTACGTATCGTCGTTCGAGTCGTCGATCGAGGCGTCCTGCATCTGGATTACCAGCGCGAGGTTGCCGGCCGCCAGAACGGCCGTCGCGCCGGTTCGCGGGCCGATGTCGATGGCCGTTTCACCAGCCGCCGCGTCCGTTTCGCGGCCCGGGTAGTACGAGTTGATGACACCGGTCAGCGGACTCGGCGTCGTGTCGTACACCGGCGTGCCGGGGCATCCGGTCTGCGCTCTAGCGACCCTTCCGGGAATGGCGGAAGAGCAAATCAGGAGAAGGCACGTGACGATGAGCGTGCCGAGGCGGCGGTTGCAGGGGCTATTGGCGATCATGGTAACACTCCGAGGCAATTGCGTAGTTTGAGCCATTTTGCCTCATCGGCAAGGATAGCGACAGACTTTACAGCAATTTTTGAAGAAGTACGGGTAGACCTGAATCCGAGGATCGGACAGGAAGCCGCCGTCCAGGTGACCTGGGACACGAAGAACACCTCTTTACGACGGACTGCGCGAAGCGCCTTGGAGTGCGGCGTGAAGCGCCGCTTTCGGGGTGCGGGGAGGGGAAGAGTTTCGAAGTCGCGTAATCCGTTCGAGTTCGTGCAATCGGTTCGGGGTCGCGCAATCGGTTCGGGGTCGCGCAACTTGTTCGCTTCATCAACAACCAAAGCGGCGCTGCACGCCGCACTCCAAGGCGCTTCGCGCAGGAACCGATGTTGGGAGGAGCGCGTCACCGTCGGCGACGACGGATTGCGCGCAGCGCCTTGGAGTGCGGCGTGAAGCGCCGCTTTCGGGGAGCGGGGAGGGGAACACGTTGGATGTTGCGCAATCCGTTCGAGGTCGTGCAATCCGTTCGAGGTCGTGCAATCCGTTCGAGGTCGCGCAATCCGTTCGAGGTCGCGCAATCCGTTCGAGTTCGTGCAATCCGTTCGAGGTCGCGCAGCTGGTTCGATTCATCAATAACCAGAGCGGCGCTGCACTCCGCACTCCAAGGCGCTTCGCGCCGTGCTCCAATGTGGGGCCGTCAGCGAGCGACACGCCCGGAATCGACTCGGGCCAGGATCTCCGCCGCCGCTTCATCCGCGTCGCCACGCGAGCCCTTCAGCGCCACGGCGCGCCTGGCAACCCGATTGAGCACCTCGAGCACGGCTGCCGGATCACGGCGCGCCGGAACGGTATGTGCCAGCATCGCCAGCACCGCTTCGCCTTCCGTCAAATTCCGTGGCCTCCAGGAAGCCCCCTCCACGAAACGCGTCGCGATGACGTGACCCACCTGCAGTGGCACGGCCGACGCCACGCCGCCGAGGTCCTCGACCGGCACGTGGGTCTGCTTCTCGTCGTCGCCGAGCCGAAGCGACAAGGGCTTCAGATACGGGAAGACGTGGCCACGACGATCGAAGACGGCATACTCGTCCGAGAGATACGTCGCGCCAGCCCGTACCATCGCCGCGACGAGCGAAGTCTTCCCCGAGAAGCTGCGCCCCGGAACGACGATCGCGCGCCCCCGCCACCCGACGACTCCGGCGTGCACGAAGACCCTCCGCTTCGCGTGCTCCGCGACCTTGAGGCGCACCGACGACTCGAAACGCTCGAGCAACTCCTCGACGTCGAGTGTTCTGATGTCGAGCAGGATACCGTCGTAGAGCAGGTTGAACCGGCGGCGCTTCCCGGCCGGTCCCACACGTCGCACGACCGAGGGTGTCGCGTGCTCCGTGGTATGCCCGACGAGCATCGAGAAGAGATGGTCGACGGTCTCGACGCCGGACACTTCCCAACCGTACGGAAGGTGGGGAACGAGGCGCTCGAGAATCGACGCGGTATTCGTCCGCACGCCGATCGTCAAGCCGTATGCGCGGAAGCTGAGTCCTGCCGCCCACCCGAGGCGGTCGAGCTTCAGCATTCAGGTGGAGGGGCGCTTGAGCCGTGGTACGAGGATTTCGGCCACGGCCGGAGTCGTCGTTTCGTGGCCGGCGCTCCTTCGTCGCGAGACAGTCATCGGGAGATCCTAGTTCGCACCGTCCCGCCGGCGCGAGAGCAGGGGGTCGACGCGCGAGCCGAGCAGCATTGCAAGCGTGATCCGGTCGGCAGTCGTCATCGCCGGCTGCATCGCCGACTCCAGCGCCGACGCGACACCGGCGCCAGACGCGAGCGACCGCGTGGCGAGGAACGCCGCGAACGTGAGTTGCGGATCGCTGACGGGCGGCGCTTTTTGCGACAACACTCGCCTGAGCTGCAGCGGTTCGTCGCCGTGCGCGAGCAGTTGCACGGCTGGCCGGCGGGCGGTGGCGCTCCGATGCATCACCTGTGGCTCGAGCATGCGATCGGAGAGTCGGGCTTCGACCCGGACGAGCGACTCGGTCATTGCAAGCGCCCGAAGGACGCCGTCCGGCGACAGACGCAGGTACTCCAGCCTGAGCGCCGGTGCGATGGCGAGCAGGACCTCGTCAAGGCGGTCGCTTGTGACCGAGACTTCCAGCTGTGGCAAGCCGGCGATGTCGAGAATGCGCCGGACGGAGGCGTCGAAGGCCGCCGGGTCGGACGATGCGGCCCGCACGACATCGCGGAACCGCTGGCGGCCGAGCGCGGCCGCGCATGCGTCTCTGAACGAGACTTCCTCGCCCAGGACTTCGCGGAACGCGGCGCCGGGCCGCACCGGAACCGAAGGCAGATGCGCTCCGCGTCCGTCGAGCTCAAGCAGTCCGCTTTCGGCAACGGCGGAAACGATGCCAGCGTGGGTGCCCTCGACTTCGCCGGGCGCGGCTGGAACGACGACGCGCAAGGGACAGAGGTAATGCGGGGCGACGACGATCGCCGGCCCGAGGCGCCTGAGCACGTTGAATGGAAACAGCGTGCATACCCCGGGCTTCGCGGCCTTGCCGTGCTTTCGCTCGAGTCCGCAGAAGTTGTCAGGATCCTGGAAGTGGCAGCCAACCGGTGAAGTGGAGAGTTCGACGATGTCGCCACTTCGCGAAACGACCGTGGTTTCCAGAGCCGGGTAGAGCACGAAGAGTGACCGTACATGGCGCTCGAGGCTGCCGCCGAATCCGAATCCCTTGCAGCAGAGCCCCGTGCATTCGGCACAGACGTAGTTCAGCGAGCCGTCCGGGAATGCGAAGTACAGATCTGGTTGCGCGGTCATCGTCCGATTCGTGAAGTCAGGGGCCGATTGTACTCGACGGTGCAGTTCGCGAGCGACCGGCCTCCATCGTCTGTCGCAAAACCTTGCCTAGCCGTGAGCAGGCGTATCGAAGTTGAAGGGGAAATCGAGTTCGCCTGTCGAACCTCGCGCCAGAATGGACAGACGAGCGAATCGGGTCCGGCCACCGACGCACGATCTCGGCCGGCGCGGTCCACGGGCGCGTCGCGATTACTTCCCCAATCGGCCTGGCGGCAACCCACCGATGACGCCGAGTCCATTCCCGAAGGACCGCCCTCTCGAACCACGATGGAACACGGACGGAACGAACGTGATCTGGTGCCTTGGACAGATCAGCTCCAAGAAGCGATTCGGCTACGCGCAGCGTGCATGCTATCCAGTGACGGCGCACCGGATCGGTTCCGAGAAAGACTTCCCAGTCGAAGCTGTCGCCGATGACGTCGAGCGCCGCGCCGATGTCGCAGAGCCAGAGCGGGCGCCAGGCGCCGTGGTGCAGTAAATGCAGAACGAGAATTCGAAGGTGGTGTTCGTCGGACGGTATCCGGACGGCCACGCCGTCAAGGTCAATTGCCATCGAGTTTGCCACTACTTCGCCGAAGGGCACATCGATGAGGTGTTCGCCGCCTTCGTGCAGGTCTACGTTGAAGCGGCGAAGAACATCGGTGTCGAGCGCGGTTCGCGCCCGCGCCACATCCGACACGCAAATGTCGATGTCGCCGTACGGCCGTAACGCCGGTTCGGGATAGGTCCGCGCAGCTGCCCATCCCTTCACGAGGAGCGGTTCGATGCCGGCGTCGAGTAACGCGGGAATGAGCGTCACTATCATCCGCACTTGCAGCGCGGCTTGGAGCGCGTGCATTCGGAACGCCTCGTGCAATCCGGCATGCACTTCGGTCGATGGGTCGATCGTCGATCGCAGCTTCCACCATCCGAGGCTCGCCGCGCCGGTTGCGAAAAGGATGGGAGCGGCGGCCTCCAGGTCCGCATCCGAGCCCGAAAACACGGGTGGCGCCGGCTTCCAGGACTCCCTGAGCACCGACGCCACACATTCTCCAAGACCTGGCACGGCGGCCATTCCTATGCAATCGGTTCGGGGATCAGAGGCACAAGTTTCCCGGTCCGCAAACCCCACTGCAACACTCGGCACCCGTCGTGCAACCCTTTCCTTTTGCTTTGCAGCTCGCCGCGGAGACGGCGGCCGGCGCCACGATCGACGTGATGACCGGCAGCAGCATCGCGGCGGCGCCGATGAGGCCCATCCGCTTCATGACTTCGCGGCGCGCCGGAACTGCGCCCGTAAACGGCTTCTGCGCCGGCCCATCGAGCAGCTTCGCCTTCCCGAGCTGCGAGATCGCGAGCCATACGACCTCTTCGTCGACCGGAAGATTCAGGTCTCGATGCAGGATCTCCGCCATTTCCGAAACGGTCGTCGTCCCGTCACAGTGGCTCCACACCACCGACGCGGTCTTGTTGAGGCAGTGCGCCTTGTGCCGATCGAGATCGTAAACGAGCGTCTCGTCGGCCATTTCCTGAATGACCAACTGCTCGCTGCGGGACTGCGGCATCGTAACCGTTGTGTTCATGTGTCGTTGCTCCTCACGAAGCGTGTCTAACACGCCCAGCCGGGTGGCACGTTACCAGAAAGACAGGGCATTGGAAAAGGATTGACGAATGAAGGAATCCGGCGGACCGGCAGACCGGTCCGCCGGATTCGAATCATCAGTTCAGCTTCGTCGCTGCATCGCCAAGCAGCACCCACGAGCGACGGACGTCGCCCGCCGCCGTTGCCTTGGCCTGGGCGGCAGCCTGTCCGACGGAAAGCGCCGGGTTCGAGAAGAGCACGCGATAGAACGCGTCGAGCATCACGCGCTGGCCTTCCGGGCCCGTCGCGCCCGACGACGCCCACACCGCCACCGCGCCGTTCGGAGACTTCAGGAGCGCCTCGCCGAGACTCTCGAGCAGCGGATCCTGGTAGTAACCGTTCAGGCAATTCGCCGAGACGTAAACCGATAGACGCCCGGCGTTCGCAAGTGTGCCGGCATCCGCTGCGTTCAGCAGATTGCCGCGCCACATGTCGATTGCACCGTGGCCGACGAAGTTCACGATGCCCGGGCCGGAATTCGCACCGGACAGCACGGACTGCCGCGTGGCCGCGTCGGTGTCGAGCCCGCGAGTGATCTCGCTCACGACATAGTCGGGCGGCAGCAGATCGCGAATATCCGACGTCGTCGTCGAAAAGTCGCTGATGTCGCTGACGTCCGAGACCAGCAAGGCGCTGCGATTAACCGTGCCGGCCGACTCGAACGCAACGATCTTCGCGATCATCGCCGAAGCCTCGGCCGCGGTGCGCACCGGCAGCCGGCCGACAGCCACGTCAGGCAGATCGTCGCCGTTGCCGTCGACGAGCCAGTCATCGGAGGCCATCTCGACTGCCGAAGCGTCGATGAGCTTCGAGGGAACGAAACTGAAGTCGCCAGCGCCGAGGTAGTTCTTTGGATCGTGCGTTCCGTCGCCAACGAATGTGACGAACGTCGGCTTGACCGACCAGGTCGCCCGCGCGCGTGCGACGAAACCGCGGATCGCCGCCGGCGACTCGAGGCCGGCCGAGAACTCGTCGTAGAGGTCCTCGACGTCGACGACCGCGACGCGGTACCCCTGCGACTCGCGCAGTGCCTTCAGCGGTGCAACGCTCGCCGCGAAGTCGCGATGCGTGATGTAGACGACGTTCGCGCCGTTCGAAGTCGCGTTCCACGTCGACGGGCGGTTCACGCCGATCGAAGCCGGGACCAGGGCCTTGTCGAGAGTCGTGACGACGAGACGTCGTGTCGACAAGCCAGGCTGGATCGCGATACCGAAGCCGTTGGCCGTACGCGCCACAGTGCCGGTGAGTTCCTGCACCGCGGAGGGGTTCGTCACGTCGAAAGCGCGAATCTGTCCATTCGTGAATCCGTCGAACGTCCGCGCGCCCGTGCGGGTCGAGACGTTGACGATGGCGAGGTTCTGATCGGCCGTCGCCTTGTGCGTGTAGCCGATGCGGATGGAGTCGACGAGCGACGCATCCGCCGGATCCGCACCCGCCGCCGTCGCGAGCGACACGACGTTCGCGCCTTCGACGAGCATCGACTGGGGGACGGTGACGCGAATATTGCCAGTCGCCCTCTCACTAAAGGCAATCTCGCCAATCTCCTGACCGTTGAGCGTAACAGTCACGCGATGTGGTACGAGCGTCACACCCTGGACGACGACCTCGACGACCGCATTGGGTCCCGCAGGATCGATGTTGGTAATCGTAAGGTTGTGAACCGCCGGGTCGGCAGTGACGACCTTGCCGAAGTAGTTCTCGCGCTCGCCGTTCTCGAGCGACGCGAAGTAGATGAACCGCTCCTTCAGTTCGGCGACGGCCGGGAACCTGATCGCCGCGCCTGTCGTGGGACCCTTCGGCTGCACCTTCATCCGCAGCCCGTTGCCGGTCGCGGTCGTCAGCCAGTAGACGTTCGTATCGGTCGACTGCACGTCGACGGCGGTGCCGTAGAACTCGATCGCGTCGCCGAGGTCGAAGCGTCCGTCCGCCTCACCCGACACACGGATCGCGACCTCACGGCCGCCGTTGTAGAGGCGCAGCGTGCGAGGATCGATCGAGCCGAGGTTCAGACCGGCCCCAGCGAGCGTCGCGGGCGTCACACGGTACCAGCCCGTCTCTCGCACTCCGATCTTGATGGCCGGCGTGTTCGCGAGCTGGAACTGGGCGTTCGCGCCGCCCGGCGCGTTGCCGCCGCCCTTTGCGTTCGCAATATCGGGAGAGTCTTCGAAGACAAGCCTGCTTCCGGAGACTCGGTCGTTGAGGTCTTGGAGCGTCGGGGAATCTGCCGTAACGGGTGACTTCCCCGCGGTCTGCCCAGCGGTGAACGGCCCGTGGAGGTTTCGGTTACCCGAGAACTCGATGTCTTCGAGGTAATAAACATCGCCTGGTCGTCCGCTCGGATCGTAAGTTGCGTACCGGTAGCCCGACGACAGGTTCTGAGGTGTAAAAAGGCCCGACCCGGCGATGAGGTCGTTAGTAACCTGCGTGCGGACGCCGTCGCGCTCGCGGTAAACGCGGTAGCCGAGGTTGTTGGATTCGAGACCGGTGCGCCACGTCACCGTGACGCCGCCCGTGCGTCCGTCGGGACGCGCACCGGCAAATGCCGTCGCGTCGACGGATTCGAGCCCGACGCCAGTCAGGGTTGCCGGCCTGAGGGTCACGTAGCTCATCTGCCAAAAGTCGTTGCCGCTCAAGAAGTAGGGAGAGAAGAATGATACAAGGCCAGGCGGATCATAAGCTCCGCCACATCCCCGCAGGTTATCGGAAGAAGCTGTCGTCGCAACATCATGCGGAAACAGCTGAGCGGCGGGCGATGCAGAAAAAGAAGACTCGATGGCAAGGACATCCACGACGCCGTGGCGATTTGGTCCGGACGCAAAACCCGGCAACGTCACGCCAATCTGTGCATCTGAATCCGCCACGTCAATTGCATTGTTCTTGCCAGCAAATGCAACCGGAGCTGACTGGTCGACGCTCGAAAACGAGTAAGAAGCGCCGACCACATTACTTGCTGAAGACACGGTGAGCAGTATGTCTCCCGTGCCAATTGGCGGCGCCACAAGTCCCCAAATTTCTGTGCGCTTCAATCCGTCCGCAGACTCACCTTGCGTCTGGACGTTTGCGAGCAGGCTAATCGGCGAGCCGGCTGTCGGGGTGTAGGTAATTGAAGTGACAGTCGCCAGCGTGCCGCCAGTTCTGTGAATTGCAACCGTAACTATGAGAATTCGGTTTGCTGAGTCTGGAATAGTGTGAGGCCAAGTCAGCGTTGTGCTCGGCGAGCTCCCGGTACTGCCACTCAACGGTGCGCCGACCAAAGTCACGTCACCATACGTAGTCTGTGCAGATGCATCACTCGGAGCAAGCAGCACGAAAGCCACCACGACGAGCGGAATTGCCAGAACCGTGATCAACTTTCGCGTAGAGATTCCGCAGGGAAGAAGAGCTTCACAACTGACAGCGTTCATGGCAACAACTCCTAGTCTGGACACTGCTCGACGCCGATGAGGCGACCGAGAAGATGCAGTTTGTTTGTTGATCAATATCGGGCCACGCTCCGAGCCGGTCCGGGGCGTTCAAGAAGCGCTCGAAGTCCAGTTCGCAGGCCGTACCAGGCGCTGGAAGAGAAGGAACTCGGGGCGCGATATTTTCAAAGTATCCTGTGACGACAGCCGCCGTCATATCGGAGCCTTTCGAGGACTGACCAAGAAATCCCGAACTGCGAAACGGTGGAATCGCTCTAACCATATTGTTCAATGGACAGATAAGGCCGTCCCGTCTCTGTAGGTCGTACGCTCGGCACGATAGAACGTTGAAGCTGTCGAGTCAAGCAGCGTCTCTGAGAATTCTGGGGGTTTCGTGACGGACTCGCGAGGGTGCTGGATGGGGGCGAATAGCGAGTTCGCCAGAAGTGTTTTCGGTCTCGAACGGGAGGGTGCCTTCGCTGCCTCGACCGTTTCCGGTAAGCTGCGGTTCTGCAAAGCATCGCGACACCCTCGATCCGGAGTCCACGTGAGCCCGCTCCTGTCCGTCGTCATTCCCGTCTACAACGAACGCGCCACCCTCGAAGAGCTCATTTCGCGGGTCGAGGCCGTGCCGATCGAAAAGGAGATCATTCTCGTCGACGACGGCTCCACAGACGGAACCCGGGAGATTCTCGGCGGGTACGATGGCCGGGACGGCTTCGTCGTCAAGTTCCAACCCGAGAACCGTGGCAAGGGCGCGGCACTCGCGGAAGGCTTCCGTCTGGCCACCGGCGACATCGTCATCGTCCAGGATGCCGACCTCGAGTACGATCCGAACGAATACCCGATTCTCATCCAGCCGATCCTCGACGGTATGGCTGACGTCGTCTACGGCTCCAGGTTTGCCGGTGGTCCGGCACGACGGGTGCTCTTCTTCTGGCACTCGCTCGGCAACATGTTCCTGACCCTTGTCTCGAATATGCTCACCGACCTCAACCTTTCTGACATGGAGACCTGCTACAAGGTGTTCCGGCGGCCGATCATCCAGACCATGCCGCTCGCGTCGAAGCGATTCGGTTTCGAGCCCGAGATTACGATAAAGATCGCCCGGGCCCGTTACCGGATCTACGAGGTCGCCATCAGCTACGACGGGCGGACATACGCGGAGGGAAAGAAGATCGGATGGCGCGATGGGCTCGAGGCGCTCTGGACACTCGTCTACTACCGCCTGTTCGATTCGACGCCGGTCCCGAAGTTGGACTTGGGGCCTTTCGTGGTATCGGACGCCGCGACGATAAGCGCCGAAGGCGCCCGGAACGCCGAGTGCAGCGAGGGGCCGGACGTCCGTTCAACTCGCCCCGCCTGAGAAAGACGGCCGATCCCTCGCTGCGCTCGGCGTTGCAGGGTGACTGCGGCATACCCAGCGACCGCGGAGCGCCTAGCGCCGGGGCAACGGTACTTCCTGTCT
>JAJTWZ010000105.1 GCA_021463145.1 Blastocatellia bacterium | reverse complement strand
CGCGACCCACGGCTGCTATGAAACACGGCCGTGCGCTGACACCTGCACTACGCCCGTTTCATCCCAGGGGGTACGCCGCAGGCGTGTGGGGAACTATTACATCGACCGCTCCGCGGTCGCGGAATCGCGTGCGCGGCCTGCGGCCAATACATCGACCGCTCCGCGGTCGCGGAGTCGCGCGCGCGACCCACGGCTGCTATGAAACACGGCCGTGCGCTGACGCCTGCACTCTGCCCGTTTCATTCCAGGGGGTACGCCGCAGGCGTGCGGGGTACTATTACATCGACCGCTCCGCGGTCGCGGAATCGCGTGCGCGGCCTGCGGCTGTTACATCGCCCGCTTCGCGGTCGCGGAATCGCGTGCGCGACCTGCGGCTATTGCATCGATCGCTCCGGATCGGCATGACCGCGAAGCGGTCACAGACGATAGCCGGGGGTCACGGCGGTGAGCGAAGCGATCCGCCGTGACCCCCGGATCTCACCCCAAGAAGGATCTCGACCGCGGAGCGGTCGCACGGATTCCGGCGAGATAGTGGGTTTCGGATGGAGAGTGGTTAAAGCCCCGGAGGGGCGAAAGAAGTCCGGATTCGTGTTTCGCCCCTCCGGGGCTCGACCGAAAGTGGGCGCCATACCCACGGCTTGCGCCGTGGGCTCTGGCTCTTTCGCGCCTACGGCGCTTCAGAATGGCCCGCGGACCCGGAACGCTACGGCGCTTCGGAATGGCCCGCGGACCCGTGACGCGCCGGCGCATCAGAACGGCCCGCGGATCCGAAACGCTCCGGTGCTTAAAAATGGCCCGCGGGCCCGGAACGCTACGGTGCTTAAGAATGGCCCGCGGACCCGGAACGCTCCGGCGCTTAAGAATGGCCCGCGGACCCGAAACGCCCTAGGAACGGCCGTTTCGGTTCGCATTCCTGCCGCTGCGGTTGCCGCCGCCACCCTCGGCATCCATTTCTTCGGGCGTCTTGCTCCGGAACTTGGAGCCGGAATCGATCTCGATTGCCGTGAATATGCCGAGCTTCGGAAACGTCAGCGTGGCGAGTTTCGATTTTGCCCCGAGCGGAAACGACGCCGACACCGTTGTCGACTCGCCGGGCTGAAGAGTCCGAGTGAGGCCCGTCGTCGCGATGGCGCCCGTACCGGTGTCGTACACCCCGACGGGCTGCTTGAGTGCGTCGTCGACCAGCGTAGCCTCCGTCGCCGAATAGTTCTCGATCGTCACCGGCGCCGCACTTACGTTGACCAGCTCGATCTCGACGAGCAGGGTCGTGCCACGGCGCGAATTCGTCACGAGGCGCGACTCGATGCCCGGGAATTCCGACGGAATCCTTGCGATCGGGTTGTCTTTCGTGTGCTTCAGAACGAGCGGGGAGCCGGCCTCGCCCGGGGCCGGCATCTCGTCGTTGGCATTCGGCACGGCCCGCCTGTTCGAGTTGCGCGCCGGCTCGGACTCGCACCCCCACGAAGATGCAGCAGCCGCAATAGCCACTGCGAGAACGGTCGCTCGCGATGCGAGCGCGGAAGTGCGCGTCGAGAACGTGATCATGTTCGAAGTAACTCCGCCGTCCCGGCCGCGAGCCGCCGGTCTGGCTTCAGAAAGTAGAGCACCATGAGAATGCCGGTGGATCCCGCGACGGCGAACTTCCAGAGCGCCGGAACTTCCGACGGCGATATGAATCCCTCTATCGTCCCGGCGATGACCAGCATTACCGCACACCCGAGCAGTAACACGACCGCCTGCCGCCCCTTCAACAGCAGCGCGTCGAGCCGGGAAAGGTCGCCCGGCGCGATCATGGCGCTGGCCACCAGGAACCCGGCACCGCCGGAAATGAAGATGGCCGACAGTTCGAGCACGCCGTGGGCCGACATGAATATCAGGATGTCGTGAAACTCGTAGCGGACGCAGAGTTGAATGACGACGCCTAGCATAAGCCCGTTGACCAGCAGGATGTACAACGTGCCGAGCCCGGCAAGCAGTCCGCCCCCGAACGCCATCGCGCATACTCCGATGTTGTTTCGCTGAATCAGGGCCGAGTGCACGGGATTCGAGTCGTTGATTTTCTTCGTCCAGTCGCGATGGGCGATGACGTTGTCGCGGAGGCCCGGAACGACGCTCTCGGCGAAAGCCTCGTTACCTGACGTCACGTAAGCGCCCAGACTCGCAAACGCCATCGTGACGAGAAACGCGAAAGCCGTGTAGCGGAATGTGGCGCGAACGGTCGCCGGCAACTCGAAGCGGAAGAAGTCGCCAACCGCCTTGAAGCCGGTCCCTTCGTACCGATAGATCGCGCCGTGGGCTCGCCCGACCAGGCCGTTCAGATAGTTCACGAGCAGCGGATCGCGGACTTCCTGTCTCGCGATGGCGAGGTCGGCCGCGGTGCGACGGTAAAGACGCGCCAACTCGCGAACTTCGTTCCGGTCGAGCCGGGTGAGCCGGCTCACACGGATGGACTCGACGAGCTCCTCGAGCCGCCGCCACATCCCGTTACGTCCGTCGATGAAGTCCTTGAGCAATCGTCTCGTCCGCGCGTCCGCGCAACCAACCCGGTCCGGCGCGGGATACCGTACAATGCGGGTGTGACTTCACAGGCCGCTCCCGCCACTGTGTCCGCCGACTCGCGGAGCTTCGATGAGCTCGTCATCGAAACGCCCGAGCGGGTCGAACTGTATTACACGCGCGCTCAGGTGGGCAATCGGTTCCTCGCCGCGTTCATCGACCATCTGATCCAGTTCGCCATTCTCGCCGTTCTGGCCTTGGGCGCGCTCTTCATGAAGGACGCGCTCGACTGGATGTGGAAGGGACTTGGCGACTGGCTCATCGCCGCGGCGATCCTGGTCAGCTTCTTCATCTACACCAGTTACTTCGTGCTTTTCGAGACGATCTGGAACGGTCAGACGCCGGGAAAGAGGCTTTTCAAGCTTCGCGTCATACGCGAAGACGGCCGGCCAATCCGCTTCTACGAGTCGCTGGTGCGCAATCTCATACGGACGGCCCTGGACTCGATGCCAATGGTCGTCGTGCCGCTCTACTCGGTGGGAATCGTGTCGATTTTCATCAGCGGACGCTCGAAGCGCGTAGGCGACTACGTGGCAGGCACCGTAGTCATTCGCGAGAGCGAGGCCAAGGCGCCGACGCTCGCCGACGTGCTCTCGCTTGCACGGTCCGAGTCCCTCAAGGATCGGGCGGTGAAACAGGAAGCGCAGATCTTCGCTTTCGATCCCGACAGGCTGCAGCAGGAAGACTTCGAGGCAATCAGCGCCTACATGATGCGACGGTACGACCTGCCGCCGGACGTGCGATTCGGGCTCGGGAATCGGATCGCAGCGTCGCTCGCCGCTAAGCTGGGCATTCCCCATATGCCGATTTCCGCCGATCAGCTCATCGAAGAGGTGGATCGGCGAAGCAGAACGAAACGGCGATACCGCGACGACTTCTGAGAGACTCAGAGCAGGGTGACGTCTACCGGAGCCGACGTGACGCGTGCCGCCTCGCTCGCCTTGGGCGACGGCTCGCGAGAGTGTCCGGCCCCATCGCACGCGTTACACGGACTTCCGTTGCATCCGGCATCCGACCATGAAATCGCGGCCTGGCGAAGCGCCGCGATGGCCGTCTCGAGCGACAGTCCCCGCTCGGTGAGCGAATACTCGACGCGGGGAGGCGCTTCGGCGAATGCCTGACGCGAGAGCACGCCGGCCGTCTCCAGCCGCTTCAATCGGTCGGCCAGAGTCCGCGTACTGACCGGCGCGAGGGCCGACACGAGCTCGGTCGTTCGCAGCGGACCTCGAAGAAGAGCCGTTACGACCTGCAGCGACCACCGGTCGCCAACGACCCCGAGAAGCTGCTCGAGCTCACAGTGGCCTTTCGCCCTCACAGTGGCGCATTCTACGAGCGGTTCCGGCGTAAAGTCCACGCGGCGGCCGGGGGCGCCGGTTCTTGACACTCCAGGGGCCGCTGGTTATATTCCCGCCCTCGTTGGGAGGTCGTTCAATGGTAGGACAAACGGCTCTGAACCGTTCAATCGGGGTTCGACTCCCTGCCTCCCAGCCACGTAACTGACGGGCGCCGCTCATACCGGCGCCCGCCGCCGTTTCGGACGGGGAAGTGCTCCCGGAGCGCCAACAGGCCCGTGGCCAACCGCCGAAGGAGTCGCCGGCAGACGCGCGATAGCTCGCCCTTCATCGGCTCCACGCTCACGAGCACCTTGTCATCCGAACTCCGCGTAGCGAAGATACCGCCCATGAGTTTCGCTGCGCTTCGACGGCTCCGGCGCAAGTTCGGTGTGCCCAACGCGACAAAGGTCGTCGAGGCCAGACGCTTCCTCGAAGAAGAACTGGTCGACATGGCCCGGACGCGCGGCAGCCAGATCTCCGAAGACCGTGACCGGATTCCGTCATTGGTGCGTGCTGCAGGTCTCGATTCGCAGTTCAGCCGCGAGGTTCTGTGGGCCGGAGCGCTAGGCGACCGCGCCAGGTTGAACGGCGAACCGTCCGACACCGAGATCGATCGCTTCTTCGACGCCCTCGAGCGCCTCTACGGCGCGGAGCTCTCAGATCCCGTCGAACCGCGTAGCCTGATCGGCCGCGTCGTCGGCGATCGTTATAGCATCGAGATGCTGGTGGGAGAGGGCGCCGCCGGAGTCGTCTATCGCGCACGCCACGTCGAGACCGACGCGCCGGTCGCGATCAAGGTTCTCCATCCGTCAAAGGTGCTTCGCCGCGAGATAGTCGGCGAGCTCGAGCATCCGCGGAAGTTCTGGGACGAGCTCGTCGCGCGTTTCAGGCGCGAGGCACGCGCAGCCGCAAACGTCAGCCATCCCGGGATCGTGTCGGTCTTCGACTTCGGAACCGAAGGCGCCGGCTTCTACCAGGCCATGGAATTCCTCGAAGGCGAGACGCTGAAGGATGCGATCGCCCGAGAGGCACCGATGCCGTTCGGCCGCGCGGTCCGGATGATTCGCGATACGTCGCTCGCGCTCGATGCCGCGCACGCCCGTGGCGTTATCCATCGAGACCTCAAGCCGGCGAACATCTTTCTGTGCCGATTCGATTGGGGAGAGTCGGTGAAGGTGCTCGACTTCGGAATCGCGAAAATGCTGCGTGAGGCCGAGGAAGAGGCCACGCGGCTCACGGAGACAGGAGTGTTCCTTGGCACCTATCGCTACGCCTCGCCCGAGCAGTGTCTTGGCGACATCGTCGGGCCGGAGTCCGATGTCTACGCGCTCGGCGTAATCCTTTTCGAAATGCTCTCCGCGCGGCCGCCGTTCGACGGACCGAGCTCGGTGCTCGCTATCAAGCACGCCACGGTGCGTGCGCCCCGCCTCGACGAGTTCCGGACCGACCTGCCGGAGGAGCTCGTCGAGCTCGTCGATGCGTCGCTTGCGAAGCAGCCGGCGGACCGGCCCCAGCGCGCGGCGGACTTCGCCATGCGGCTGTCGGCATTCGCCGAGGGAACCGCGTCGTCACCGCTTCCCGCTAGGCGGCCGGCCCATCGCGCGATTCCCGCGGACGCATTCGCAATGCCGGAGTCCGCGGTGCAGCCGGGCCGCAGCCGGACGGCTGCCGCTGGCGCTCCGCCGGCGCTCACGGCGCGCGGAGGCTCGCGGGCTGCGCAGGACTTCGCCGCGATGCTTGTTCACGAATTGCTCGATTTTTTCCCCGAGGCCGTTGCAGGCGGACTGGCCGGCAGCGACATCTACCGGCGGTTGCACGACGAGATCGACGTTCGCTGGTCGCTCTACGCGCAGCGGCACGCGGACGAACCGACGGACCACTTCTACGAACTGCTCGTCGCAGTTGTAGCTCGCGGTGACGCGGCCAAACTGGGTCCGGGCCTTCCCGATTCCACGACTCAGAGGCGGCGCCGGCGCAAGCGCTGACGATTCGGCAGGATACTTCAAGGAGCGATACCCAGGTGAGTTCAGGCATTCTCGAGTCGATCCGCGTCCCAGCCGATTCGCGTGTCAAGCTGCTCGACCGTAACGCGGGCCAGACGTTCGGACTGACGCGTGAGGACGTCGCCGCGGCGCTGCCGGATCTGAGGACCGAACTTGCCGACCTGCAGGAGTTGCTCTACGCCGCCGGCACTCATTCAGTTCTCGTGGTGCTCCAGGGCATGGACACCAGCGGAAAGGACGGCACGATCCGCAACGTGATGGAGCCGGTAAATCCGATCGGCGTAACGGTCACGCCGTTCAAGGTGCCCACGAAAAAGGAATTGGCGCACGACTTCCTGTGGCGGGTGCATCGCGAGACCCCGCCGCTCGGAATGCTCGGAATATTCAACCGGTCACACTACGAAGACGTCCTGATCGTCCGCGTCCACGGTCTCGCGCCGCCGGCTGTATGGCGCAAACGCTATCGGCACATCGTCGAATTCGAACGCGTGCTGACGGACTCGAACACGATCCTCCTCAAGTTCTTCCTGCATATCAGCAAGGCCGAACAGGAGGAGCGATTGCTCGATCGCGAGGCGGACGTGAACAAGGCCTGGAAGCTCGCCGTCGGTGACTGGAAGGAGCGCGAGCACTGGCGCGACTACATTCGCGCCTACGAGGATGCGCTCTCAGAGACGAGCACCTCGCACGCGCCCTGGCACGTCATTCCGGCCGATCGGAAGTGGCTGCGGGACCACGTCGTCTCGCGGGCCATCATCGAGACGCTCAGGCCATACAGAAAAGGATGGACGGTGAAACTCGAGAAGATCGGCGAGTCGGCGAAACTGGAGCTCGACGCATTCCGCAAGGGCGTCAGGTAGACCGCACCTTTCCGAGACGCCCTGAAGCTGCGCGGCTCGCGGCTACGGGATGTCACGTATTACGGGCTCGGGCTCCAGCCGCACCTTGAGCCCGGTCGTGGCCTCGAGCGCGTCGATGAGCTTCCTGTAGTCGCTCTTGTCGACCCGCATTGCGAAACCGCCGATTGGCGCACCACCCCAGACGATTTCGATGTAGTGCGCGGTCGACTTCGAGTCGCCGATGATGCCGCCAATACCGGGGATGATCACCGAAGCTCCGACCGCTTCGGCCGTCCGCTTTCTGACACGCTGACCGTAGCTGACATCCGTTACGCGGTCGCCCTCGACGGTGACGTTCAGTTTTCCGCCGGTGATATTGAGCTTGCCGTCGCGGATGTCAACGAGTACCTGGGCGCCATCCTCGAGCCCAAGCGAACCGCCTGCATACTTGACCTTGAAGCTCGCCACGTACGGTACGGGCGCCGAACGCGGCACTGGCAGCGGTTCGGCCGGCTTCGCAGCGGCCGGCGGCGCGCTCGCGGCCGGAGGCGGCGTCGCAACGGGACGGCGATTGCGGCCCGACTGAGCGGCATCCGCTGTGCAGGCCGCAAGCAGCGACGCGAGCAGGATCGATGTCGAAAGGGATGGCAGTCGTTTCATACGTGAATATTACTTCGTGAAGTCAATCGCCGAGGTCAGAAGCGGTGTGGACGCCCGGGGCGGGTCAACGCGGCGATCGCCGGCAATCTTTCAGCGCCGTGTAACCGATGCGGGCGGCCGGGCGTCTTCGTGTTCAAGAGCGCGCGCCGCGGCGGGAACGCGGCCGCGCCAAATACCTGGAGGAATTGCCTCATGAACCGTCCATCCACCCGGTTTCGCCCCTTTGTCGCGACACTCGTCGCCACTGCACTGTTCGCCGCCGGAAGCGGCATTGCAATCGCCGCCGCCCGAGCCAGCCGTCTGGCCGAGCCCCTCAGACTGATCGCCAGCTTCGTCGAACGACTCGATCTGACGGCCGGGCAACGCGCCCAGATTCGCGCCGTTCTGCAGGACCATCAGGTTGAGCTGGCATCGCTCGCGCAGCGCGAGGCCGCAACCAGGCTCGTGCTGTTCCAGGCCATCCACCAGCCCGATGTCAACGAACCGTCGGTCCGCCTTGCCCATCGGGCCGTGGCAGCGGCTGACTCCGATCTCGCGGTAGAACGAGCCGCAATCTGTGCGGAAATCGCTCCGATCCTCTCTGACGGCCAGAAAGCGGAAGTCGCGGCTTTCACCGAACGCGTCCGGGCGCTCGTCAGGACGGAACTCGACCGCAACCTGGGCCCGCGCGCCGGACTTGGCAAGCTGAACCTCAGCGAGGAACAACGCGCGGAAATCCGGGCTATCCTCGATTCGCACGCGGCGGCGCTCGAGACCCTCGCCGCCGCTGAGCTGGATACCCGCTCTGCGCTGGTCGCGGCGATCCGCACGTCCCCTGTCGACGAGCCCGCCATCCGCGAGGCCTCGGCGGCAGTGGCGGACGTGGACGTCGAGCTTGCCGTCGAGCGGGCCAGGATCTTCGCAGAGATCGAAGACACGCTGACGCCGGAGCAGCGAGAGAAGCTGGCCAGAGTGCAGGAGCGCCTTCGTCAGGCGCTGGAGGATCGAGCCAGCCTTGCTTTCACGATCGGAACCCGTCTGCTGGGGTAGAATCGGGAGGCCCGTGAGCCACACGCTCCGTATGCTTTTCAGGCCACTAATGGCGCCGGCTCGAAGCGCCGATCCCGCGGCGACGCTCGTCGCGGATCGGCGCCTCGCCGAGCGCATCGCGGCCGGCGACGAGCCGGCCTTCGACGAACTGGTCGCGCGCCACTTCCACCACGTCGCGCGGATTGCCGGCCGCTTCTTTCCTAGATTGGACGACGCGGAAGAGATCCACCAGGAAACGTTTCTCAAGGCCTTCACGGCGATCGCCTCGTATCGAGGCGACGTGCCGCTCGAGCATTGGCTTGCCCGGATCGCGGTCAATTCCTGTTACGACGGATTGCGGCGGATGCGTCGCAGGCCGGGCTTGCCGGCGCCGGCGCGCGAACCGGATGACGCGCAGGGTCGCGAGTACGCCGATCTCGGCGACGACGCGGCATTCTGCAGGAGGGAGCAGGCCAGAATCGCCGCTGCCGAGATGCTCGCGATGCTCGACCCGGCCGACCGTCTAGTACTGACGCTGATGGTGCTCGAGGAACATTCCGTTGCGGAAGTCGCCGACCTGACGGGCTGGTCGGCCGTCAACGTGAAAGTTCGCGCCTATCGAGCCCGAAAGCGGTTGAGATCGCTGCTGGCGAAAGCCGAATCTCCATCATGGAGCAGAAACCGATGAACCGGATTGAACACGAGAAATCGAGCCTCGGAAGTCGCCGGGACGACGCCGCGATTCGAGAGGTGCTCGAGGCCGCTGCCGACCCGGCGCCACCGTCCGTGGCGCCTCCGTTCCTCGCGTCGCGCGTTCGCGCGCGGGCCGCCGCGGAGCCGGGACCTCTGGCGACCGCACCCGTGCTCGTCGCCGCGTGGCGTCTCCTGCCCGTATTTGCAGTTGTCGCAACGTTGCTGGTCTGCATGGCCGGCTACGAATCGGCCCGGTTCGAGCGAGAACGGGAGGCCGCGGTCGCGCGAGCCCTCGCGGGAAGCGGTGGCGGCGACGTTCTGCTCGGGACCCTTCTGGCCGGCGGGGCCGCTGCGGGCGATCGCGGAGGTGCCCGATGACCGGCTGGCGCGCTTACCTGACCGTGGTCGGCATTTTTCTGGCCGGCGCCGTCGCCGGTGCAGCGGCGATGCATCTGTATCGCGTCCGCATCGAGAGATCGATCGCCACGTCGCCCGAGCCCGTGGCACAGGCGGCGGTGATGCTTCTCGACCGCGAGCTCTCGCTTTCCAACACGCAGGAGGAACGAATCCGTCAGGAGCTCGTCGACGCGCGGCGCAGGTTCATCGCCGCGCACCCGAGTCTGCTCGTCGACATGAAGGCCGTGTTCGAGGATGCGCAGGAGCGCATCGGGCAGACGCTGACGCCCGAACAGAAGCCGATTTTCGACCGGATAGTTGCAGAGCGCCGGGCGCTGTTCGACCGCGCGATTGCCGAATCAAATTCCGAAACGATTAGCGGACCTCGCCCGTAATGGTCTCTGGTGGCCTTGGGTTGACCCTGAATCCGGTCGTCCCGCATACCGTCATCGCATCCTTTTTCTTCCGGGAGTCAGATTTGTCCACAATACGTGTGCTCTCTGTTGTCCTCTTGTGCATTGCGGGAGCGGGTTCCGTATTTGCACAGGCCCCAGCAACCGTCCGATCGCCGCGAGAGGACAAGTTCCGGCAGCTCGAAGAGATTCTGCCGACGCCTAACACATACAGAACCGGGTCGGGAGCGCCGGGGCACCAGTATTGGCAGCAGCGCGCCGACTACGTCATCGACGTCTCGCTCGATGACGACAAGCAGCGCATAAACGCGACGGAGACTATTACCTACAAGAACAACTCGCCCGACACTCTCACCTATCTCTGGCTGCAGCTCGACCAGAACATGCTTGCGAAGGGATCGGACGCGCAGTTGACGTCGACTGCATCGACGCTCGAGCGGGTGCCGTTCGATCAGGTCGACAGCATGCTCGCGAGGACGACGTTCGAGGGTGGCCACGTGATCGGGTCCGTGAAGGATGCGAAGGGCCAGCCGCTCAACTCCACGGTCGTGAAGACGATGATGCGAGTCGACCTTCGCGAGCCGCTCGTCGCGGGTGGAGTCGTGACGTTTTCCGTGGCGTGGAGCTACAACATCAACGACGCGAGGAAGATCCGCTCGCGCTCCGGGTACGAGCGATTCGAGAAGGATGGCAACTGTCTGTACGCGATAGCCCAGTGGTTTCCACGAATGGCGCCATACACCGACTCGACCGGATGGCAGCACAAGCAGTTTCTCGGTTCAGGGGAGTTCTCGCTCGAGTTCGGCGATTATCTGGTCCGCCTCACGGTTCCCAACGACCATATCGTGGCTGCAACCGGCGTACTGCAGAATCCGGAAGCCGTTCTGACTCCCACCCAGCGGCAGCGCCTCAAGCAGGCCGAGACCGCCGAGAAGCCCGTTCTCGTCGTCACTCCCGACGAGGCGAAGGCCGCCGAGGCCGCGAAGCCGACCGGGACGAAGACGTGGGTCTTCAAGGCCGAGAACGTGCGCGACTTCGCCTTCGCGTCGTCGCGTAAATTCATCTGGGACGCGCGTCGGCACGATGTCGGCGGTAATCGCGTGCTTGCGATGTCGTTTTACCCGAAGGAAGGCAATCCGCTGTGGGGGCAGTATTCGACGGCGGCCATCACGCATACGCTTGACGTCTATTCGCGCTACACGTTCACCTATCCTTATCCGGTCGCGATCTCGGTCAACGCCCCAGTCGGTGGGATGGAGTACCCGATGATCTGCTTCAACGGGCCGCGGCCGGAAGAGGACGGCACGTACTCGGCGCGAACGAAGTACGGACTGATTTCGGTCGTCATTCATGAAGTCGGGCACAATTATTTCCCGATGATCGTCAACACCGACGAGCGGCAGTGGACGTGGATGGACGAAGGCTTGAACACCTTCCTCCAGTATCTGTCGGAGCGCGAGTGGGATACCGCCTATCCGTCCGGACGCGGGGAGCCCCGCGACATCGTCGAGTACATGGCCAGCACCGACCAGGTGCCGATCATGACCAACTCGGAATCGTTGCTTCAGTTCGGCAACAACGCGTATGCGAAGCCCGCCACGGCGCTCAACATCCTGCGCGAGACCGTTCTCGGCCGCGACCTTTTCGACAAGGCGTTCAAGGAGTACGCGCGGCGGTGGAAGTTCAAGCGTCCGATGCCGGCGGACTTCTTCCGCACGATGGAGGACGCGTCGGGAGTCGACCTCGACTGGTTCTGGCGAGGGTGGTTCTACACGACCGACTCGGTAGACGTCTCCATCGAGCGCGTTCGTCACTTCACGATCGATACGCGTAATCCGGACGTCGAGAACCCCGCCCGAAAGGCCGAGGAGGACGCCGAACCGGAGTCGCTCTCGGCACAGCGGAACAAGGCGTTGCCGAAGGCCGTCGATCGCGATCCCTCGTTGAAGGATTTCTACAATTCGTACGACAGGTACGCCGTGACTCCGCGGGACCGCGAGGCTTATCAGAAGTTCGTCGCCGGCCTGACGCCACGTGAAAAGGAGTTACTCCAATCCGGGCTGAACTTCTACGTGATCGACCTTCACAACATCGGTGGACTGGTGATGCCGGTCATCCTGAAGATCGATTACACCGACGGCACGAGCGAAGAGGTGCGAATTCCAGCCGAGATCTGGAGGTACAACCCGCTGGACGTTTCGAAGCTGATCATGACGTCGAAGGAATTGAAGTCCGTGACGCTCGATCCGCATTTGGAGACTGCCGACGTGGACCTCGAGAACAATGCATTTCCGCGCCGTCCGGTGAAGTCGCGGTTCCAGCTCTTCAAGTTCGAGAACCGCCAGCCGAATCCGATGCAGCTGCTCGAAGCGAAGCCCGGTGCGGGAGCGGACGCCGTCAAGAAGCCGTGATGGCCTGGCGGCGGCGATTCGTTTTCGCCTGCGGTTGGAGTGCCGCGATCGCCCTGGCGGTCGCGGCCTCCTGCGTTCCCGTTCGTTCCGCGACTCCCCACGACTTCCACGCGTCGCTTACGCAGGTCGAGGTGAACCGCGGAGACAAGACGGTCGAGATCGCGGTGCGCGTCTTCCTCGACGACCTCGAGGACGCGCTGTCGCGCCGCGCCGGGCGGCGGGTCAGGCTTGGCACGGCGTCGAATTTCGATGCGCTGGCATACGCGTACGTCATGGAGGGGTTGACGGTCCGAACGGCCGGAGGCGACCGGCTCCGGTTCGTGTGGATAGGGAAGGAGCCTGGCCTCGACGTCGTGTGGATCTACGTAGAGGCGCCGTTGTCGGGAGAACTGGAGGGCGGGACGCTCGGGCAGACGGTCTTTTGCGAGCTGTTCGACGACCAGCTCAACACGGTCGTCGTGAAGGACGGCAAGCGGAACACGACGCTGACGTTCGGGCCGGGCGAGACGTCGAAGCCGGTCCAGTTTGCCAGGTGACGCCAGTACGGCGGAATTCTACGTGGGCGGAAACGTGTGAGACCGGGGCGCCGCGGGTGCGAGGGGCCGGCTCCTGGCGCCAGCCGTGGATCGCGCGGGCGATTCCGCGACCGCGGAGCGGTGGGGAAGCGTGTGAATGTGTCTCGTGGGTCGCGCGGGCAATTCCGCGACCGCGGGGCGGTGGGGAAGCGTGTGAATGTGTTTCGTGGATCGCGCGGGCAATTCCGCGACCGCGGAGCGGTGGGGGAAGCGCGTGAATGTGTTTCGTGGATCGCGCGGGCAATTCCGCGACCGCGGAGCGGCCGGGAAGGGAATGGGTGCGCGCCGTCGGTCGCGCGGGCGATTCCGCGACCGCGGAGCGGTCGATGAAATAGCCGTGGGTCGCGCGCGGCGAGTGCAACGAGCCGCAGCGCGACCCGCGGTTACGACGCCCTCACCGCGACGACCGCGGAGCGGTCGCACCGTCGCTCCGGTCACGCACACCAGGGTCGTTTCGATCTGCCTGCAATGCGCTCCCTTTTCGCCGTTGGGTGCGACCGCTCCGCGGTCGGGTCCGTGTGGGTGGGCGGACCGGGGGTCACGGCGGATCGCTTCGCTCACCGCCGTGCCCCCCGGCTATCGTATGTGACCGCTTCGCGGTCAACGCGTCACGGCCATCCTTCGCGACTGCGGAGCGGTCTGGAAACGTGTGAATGTGTTTCGTGGATCGCGCGGCGATTCCGCGACCGCGGAGCGGTGGGGGAAGCGTGTGAATGTGTTTCGTGGATCGCGCGGGCAATTCCGCGACCGCGGAGCGGTGGGGGAAGGGAATGGGTGCGCGCCGTCGGTCGCGCGGGCGATTCCGCGACCGCGGAGCGGCCGGGAAGCGTGTGAATGTGTCTCGTCGGTCGCGCGGGCGATTCCGCGACCGCGGAGCGGTCGATGAAATAGCCGTGGGTCGCGCGCGGCGAGTGCAACG
>JAJTWZ010000104.1 GCA_021463145.1 Blastocatellia bacterium | reverse complement strand
CGGTGCTGGCGCTCCGGGCCCGGCTCCCCGCGACCGTCCGCGCAGGGGGGTTCGTTGCCTACTTCGGCGTCAGGATGATCTCTCGACCGAGGCGGCTCCCGAGAACCTCGCGCATCTCGGCTCGATCCCGGTAGCCCTGTATCTGCTTCTGGTCGTCGCCGGCGACACGCTGCATCAAGGCTTCCGCCTTGTCCTGGTTGGCCTCGTACGAAGCCAGGTCCTTGTACTCGGACATGAGCAGCATATTGAAGTCCTGCGGACCGTGCGACTCGGTCGTGATTACTTTGTAGGAGAGGATGATTCCCTCCTTCTTGAGCGCCTCCTGTTGAGTCTTCCACTGGGATGAGAGGTAAGCCAGATAGGCCTCGTTCATTCCAGGCTTGACGCGAATCTGGCCGATACCCCAGACACTTCCATCGTGGTACGGCCGCGAAACCTGCGCTCCGACAACGAAGCCAGTGGAGAGAAACAGAACTACGGCGACTGCGGTGAGGATACTCTTGCGATTCATGGGATGCTCCTTTCCAGGTTGATATCTACCAGGGCACGTGGCAACCGCTGCGATATGGCCTCGGAGGCCGTGCCTCGCAGGAGCGTTTCCCCCTGCACCTGGAACTACCGAAATCCCCGGCCGTTTCACCTCAGACGAAGGTGAAATTATTTCACCGCTCCAGCCCGCGCGCGGTTCCTCCAATCCGATCGGTGTTCCATCCACGTTCTCCTGTGAACTACTCTCAGCACGTGCCGCTCCGAGTTCTGCTGACCTGCAAGTACCTTCCTCCAGAGTCCGAAGGCGGAGGAGCACTTACCGTCCACGCACTCGCGCAAGCGCTCGCTCGCGAGGGCGTGGACGTCACCGTCCTCAAGGCTCGCTGGCCGAGCGAGTCCAGGGAAGATCGCTGGCCTGAGTTCGACGTCGTGGAGACCGCCTACCGCGACCGGTTCGACTATCGCGCCCGGGGAATGCCGGACTTCTACGGACACCTCGCTGCGAAGATGTTCAACCATCGGTCATACAGGCGGGCGCTGCGCGGCCTTCTCGCCGAGCGGACGTTCGACGTCGTCCACGCCCAGAACCACACTACCGCTCTGGCTGCGGCATCCCTGCGGCCGCGCAACGGGCTGCCTCTGGCGGCAACCCTGCGGGGACACGGGCTTTGGTGCTTCGTCCTCGGGAAGGCGCTGCCGGACGGCAGTCCCTGCTCGGGATGCGTCACTTCGAATCAGATCCCGTGTCTGTCAGCCACCAGCGCAATATCGCCGCCCACGGTGGTCCCGAAACTCGCGGCAATGAAATCGTGGATGCGATTTCAGGATCGCCTTACGCGTCGCATCGACCTTCTGCTGCCCATCAGCACGATGATGTCCGATGAAGCACGCCGATACGGCCGGCCAACGAGAATCATTCCGGACCTGGTCGCGGACCTCGCTGGCACGACACAAGAGTTGCCCGAGCCGGTTCGAAGCGAACTGGGCCGCCGCAGGGACGGGCAACGGGTGGCACTGTCGGCTGGCCGCCTAGCGCCGAACAAGGGCCTCGGCCTCGTGCTCGATGCGGCGGCCGAACGGCCCGGGTGGCTTTTTCTCGTCGCCGGAGACGAGACGCGCGGAACCTACGCGGCGGAGTTGCGGCAACGCGCCGGCGAACGCGGGCTCGACAACGTCCGATTCCTGGGCTGGATCCCGAACGCCGCGATGCCGGCGCTATACGATGCGGTTGACGTGGTGTTGTTGCCGTTTCTTCGGCCCGAACCACTAAGCCGCGGAATGGTCGAAGCGCTTTCGCGCGGGCGGCCGCTCGCCGCGACCGCGCACGGCGGCCCCCTCGACGCAGTCACCGAAGGTGCAAACGGAGTGCTCTTCGAAGCGAACACGGAAGGTATGATCGACGCATTGGACCGGCTCGCGGCGGCCGATCTTACTGCGATGGGGAACGAATCGCGCCGCGTTTTCGAAACACGCTTCCATCCCGACCGCGTCGTGCGCGACCACCTGGACGCGTACGAATGGCTGGTTCGTTCGTTGGAGAACCGGAAATGACAGGAGCTCTGGCTCCCCTGGGCGCCCGCGTAGGTCTAGTAGCAACGGGAACGTTCGACGATCCAACCGGAATTGGCACGTATACGCGACAGCTCTCCATGCGCCTGCCCGGACGCATCGGTGACTTTGCGTGCGTTCGCGACGAAAAAGACGATTCGCCGGAGTTTCTGACCGGTACGCTGGTCCTGCCGCGGTCGATGCGGCTTGGCGCGATCAGACGGATCGCGGCGCCGTTCTACATGGCGTGGAAGGGATTCGACCTGCTTCACTTTCCGTCCGAGCCAGACCTCTATCTGCTCAAATCCGGCCGCGCCAAGGTTGTCGTGACGATTCACGGGCTGGCCTCGATAAGACTTCCAGCCGAGTTGCACGAAAAGCTTCCAAGGCGCGCGCAGATCAAGTACCGACACCTGCTCGAGGCAAGCGATCACATCGTCACCGTTTCGGAGAGCTCGAAACGCGACGTCATGGAAGTCTACGGCGTGCCGTCCGACAAGATCACCGTCGTCTACAACGGGATCGACGAAGTCTTCAACCAGGATCCCGAGTCGCTGCCGAAGATCGATTCCGGAGACCGGCCTTATCTTCTGTCGGTTTGCGCTCTGCTTGCCAAGAAGAACGTCCGGGCAATCGTTCTCACCCTCGCCGCGCTGAAGGAGCGCGGCCTGCCGCATCGCCTCGTCCACATCGGACCGCCGGGGCCTGCACAGGATTCAATCGAAGCCGAGGTTCGCAGGTTCAACCTTCGCAAGGATGTCGAGTTCAAGGGCTACGTCCCGAAAGACGAACTCGCTGCCTACTACCGTTCGGCCGATGCTCTTCTTTTTCCGTCCTTTCACGAGGGCTTCGGCATTCCGATCGTCGAGGCGATGGCGTCCGGATGCCCGGTCGTTACCTCGACCGCGTTCTCGATGCCCGAAATCTCGGGAGACGCAGCGCTACTCGTCGATCCCTACAATGTCGAGTCGCTCATTTCGGTAACGCACCGGCTGCTCACCAACCGGTCGCTGCGCGAGGAAATGGTCGAGCTTGGGCGCCTGCGGTCGAAGCGATTCTCGTGGAATCGTTGCGCGGACGAGACCGTGGCAGTGTATCGTGCCGTCTTGAAATGACGGATCGCTCGCCCGCTGGACCCAGACTCGTCGTCGTCACGCTCAACTGGAACGGAGCGGACGATACGATTGCGTGCCTGGAGAGCATCGAGGCCTGCCGGTCCGACTCAATCGAGGTCATAGTCGTCGACAACGGCTCGGATGACGACGACGTCATGCGTGTCGTCCAGGCTACGTTCTCAAAGCGATGGGTGACCCTCGTGCGCAACCCCGAGAACCTCGGTTTCACCGGAGGTTCGAACGTCGGAATCGCGATCGCGCTCGAGCGAGGCGCCGCAGCCGTGATGCTTCTCAACAACGACGCTCGTGTTGAACCAGGCGCCTTCGAAGTCCTTCTCGATCACCTTGACGAGAACCCCGAAGCCGGACTCGTGTCGCCGCTCATCCTCGACGAGTTCGGCGAGCGGATCTGGGCGGCAGGAGGCGTGCGCGCGCGGCGCGAGGTCGTCTGCCGACTGGGCGCGGCGCGGCGTCCCGTCGCAGACGCTCCAGCGCAGCCATTCCCGGCATACGCGCTGATCGGCTGCGCAATCGTCGTGCGCGCAGCTGTCCTGCGATCTGTTGGCTTCCTCGACAACGACTACTTCGCATATCTCGAGGACGTCGACTATTCGGTTCGCGCTCGAAAAGGAGGATGGCGCCTCGACGTCGTCCCGGCAGCGCGAGTCCGTCACCGGATCTCGGGCGCATCGGGGGGCGGCTACACACCGATGCGGAGTTACCTCCTCGGCCGGGGCACGGCGCTTTTTATCAGAAAGCAGGCGAATCTGGATCAGCGAGCCGGTTTCGCCATCGCGGCGCCGATCGGTCTGATCGCCGCACTGGTCCGCGAAACGCTGAGAGGGAACGGCCCGTCGGTCGTCGCCAAGATGCGCGGATACGTCGATGGCATTCTCGCCCGTGAAGTTGATCCGCGCTACGTTCCCCATCGCAACATCGAAGACAGGCCGCACGGCGAGACCGTGATCACTACCCTTCCATCTTCTCGCCCACGCGCCTGAGCGTCGCGATCACGAGCACAAGGATGGGCGGGAAGATCACCGCGCCAAGCATCGCGTCCTTCGGGAAGCCGCCGCCGGAAAATGCGCCACCCGACGCCATGTCGAGCAGCACTCCAGCAGCGAGCGAGCCGCCGTAGCCGACGCCCAGAAACGTGAGCGCCGTCGCGCGGGCGAACGGCTTCGCAGGCGGCTCTTCCGGTGTCGTGACACTGGGGGTGGGCGGGCGGTAGGTGTAGTGCTCGAGCCCGCGCCGGATGACGGTCAGCAGGTAGAAAATTCCGATAAGCGAAAAGACCCCCGCTCCAACGGCAACCGGCCAGTCGGACGGAGCAAATCGAAGCGGCTTCACGAGCGCCAGGACGAACGTCGACATGAACAGCGTGACGAGGACCGTTACGATCTGGCCACGCGTATGCGTCTCACGCCGGTCTTCCTCGATCATTTCGTCGACGATGCGATTGATCTTCCGCTGATACGCAACCACCTGCTGTCTATGAGAGGCATAGAACGTGATCGGCGTGACCTGCACGGATTCGCCGCGGTCGTATTGGGCGCGCTTCTCGGAATCGACGAGGATCCGGTAGGCCTCGGTGACCTTGGCGAACTCGGCGGCCGTTTCCGGCGATCTGCTGGTGTCGGGATGAACCGTTCGAACGAGTCGCCGGTACGCCGATCTGATGTCCTTCGAGGACGCGTTCGATGGTACGCCGAGCCGTTTGTAGAGATCGTCCATCGTTTCGATTCGCGTGAGGGGATCGGCAAATGGCCCGCAGGGCCAATCCGACAAGCGGCAGCCGATACCCGCAGTCTCCATTCTATCCATCGGGTCGCACGCGTAGCAATTCGTACCCCAGCCGGCGTGCTATACTCGCCGCCGCATTGCGGCGCGGATCGCCGCCGGCGACGCCGCGCATTCCCCCAACGCTCGAACATCGAGGATCGCGTTATGCTCAGTCCCGGACAGAGCGCGCCGGCCTTCACGGTCGAGTCGCACGACGGGAACACGGTCTCGCTCGCGGACTGCGCGGGCAAGTACGTGCTTCTATGGTTCTATCCCAAGGCCGACACACCCGGCTGAACGATCGAAGGCAACGGATTCCGTGATCGAATCCGACAATTCGAAGATCGTAACTGCAAAGTGTTCGGCGTGAGCTTCGATACCAAGGAAGAGAACGACGCCTTCGCGTGCAAGTTCTCGTTCCCGTTTCCGCTGCTCTGCGACACGACTCGTGAACTGAGTCTTGCTTACGGCGCCGCGGACTCACCTGACGCGGGATACCCCAAAAGGATCTCGTACCTAATCGGTCCCGATGCCACCATTCGCGTCACGTACGAGAAAGTGGACCCGTCGGGGCATCCTGAACAAGTACTCGCGGACCTCGATCGCTTGACGTCCGCTTGAACGGTTCGAGGCCACGGTGGTATCCTGCGAGTGGACACCGGTACAGACAGCATGCGTCCTCTCTATTCATCGTGGCCCGTTCCGTGTGCCCTCCCGATCGATGTCTCCCGTCTTTATGTCAATCCTCTCGTAGCTAGGTAACTTGGTAGGAGGTGTTTGTGGGTTTCAAAGTGGGCGAGAAGGTCGTTTACCCGAACCATGGCATCGGAGTCATTCAGGAGATCGTCGTACTCGAGAGTGTCGAGTTCTACAAACTGGTCCTGATGGAAGGTGGAGACTCGCGCGTTCAGGTGCCCGTCGCCAAGGCCGACGAAGTGGGCCTGCGGCCACCGATCAAAGCGAAGGAATGCGAGCGGCTGTTGAAGCTGCTCGGCGAGAACTTCGCCGCACCTCCATCCGATTGGAAAGATCGCTACAAGGAATTTCTCGAGAAGATGCGAAAGGGCGACATCTTCACGGTTGCAGAGGTCCTCAAGACTCTGACTTACCTCAGCCTGAGGAAGCCGTTGTCGTTCCGCGAGAAGCGTCTGCTCGAGCGGGCCCGGTTCCTCGTCGTCAGCGAGATCGCAATGGTTGGCCGCAAGCCGATGGCCACGATCGAGGTTGTCGTCGACGAAGCTCTGACTAAAGCTTGTTCCAAGCACACCAGCGGTGCTGGCGTGGCGGTTGCCGCAGCCGCTGCTGGCGGACGCTGATCTGTCGCCTCGAATTCGGGAGCGGACCATGGCCGGCCTGCTCCCTGATCGTGGCTACTCGTCCATCGGTCCCCTGATCAGCCGCTGGGACGTCCGCTCGCGTCCGAGCGCCATCATTACTTCGAAGATCCCCGGCCCGACAGGCGACCCGGTCAGAATCGTGCGCGATCCGTTGATGAGCACGCCGGCCTTTACGCCGGCCTCGTCGGCGAAGGCGCGAAGCGTCGACTCGGCGGTTTCGAGCGTGAACGGCTCGAGCGCCGAGAATTGATTCCCTAGTTCGCAAAGCAATTCTATCGTCCGCGGATCGCCGAGGTTCTTGGCGCGAGCCTTTGGATCGATCGGATAGTCGTCGGCCCAGAACGCTCGATTGCCGATCGAGAAGTCATCGAGTGTCCGGGCCCTTGCTCGCAACATCGCCACTGTCGAGCGGAACCAGGCTCGCCGGATGCCATCTACCGCGTATTCGTCGGACCAGAGCCCGGCGCTCCGAAGCTGCGACTCGACGAGATCGGCGATCCGCTCCTCGGGCAGTGCCTTCGACAGGTACTCGGCGTTCATCCAGAGTCCCTTTGCGTCGGTCCACGATCGGTCGTCGGCTTCGCTGAAATTGAAGATCGCATCCGCGCGATTGATCCCCTCGAGCGAGAACCGCTCCACGAGCGATTCGAGCGTCATGACTTCCTCGTCCGTTCCCGGTGACCAGCCAAGCAAGGCGATGAAATTCCGGAAAGCCTCGGGCACGAAGCCGCGATCGCGGTAGGTCGTCAGAGATACGACGGGTCCGTGCTTGCGCTTCGACAGCTTCGATCGGTCCGGAGCAAAGATAAGAGGAAGATGCGCGAACGCGGGCGGCTCAGCACCGAGCGCCCGATAGATCAGTATCTGCTTGTGAGTATTCGACACGTGGTCCCGGCCGCGAATGACGTGAGTGATGCGCATGTCGATGTCGTCGACGACGACCGACAGGTTGTAGAGCGGCGAGCCGTCGGACTTGAGCAGCACCAGATCCTCGATCGTCTTCATGTCGACGGTCTGCTCACCGTAAACCGTGTCGACGAAGGTCGATTCGCCCTGCTCGGGAACCTTCAGCCTGACTGCGAACGCTTCGCCATCTTCTGCGCGACGGGCCGACTCCACGGGGTCGAGATCCCGGTATTCGTTCCGGACCTTCTCGCCCGCATTCGCGCGCGCTCGGTCAGCAATTTCCGCCTTCACGGTCCGGTCGTCAGTCGCCTGCCTGGGGGTGAAGTCCCTGTACGCCTTTCCATCCGCTACGAGCCGCTCAACGGCTCCCCGGTGACGATCGACGTTCGCCGACTGGTAGAACGGGCCTTCGTCCCAGTCGATTCCGATCCACTCGAGTCCTTCGAGGATCGAGCGGGTCGACTCGTCAGTTGAACGCTGCTTGTCAGTGTCCTCGATGCGCAGGACCATCGTCCCGCCGTGCTTTCTTGCGAAAAGCCAGTTAAATAACGCCGTCCGGGCACTGCCGATATGAAGGTAGCCTGTCGGCGAAGGCGCGAAGCGGACGCGAATTGGTTCATCCATCGTGTGAGGTCCCCTGAATGCAAAGAGGCAAGCGCTCGCTTGCCTCTTTGTCCTGTCCAGATTGAAAGCGGAGACGGCAGGATTCGAACCTGCGGTACCCTTTCGGGCACAACGATTTAGCAAACCGCCGCCTTAAGCCACTCGGCCACGTCTCCGAAAGCGACGCCGGCATTTCTACCGGAGCGATTCCCGTGTGTCAACCGGGGCTCAGGAGAGACCTTCGCTTCAAACTGATCCCGCGGCGCGAGACGCGTCTCGCACGCCTATCGCTTCTATGCCGATCCGCCTTTTCCGTCAGGTCCGTGTTTCTGCTTCTCTTCTACCTCGAGGCGCGCCTTCACCAGTTTCACGTCCTCCCAGACCTCGCGCTTCTTCGATGGATCGCGAAACAGATACGCCGGATGGAAAGTCGGCATGACCGGTATCCCGCGAAACTCGGAGAACTTCCCTCGAAGCCTGGTGATCCCGCCCTTGACCCCCATGAGCGATTCGACTGGAGTATTGCCCAGAGCGACGATGACGCTCGGTGACACGGCCATGATCTGGCGATGGAGGAACGGCTCGCAAGTCGTCGCCTCGTCGCGCTCGGGCTTTCTGTTCTCGGGCGGTCTGCACTTCACGACGTTCGCAATGTACACGTCATCGCGCCGGAAGCCGATCGCGTCGATGATCTTGTCAAGAAGCTGGCCCGCGGCGCCCACGAACGGCCGGCCGCTTGCGTCTTCGTCGGCCCCCGGCCCCTCCCCGACGAACATCAGCCTCGCGTTCGGATTGCCTTCGCCGTAGACGATCGTCTTCCGGCCGGCGTGCAGCTTGCACCGCGTGCAATCGCCGAGATCGGCGCGGATCGCATCGAGCGAGTCGCCCCCGCAATTCGCAATCGGCATGGCTGCTGACTCGGGCATCGTTTTCAGTCCTCCTCCCGGCATCTCCGCACTGGCCGGCGACTCCGGCAGCGCGACGGTGGGATCTGCGTGCTTCAGCGCGCCGCCGATGAAGCCGTCGCCGATGAGCCGCGCGTACTTCGCATTCGCCGCTATATCGCGGACGAGCGCCGACAGTTCGTCGCGATCCGCCGGATCGGTCATCGTCCGGCGCGCACGGCGGCGATCTCGACAGCCGCGTCGAGGATTCGGTCCGCTAGTTGGCGCTTCGTCATCAACGGCAGTTCGTCGGCCCGCCCGTCGTGCCCGACCAGGTAAGCGACATTGGTATCGCCGTCGAACCCGGCGCCCTCCGCGGTCACGTCGTTGGCGACTATCAGGTCGGCATTCTTCGCTTCGAGCTTCTTCCGCGCATTCGCCAGAAGGTCGTCTGTCTCGGCCGCGAATCCCACGAGCACACGGCTGCCCTTTCGACGGCCGATCGACGCGAGGATGTCTTCTGTCTTCTCCATCTCGATCGTCATTGCGTCACCGGCCTTCTTGATTTTCCGCTCCGCGACCGATACCGGCCTGTAATCGGCCACGGCAGCTGACTTCACCACGATAGTCGCCCACTCGAGCCTCTCGAGCGTCGCCGCGGCCATCTCGGCGGCAGTCTCGACCCGAACAATCCTGGCGCCGCCGGGAGGATCGATAGACACGGGTCCCGACACCAGCGTCACATCCGCTCCGCGCGCCAGGGCAGCCTCGGCGACCGCGTAACCCATTCGACCGGACGACCTGTTCGTCACGAATCTGACGGGATCGATCGGCTCGCGCGTAGGCCCGGCGGTAACGAGCACACGATGGCCAGCCAGGTCGAGCCTCGCCGAACACCGATCCAGAATCGCAAGCGCGCGATCTGCGATTTCGCGCGGGTCCGCGAGCCGCCCCTCGCCGGTCATTCCGCAGGCAAGATACCCGCTGCCCGGCTCGACGATCTGCACGCCGCGCGCAACGAGCCGCGAAAGGTTTTCTCGAGTTGCCGGATGCCTCAGCATCTCGACGTTCATCGCCGGCGCTACAAGCACCGGAACCGTCGTCGAAACGTAAAGGGTAGTGACGAAATCGTCGCAGATCCCATTTGCGAACTTCGCGAGGATGTTGGCCGTCGCGGGAGCCACGAGCAGCAGATCGATCGACTGGGCCAGCTCTATGTGCCGGATCGCTCCGGTCGCACTCGGTTCCCACATCGTGGTGACAACCGGATGGCCCGACAGTCCTTCGAACGTCACGGGCCCCACGAATCGCTGCGCCGACTCGGTCATCGCGACTCGAACGTCGATCCCGGACTGCTGAAGCAATCGCAGAATCTCAGCCGCCTTGTAGGCGCCAATGCAGCCCGTGACTGCAAGCGCGACGCAGGCCCGATCACGCATGCGCATTCTCGCGGCCGAACGTTCTGAGAATCTCGCCGATCCGGTCCCGCTGCGGCTCGAGCCGGTTTCGATAAGCAACGACGATGCTCTCGAGCACGGCCGATGCCCTTTCGATTTCGTCATTCACCACGACGTGCGAGTACTCGAACACGCACCGCACTTCCTGCCGTGCGGTCTCCAGTCGCTCGCTCAGATCTGCCGGGTCCGTTACGCCATCTTCGGCCGCGCGACCGCGCAGCCTTTCCTCGAGCACCCGGTACGACGGAGGGAGGATGAATACGAACACCGCATCGGGCAGCGCCGCGCGCACCGCGTTCGCTCCCTGGATGTCGACGACGAGGAACATGTCGCGGCCGCTGTCGAGCGCCTCCTCCATCAGCATGCGCGAAGTGCCGTAGAGATTGCCCCCGTGGATCCTCGCGTACTCGAGGAAGTCGCCCGCGGCGATCCGTCGCTCGAACTCCTCTCTCGAGAGGAAGTGATAGTCGACTCCATCCCTCTCCTGGCCTCGCGGCGAGCGCGTCGTGCAGGTCACGATGCGGCCTGTCTTCTCGAGCCGGTTCGTCACCCGATCGACAAGTGTCGATTTCCCCGAGCCGGACGCCGCCGAAACGACGAAGAGCTGGCCTCGTTCACTCGACATTCTGTACTTGCTCGCGCAGCTTCTCGACTTCTGTCTTGATGGTGATCGCGGATTCGCTGATCTCGACGTCTCCCGACTTCGACAGCGTGGTATTCGCCTCTCGGTTCATCTCCTGCAGGAGAAAATCGAGACGCTTGCCCGTTTCGCCGGATTCGCCCTTCATTGCCTGGCGGAACTGCACCAGATGGCTCTTGAGCCGGGCCAGTTCTTCCGCGATGTCGGTTCGCTCGGCAAGGTACGCCACCTCCTGCGCGAGGCGGGTTTCGTCGAGCGGCTTACCGCGCACCAGTTCCGACAGCCGCTTGTCCAGCCGATCCCGGTACTGCGATGGAAGGTCGACCGCCCGGGCTTCGATCGCGGGCACGAGCGCGTCGATGCGATCGAGACGGCTCGACATCTCGGCCGCGAGCTCGGCGCCTTCGACGGCACGCATCGCAACGAGTTCGGCGAGCGCTGCCGTCAGGGCCTCGGTGATGACCTGTGCGACATCCGCTTCGGTGGACGCCGTCTCGACACCGGCCTGAAGGACGCCCGGAAGGCGAAGTACCGACTCGACGGGCACGTCGCCGGTGAGATCGAACTCTTCCTTGAGGGTTCGGACCGCATTCAGGTACTCGCGGACGGCCTCCCGATTCAAGGAGTAGGAACTCGCGGAACCCCTCTCTATACCGACTGTCAGATCGACGCGGCCGCGCTTGAGCGCCGCGGCAACCTGCTTCTTTATCGCGATCTCCATCGACGCGAACTCCTGCGGCAGGCGCACGTGCACGTCGAGATGGCGGTTGTTGACGGTCCGAATTTCGACCGTCGCCTTTACGTGGTCACCGTCGGCGCTGCCGCGGCCGAAGCCTGTCATGCTCTTGATCATTGTCTGTTCGTTTCCGCTTGCCGATGCCGCCGGCTACTGGTCGTTGACCAGGGACATTGGATCGATGACTGGCGGTGGATCGTCAAATTGTAGTTCGTACAGCGCGCGATAAAGGCCGTTGCGCGCCAGCAGGTCATCATGACGGCCTTCTTCCACGACACGCCCGCCGTCGAGAACGACAATCTTATCGGCGCGCTGGACCGTGGACAAGCGATGGGCAATGACAAGGCTCGTGCGTCCTTCCATCAGGTTCGCGAGCGCGCGTTGCACTTCGCGCTCGGACTGGGTGTCGAGCGCGGAAGTGGCTTCGTCGAGCACGAGGATCGGCGCGTCCTTCAACAGAGCGCGCGCGATCGCGATCCGCTGCCGCTGTCCGCCGGACAGCCGCATTCCACGTTCGCCGATTTCCGTGGCATAGCCCTCGGGACGTTCCGCGATGAAGCCGTCGGCGTTTGCGATCGTGGCCGCGCGACGTACTGCGTCAGCGTCCGGCGTTTCGATACCGTACGCGATGTTCGAGAGGATCGAGTCGTTGAACAGTACCGTCTCCTGAGACACGAGGGCGACCTGCCGCCGCAGGCTCGCCAGCGTGCACTCACGGACGTCCATTCCGTCTACCAGAACCTGTCCGTCCGTCGCGTCGTGCAGCCGGAGGACGATGCTCGCGAGCGTCGACTTCCCAGCGCCCGAGTGTCCAACCAGCGCTACGACCTGGCCGCGCTCGATCGTCAGGCTCACGCGATGAAGAACGTCGCGGTCGCCGTCCGGGTAACGGAACGAGACTTCGCGGAACTCGATGCGGTCCCCGAACGACGGCAGTTCGCGCGCGCCGTCCGGATCCGATTGTTCGGTGTGTGTGTCAAGAATCGTGAAAATGCGCGAGCTGGCGGCGAACGCCTGCTGATACTGGTTCTGTACCCTCGAGAGCCGTCTCACCGGATCGTAGAGACGAAACACGGCGACGACCCAACCGACGAGCGCGCCGGCCGACATCTCGTTGGCAGCGACGATCGACTGGGCGTAGAGCAGGAAGAGTGCAATCGCGATCATCCCAATCAGTTCGAGCAGCGGCGACGACAGGAAGTTCACCATTGCGGCGCGGTACTGGCTGCCCGCAAGGCGCTCGGCTGCACCCGAGAAACGGCGGCTTTCGTAGGCCTCCGCAGCGAAAGCCTTGACGATGGCAATGCCGCCAATGGCTTCCTGCGCCGTCCCGAACAGGTCTTCGGTATCTCGCAGCGCGGCGTTGCTGCGATGGCGCAACCTCCGACCGAGCCTGACCGTCACGAAATAGACAACAGGGCCCAGAGCAAGGAACACCACAGTCAGCTTCCAGTTGAGCACGAAGACGAAAACGAGGATGCCGAGAAACGTGAATCCCTCGCGAAGCAGGTCCGCAACGAGGTACGACACGCCAAGCTGAACCTTCTCGGTGTCGTTCGACAGATGGGCGAGCAGCGAACTGGACGGGTATTTCTGAAAGAAAACGGGCGACTGCCGGAGAATGTGCTCGTAGAGTTGCCGACGGAGCCGCGTGACTACCCGAAGGCCGGTCCGTGTCATCAGCATGTTCGACGAGTACTCGGACGCACCTTTGACGAACGTGATGAGCACAAGCGTGCCGGCGAGTACCGGCCAATATCGAGAACCGCTCGGAAACAGGCCGCTGAGAAAGCCGCCAAGTCCGGTCGAACCCTCCACACCAACCCCGAGGCCACCCGCCGCGGACGAACTGAGCCCGTCGACGAGCGGGATCACTAGCGCGGTGACGATTGTCTCGAGTGCGCCGACCAACGCGGTCAGCATCACTGCGAGAACGAAGGCGCCGGCGTGCGGCCTGACGTAGGCGAAGAGCCGCAGAAACTCGCCCCGGGGGTATCGGTGTTCAGCCTCGTTCATAAGGTCGACGCGGCGAGTGTACCACCGATCCTGAAGTCCCGACAAAGTCAATAGGAACAATTACTTGGCGCGTCACGCGCGGATTGACCGAACCGCGCCCCGACGCCCCGATCCTTCGCCTGGCGAAGCAGGAGCGTGACGCTTTCCCTCTGCTCTTGGCGGTGTTGCCTTGTAGAAGCGCCGGAGCAACGACCGTTTTGCGATCATCGACCGTTTTGCGGCAATCGACCGTTTTGCGGCTGTCCACCACCTCGCGGCCATCGACCGCTCTGCGGCAATCGACCGTCTCGCGGCCATCGACCGCTCTGCGGCAATCGACCGTCTCGCGGCCATCGACCGTCTTGTGGCAATCGACCGTCTTGTGGCAATCGACCGCCTTGCGGCCATCGATCGTTCTCGCCCGTTGACCGTTTCGCGGCCGAAGCCGTGCCTCCGGCCGTTCTCTGCTGATTTGGGGCGCTCGACAGGCCAGGTTCCCACACGCTTGCGGCGTACACCTCGCATTGAAACGGGTGGAATGCAGGCGCAGGCGCGCGGCGGTCGTTCATCGTTGTCGTCGGCCGCGCGCGGGTGACTCCGCGACCGCGGAGCGGTCGTTCATCGTTGTCGTCGGCCGCGCGCGGGTGACTCCGCGACCGCGCGGCGGTCGTTCATCGTTGTCGTCGGCCGCGCGCGGGTGACTCCGCGACCGCGGAGCGGTCGTTCATCGTTGTCGTC
>JAJTWZ010000103.1 GCA_021463145.1 Blastocatellia bacterium | reverse complement strand
ACAGATGATAGCCGGGGGTCAGGGCGGTGAGCGAAGCGATCCGCCCTGACCCCCGGAACACGCCCCCAACCTCGATCCGACCGCGGAGCGGTCGCACAGGACGTCAGGCCCGCGCCTCATCGCGGCTCGACTCAACCTTCGCCTGGTCGACATCTGCGAGCGCCGGTTCGACCGCTCAACGGCCGATTCGAAGCCGTATCCCAATAGTCCGGTGCTACTGGACTTTCCGGGGCATCCGAAGGACCCGGGAATCCGTGCAATCCCGGCGGTGCCGCCTACTGCACGCTTCTCCTCATCCTCTCGAGCCCCTCGAGCACCTCGTCGCGCGGCAACTCACCGGCATCGAGCTCCTCGTCGGTAAGCTCGAGCATCCTCGCGTAGAACTCCTCGGCGATTCTCGGCGCCTCGGCTTCCTCGTCGTCCAGCATTTCGAAGAGCACGTCCTCGGCAGCGCCATACTCGCCGCTCAGCTCGTAGTAGGACATGAGCCGCTTCCGGTGAGCGACCGGAATTATGAACTCACCGAGCTTTCCAGCCACTTCGTCCACGCGATCGACGTAGCTCGGCAGGTTGAGCCGAGCGTCGTCGTGCATCGCCTCCAGATAGAGCGCAAGCGACTTCAGATACCGGTCCGCCGCATCGTCTTCACGGTCGCGGCCGAGCAGTATGTCGGCCTCTTCCTTCAGCAGTCCGGCTAGCACGATGCACTTCCCAACGTCGAGCGACGCACCACCGCGCAACGCACCTATGAGCGACGCCTCGGAGAGCGAGTTCACGAGCTGCGAGTTCAGCCCGCACATCTTCTGCATCGACTGGTCGATCTCGCGAATCGCATCGTCGTCGCGCCCGCGCTCACGAAGCTGGACGACGTGTGCAAGCACCTTCGCAAGCTGCGAGATCATCCGCATGATGTAGTCGTTGTGAATCACGGGATACCTACTCCATCGTGAAATAGCGCGCCTCGGGATGGTGCGCCACGATCGCCGACGTGGACTGCTCGGGATCGAGCTGGTACTCCTCGGTAAGCTCGAGGCCGATGCGCGCAGGATCGAGCAGCGAGAACAGGATCGTCTGGTCCTCCAGGTTCGGACACGCCGGATAGCCGAAGCTGTATCGCGATCCGCGATAACCCTGCTGGAAGATCTTCGACACCTCCGTCGCATCCTCACCGCCGATGCCAAGCTCGGCGCGCACGCGGCGATGCCAGTACTCGGCAAGAGCCTCCGCAGTTTCAACCGAAAGTCCGTGAAAATAGAGGTACTCGGAATAATTGTCTTCGGCAAAGAGGCGCTGCGAGTACTCGGTGGCCGCGCGTCCGACCGTTACGACTTGCATACCGACGACGTCGACGCGGCCGCTGTCGCGCGGCGCGAAGAAATCGGCGAGGCACAGATGCTTGCCGGCCCGTTGCCGCGGGAAACTGAACCTCGCTCGTTCAGTCCGTTCGTCGTCGTGGAAGACGACCAGGTCATTGCCATCGGATTGGCACGGAAAATACCCGTCGACGACCTTGGGAACGAGCAGATTCTCCGCGATGCACTGCTGCTTCAGCCGCTCGAGAACCGGACGGACCGTCGCGTCGATCATCTCTCGAAACTCGTCGCGGGTGCGGGTTCCCTGCCTGATCTGCCACTGGCCCTTGAACAGCGCGGTCTCGTTCACGAAACCGAACACCTCGTCGAGCGGAATCTCCTCGACGACTCGTGAGCCGTAGAACGGAGCCGCTGGAATGGGCACGTCCGTCGCAACGGCACTGCGCGTCGCCACGGCCACGGACCCGGAAGCCGCGGCCGCACGCGCGGCACGCACACGCTCGCGGGACGCGCGGCGCACCTCGTCGGCGCGGCGACGAAGCTCCGATACCTCCTCGGGAACGGCTTCGGCGACTGCCGCCTCGCCCTGTCCGAGCCTGTCCATCAGGTGCAGGCCGGCGAACGCATCGTTCGCGTAATGCAGCTGACCCTCGTAGACACTGCGCAGGTCGTCCTCGACGTACCGCCGCGTGAGCGCCGCGCCGCCGAGTATCACGGGGACTTTCATCCCCCGTTCCTGCATCAGCTCGAGGTTCTCCTTCATGATGAGCGTCGACTTCACGAGCAGCCCGCTCATCCCGATCGCATCGGCCCCGTGTTCTTCGAAGGCGTGAAGGATCGACTCGACGGACTGCTTGATGCCGAGGTTGATGACCCGGTAACCGTTGTTCGTCAGAATGATGTCAACGAGGTTCTTGCCGATGTCGTGGACGTCGCCCTTCACGGTCGCAAGCACCATCGTTCCCTTCTCGCTGCCCTCGACCTTCTCCATGTGCGGTTCGAGGAACTTGACGGCTGCCTTCATCACTTCCGCGGACTGCAGCACGAAAGGAAGCTGCATCTGTCCGCTGCCGAACAGATCGCCGACGGTCTTCATTCCGTCGAGGAGGATGTCGTTGATGATCGCAAGCGCCGTGTAACGTTCGAGCGCGGTCGAAAGCGCATCGTCGAGACCGATCTTTTCGCCGTCGATGACGTGTAGCTTCAGCCGCTCCTCGATCGGCAGGTCGACGTCGACGGACTTGCTTCGGGCCATCGTCGCGCCTTCAAATAGAGCCGTCAGTTCGGTAAGCGGATCGTAGGTGCAGATGTCGCCGTCGAACCGGCGCCGGTCGAAGATGAGTTCGTTGCAAACGGCGAGCTCTCGTTCGCCGATACGCGTCAGGGGCTCGATCTTGCTCGCGTTGACGATCGCCGCGTCGAGTCCCGCTTCGACTGCCGTGTGCAGGAAAACCGAATTGAGCGCCACACGCGCAACGGCGCTCAGACCGAATGAAATGTTCGAAACGCCAAGGAGGGTGTTCACCTCGGGGAACTCGGTCTCTATCTGCCGGAGCGCCTCGATCGTCTCGGCGGCGTTGCGCCTGTCCTCCTCGATGCCGGTCGATATAGGCAGAGCGAGAGGATCGATGAAAATGTCGTGGTGGGGCACGCCGAGCCGAGAAGCGTGCTCGACGGCGCGGCGCACGATCGCCATTTTCGCCGCAGCCGTGCGCGCCATTCCTTCTTCGTCGATCGTGCCGATGACTATAGCGGCTCCGTACTCGCGCGCGAGGCCGACGACCTTCTCGAATCGCGGGTCGCCGTCTTCGTAATTCGTGGAATTGAGCAGGCACTTGCCGCCGGCGTGTTTCAGCCCTGCTTCCATCTTCTCCCACTCTGTCGAGTCGAGCATGAGCGGGATCGTCACGTTGGTAACCAGCCGGGATACCAGTTCGGACATGTCGGCGACACCATCCCGGCCGACGTAATCGACGTTGACGTCGAGCACGTGAGCGCCTTCACGCGACTGCTCGCGGGCGAGCGAGACCAGCCCGTCCCAGTCTTCGGCGATCAGAAGGTCGCGCGCCTTTCTGGATCCGCTCGCATTCACCCTTTCGCCAACGATCAGAAACGAAGTGTCCTGGTGGTACGGCTGGGAGATGTAGAGCGAGGACGACGCCGGAGCAAAGTCGGCCGTGCGTTCGACGGGCGCAAGTCCGCCAACTGCGCCGGCGAGCGCCTCGATGTGCGCCGGCGTCGTACCGCAGCAGCCGCCGACAATCCCGACACCGAAATCGCGGACGAAATGAAGAAGGTCGGCAGCGAACGACTCCGGCTGCTCGCGGTAGACCGCGTGGCCGCCGACGTTCTCGGGCAACCCGGCATTGGGAATGACCGACACCGGCATCGGCGCGGACTGGCAGAGGTAGCGTACGTTGTCGGTCATCTGCTTCGGGCCGGTCGCGCAATTCATGCCGATGACGTCGATGCCGAACGGCTCGAGCGTCGTCAGCGCGGAGGCGATCTCCGACCCGAGGAGCATCGTGCCGATGGCCTCGATAGTGACCGATGCCATTACGGGCACGCGCCTTCCCGAAGACTTCATCGCGCGGATCACGGCGGCGAGCGCGGCTTTGGTCTGCAACAGGTCCTGGCACGTCTCGACCAGAAGAATGTCGGAACCGCCGTCGAGAAGTCCGAGCGCCTGTTCCTCGAATGCCGCTGTCATCGCGTCGTAGCCGATATTTCCGAGCGACGGAAGCTTGGTAGTCGGACCGATGGAACCGGCGACCCAGCGGGGACGCGTCTCGGTGGAAAAGTCCGAAGCAACCGACCTCGCGAGCTCGGCGGCCTTCCTGCTGAGGTCGTAAGCCATGTGCCCGAGGTCGTATTCCGCGAGCACGATCGACGCCGACCCGAACGAATCGGTCTCGATCACGTCGGCGCCGGCCGTCAGAAATGCGGCGTGAACGTCGGCTATGACGTCCGGCCGCGTCACGACGAGGTACTCGTTGCAGCCTTCGAGCTCCTTGCCGCCGAAATCGTCGGCGTTCAAGTTGCGCGCCTGGATAGATGTGCCCATCGCGCCGTCGAACACGATAACGCGTTCCCTGAGTGTTTCGAGAAATCCCTTCACGGTTACCTGCCTTCGTACATTCCACTCGGTCGCCATCGCTCTCGGCACTGGTTTCGCCGCGACGCGAACAGGCAAGTATGCCGCAGGCGACGCAGGCGGAAAAAGGGCAATCGTGTTCCGCGGACACGAGCAACCGGTAATCCGGTTCGGACGACAAAGCGCCAATGCCGCCACCGTCCCGCGCGCGTGGTATCCTGCCGCGGTCCGCAACGGGACGCGGGCCCAACTGGAGGACGAGAAAATGCATAAGACAATGACAGCTCTGGTATTGGCGGGCGCCGTAGCGGCCTCGCTTGCGTGCAATCGTGGGGCAACGGCGCCCACGGCCCCTTCGGCGCCAGCAACGCCGACCGCGGCGCCTGCTCAGCCCGATGCAGCGAACGCCCCGGCCGCTCCGACCGCTCCTGCTGCCGCTTCCGGCGCCGGCATCGCTGGCGAACCGATTCCGGACTTCCCCGATTATCCTGGGGCAACGCGCGTCGGATACGAAGTTGGTGGAGCCAAGCCGGGTGAGTACGTGTCGAAGATCGAGGCGAAGTTCACTACGGCCGACACCGTCGCCCAGGTCAAGGCGCACTACCTGAAGTCGGTGACCGACGGCGGGTGGACCGTCGTCAAGCAGAAAGACCTTCCTAACGAGGTCGAATGGACGGTGTCGAAGGCCGCGAGCCGTGTCGAGATCGACATAGAGACAAATCCAACTGGCGGCACGAAGGTCAGCATCGAGAGAAAGAACCTTCAGTAGTCGCAGAGCATCGACCCCAGGCTCCGCGGCGTGACCTTTTGACCTTGCCGCAGTTGCGGCCGCAGGCAGCGGTACGTGTCGGCAACGCGAGGACTCGCCGCGGAGAACGGGGTATCGTTCAAGTTCCGGCGCCGAACTTCAGCACGCAGGAGCGAACATCCCAGATGTCCGATACGACACAGAAACCGACGATCACCATTCGAAAGGATGGCCCGCTGCTCGTCACCGGTGACGTGACGCTTACTGACCACGAAGGCAACGTTCTGGAGCCGCCGAAGCTCCCGTTCGCGCTGTGTCGCTGCGGAGCCTCGGACAGGAAGCCGTACTGCGACGGCACGCACAAGAACATTGGCTTCTGCGGTACGGCTGCCGAGGTCGGCGCCGAGTAAAGCCGTGCGCAATCCGACCCGATCCGTCCGCATCGGCTCCGTCACCATCGGCGACGGGCACCCCATCGCCATCCAGTCGATGACGGCGACAAAAACGGCCGACGTTGCCGCCACGGTCGGACAGGTACACCAGTTCGAATCGGCCCGCGCCGACGTCGTGCGGATAGCGGTCGATTCGAAGCCGGAGGCGAACGCCATTGCCGACATCCGAAGGGAGACGTCGGTCAACCTCTGCATCGACCTGCAGGAAAACTACCGGCTTGCGGCGATCGTGGCGCCTCACGTCGACAAGCTTCGCTACAACCCGGGCCACCTCTACCACCACGAGCGCGAGAAGCCGGTCCTGGACAAGGTCGCATTCCTCGCCGACGTGGCCGGCACGCACGGCTGCGCGATTCGCGTCGGCGTGAATTGCGGGTCGGTCGACCCGAAACTCGACGAGCAGTTCGGCGACGACGACCTGGGTGCAATGGTCGCGTCGGCGGTCGAGCATTGCGACATGCTCGAAGGCCTTGGATTTTCCCAGTATGTCGTGTCGCTCAAGGACTCGGACCCGAACAAGGTCATCGAGGGCTACGTGCGCTTCGCGGCGCTCCGGCCCGGCGTGCCGTTGCACCTCGGTGTGACCGAGGCAGGGATGCCGCCGGACGGGGTCTACAAGACGCGCATCGCGTTCGAGCAACTCCTGTCGCGCGGGATCGGCGACACGATCCGGGTATCGCTGACGCTTCCGAACGACCTGAAGCAGGAAGAGATCGTCGTGGGACGGCAGATCCTGGACGACATTGCGAAGGGACGATTCCGCAGCGTTCCGGTATTCGAGCACAAGGGGCTCAACATCATTTCGTGCCCGTCGTGTTCACGCGTGGAGAACGACGCATTCGTGGAACTCGCTCAGAACGTCAAGGAGATGACGAAGTATGCGGCGGGGCATCAGGTGACGATCGCAGTCATGGGCTGCCGGGTGAACGGTCCGGGCGAGACTGACGACGCGGATATCGGGCTCTGGTGCGGGCCGAATTTCGTGAACCTGAAACGGGGACCGGAAGCCATTGGCGCATACGGGTACGACGTGATCCTGGACAGGCTCAAGGACGAGCTCGACCGGCTGATTGCTTCGCGCGGTGTTGCGGCAGTCTAGAAACCGGCCTTCGGGCGGCATTCCTGACCCGACAGGAGCGCAGTTCCGCCGTGTGGCGTGGATTCCAGGCCGCCGGCGGGGTCTTCCTGAGTCGCGATAGCTACGCCCTCCCGTCGCGCCCACGTCAGATGGCGGCTACCGGCTTCACGAATCTTGAACAACGTCCGCACCACGGTCGACGAGCAACTGGCGCAGGATGGACCGGTGGCAGTGGGATTCGTCTTCGCAGTAGCAACCGGCCGAGAAGTTCGAGTCGTGCGACAGAGCCGCCAGCACGTCGAGCAAGCGGCTGGCGTCGGGCTGGGCCATTTCGGATCGGTAGCGCCTGGTAAAAGCCCTCCACTCTTTTGCAGTCGGCTCAGCCCTCCAGAGTTTGATCGTCTCGGCCGCAGGCGCAAGGTTGGGAAGCCAGACGTCGTACCAGTTTCCCGTCGCGAACTCGGACTTCGGGACTCCCCTTGGCGGCCTCCGCACTGTTCCGATCCTGATGCCCTCGTGCGGCGAGCGAGCGGATCCAAGCCTGACGATTCGAATTGCCATGAAGCGCCTCCTGCGACGATCTGGAAGACTAACGCCGCGACGGGACAATGCTAGTCGACTCGGAGCGGGTAGCGTAGTCGAACTGTGGCACCGGGGGGCAAAGTGGCCAGCGAGGCGATCCGCCGTGACTTAACGGTATGGCGCCGCCCGCCGTTCGGTGTTGCGCGTGATCGCGAATGCCAGTTCGATACCCCATTGTATGTCCCACCCCTCGCGTTATGCTTTGACTCCACGCAGGCCGCAGGGGCGGGCTTGAACTAGGATGATCTGAGTCGCGTGCGGTCCACGGAAGCGGATGTCCGCCGCGAGACGATGCCGCGCCTTGGGCGGATGGTCGCACCTTTCGACGCCGAGGGGGCCGGGTGCGAATGGAAGGAGGTCCGATGCGAATAGTCTTTGGTCACGATCTCGACGGTGGAGCCTGGCCCGGGCCGCTCGCCAGCGTCGAGGCCGCCATCGGCGTCGCCTGGGCCGGCCCGGCCGGGTTCGTCGGCCTGCTCGAAACCGCATTGGGTCTGTCGGGCCACCATCCGGACGGCGATCGACGGGCTTCACTTCTATCGTCCACGGTTGCTTCGACGGAGGGATTCTGGTCGCGATCGGCCGAGCGCGACCTGATCGGAACTTCCTACCGGCTCCTCGCGTGGCGCGACGAACTCAGAACATCCGGGTGGAACGGTAAGCCGCCGGGCGTGGCCAGACTCGATGCTCTCGCGACGGTCACCGCGGACGTATCGCCGGGCATACCCGACCGCCTCGAAGCAATCCGGGACGCACTCGAGACTCGTTCGCCCGGCATCGAATCGCTCGAGCTCGTGGATCCGGAAGCGTCCTTTCACGCCGCGTGGCGCCGCGTTTTCGAAGCGCTGCGCGCACGGGGCGTGACGGTCTCGGCGTTCGAAGTCGCCAGAGCCCAGGCAACCGGCGATCTCGAAGCTTCGAGACGCGATGGCTTCAAGCCAGCCGGCGACCACACGCTTCAACTCGTCAGGCCCGGCAGCACAATCGACGCCGCGGAACACGTTGCCGCGTGGATCGCCGCGGTAGACGCAACGTCGTCGCTCGTAGTCGTCGGCTCCGATCCCGTTCTCGACCGCGCACTCGCCAGGTTCGGCGTACCCACCGTCGGCGCAGCCCGCCCTCCGGAGCAGAACCCGCTGCTCTCGGTGCTTCCGCTCGTGCTGGAACTCGGATGGCGGCCTGCCGATCCGCAGCGGGCGATCGAACTGTTGACTCTCCGCCGCAGTCCGATCCCCGCGGCGATCGGCTGGCGACTCGCCGCGGCGCTATCCGAATGGCCGGCCGTCGACAGCGATGGATGGCGCGATGGCCTGCAGTCCTACCTCGATCGAATCGAGGATCCATCCGGTCGAGAAGAGGCCGCCCAGCTCATCGGCTCGATTTTTCGTCCGGCCGCCGATCGTCGCGAAGAATACGGCGCTGACGCGATTCACGAGCGCGCAGACCTCGTCGATGGATGGCTTTCACGACTCTCACCCTCGAGCCGTGCTGACGCCGCTGCCATTGCGGCCGCGCACCGGCAGGTCGAAGAGGTCAAGCGGTTCGCATCCAATCTCGGCTCCGGTATTGCCGGCGAGCCGCAATTGATCCGGCTCCTGGCCCGCGCAACCGCATCGGCCGGCGCAAGCCACCTGTTCGAGGCCCAGGCCGGGATCAATTCGGTGGCACGCCCGGGCGCGATCGTCGGGCCGGCCGATATCGTCATCTGGTGGGACTTCACGGAGTCTTCGGTGCACCGGCACCGGACAATCCTGTTGTCGCCCTCCGAGCACGCCGCGCTCGCATCGGCTGGTGTGGAGCTTCCCGACCCTGGCGACGAGGCGCGCCAGGCGGCGTTGCGATGGAGCCGGCCGTTCGAAGAGACCTCCGTCTCGCTCCTGCTCGTCTGCCCCCGGCGCCGGCCCGACGGAGACGCCGAGTTCGCTCATCCGGCGTGGGACGAGATCGTCGCACGCGTGAACCGGCCGGACAGGGCCGCAGTCCCGGCGATGGAAGTCGAGGTGCCTCGCTCCGTGACGGTTCCGGCCAGGATCGAATGCGAACCGCGATGCGTGCCGGTTCCGGTTCGCGATGTCAAGATCCCCGAAGGTCTTGTCGCGCTGCGAGAACGAGAATCCGCAAGCAGCCTCGGAAAGCTTGTCGGCTGCAACTTCGCGTACGCGGTCGCCTATGGAGCCAGGGTCTCGTCAGGTCTCGCCGCGCGCGTTCCGTCGCCTGATTCCGCGCTGCTGCGTGGGAAGCTGGCGCACGAGGTTATCAGCCGGGTGATCTCATCGGCCGGCTTCCGTGACGATCTCCGCGACGACGCTCTTGACCGGGCGGTATTGGATGCGTTCGACCGCGACGCGCCAAGACTTGCCGCGGCGTTGTATCTCGCCGGCGCGGACCAGAGCCTTGCGTCGCTCCGCGAGTTGGTCCGGACGAGCGCTGTCGGGCTGCTGAAGGAAGTCGGAAGCCGGGGCGGAGCGGTTCGATCGGAGTCGAGCTTCTCGACCGAAGCTCTCGGCACTACGCTGACGGGACGGTTGGACCTCCTTCTCGAGAATCCGCCGCTCATCGTGGACCTGAAACTGGGCGGGACCAGTTGCCGGCGCGAGGAACTCGAGCTCGGAGCCGCATATCAACTGGCGGTCTATTGGCGAATCGTCGGGACCGGCGCCTGGAAGAGCACGCCGGCCGTGGCCTATTACATCCTCGCCGATCGGCGGTGGCTGACGACTGACGGGCACGCGGTGAGGGGTGTGCGCCCAGAGAAAGGACCGGCGCCGGATGTCACCTGGCAAGCGCTCGAGAGAGCGGTCCTCGCGGAGGTGGAACATCTTTCGAAGGGCCTCCTGACCGCGCGGGGATGCGGCGAAGCGGATGCAAGCGAGCTCGATGCCGGAATCGACGAGGAAGGCAGACTCCAGCTGCCATCGCCTTGCCGTTATTGCGAATTCGGAGTGCTGTGTGGCCGATCGATCGAGGTGGCGCAATGAGGAGAGTGGACATCGTCTCGGCAAGCGCCGGTACGGGGAAGACATACAAGCTGGCGGAGTTGCTGCACGACGCAATCGTTTCGCATCAGGCCCGGCCCGAAGCCATTGTCGCGACGACGTTCACGAACAAGGCCGCGGCCGAGCTGCGCGAGCGAGTACGGAGGCGGCTGCTCGAGGCAGGTCTGGTTGACGAAGCACGGCGGCTGGGCGCGGCGCGCATCGGCACGGTGAACAGCATTTGCGGCCAGCTCGTTACCGACTTCGCGTTCGATCTTGGATTGCCGCCGGATCTGCGCGTTCTCGACGAGACCGAGGCAGAGCTGGAGTTGCGGCGCGCAACGTCTGGCGTGCTCGGGACCGGTCGCGCGGACGGACTTGTGAACCTGCAGGACCGGATGGTCGACCTCGACTGGCAGAAAGACGTCGAGGCCGTCATTCGTCGGGCGCGTGAGAACAACATAGCGCCGCCGGCTCTCCGGGCCTGTGCCGCCCGAGGCATCGAGGCGTTCGACGAACTGCTGTGCGATCCCTCCGACGATGTCACGTCCGGAGCCGTGATCGGAGACCTCCGTTCTGCCTTGGAAGCGTTTCTGGAGATCTTCCCGTCGCTCGGCGATGGGACCAAGGTCTCCGCCGGTGTCGTTGAGGAGTGCAGGGCGGCCCTCCACCGTATCGAAAGTGCAGGCAGTCTCTCGTGGCACAAGTGGCAGTCGCTGACTGGCGCCGAACCAGGGGCGAAGTCTCGTGCGGCATTCGAGCCGGTAAAGTCGGCCGCGGCCCGGCACGCCCGTTCGGCGGGGCTTCGAGCTGATTGCCACGCGGCGATCCAGTCCGTTTTCGACCTGGCGGCGGAAGCCCTCGGCGCGTACGCCGATCACAAAGCCAACATGGGCGCAATCGACTTCGTCGATCAGGAAGTGCTTGCTCTCGAGGTACTCCGCTCACCTGGTCTGACTGAAAGGCTCGAGGGGTCGATCGACCTCGTGCTCGTCGACGAGTTCCAGGACACGAGCCCGATCCAGTTGGCGATTTTCCTCGCGCTAGGGGGCCTCTCGCCGCGCAACGTCTGGGTCGGCGATCAGAAGCAGGCGATATTCGGGTTCCGCGGGACCGATCCGGACCTGATGGATGCTGCGATCGAGTCGTTACTGGAGGGCGATGAGCCCGAAACGCTGGAGGTTTCGTATCGCAGCCGCAAGGAACTCGTCGAGTTGACTTCGGACGTATTCGTCGCACCGTTTGAAGAACGCGGCATTCCAGAAGCACGAGTGCGGATCGGCGCGAACGACGATGGGGGCACTCCGGACCTCGACCCGTGCCTCGAGTTCTGGCAGCTGGCATCGAAGAACATCGGCGAGGACGTCGCGGCCGTTGCTGACGGAGTCAGCAATCTCCTCGAGAGCGATGGCTTCAGGATACGAGACGCGGCCAACCCGGGGGCATCGCGTCTGGCCCGCGCCGGCGACGTTGCGGTGCTGTGCCGCACGAACGACAGGTGCACTGCGTTGGCGGCGGCGCTTGCGGATATCGGATTGCAGGCATCGGTCGAGCGGGCGGGGCTCTTTGCGACGCCGGAGGCGATCGTCCTCCGGGCGGGTTTGAGGCTTTGGGCGAATACGGCCGACAGTCTCGCGAAGGCCGAGCTAACGAGAATCCTGTGCCATCCTGAAGATCCGGGCGCGTGGCTGACATCCGCGCTCGCGCAGCCGGAAGAATGCCCGCTGGCCCCCGAGCTCGTCGAGTTCGAAACCGTTCGAGCTCGCAACCCGATAGCCGGCGCACTGGACGCGCTCGACCTGACGGTCGAGGCACTCGGACTCCGTGACCTCTGCCGTTCGTGGGGTGACCCCGGCGAGCGCATCGCGAACGTCGATGCGGTTCGTGCGCTTGCGGTCGAGTACACGGCGATAGCTGCCCGGGAGGGCCGCGCGGCGACGCCGTGGGGACTCAACGCCTTCCTCGAGGACGTGGAGGACGGGCAACTCGACGGGCGGCCTGCAAACGAGGGCGCGGACGCCGTGACGGTGTCGACCTGGCATCGGGCAAAGGGACTCGAGTGGCCGGTTGTCGTGCTGCTGGACACCGAGAGCGAGAGGACGGCGAGAGCGCTCGGCGTGCACGTCGAGTCGGACCGGGTCCGGATCGACCTTGCCGATCCGCTCGGTGGCCGCCTGGTGCGCTACTGGCCGAACCCATATCAGGCGAAGCAGACCAAGTCCGAGTTCCACGCCCGCGTTGCTGGCCACCGAGCGGCGGCGCTGGCGGCAGGTGTGGCCGAGCGCGAGAACCTGCGTGTTGCCTACGTCGGTTGGACGCGTGCGCGCGACTGCGTCGTGCTTGCGGCTCGCACCTCTAAGGCCAACACCGGGCTGCTCGCTCGGCTGTCGGTTCCAAGGCGCACGCTGGCCGTGCCGCCGGCCCCCGATGACCAGGAGTACGTGTCGCTCGACTGGGGAACCAAGCCGGTCAAGGCGCGCGTGCGGCGCTGTGCGCCGGCGGAGGCTCGCGACCGCAAGGTCTCGACTGGGACGACCTACGTTGCAGCCGGCCGGATAGCTCACCCGCCGAGGTGGATTCAGCCTTCGGGCGATGGCGCGGCTCCGGAATTGGGGGCGGTCAACGTCTCGATCGGCGCGCCCGAGACGATGGGGGCTCGCGTTGAACTCGCCGGGTCGCCCAGGATGGACGACCTCGGGAACGCAGTTCACGGTTTCCTTGCCGCCGACCGTGAGGGACTCGATCCGATCGAACGGCTGGAGATGGCAACCGGACTGCTCGAAGGCTGGGACGTAGCCGGTGCGCTGTCGCCAGAGTCGCTTCTGGCCGCTGGAGACGCCTTACGGAACTGGATCGAGGGCAGATGGCCGGGGGCGACCTGGCATCGAGAGTTGCCGCTGCAACACCGGATGCAAGACGGCAGCACGGTGCGGGGCTCGTGCGACCTCGCGCTCGAGACGGCCGGCGGCTGGGTCGTCATCGACCACAAGTCGTTCCCCGGTTCCGCTGCGGACGCGATCGAGCGCGCGCGGTCGCACGCGCCGCAACTTGCGGCTTACTCGGCCGCCATCGCCGGCGCAACCGGCAAGCCGGTGCTGGGTCGCTGGATCCATCTACCTGTGACAGGTCTCGTCGTGGAGGTCGAGTCCAATGTGGACAGGTGAGGCGCCGAGCACTTGTACCTGCCACGACCACGACAGGACGATGCGACGGACCTGGCTGGCACGCCCGGTGTTTCCACTCGAGGGCGGAGCAACTATCGAGCGCCACTTTCCCGCGCCGGAGCCCGGTCGCAAAAAGTCGGCCCCCGGGGGGCGCGGCTGTGACCGCTTCGCGGTTATGCCGATCCGGCGCTCGTAAAATGGTGCGAGCGAGAGCGATTGGTGCGCAAGCTCGCAGCACTTGGTGTCAACGTGACAATCGAGGAAAAGTCAGAATTCCCGGACGCCGCCTGACACGCAAGACCGTGTTTCGTAACAGCCGGTGGGTCGGCGGCCTGTTTCGGTAGAGCCCCGTAGGGGCGAAAGCACCAGAGCCCACGGCGTAAGCCGTGGGTATTGTGGCGGAGTTCGGTCAAGCCCCGGAGGGGCGAAAGAAGAACGCGAACGCGCGAGGGCCGTGGCCCTGTTTCGCCCCTTGCGGGCTTCGATCGATTTCTGCCTGCTGAACCACGGCTTACGCCGTGGGCTACGGTTCTTTCGCGCCTACGGCGCTCTGGAAGAATGCGATGACGACTCGTTCACGCGGCATTGCGACTCGAGGAATACGGAGAGGTTTCGTTACAGTTCCCCACGCGCCTGCGGCGCATCCCCTCGGGCGAAACGAGCAGCGTTTCGGGTTCGCGGGCCATTCTTAGGCGCCGGAGCAACGGTGTTGCCTGTCAACGTGGAAATGCTTCGAGTTTGACCTTCCGATTGGCAAACGGGTCCGCGACCGCGGAGCGGTCGATATAATAGCCGTGGGTCGCGCACTGCGAGCGCCGCGAGCAAGCGCGCGACCCGCGGAACCCGGAACCCAGATGCGCCGACCGCGGAGCGGTCGCATTGGGTTTGCAGTTCGAACCGCACTAATCTCGATATTCGGCTAAAGAGAGATACCTCTCTGCCGGGACAAGACGTCCATTGCGTCGCCACCGACGCGCATTGGGACGGACAATGCGACCGCTCCGCGGTCGGTACGGCGGCGGCGGGCGGTTCCGCGGGTCGCGCGCTTGCTCGCTGCGCTCGCCGCGCGCGACCCACGGCTGCTATGAAACAC
>JAJTWZ010000102.1 GCA_021463145.1 Blastocatellia bacterium | reverse complement strand
CACGCCTGCGGCGTCCCCCCTGGAATGAAACGGGCGGAGTGCAGGCGTCAGCGCACGGCTGTGTTTCATAGCAGCCGTGGGTCGCGCGCGGCGAGTGCAACGAGCCGTGGCGCGACCCGCGGAATCGCCAACCCCAACGCGTCGACCGCGGAGCGGTCGCACCTTCGCTCCGGTCAAGCGCGCCAGGATCGTTTCGATTTGCCTGCAATACGCGCGCTTTCGACGCCTGGTGCGACCGCTCCGCGGTCGGGACGATGAGGGTGGGCTGACCGGGGGGCACGGCGGATCGCTTGGCTCACCGCCGTGACCCCCGGCTGCTATGAAACACGGCCGTGCGCTGACGCCTGCACTCCGCCCGTTTCATTCCCAGGGGGTACGCCGCAGGCGTGTGGGGAACTATCGTCTGTGACCGCTTCGCGGTCACCGCGTCACGGCCACCCTCTGCGACCGCGGAGCGCGCTGAGCCCGGTTCGGCCTGCTATGAAACACGGCCGTGCGCTGACGCCTGCACTCCGCCCGTTCATTCCCAGGGGGTACGCCGCAGGCGTGTGGGGAACTATCGTCTGTGACCGCTTCGCGGTCACCGCGTCACGGCCATCCTCTGCGACCGCGGAGCGCGCTGAGCCCGGTTCGGCCTTCCTCTGCGACTGCGGAGCGGTCGATGTAATATCCGTGGGTCGCGCGCGGCGAGTGCAACGAGCCGCGGCGCGACCCGCGGAATCGCCCACCCGCACCGTCCCGACCGCGGAGCGGTCGCACCGTCGCTCCGGTCAAGCAGACTCGGGTCACTTCGGCTTGCTTGCAATTCGCACGCTTTCGCCGTTGGGTGCGACCGCTCCGCGGTTGGGACGATGACCTTCGTGTCCAGGTCGCGCGACAACTGGGCCGGTGCCGACGACGAGGCCTTCGGCTGCGGCGACAGTCCGAGTTCGTTCGTGCCGCTCGCCGGCGACTGGGACAGCGACCCAGGCGACACGGCTGGTAACGCCGTCGTGCCGTCCACCACGACGTCGATCTCGTCTTGCGACTGGAACGACGACGGAACGGACACGGTCGGCATCTAGCTGCCCGCTTCCGGGACGTGGTTCCTCCCTAACTCGAACTCGAGCGGTGCGGCCGACCTCGCCTCCGGTTACGGTCCGGCCGGCCCCACTGAGATCGCCGCGAACTGGGACGGACTCCGGAGCAGGCCACATTTGGTATCAGGCAAATGAATGCCGGGAACCCGGATGCAATTCGAGCGTCGGAAGGGACAGTGGCGCTGTCCCGCTTCACTTGCAGAAATCGATCAACTAGACTCGGAATCGTCTCGGCCCTCGTGCCCGGAGCCCTTCAGCGCCCGAGAGGAACCCCCAATGGAGAACCCTACCGACCTGTGGCTGGTCGAAATCGACGGCCAGCAGTACGAAGCGGATACGGACACCGTCAAGGCGTGGATCCTTGACGGCTACGTTTCGGCACAGACCCGCGTGCAGAAGGGAGCGCTCAAGCCGATCGAGGCGGGCAGAGCGCCGGCCTTCCGGTCACTGTTCTCGGGATTCGATCCAAGTGCAACCCTGCCGACAGACCCGGTTTCTTCCTATACGCCGACCGCGGATCAGTCATGGGGCAATGCGCCGAACGCTTCCTGGGGCAATGCGACACAAGCTGGACACGGCGGCGGCTCCTGGGAGTCGAACCAGAACCAGGGCTCTTCCTGGGACCACGCATCGGGATCGAACCGGTCGTCATACGACTCGGTGCAGGGTACGGACACGAACTGGCAACAGGACTCCGGCACGATGTATGCCGGTCCGGAGGCGCAGGCGTACGGCACGACGCCCGACCACTACGCACAACAGCGAGCAACTGTGGGCGGCGCTACCTGCGTCACGCACACGATGGCGCCGGCGAAGTTCATGTGCCAGGGTTGCAGGGCCGCGCTCTGCAATACGTGCGTAAAGCGCTACAGCAATACGGCGGTGTGCTCGCTTTGCGGTCAGCTCTGCCGGCCGTATGCCGAAGCGACGGCGCAACTCAGGAAATCGGCGGACCGCTATTCCGGCTTCGGCATGAATGACTTCGGAGCCGCAATCGTCTATCCGTTCAAGGATCCCGTGGCAATGCTCCTCGCCGGCCTGCTGTACGGCATAGTCACGCTGTTCGGATGGTACGGCGGCGCGCTGGGTGCGGGACTGCTGTTCGGTTACATGTCGAGCACCATCCGCCGTGTTGCGCGAGGCCGCTACGAGGATGGACCGGCGCCCGATCTGAGCGATCCGATCGACCTCATCTGGGATGCGATCAAGACTGGAATCGCGGTGACGCTAATCTCTTTCGGTCCACTGATCGCGGTGATCCTGTTGGCTGGGGGGAACGCCGGTAGCCTCATGGACGAAGAAGGAGGCTTCAACGTCCTGGCGCTCGGCGCCATCGGCATCGCCATCATCCTGGCGATCCTGTGGGCGATTTTCTATTACCCGATGGCGCTGCTGGTGGCTGGGTACACGGCCGACTTCCTGTCGACGCTGAACCCGATGGTCGGACTCGTCACGATGTGGAAGATGGGGACCGTCTACGTAAAGGCCTATTTCATGGCCGCCTTCATTTACGTCGCGGGTATCGTCATTCACTCCATGCTTGGACTCATCGAGCCGATCGTGAAGCCATTGGGATCGGTTGCGATCGGTTTCGGCTACCTCTCGGGGAGCATTCTCCAGGGGATGGTCGCGTTCTTCGTGAGCATCATGGTGGCTGCAATACTCGGGCTCGCGGTCTACAAGCGGGCTGACGAGCTCGACGTGTACATCAATTAGACAAGCTCTTCACTCGAGCTTCGCCGCCGCGTCGCGGTCGACGAGCCACCTCAACTCGCCGGATGAAGGCCTGACCGTCTGGGACGGCAGGCGGTCCGGCTCGTAAGCCCCCGAAATCACCTGTGGCAGCACGTCCACCTTCGACGATCCCGCCACCAGGAACTGAACCTCCGCGGCGTTGTTGATCAGGACCGGCGTGGTCGTGATCCGATGCTGCTGGAATTTCTCGACCCAGACCGCCACGACGAGCTTCACCTGTTCGTGCATTGCCGTCGTGCCGGGAAACATCGACGCCGTGTGTCCGTCGTCGCCGAGTCCGAGATGGATCAGGTCGAACCGGGGAACGCCACCGGCCTCCAGACCGAAAGCGGCACGCAGCTCGTCAGCGTACGCCGCTGCGACTTCATCGGGAGTTCCACCCTCGGTCTTCACTCGATGGACGTTCTCTTCGGGGATGTCCACGTGTGCGATCAGCGCCCGATTCGTCATGCCGAAGTTGCTTTCGGGATGGTCTTTTGGAACGCCCCGCTCGTCACCCCAGAACAGGTGGACGCGGCCCCAGTCGACGCGATCCTTCCACACGTCAGAGGCGAGCAGTTCGAACAGTGCCTTCGGGGTCGAACCTCCGGATAGGGCGATCATGAATCGCCCGCGTTCGGCAATGGCGGCTTCCGCAAGCTCGACGAACCGGTTGGCGGCCTCGAGATTGAGGGCGTCGCGATCCGCGCATACGACGATATCGGGCGTGCTCACGATTGGAGTCCTCCTGAATTGGTGGCGTGAACTGCGTGGCCGGCAGTCTATTCGCGGCCGGCCCGGCGGCCAAGGCCGAACAGTCCCCTTGCTTCCGTCTTGACTTGTCGAGGCGGTGAGCGCATCGTACGGCGACTTCACATCGGGCGCGCGGTTTTCCGTCGTTCTTCGACCGGTCCGGGCCGTCCGAGATGGAATCCCCACTTCCAGGAGACAACTACGTGAGAAAGCCCCATACGCTTCTTTCGGTATCGCTGTTGCTGCTTCTCGCCGTCGCGTGCGGCAAGGGAGCCGGCACTGCCCCGGCGAACGCCAACGCGACGAAACCCACCAATTCGAATGCCGCGCCGGTTTCGAACACGAACACGACGGCCGCCAGGACCTCGTCCGACGAAGGTGAACTGTTCACACACCAGGAAGGCGGTGTTTCGTTCGTCATACCCAAAGGGTGGAAGTTCGAACCTGAAGGCGATCAAGGAGTGATTACGGCGCCTGACGAAGCGCTCGCGATCTTCGTGATCGTGTCCGAAGAGTCGTCGCTCGAAGCAACCGTGAAAGCCATCGACGACGAGGTCAGCAAGGTCATCAAGAACGCCAAGATCACGAACGAAGCTCGTGAGCAGGAAGTCAACGGAATGCCCGGCGTGACCGTCGGGGGAACCGGGAACATCGACGGCGAGGACGTCGAGTGGTCCGTCGACATCATCCAGGCGAAGAAGCCGGTCCTCTTCCTCTCCGTTGCCAACGAAGAAGGAAACAAGAAGCACTTCGAAGACTTCAAGAAGTTCGCCCAGAGCATCAAGAAGGTCTAGCGGTGTGGACGTACGGAGGGCCGCTTCCTCGCGGCCCTCTATACGAAAGTCCCCGTTCGCAGAGCCGGCGATCTTCCTATGAGCCGGCGAGAACCTCCTTCGCCACCGAAGCGACATTCTCGGCCGTAAAGCCGAATTCGCGAACGAGATCCTCTATCGGCGCCGATGCGCCAAAGCCTGCCATCGAGACCGTTCTTCCCCGCGACCCGACATAGCGCTCCCAGCCAAAACCCGCAGCGGCCTCGACCGAAACACGCGCTGTTACCGACGAAGGCAGCACGGACTCGCGATAGTTGGCCGGCTGGCGATCGAACAGTTCCCAGCTTGGCATACTCACGACGCGCGCCTTGACCCCGGAGGACGCGAGCGTCTCCGCCGCACCGAGCGCAACGTGGACCTCCGATCCGGTGCCGATGAGAATCACGTCCGGCGTTCCACCCTCGGCTTCCCGCAGAACATAAGCTCCATTCGCCAGGCCGCTCGCGGCGCCAAGGGCGGTCCTGTCGACCGTTGCCACCTTCTGTCGCGTGAGTACGAGCGCCACCGGCCCGCCAGTGTGCGATGCGGCAACTCTCCAGGCCTCGGCCGTCTCGTTGGCGTCTGACGGACGGATCACGAGCACGTTGGGGATCGAACGCAGCGATGCCAATTGCTCGATCGGCTGGTGCGTGGGACCGTCCTCGCCGAGCCCGATCGAGTCGTGAGTGAATACGTAGACAACGTGCTGCCGCATCAACGCAGCGAGACGGATCGCCGGCTTCATGAAGTCCGAAAAGACCAGAAACGTGCCGCCGTACGGAATGAACGCCTTCGAGAGAGCCATCCCGTTCAGTACCGCGCCCATCGCGTGTTCGCGGACGCCGAAGCGCATGTTGCGCCCGGCCATCGACTCCGCCTGCAGGTCGCTTTCGCCGTCCAGATGCGTGTTGTTCGAACCGGCGAGATCGGCCGATCCCCCAACCAGTGCCGGAACGCGCTTCGCAATGGAATTCAGCACCTTCCCCGATGCGGCTCGGGTGGCGAGCCCGGGGCCTGCGGGAAACTGCGGAATCTCCGCGTCCCAACCCTCCGGAAGCACCCGGCCCTCGAGACGGCCGCGCAAATCCGCCGCCAGTTCGGGATACTCGCCGGCGTAATTCGCAAAAGCGGCCTCCCACTCGGACTCGAGCGCCGCACCCCGGCCGACGGCTTCGCGGAAGAACTGGAGCGCCTCGTCGGGAATGTAGAACGCCGGCTCGAGCGGCCAGCCGAGGTTCTCCTTGGTCAGCCTCGTCTCTTCGTCACCGAGCGGTTCTCCGTGCGCCTTCGACGTGTCCTGTCGATTCGGGCTGCCATAGCCGATATGGGTGCGAGCGACGATCAGCGACGGCCGCGTCGTCTCCGCATTCGCCTTTCGAATCGCCTCGTCGACTTCCGCAATCGAGTTCCCGTCGACACGCTGGACGTGCCAGTCGTAAGCGCGGAAACGGTCGCCGACGTCCTCGGTGAAGGCCAGGTCCGTCGAACCTTCGATCGTGATGCGGTTGTCTGAGTAGAGCACGACGAGGCGCCCGAGTTTGAGATGTCCGGCAAGCGACGCCGCCTCGCTCGCGACGCCCTCCATGAAGTCGCCGTCGCTCGCAATTACATAAGTTCGATTCTCGACGACCTGGTGCCCGGGCCGGTTGTAGCGAGCCGCCAGATGCGCCTCGGCGATGGCCATTCCGACTGCGTGCGAGAACCCCTGGCCGAGCGGCCCCGTCGTGACTTCCACGCCGGCCGTATGTCCGTACTCCGGGTGGCCAGGCGTCCGGCTGCCCCACTGCCGGAAATTCCTGATGTCGTCGAGTGAGAGGTCGTAGCCCGTCAGGTGCAGCAACGAGTACAGGAGCATGCTGCCGTGGCCGGCAGAGAGCACGAACCGGTCGCGGTTTGGCCATCCCGGATTTCGAGGGTTGAAACGCAGATGCCGCGTCCATAGAACGTACGCCATGGACGCCGAGTCCATCGGCATTCCGGGGTGCCCGGAATTCGATTGCTGGACCGCGTCGACCGCGAGCATGCGGATGGTGTTGATGCGAATCAGATCGAGCTCGTCTGAACTGGTGGCCGCAAGACGTGGTACCACTGTGCTGTTCTCCTGTGTCACTTGATGATGGCGTCGTAAAGTGCCTGCTGACGGCGCGCTGCCGCGCAATACGCCTCGCGTCGAGCGATATCCGGCTCGAATAGCCGGCCCGAAAGCCCCGGGATGCCGGCGAGCGACCGCGCATCGCCTGTCGCCACGAGCGCGAGCAGAGCGGCGCCTCGACTCGACGCCTCGTCGGAATCCGGAACCAGGAGCGGCATCCCGAGGACGTCGGCGAGTATCTGGCTCCACGCCGGCGACGCGCGAAGTGCGCCGCCCGAGCCGACGATCTCCGCCGCTTCGGGGACTGCCTCCCTCAGGCTTTCTGCAATGAGCTGGAAGCGAAAAGCGACCGATTCTAGCGCAGCCCGCGCGATCGCAACAGGACCGGAGCCGGCGGACATTCCCGTGACGGCAAACCGCGCGTCGTCCCGCCAGCCCGGGCTTCGTTCGCCGCTCGCGAACGGAAGGATCGTGAGGCCGTGATCGTCCGGCGCCATCGCTCCAACTTCGGCGTCGAGCTCGGGGCCGAGCGTCAGACCGAGAAGCGATGAAAGCCAGGACAGGACGCCTCCGCCCTCGCTGAGTGCTCCACCGGCAACCCAGCACCTCTCGTCTATCCGGTAGGCGAATAGTGACTCGTGGATCGGTAACGACGCCACTTCCAGCGCGACTCGCAACGCGCCCGAAGTGCCGAGCGTCAGCGCGAACCGTTCCGGGCCAATGCATCCACTGCCGATCGTCGCGCAACCGCCATCGCCGGCCGCCGCAAACCAGGGCACGACCGCAAGCGCCGGCCAGCGTCGCGCGAACCTATCGGTCAATCCGGAGAGCGGCTCGGTCCGAACCGGCGCCAGATTCCCACGAGCAATTCCGGCGAGTTCGAGCGCGGCATCGTCCCAATCCATGGAGTTCGGATCGTAAAGCCCGCTTCCCGACGCCATCGAGATGGAGGTGGCACAGATGCCGAACAGCCGGGTATTCAAGTAGTCCGCGAAAGACAGCCACCGTTCGACTCCGCCGAAAGCAAGCTTGTCGGTTTCCCTCAGCCAGGCAATCCGCGCTACCGGGTAGCTCGAGTGGAGCATTGCTCCCGTCCGCAAGTGATACGCGCGTTCGTCAGTCTCGCGCCTGAGCCTCGCGGCAACGTCGCGAGCGCGCGAGTCGGCCCAGGTCGTCAACGTAGTGACGGCCCGTCCCTCGCCGTCGACACCGACCAGGCTGTGCCAGAAGCAGGACGTACCAACCGCAACGATCTGGCAGGCGTCGGTTCCCGCGCTGTCCAGTCTTTCGTCCAGACATTCGGCTACGGCGCGAACGAGGCCGTCAGGATCCATTTCTGCGGCACCGCCCTCGGTCACGCTCAATGCAACCGGGCGACGCGCGACCTCGCCGACGCGCATTCCCGTCTCGTTCCAGAGCGACGCCCTGACGGACGATGTGCCGATGTCGATGGCGAGGGCGAGGGCCATCAGTCGTTCAACGGGGACGAAAGCGAGTCACGGATAGCGAGACCAGCGTTCGTCCCCGGTTTCGTCATTGTCAGTTAGGACGACGGTAGCTGAGCGCCGCCGAGACCGATCCGGTCGGGTTCCTGACTGTGATTGCGACCGTCTGCCCGGGGGCGATCGCCGACGACCCCGACTTTGCCTGCAACTTCGCCGTCGGGAACTTCTTGTTGTTCTTCGTGTCGTTGAGCACGTTGCCGTTCACGAGGATCTTCGCGCCCGGCTCGAAGTTGGCGCCATTGACCACTAGTTTGGATCCCTTGAACTGAGCCGAGGCAACGGTCGGCACCAGGCCGTCCGGCGCGTTCAGGGTGGTGAAGATTCCCGTCTTGTCGGACGGACTGCCAGCAGTTGCCGCGAACACGACCCGGCCATCGTCGTTGGCGATGCGAGCAGGGCGATTGGCCGCTAGCGCAAATAGGCCGAAAACGCCGCTGACGTCACCCGGGGCCGGATCTCCCTGCAGGGCGATCGACGAGACGGCGCCAGTGAATCGATCCTTCGCAAGCAAGCCGGCTCCGCGATCCGGGTCGCCTTGAATCGGCGCAAAGAAGAAGATCGAGCCCTCGTCGTCGGACGAGAGTCCGACGGTGAACGGGCCGAAGTTGACGGTCCCGACCGAACGCGGGGCGGTCATACCGTTCTGGACGAACGTGGCAATCCCGGTGAGACTCGACATCCGGATGCCAGGCGTCGACGGGTTCATGAACGCGACTTCGGCGTCATCGTTGTCGGCAATGGAGATGTTCGGGAATGCATCGGAGCCGGCGTCGATGCGAAGCAGGTTTCCGGCTCGTCCGGCGAACAGCGCACCCGGCACGGGTGCTCCAATCAACGTCGCGGCGAAGACCACGAGCCCGCTCGTGTTGGAAGCAAAGGTCGCAGGCGAAATACCGCCGAAGCTGCCCCCGCCAGGCGCCGCCATTCCCGTGGATGCGACGATCTCGAACGTGCCGTCGCTCCTGATGTGTAGCAAGGCAGTGTCGCTGCTGCCGGCGGTGGCGCTGTAGCCGACCTGGACGTAGCAGCCGCCGAGCGCGTCCGCGGCAACGGACGGACCGAAGGAGGTGATTGCGAAGTTACCCGGAATCGTGTCGCCAACGCGCGCGATGTCGTCGAGCACTCCGAATGTATAACCGAGCACGCGATCGGGGCTGGTTCCCGCTCCAGTGCGAATCGTTGCGAACACATTGCCGAAGCGATCGGCAGCAAAATGCGCGATGTCCTGGACCGTGTCGCCTCCGGGGGCGGGAGCTCCGACACGGGTGACGGTCTGCAGAGCGCGATTGCGCTCGATGAAGACGGCGTAGACGGTCTGTCCGTTGAGCAGAACGTCCGAACCGAAAACGATCGTGCCGTCGACGATGGATGGAAGGCCCTTTTCCACGATACGGTCGATCGTGGGAGTAAAGGTGCCTCCACCTGGCGCGGCATCTCCCGAGGTAGCAACTGTTCTCGTTCGAGACTGCGCCGTCACCGTGACGGCAAGAGCCAATGTGGCGACAAGCGCCGCGACGGCTCGCATCCCGAGACTTCGCCGATTCCTGACCATTAAACAAGCCCCCTTGAGTTCAAACGCGGTCACGCTACCAGGCACGCGACCACTTCGGTCCTCCGCCCGTGCGAAGCGCCGAGTCCACACCGGCACGCGCCTCGAGGACGCGGCCGAGCAGCCACAGCAGGTCGGACAGGCGGTTCACGTACGCCAGTACGCTGGCGTCTTCGAGTTCGCCGCTCTCGACGAGCCGGACGATGTGTCTCTCGGCCCTGCGGCAGATCGTTCGGGCGACGTCGTAGGCCGCCGCCGCGGAGTGATCGCCAGGCAAGGCCCAGTCAGACAGGATCCCGGGCATTGCCTCGATCCTCAGCACGTGGGCACCAAGGACCTCCACCATCTCGGGCGTCACGGGAGACGTTCCCTTCCGTCGAGTTTCCGGATCCGTCGCGACCGCCGCGCAGACCGAAAACAGCTCCTGCTGGATTGACTTCGAGATCTCGACGACCTCCGAATCGTCCGTGATGGAACGGGCGAACCCGATTGCGGCGCCGAGCTCGTCGAGCGTCCCGTAAGCTTCCACCCGAAGATCGCTTTTCGAGACTCGAGTTCCACCGATCAGTCCCGTCGTTCCCTTGTCGCCCTTTTTTGTCGCGATACTCATGTACCCGAGGCGCCTCCTTGCTCAGGTGATACAACCGACAAACCTTAGTCGGCGAAAATGGCGTGGTCAAGGTACGGGCTTCCAGAGATCGGAGCCCGAATTCGCCCTTCCCTCGAACGTCCGTAACGAGTACCCTGCGGCAACTTCATGAGCACTCCTCACGGCGCAAAGCTCAAGCCATCGAAGGTTCCTGCCGTACTCTACGCGGCGATGTCGCGAAAGGCGGTCCGGCTGGCGGTCCGCACCGGGACGCTTGTCCGGGTAAGCGGCAAGCCGATCGCGATGTTCGAAAGATCGAGCCGCGCCCGGCGGAAAGGTGGGCCCGGCGCGAAGATCGTCCTTCGAATCTCGGCCCGGGCCGCTGCAGAGCGCGGAAGCCGTTTCTACGATCGTGGCAGCGGGCGGATCGAGACGCACAGCGTTCCGCTGAAGTTCGCTGCCTGCTCGAACCTGCCCGCTTCGATCGCAGTGCCCCGTATCGACGCGGCGGGCGGCGTCGTGGTTACCGCCGAGTCGAGCCCAAGGGTGCTCCTGCTGCTGAAGAAGTCCGGATCGTCCGAGCGATGGGTGCTTCCGAAAGGCAAACTCGCGCGATCGGAGCAGCGGCGGACGGGAGCGCGACGGGAGGTGCTCGAAGAGAGCGGTCTCGCCCGCGTGGACGTAGGTGCGTTCCTTCTGCGTGAGCGTTACTTCGACCGGGAACGGGGCAGGATGGTGTTCAAAGAGGTGAGTTACTACCTCATGCGGGTCGCCAAGGGAAAAACACGGCTGAAGACCAACCGTGCCGAGGGGTTCACCCGCGGAAAATGGTCGACGTTCCGGTCCGCTCTTGCTTCGACGGATCCGGTTCGAACTCACCAGTCGATCCTCAAGGCGCAGAAGTCCGTCGGCGGACGTTAGCCGGCACCGTCGAGTCCCGTTCGGAACCGTCGCGGTTGCCGGTATCATTCGTCGCGCGTTCTCGTGGCGGTCGCGGGCCGGTTCCAGGCCGTGCGACCAGCGCTCATCCGACGACAATCGAGTACTAACGATGCCGAAGACGATTCGCGGAGAATTGGCCGCCCGCTCCTACCCGTTCGTGCCGCTTCGATTCACCCGGCGCACAGCAGGCGAGTCGCTCGCGCGGGCAAAGGCCTTCCACGACGAAATGCAGACTCGAAGGACGACCCGTCACTTTTCGACCGAACCGGTTCCGCGCGAACTCATCGAGTGGGCAATACGCACCGCTGGGAGCGCACCGAGCGGCGCGCACCAGCAGCCGTGGACTTTCGTGGCGGTTTCCGACGCAGAGACGAAACTCCGGATCCGTGAAGCCGCGGAGAAGGAAGAGCAGGCCTTCTACAACGGCCGTGCCCCGCAGGAATGGATCGATGCGCTGGCTCCGCTCGGCACTGACGAGCACAAGCCGCACCTGACCGATGCCCCCTGGGTGGTGGTGATGTTCCGGCGGGCTTACGGCATCGACGAAGACGGATCCAGGCGCACGTACTACTACACGCCCGAGTCGTGCGGGATCGCCGCGGGATTCTTCATCGCGGCCGTGCACATGATGGGCCTCGTTACCCTCACCCACACTCCCAGCCCGATGGGATTCCTCGGCGAGTTGCTCGAGAGGCCGGTGAACGAGAAGGCGATGCTCGTGATGCCCGTAGGCCTTCCGGCCGATGGCGCGATGGTGCCCGACAACCACCGCAAGCCACTGGATCAGATCGCGATCTGGCGCTGACGAGAGCAGGGTCTGGATGGATCGACGATCCGAACTGTTTTTTTCGGCACTCGTGGAAGGTGTTTTTCGAGACGGGCCGGTCTGGAATCCTCGACCGGCCTGTGCTTCACTGTAGCCTTCGCGTTTTTCCCCTCAATACATTCAGGAGAACACTGACGTGCTTCATGCCGCTCGTTTCGCATCGGTCGCAATGATCTCGACTCTCGCCTTTGCGGTTGCCCCAGCCGCGCCCCTCTCAGATCCGGGAGCCCAGGCGCCGGGTCCGTATTACTACAATGCGGGCCGGCGGGTACCGATCGTCGAATCGAAGGCTCGTGTCGCCCTTCGGACTACGGCGACTTCCAAAACGGGCGAACTCGCGGCCACGGTCAGGGCAATTCCGGGTGTACGGTCGGTGCGTGACGTTCGCTCCGGAGGGCTCGTCGAGGTGACCGTCGACGACACGGCATCGCTGCCGGTCGAACTCGGAGCGGCCGGAAGGTCGGCCGGCGCGAGCCTCCTGCCAGTCTATTTCGAGCCCGGAATCGAGCGCGACCAATCGACGCTTTTCATCACCGACGACCTGCTCGTGCAGTTCAAGCCCGACGTGAGTGCGGCCGATGTGGACGCAATGCTTGCGGCACACGGACTTTCGATCCTCGAACCGCTCGCGTACGCACCGAACGGATTCCACCTTCGGGTGAACTCGGCAGAAAAGGCACGCAATGCGCTTATGGTCGCCAACTCCCTGTTCGAAACGGGGCGGTGCGTGTTTTCGCATCCTGACTTCGTCGCCTATCGGAAACTGATGTTCACGCCGAACGACACGAGGTTTCCGAATCAGTGGCACCTGAGGAACACGCAGCAAGGCGGCACGGGCGTCGCGGGCGCCGACGTGAAGGCAGATCAGGCCTGGGACATCACCCGCGGCAGTACGTCGATCTCGGTTGCCGTCGCCGATACGGGAATCGACTGGCACCACGTCGACATGCAAGTCACGCTCGACGGAGGCGTCGCCAAGATCCACTCTCCCCGCGACGTCGTGCATTCCGACGACGATCCCTATCCTGGCGGCGGCGACGCCAATACAACGCACGGCACATCCGCCGCCGGTGTGGCGATCGAAGCCGGCAACAATTCAATCGGCGGTTCCGGCGTCGCGCCGAACTGCCGTCTCGTGCCGATCCAGCTTTACGCCGAGTCGACGTTCACCCCGAACGCCACCGAGGCGGCGGCGTTCACCTGGGCGGCGGACCACGCCGACGTGATGTCGAACAGTTGGGGACCGGACAACACGGGCACTCTCCTGCCGGACGCGACGCGCACGGCAATGGACTACTGCGCTACGAATGGGCGAGGCGGCAAGGGCACCGTGATCTTCTTCGCCGCTGGCAACAGCAACATCAATAACGACACTGCCAACAACAACACCTATGCCTCGTACAGTGGCGTCGTTTCGGTATCGGCCTCGACCGATTCGGATGTGAAGGCCGGCTACAGCAGCTTCGGCCCGTCGACGTCCATCGCCGCGCCGTCCAACGGCGGAGCGAAGGGGATCAATACGACGAACTTCAACGGCTCGAACAATGGTTACACGAACAACTTTGGCGGCACTTCGTCGGCGTGCCCGCTTGCCGCTGGTGTCGGCGCACTGGTCCTGTCCGCAAATCCGAACCTCACCTGGCGTCAGGTCAAGTCGGTGCTCGAACAGTCGGCCGACAAGATCGACCCGGGCTTCGGGGCCTACGACGCGCAGGGCAAGAGCATTTATTACGGCTACGGCCGCGTGAACGCTTTCCGCGCTGTGCAACTTGCTCTGGCCGGCGGTCCGGACACGCCGGGCCTGTACGGCGGAGGCGTCTTCTTTCTCCGAGACTCGAACTCGAGCGGTCCCGCGGCTTCCGCGTTCACGTTCGGATCGGGCGTCGCGTCGATGCGTCCGCTCGGCGCGGACTGGGACGGCAATGGCACCGCGACGATCGGAATCTACGACAACTCCACTGGCAATTTCTTCCTGAAGAACTCGAACGGTGGCGGCGCGGCTGACCTCGTCTTCGGCTTCGGCCCGGCTGGCGCGGTACCGCTCGCCGGTGACTGGGACGGAGCCGGGCCTGACACTATCGGTATCTACCTGCCGGCGTCGGGAACTTTCTTTCTGAAGAATACGAACGCGCCGGGCGCAGCCGACCTGGCATTCCAGTTCGGACCGGTGGCGTCGACGATGCTTCCGGTCGTCGGCGACTGGGACGGCAACGGGACGGACACGATTGGTCTCTACGATCCGGCGACAGGGTTCTTCTTCCTTCGCAACTCGAACGCTCCCGGACCGGCCGATCTGACGTTCTCGTTTGGCGCGGGGGGCGGCGGATTCCTGCCGGTGGCCGGCGACTGGAACGCCGACGGATCGGACTCGATCGGCATCTACGTGCCGGCAACCGGCGCATTCTTCGTTCGAAACTCGACGACTTCGGGAGCAGCCGACTGGGTCTACACCTTCGGAGTAGGCGGCGCAACTCCGCTCATCGGCAACTGGGACGGGTTCTAGGGCGTGTAGTGGATTCATCGCCCCCGGCAGAGTTCATCTCGTGGTATTGCACTGACAAGGAAGTCTGAAACTCAGAATCCGCACGACCTGGAATCAACGGCGTAGAGGGGAGTTTCTCGAGAGACGACCTTCTCGGCCGCAGAGGCTGCCCCCGCACACTCGGCCACTCTCTGCGACCGCGGAGCGCGCTGAGCCCGGTTCGGGCTTCCTCTGCGACCGCGGAGCGCGCTGAGC
>JAJTWZ010000101.1 GCA_021463145.1 Blastocatellia bacterium | reverse complement strand
CGGGTCCCGCCATCGGGACCCGCCGGAATGTGCCGCTTAGCGACGGCTCGGCCCGATCTGGATCGGGGGCAGGAAGACACTTGCCGGAGAGAGCCCGCGCAATCCCGTAGTTCCAATGAAGGACGGCTCGAGCGTCATTACCGGCGAACCGGACTTCGGATTGATGTAACGGACACGGAATCGAACCGTGTTCGTGGATTGACCGCTTGCGTCGTCGATGACGCAATCGATGAACCGGAGGCTGCCGGCATAGGCGGCCAGGCCCGTGAACGTGAAGGTAATCGGAATGTTCATGCCCTTCGCGAACTTCCGGGTGGCCTTGGCGACACCGGGAGTGTTGTCGATCCGGAAGAGCTCGATCTCGGACTCGTTGCGGAACACGAACCGGGCATTGGACAGGTTGTTGTCGGGGTCGAACGTGTCGAGCGTCAAGTCGAGCTTGTCGACGAAATCGGGCGCTCCGCCTCCGGTAATGCCGGGAACCGGCTTCACCTTCGCCTTGATCGCGACCGTCTTCGAGATCCCGAGCGAATCCGACACGACGAACGTCATGTCGGTCTGCGTCTTGCGCGGAGTCAGGTAGCCGGGATCGGGCAGCTCGAAGACCGAGGTCGTGTCCGTAGTCGGAATGGGCGCCTCGGGTCCGAAGACCACCGTGACGTCCACCGAACCTCCCGGTGGAACCGTGAACGTGGACGGAACAGCAGAGAAGAAAGGATCGGTACGATCCGTGAACGTGACCTTCGAGCTGTTGCGGCGCTTGAAGTCGGTCCGCGTGACCGTCACCGCAACAGCCGTCGGGTTCGACACCGTGACGACGGCCGAGCGGGAACCTCCCACCTGCGTCTGTGGAATCAGGAGAGTGGTGACGTTGACGTTGATGACACCCAGGATCGCAGTGCCGGCAAGCGTGACTACCACATCGTCAGCAGAGGGATCGTCGGAAGTGATCGTGATCGAACCGGCGAAATTGCTCGCCGATGTCGGTGCGAACGACACTGTGAGAGTAACGCACTCTCCCGGTGCAAGCGTATCATCCGTCAACTCGGAGACCGAGAAAGGCCCCCCGGCCGGATCGACGACGATGTCGGAGATCGTCAGGTTCGAGACTCCCGTATTGCAGATCGTGAGCGATGCCGTCGTGATTCCGCCGACTGCAGTTGTCGGGAAGGTAATCGCGAGCGGCGAGACCTGCAGCCGCTGGTTTAGCTTGAAGTTCGGGCCGAACTCCGAGGTATTGAAGCTGAGCGTGGCCGTAGCGGTCAGAGTGAGCGAATCCTGCAGCGGCAGCGTGAGCGGCAGCGCCACAGAGAAGGTGCCCCCGGCCGTTGCCGTGGTAGAGATCATGAACTCGAAGCCCTGGCCGTTCACCTGCTTGCTGTCGGACTTGAAGATCTCGACGAGCGAACCGCCCGGCGCCGTGCCCGAGACCGTGACCGTGGTCGTCGTGGCCGTCGAGGCCGTGAAGACCGGGAAGTTCAGCAGGTTGTTCGGACCCGTGTCCGCATCGGTGCCATCGTTCGGAGTGATGCCGTCCGACGGATCCGTGGTTCCGACAAGATTGATGCCGATGCCGGAGTTGTCGGTGATTCGGTTCTTCGTGATGGTGTTCTGGGTGCCGTTTGCGACCACCACGCCAAACAGCGTGTTCTTGGTGATCAGGTTGTTCGGCCCGATCGTGTTCTGGTTGCCGTTCTCCACTATGACGCCATTGCGGCCGTTCTCGGAGATAGTGTTGTCGTCGATGTTCGTGCCTGACGACGGAACCGAGGATCCGGTGATGACGACGCCGCCAGAATTGACACTGTCAACTCCAGTGTTCTTCGAAATGATGTTTGCGGGACCGACATGAGTGTTGGTCGACGCGTTGATCACGACACCGCCGTCGGTGTTTGCAGTCGTGACGCCGGCAGAGTTCACGCCGATTCGATTGTTGGCGATCTCCGTGCCGTCGCAGTTCTGGGTCAGCTGAATACCGCTGAACGCCGAGCCACCGATGATGTTACCCGTAATAACCGTGCCGCTAGCGTTCTGGAGGCTGATTCCCCGCAGAGGATTCGTTCCGCCAGGACGGCCGCCGGACGTGCCGTCCGAGCCAATGATGTTGCCGAGAATCTGATTGCCCGCGGAATTGAGACACGTGACGCCGTTCGTAGAGCTTACGATAACGTTTCGTTCCTCGATCGTCGTGCCTCCGACGCGGTTGCCGGCTCCAAGCAACGATATCGCGCCGGAACTTGGTCCGACCGGCAGCGGAGTCTCCGCTCCGCGACCACGATTATCGGTACCTACATAGTTGCCGACGATGACGTTACCGCCGCCAATGCACGTAATCGGATCGTCGAATTGAACGTCGACGAGTTGCACGTCCGTGTCCATCGAGGGATCGGTGCACTGGAACAGGCGGACCAGCGGGAAACCGCCAAAGTTGGTGCCGGCCACGATCAAACCACTGAGTGTGCATCCGCTTCCAGTGACGATGAAAGCGTCAATGAGCGGAACGGGCGGATCGGGAGGCATATCGAGCAGCGCTCCAAGAACGCCCTGGTTGTTCAACGGCTGCACGGCGACGTCCGGTCCGAATGGATTCGTGTCAAGCGCGGTCTCGCCGACTATCGAGGTGCCCGAATCCGAAAGGATAAGCGGCTTGAGAAGGAAAATATGGAAGACCTGCGAAGCGGCAGAGTAGCCGGGCGTGGAAGTGGTCACGTTGAAAACGATCGTATCCGCGCCAGCGCTGAGATTTGCCGCGTCAACTGCCGCGCGGAGCGATCCCGCTGGCACTGCCGACTCGGCGACGGCGTTAGGCCCCGTGCAAACCCAGAAAACGTCGTCCAGGTTCGTCACCGTAAACGTCGCGGCAAGCTTGTCGGCCGGCGACTCGATCATCTCCACCGACACGCCCGAGTCCTTCGACACGACGAGCTGCGACTGACGTCCCGAGCCGTTCGCCAGCGCAATGCTCTCGACGTCCTGCGCCTTGACTGCCTGGCGCGGCGCAGCGAAGGCGCCCTTGCCGAGGCCAGGGAAAACCATCGCGATGTTGCCGCCCGAGCCGACGACGTCGAGCTCGGCATCGGGATCGACGTAGCCCGCCGCGATCTTCGTCAGCGGCGCCGAAAGCGTCGAAACGACCGGCTCGCCGATCGATCCGCCGCCGCGCGCAAACGAGGCGATCTCGCCGTTCTTCGACGCGACGATCGCATCGTTCCAGCCGTCGACGTCGAAGTCGCCCGTCGTCATGAGGTCCGGCGAGAACGGAAGCGATCTCGTCACCGTGATCGCAAAGCCGCCGTCGGCCGCCTGCATACCGATCACCGAGGAATTCTCGAGACCAACTACGAGGTCGTACTGATTGTCAGCGTTGAACCGGAGCGCGCCGATCGACAGCGCGCGGGAGGGAAGCGCCGTCACCGTTGCGTCGAATCCGGATCGATCGTCGCGATTCTGGAGCAGCACGACCGCCGCGGTCCGCTCGCTCGCCACCGCGATGTCCGTTCCGCCGTTACCGGCGAATCCCGCAATCGCGATCGAGTGGATGCCGTCGGGCACCGCCGTCGAGCGTACCGCGCCGAACCCGCCCGAAGCACTGCCCGGGACCACCCAGAGCAGCGTGCCCGCCGGCGTGAACGCCACGACATCGTCGATGCCATCGGCCGTTACGTCGGCCGCCATGACCCGAGTCGCCGAAACATCGCCAGCGAAAGCGGCCGATTCACCGTACTCGCCCCTTCGGACGCCCCAGCGAACTGACAAGCCGCCGCCCTTAGTGGCCTCGACGATATCGAGATGGCGATCGCCGTTGAAGTCCGCAACCACCGCGTCCGCGGCGCCCGCAGCCGTCGCGGATCGCGTCGCCGAAACGACGAGCGGTGCGACCGACGCCTTTGTAGCGGCAAGGCCGGTGACCGGCGAGACGACCGCCGCGATCAACGCCGTGGCGCACGCGAGAGCGCCCTTCCGGCGTCTGGCGACACGTGCGTCGTTCAAACTCCCAGAATCAATACCAAACATAACGTTCATTTCCTCCCGTCACACTTGCGACACGTCCGGCACTAACCGGCTCCCCCCGTCGCGAGATCACGCGTTGTGGTGTGTGATGTGTCTTCGAACTTCGCAATGGCTGTCAGGCGAGTCACGGACGAGCTTCCAGTTCCAAGTGCAGGTGCGAATGACCCGTGTGATCTGACCTCTATCCCGAGAGCCTCCCGCGAATGGGGGCAAATCGCTAAAAACCCCTTCATCGTTTCGCTTCGTTCACAACGCTGCTCGCTGCAGGTCCGGGTTTGCCAAGGACTGGCTTACCCATCTTCCAACCTCTCGTCCGGCACTGGTTTCGCCGTGTCCGGGAACACCCGAGCGTCCGGGTCGTTCCGTGGGTCGGTGCGTTCAAATATGGTCCAGATCAGCGCGGCTGAATGGACCGAGTGGGGACTTCCATCGGGTGACAGGAATATGTTCGGGCAGAACCCGAGTGACATGTTTCGAGACTCAAGTTTTGTAGCACGGATTTTCGAAAAGTGTCAACAACGGAATACGTGAGGCAATCGACGCTAAACTCTTGAGCGAAGGCGGGTCCGACGATTCACGGGGTCGTCTCTACCGTCGAGGGTCAGCGCCTGGGACGCCGGCGCTTCAGTCCACGGCGGATCTGGTAAAGGACGAATGCGGCGACGGCTGTTGCCAGGAGACCCAGAAGCAGGAGATCACGCATCGCTCACGGCCGGCTCCGCCGAGGCAGGGGGCTCGAGACTTCCGGTCGTCGCATCGCCCTGGGGAGCTTCGCCCTCCAGGGGACGAAGTTCCGAGTGATCCGCAACATACCCGGTATCAAGCTGATAGCGGAAGGTCGTCGGATAGCGCCAGACCCTGGTGATCTCGAATCGCTTCGAACTGACCTGACCGGACGTAAGAAGGAGGAAGACCTTCTGTCCGACGGCAAACGGATTGGCATTCGCGCTCATAGCTGCGAACCGTACAGGAAGAGTAGACAGGATTACAGGATTTTCAGGATTAACAGGATGGATTCGCTCCGAACCAAAGAGAATCCTGTCAATCCTGAAAATCCTGTAATCCTGTCAGCTCTTACTGCCGGAAGGGCCGGGCCTGCACGATGTAGATCCTGTCGCCGATCGTCAGCCATTCGATGTCGAGCGGACCGGATCGAAGCCGCCGCTCGATCGCGCGCGAAACCCTGGCAAGGCGCCGGACGAGCCGGTCGGTCAGCACCGCGCGTCCGGACTCGACCCGAATCTCGCGAACGCCGCCGCCCGGGTCGAACGTGAGCGCCGTGTCGTCGGCTGAACGCGTCAGAACGCGCACGCTGTCACGGCGAGCGTCGTAGAGGATCTGTTCGGCCACGCGGTAACCGTCGACGACGCGGATTCCCAGACCGCGCTTGGCGTTTATGAACACCACATCGCGATCCGATGGGTCGAACGGATTCGTCGTTACGAGGACCCCCGCCGAGTCAGCGTTCATTCCGCGCTGAACGAGCACGGCCGGGTAGACGAGATGGCTCATCCCGGCAGCCGCCCGGGCTTCGTACGCCCGGTCGTTCCAGATCGACGCCCAGACTACGCGGACAGCGGCAGTGAGCGCTTCCGAACCACGAACGTTCGGGACCGTCGAATAGAGGCCCGCGCCGCTGAACCAGGGCAGATCCTCCGCGTTCGTCGAGCTTCGGACAAAAAGCCCGTCGTCTCCGAACATTGTTCGAGCCTTCGAGGAAATCGCATCGGCCATCTCACTCGAAAGAGGAGTCGACTCGATCCTCTTGCGCATGGCTTCGAGTCGCGAACGGCGATACGGAATGTCGTGGTTGAATCGCTCGTCATCGAGCATGGCGAAGATCTCGGTCTCGATCCCGGTTTCGCGCACGAACCTCGCGTACCAGGAAAACGGTATGGTGAAACCTTGCGGCACGGTGAAGCCGGCAAGCCGCGAGCCGGCAATCTCGCCGAGATTCGCGGACTTCGCCCCATAGCGCACCGAATCCCTGGCGCGCTGAGCCGAGAGCTCCTCCAGCCTGTCCGAAGTAAGGTCAGCCTCGGGCGTGATCAGTTCCGAGTGCAACATCTCTTTCCGGGACGCCTCGACGATCTCTCGAGTTTCGGCCAGGCGGATCGAGTATCCATCGCGGCGCGCCTCGAAACTCACGAACTTGCCAAGCAGCGGCCGGTATGTTTCGTCGGCCCCGCGTGCGAAAACATTCGGCACACCCCACGATCGCGCCAGGACGTTCAGGTGCGAAAGCGGCGACGGCGGCACGGTCGAGAGAATGCCCGCAACGGGCGGCAGCGACACCTGGGGAGCCGTCAGGATGACGATTTCATTCCTGTCGATGAAAGTGTCGGGTGTGACGCTGTCGACGATTCTCAGGATTCCAACCCCACTACCTGGATTGATCGCCAGATAAACCTGGTCGCCGAACAGGTCGCGGGCATCCACGACTTCGAGGCCGGCGACGTCGCGCCCGGCCGCAGCCTGCTGCCCGGTGACGGCCCGGAATGCAAGAGGAGCGTAAAAGGCGTCCCCGAGACGCTTTGCCGCCAGCGACAGCAGTTGGGTCGAGACTCGGTCTCCTTCGTTCACTTCGAACGTGAACCGCCCAAGGCCGGTCTGCCAGACAATCGAGCCCATCAGGAATCTGCGGTCGTCGTTCGAGTAGTTCCGTTCGTAAAACGCCTCACCTCGCTCGAGTGAAAGGTACGAAGCGTTGACGAAGTCCCGATGAAACCGGAACCGCTTCGGATCGACGAAATGCACCCGGTCGCCGGAGCCACGATCGATGACGAACAGGACGTGGGGCATCGGGGAACGGCTTCCAGAGAATGAAGCATCCGCCATCGCTTCGAATGACTGCCTGTCGGGTATCGAAGCGGCCGAAACTGCCGCAGTGGATTTCGCCGGCGCTCGACGAGTTTGCGCTGCCACTGCGGACAGGACTGGAGCCGAAATGGCGACCGCGAGCGCAATCGAAAGCTGACTTGTCCGCCGGATTCGGCGGACCGATGGACTGCGCCGGAGCTCGATCCCATTGGAACTTCTCATTTCAGGGAGTATAACGATGCCACAGGCGGGATCGTGCATCCCGCTCCAACCGTGGCCGGTCACGTCAATCATTGTCTGGCTTGTATCCTTTCTAGTATGATCTGCGCCGATTTTTTGTCGAATTCCCTTCTGACGGAACGCTATGTCTTCAGATAAGCACTGTCCGCATTGTGGCGCTGCCGTCACGTTTGGTGTTTCGGCGTGCCCGGGCTGTAACGCGAATCTCGATGCCCTCTGGGTAGACACGGGAGAAGTTCCGGCCGCGTCGAGGTCGGGTCAGCTGGGTCAGCCGCCGGCAACGCCGCTCGTTCAGCCGGGAGCATCGTCGAAGCCCTGGCCGTTCTCGGCCGAACTTCTTTCGGAGCGTCTGGCCGCCGGCGGCTTCATGCAGAAGCCGGTCGTCGACGCGCTGCGCGCCGAAGCATCGGCCTCTTCGCGGTCGCTGGTGGATCTCATCCTCGAGCGGAGGCAGATGGCTCCGGCAGCGCTCCGCGACGCGATGTCGCGAATATTCGGCCTGCCCGTTGCGGACCTTGCTACCGTTTCGATCGATCCGAACGTAGTCACGAAGGCGCCGGCCGAGTTTGCCCGCAACCACCTGCTTCTTCCGCTTCACGCGGAGGGTGACCGTCTCGTTGTCGTATGCGCCGATCCGACCCAGTCCGAAGTCATCCGGACCGTCCGCAAGATCGCCGGTCTGACCGTCGACTTGCGGCTTGCCTCGCGCGACGAGCTTGCCCCGAAGGTTTACCAGTACTTCTCGCCGAGGCTCGTCGTCGTACTGCCGTCCGGTCAGACAATGGACATCGTCGTCCACAGTGGCGAGATGAAGATAGGTCGCGCCGAGCACAATGAGATCGTCCTTCCGGATCCCACCGTCGGCTCGACGCACGCGATCATTCGGGCGCACGGCAACGAGTATCAGATCGTCGACTTCGGCAGCCGCAATGGAGTGTTCGTCGACAACTCGCGCATCAATCAGTCGCAGGTGCTTCGCAACGGCGATGTCATCAAGATCGGCCAGTGCCTGTTGACGTTCAAGCTGCCGATTCCCGATGCCGCGCAGTCGCACGACGGCGCGACACAGATACTCTCGGCCGATGCGTCGAATGCGGCAGTAGCGGCGCTTCTCAGGAACGTGCAGGCGAACCCGGCCGTAGCCGCGGCGTCCGCAGCCGGTGGCGCCGGGTTCGTTGCCGGCGGAAGTTCCGCGGAAGTCGAAGACGACGATAAGGCCAGAAAGAAGGAAAAGAAGCGCCTCGACAAAGAGAAGAAAGAGAAGGAGAAGGCCAAGGAGAACGAAAAACTCAAGTCCGCGTGGATTGGATTCGTCGGCCGGATCGTCGCGCAGATCGTCGGCGCTGTCGCGACGATAGTCCTGGGACTGATGATCGCCGGAAAGATGCCGGGGTGCAGCAGTAACGGGGATTCCGGTACAGCCGTCACCCCGCCACCGGGCGTGTCGCCTGTCGATTTTTCGGCCTTCGGCGAAATGAACCCGATCGGCGAGATCTACAACTCGTCCGCGATCGTCGAGATCGCGCCGGGTAAGTTCATCTTCGCCGACAACAACACGAACGATTCGCTCTTCGAGCTGAACGTCGACGCGAGCGGAGCTAAGGCCGGATCGATCGTTCGGCATCCACTCGTTGGAGTGCAACCGGGCCAACTCGACGATATCGAGGGCCTGGCACTCGCCAAGTCGGGCGACAAGACGATCATCTTCGCGACGACGTCGATGATGTATCAGATTTCGAAAAAGAAGGGTCAGTTCGAAGCTCCGCCAAGCGCGTTGCTGCGAATAACGGTCCAGCCTGACGGCGCTCTTTCAACCGAAGTCATTCCGGACATCAGGCAGTGGTTTGCGGCGAACGTGGCGGAGATCGGCGGATCGACCGTTCTCGAGCCGGACAAGGGCGGACTCAACATCGAAGGACTCGGCTACGACCCCAACACGACTTCGCTGATGTTTGGCGTGAGGACCCCCGTAATAGGCGGGAAGGCCATCGTCGTTCCGGTGAAGATCAACGATCTTGCAGGACCCTGGGTAGCGTCGAATCTGACCGCGCAACCGCCAATCCATCTCGCGATCGAGGCATCGACCGACGAGCAGGGGATTCGCGATATCTCATACGACCCTGTCCGAAAGGCATTCCTTGTGATCGTCGGCAATTCGACCAGCCTCTCCAAGGCTGCGTTCATGGTTTACCAGTGGGACGGGGCGTCGTCAGAAGTGAAGAAACTCTCGAATGTTTTCTTCGTGAAAGGGTCGAAACCTGAAGGACTCACGCGAGGCACTGTAGGCACCAAGAGCGGAATCGTCTTCGTCGACGACAACGGCGGATTTCGCTTCCTTCCCGACGACGACTCGCGGTTGCACTGAGAATCCGGATCCCGGCGCGGGTCAGGCGCTTCTACTTATTCGGCGTAACGCTAAACGGCTTCCGCCCCGGTTGCCCGGTATCTCTTTTCATTCCCCGAACAACCCGAGAACTGCGGATTCCGGTGCAAGCGGCAACCCTAGCAGACTGGCATTCTCGCGCACGTGGCGGGTCTGACTCATACCGACGAGGGCAGTCGTAACCCCCGGGGTTGAGCGCACGAACTGGATGGCCCGCTGGGCGTTCGTGGCAACGTCGAAGGCCGCTATCACTTCGTCAGGCAGATCTTCCGCAAGCCGGGCCTGCATGAGCGATGCGCTCGCAACGGCCGCGACCCCCAGCCTCGACGCCGCTTCGAGCGCAGTGGACACTTTTTCACCGATGGGCTGATTGAAGTGGCCGAACGCTTCGGTCATTGCGAGGTTGTAGGGAAGCTGGATCACCCGGAAATGATGCCCGTCTCCGCCAACGTTGCGAGCGAGCCGGAGGACGTGATCGAGCGGCAGGTAGTCTTTTTTGTCCGGCTCGGAGCGGAAACCATTCCAGGTCGCCAGTCCGTAACGCGCTATCGCTCCCTCGGCGACCTTCTGCTCGAGCAATTCGAAGGCGTCGCGCAGGCGATGGTAGAACGCCTCTCCTCCAACCTCGGCGATCTGTCCCTCGACGTTGTGCAGGTAGTAGACGTCGATCGTCTCGAGTCCCAGGTTCTCGCGGCTTCGGTCTATCTGGTGAGCGAGGTACCCCGGCGCCATGCAGTGGCGGTACTGATTCGCAAAGTCGGAAGCTTTGCACACGCCGGGAGAAAGGAACTCGCGGCTCACGAACTCGAGGGCGCTGCCGGGACCCGTCGGTGGAGTTCCGTCGAACGGCACGTAGCCACCCTTGGTAGCAACGACGATCTCGGACCGGTCGATTGCGCCGGAACCAAGCAGGCGCCGCAGAGCCTCGCCAATGGCTCGCTCGCTTCGCTGGAAGCGGTAATTGACGGCCGTATCGATGTGATTGATGCCCAGGCCGACCGCTTCGGCGACTGCCTCAGTGTAGAGGACGTCAGTGATCTCGTCCGCCTCGCCGAGATAAGTGCCGGCGCCGACCGAGGACACGGTCAAGCCATCAAGCAGTCCGTACGAGGCCGGACTGCGCCCGAGTCCGGCAACCTGCCGGTCTGCATACCGGCGGGTTCCCTCAGCGGTCGCGACTCCTCCGAACATAGGTGTGGACGATTCCCCGGTGCTCAAGTCTCTGGAACGGGCTTTCCGAGACTCTTGTAGATGCTCTCCAGCATGGCGATGGAGTCGGCGGCCTGGGCATTCGAAGGGTCCAGCTTCAGAACCTCGCGATAGCCCTTGAGCGCCTTCGGGTACTTCTGGTTCGTGGGAAGCGTGGACTTGTACATATAGAACTGCGCATTCTGGAGCGTCACGTCCACGAGGGCCTTCTTCGTGGCGTCTGACGGATTTGCCTCGTATGCCGCCCGCGCCTCCGCCACTTTCTCGTCCATCGGAGCTTCTGGCGCCTCCGGCGACATGGCGCCCGGACCTGGCATTGAGGCTGCTTTTTCAGGGGCCACACCTTTCTGCGAGGTCGACGTGCCGGATGCCTGCTCGATGGGCTTCGGCCCAGACGCGTTGGAACACGCGGTAGTCAGAGCAGCTGCAACGAACAGGGCGGCGACACGCATGACAATAGCCTCCAGGATATCCGGCGGGGAACGAACGGCGAATTATTACCATACGAGCGCGCAACGGTCGAGCCACCACGCGGCACGGCGGCGGCCGGCCGAGCGCCTGCCGCAAACAGGCCGGTGACCCGTTTGCGGCGGCCGATGCGCGGGCCGTATCATCGCGCCCAATCCGATGTTCAAGCGTGTCATATTGATAGGGTTGGGGTGCGTGGCCGCATTCGTTCTGTACTTCTGGCTGACGTACCCCGATGTCGCGAAGCTCCGTGACGCGAACCCGGATTCCACGGCGATGATCGACATTCGCGCGGACGAGGCCGTGAGCGAGGGCCGTGCGGTCCGGCGCGAGCAGATCTGGACTCCCCTGGACCGAATCTCACCCAACGTGTTTCGAGCGGTGCTCGCCGGCGAAGACTCAAGGTTTTTCGAGCACAACGGGTTCGACTACGAAGCGATCAAGGACGCTGCAGAGGAGAACTGGGAGCAGAAGAAGATAGTTCGCGGCGCCAGTACCATCACGCAGCAACTCGCGAAGAACCTCTACCTGTCGGAGTCTCGCGATCCGTTCCGCAAGATCCGCGAGGCGATGATCACCCGATCGCTCGAGGCGAACCTCACGAAGTGGAGAATCCTCGAAATCTATCTGAACGTGATCGAATGGGGCGACGGGATTTACGGAATTGAAGCTGCAGCGCAGAACTACTTCGGGATCTCCGCTTCGAAGTTGAGCCCATCGCAAGCGGCTCATCTGGCTGCGATGATTCCAAATCCGCGCACGGTCTACAACCCGTCGAAGAACCCGCGAAACGTGGCGCGCCGCCAGCGCATCATCGCCCGCAACATGCGCGGCATCCGACTTCCGAAGCGCTGACCGCGGCGCATCCCCGACGCTCGCGGTCAACGCTCGGGACTTCAAGCCGACGGACACCCCGGCATGGGATCCTTCTTCGCATCGATATGAGGGGACTTCGGCGCCATTTCTTCGTTGAGCGCCGTGTAGCTCTGCCACTGGTCGGGCACGTCCTCGGCCGCAAAGATGGCCTCGACCGGACATTCGGGCACGCACGCACCGCAGTCGATGCACTCGTCAGCGTGAATGTAGAGGATGTCCTCACCTTCGTAGAAACACTCGACCGGGCACACCTCGACACAGTCCGTAAACTTACAGCCCTTGCACGGCTCAGCCACAACGTACGTCATCGTGATCTCCTTTTCCGGAATTGCATTAGTCTCGCCCACCCTCGGGCGTTGAGTGGCGTTGGCGGGGCATATGCCCCTCGCCACGAACTCGGGATCATAAACAAAGGTCAGAAGTACGGGCAATAGGAGGCCCGAGCCTCGATGTTGCCACCAAGGAACGGGCTTTTGCCGCGGAAGCCCGTTCGGTATGATGGCAGTCGATTCCGGCCCAAACCTATGAGTACAGAACGGATGCGGGGCGGTAAAGGCATCTGGCAGACATCATGAAATCGTCCTCAGTCACTTCCGACGGCGCATTTCTCTCGACGGCCACGCTATTTTCTCCGCTGCCGGTGCCCGTGCTCGAAAAGATCTTCACGGCCGGCGAGCTGCGACGGTATTCGAACGGCGACGTGGTCTTTCGTGCCGGTGAAATGACGGAGGAGATGTACGTCGTGAAGTCCGGCGTAATCGAGATCTGCCGAGTCGACCCCGATACCGGTGCCGACAAGGTAGTCGCTTACATCGGCGAAGGCGATGCCATCGGCGAGATGGTCCTTTTTACTGGATCTCCCCGCAGTTCGATGGCCAGGGTGCCCGAGGAGGCCGAAGTCTTCGTGATCACGCGAGCGGGCGTGATCGAGCTCTGCCGGCAGGAACCCGATCTCGCCCTCTATTTCGCGAGAGTATTCGCCAGCAGGCTCGAATCGTGGGTGAAGAAGGGCCGCAGGCAGGACATTCAGCGCCAACTCGCGGGCAACCTGAAGTTCTTCGACCTCGCCACCGTCATGCAAACGCTCGGTGACTCGCAGTCGTCGGGGACGCTCGTTATCCGGTCTGACGCGGGCCGCGTCCACGCCGAGCTCGACTTCGTCGACGGTAAGCTCGTTCGAGCCCAGCTTGGACACCTGTCGGCCGAACAGGCGTGCTACCAGCTCTTCCAGCCTCCACCGGAAGGGACGTTCCTCTTCCAGGGCGGACTGCACCTCGATGAAGAAGCCGGACCAAGAATCAACGCAAACGTCATGGGAGTCTTGATGGAGGCCATGCGGCTGCAGGACGAATGGATGAATGTCCGGGACCGGTTTGCCGAGCGGGATCGGGTTTTCACGCCGTCTCCCGGCGAATTGTCGTGGGAGGAAGACGACACGCTGATGCCGGCGTTCAACATATGGTCGGGGCTGCACAAGGGGTTGTCGCTCGGGACTCTGCTTGCGGAGACGCCTTACTGTGAAGCCGTCGTGCTGACGGTGCTCGACCGGCTCGTAGAGTCGAAACAGGTGGCCTGAGACCCGGCCTTTGGTCCGCAACTGCCGCTTGACGCATGGAACCGGGCATGGCGCTCCCGTGATTGCGGGTCAAAAATTCTTCAGCTTGACGATTTTCTGCTTACGAGGCTACGGTTTCGGACTCGGCGTGCCGATATGTCTGCCGAACCTGGGAGGTACACGATGAGGGCTTCGACTTTGATCACGCAACACCTTCTGGCTACGGCTATCATTGCTACTGCACTTGTTTCCGCTGGCTGTCAGACTTCGCCGACCATTGCAGACAGTTCGCCAGTGCTGTCGAAGCCGGGCAAGGAATCCAGACCGGCGGCCGTGTCTTCGGCGCCTGGAGAGGTCGGTTCCGCTGCTTTCGACTTCGAACTCCAGGACTCGACTGGCAAGACGGTTCGGCTCTCTGACTTCAAGGGAAAGGTCGTCGTCCTGGATTTCTGGGCCACGTGGTGCCCGCCGTGTCGAAAGGAGATACCGGGTTTCGTGACGCTGCAGGAGTCCTATCGAGAGAAGGGCGTCGAAGTGATCGGCGTGTCGCTCGACCGGGGGTGGGCGCCCGTGAAACCTTTCATGCAGGAGTACAGGATCAACTACACGATCGTGCTGGGCGACCAGAAATTGACGGAGATGTACGGTGGGTTCACCGGCATTCCTACTACCTTCATCATCGACAAGTCTGGAACGATTCGTGACCGTCACACTGGATACATGCCGCCCGAGACATTCGAGAGAGCGGTCAAGTTGTTGATCTGAAGGCGAACTCGCGCCCCCGGTATCTACCGGAGGAGCCCTGAGGACTCATAGCTGACTCTGTAACGAAACCTCTCCGTATTCCTCGAGTCGCAATGCCGCGTGATCGAGTCGTCATCGCATGCTTTCGGAGCGCCGCAGGCGCGAAAGCACCGTAGCCCACGGCGCAAGCCGTGGGTCAGCAGGCAGGAATCGATCGAAGCCCCGCAAGGGGCTAAAGAGGGTCACGGCCGTCGCGCGTTCGCGTTCTTCTTTCGCCCCTCCGGGGCTTGACCGAACTCCGCCACAATACCCACGGCTTACGCCGTGGGCTCGTGCGCGCACGAGCGCACACAACCTGAGAGGTGAAAGTCCTCTCCAGGGTCACCTTCTAACCCTGA
>JAJTWZ010000100.1 GCA_021463145.1 Blastocatellia bacterium | reverse complement strand
ACGCCGTGGGCTACGGTGCTTTCGCGCCTCCGGCGCTTTACTGCTTTGGCCCCTCGAGAGGCAGGGTGGTCCGCGACCGCGGAGCGGTCGATATAATAGCCGTGGGTCGCGCGTGGGCGAGCGCAGCGAGCAAGCGCGCGACCCGCGGATCCCGGAACCCAGATGCGCCGACCGCGGAGCGGTCGCACAGACCGTCAAACCCGCGGCTCGCCGCGGCCCGATCCAATCCACCCTGGGTCAATAGCCGGGGACAGTCTTCCAACAATGAAGTTAGGGATTTGAAACAAGGTGGAGAGACCGGGACGGCATCTCGGGTTTCGTGGTATTCCTTGAGCCTGATGCGCCAACGGTCCGCGGGAATCATCCTTCACCCCACGTCCCTCCCGGGCCGCTTCGGCATCGGTGACCTGGGTGACGAGGCTTTCAACTTCGTCGACTTTCTCGTCGAAGCCAGACAGGGATTGTGGCAGGTGCTGCCGCTCGGGCCTACCGGCTATGGCGATTCTCCGTACCAGTGCTTTTCGGCGTTCGCCGGTAATCCGAACCTGATCAGCCCGGACCGCCTTGTCCGCGACGGCCTGCTCAATCGTCGTGACCTGGCCCACACGCCGGCCTTTCCCCTCGACCGTGTAGATTTCGGCCCGGTCATCGAGCTCAAAAGGTCGCTTCTCGCGCGAGCGCACAAGCGATTCCGCGCAGGTGTCGCAGGCGAACTCATTGAGCCATTCGCGGAGTTCTGCAGGAAGAACGCCTGTTGGCTCGACGTGTTCGCCACGTTCCAGGCCATCAAGGACTCGCAAGCCGGCGCGCGCTGGAACGCGTGGGCAGTCGACCTAGCGGCTTGCGACGCTTCCGCCGTGGCGCGCGCGGCAGCCGGACTGTCGCGCCAAATCGAAGCCGTGAAGTTCTCCCAGTTTCTGTTCTTTCGCCAGTGGCTCGAACTGAGAACTTACGCGAACGAGCGCGGCGTGCGAATTCTTGGCGACGCGCCAATCTTCGTGGCGTTCGATTCCGCCGACGTCTGGGCGAACCGGTCGCTTTTCAAGGTAGGCACGGACGGACGGCCCACGGTCGTGGCCGGCGTCCCCCCCGACTACTTCAGCACAACGGGACAACTGTGGGGGAATCCACTGTACGACTGGGACCGGATGAGAGAGACAGCCTTCGCGTGGTGGATCGATCGGCTTCGCTCGAGCTTCGTCCTGTTCGATCTCGTCAGACTCGACCACTTCCGTGGATTTGCCGCGTGCTGGGAAGTTCCGGCAAGCGACGAAAACGCGATTGGCGGGACGTGGGTAGAAGTGCCAGGCGGCGAGATGTTCGAGGCGGTTCTCGAGGCGCTGGGGCCGGTTGAGATCGTCGCCGAAGATCTGGGCGTGATCACGCCCGACGTCGACGCATTGCGCGACCGCTTTGGATTCCCAGGGATGCGCGTCCTCCAGTTCGGCTTTTCGACCGACGGAACCAACCTGCACCTGCCGCACAATCACGCGACGAATTCTGTCTGCTACACCGGGACGCACGACAACGACACGACCGTCGGGTGGTTTCGAGCGCATCGCGGCGGTGCAACCGGAAAAGAGCGCGCATATGTTCGGCGCTACCTGAATACCTTCGGTGTCGAGATCGCCTGGGATTTCGTTCGGGCGGCCTATGCGTCCGTCGCTCGCGTGGCGATCGTGCCGATGCAGGACATCCTTGGCCTCGGAGCGGACGCCCGGATGAACCGTCCGTCGAGTGCGAGCGGAAACTGGGACTGGCGAATGCCTGCGCGGTCGCTGACTTCTTCATTACGCCGTCGCCTCGCACGCCTTGCGGAAGACACCGGACGGGCGTATCAGGATCCGCAGGTGGAGGCTCCTTGCCGCCAGACCGATCCATGAACTCACTCCCTGTTCGCCGCGACGCCGCGCGACGGCAGAGAACTCTCTGCGGCGTTCGGATTTTTTTGCTTCCGGAAGGAGGTCAACCGTGAACACGCGATCGTTCGTAACCGCTCTTCTCAGCATTGCCGCACTCATTTCGGCCACCTCTCCCGTCCTCGGTCAGAACTCCTCGGGCTCGGGAAGGAAGCCTCCGCTCCTGATGGAGCACTCGAAAGAGCACGAAGACGAGGCCGGCGAGGCCGAGCGGAACCGGCAATGGTTCTTCGAACAGCGCGCGTATCCGTTCGGGAAGATTCCGGACGACGCCCGTGGCAAGGCCAACGCGGCCTGGAAGCGCATTGAAGAAGCCAGAGCGGTCTCGCCTTCGAAGCAATCCGTGCTGCCGAAAGCCGCCGGCACGTTTTCTGAGTGGAGGTCGATTGGGCCGACACCGACGGTGGCGAACATTGGCGCCATCACCCCAGTCAGCGGCCGCGTGATGGCCCTCGCAGTGTCGCCTGCGAATGCGAACCTGGTACTCGCGGGGAGTGCGGGCGGCGGGATCTGGAGATCCAGCGACGGCGGAGTTACCTACGTCCCGGTCTCTGACGATCAGATCGACCTTTCGGTCGGAGCGATCGCATTCTCGGCTTCGGATCCGAACGTGGTCTACGCGGCGATGGGCGAAGAGTACTTGAGTTCGGGAGTGCTCAGGTCGGCCGACGCAGGCCTGACGTGGATCCGTGTAAGCGATTCGTCGCTTCCCTCGCCCGGGTACGCGAACGACATCGAAGTCGATCCGCGCAATCCGAACCGGGTCTACCTCGCGCAATACGCGGGCCTGGATGAAGGCGGCTCGTTACGCGCCGCGGGTTTCTACCTCTCGACGAACGGCGGACAGACGTGGAGCCGGCGACTTGCTGGTCTTCCGCGCGACGTCGCAGTCGACCCCGGCAATCCGGATGTGCTCTACCTCGCCATGTCGCGCGTCGACGAAGGCTCGGATCGCTCCTCGGGAATCTGGAAGTCGTCGGACTCCGGCCAGTCCTGGTCGCACTTCTACCACGGCCCATTCGATCCGGCGAGCTTCATAGACGCATCGATAGCGGTCACCGCGGCCGAACCGGCCCGAATATCGCTCTTCATGTCTGGCAGCATCGGCGGCGCGCAATCGTCGCGGACCGCCGTCACCACGAACAGAGGACAGGCCTGGAACGTCTTCGCCACGGGAGATCTTGAGCGATACGGCTCGGAGTTCCTCGTTTCGGATCCGAACGACGGGCGCCGGCTTTATACGGGATTTTATGGCTCTGACGTTTATCGATCCAACGACGAGGGCCGGAACTGGACGTGCCTGTCGAAGGGCTACTGTGACGGGCGCTTTGGGTCCGGCGACAAGATGCACGTTGATCTGCACAGTCTCGCCATTGCACCGGGGCCGAACGGACGCGTTCATATCGGCGGCGACGGGGGCATCTACACGACGGACGACCAGGGAGCCACGCTCGTATCGCGAAACGAGTCGCTCTCTCTTGTCACGTTTCGCAGCATCGCAATAAGCCCTGCCAATCCGGCAATGTCGTTTGGTGGAACCCAGGACAACGGAACGCAGCGACGCGACAACGGCGGCACCGGCTGGACCGAGATCATCACGGGCGACGGCAACGGGGTCGTATTCAACCCCGTCGACCCGAACATTTTCTTCACGACCTACGTCTACGGGACGATCTTCAAGTGGCGAAGCAATGGTAACGAGTACCTGGGATCCGTCGCCGACAACTCGACATTTGGCGAGCCGTCGAGCGGAGCCAGGATCCTGTTCTATCCGCCGTTTGTCGGCAACGGAGTTACACAGCGGCTCTATTTCGGCACGTGGCGCCTGTTCGTGAGCGACAATCTCGGCGATTCGTGGACGGCGCCGGCCGGAACGAAGGACCTGACGAAGGGCGGGTTCGACAGACTAAGCGCGATCGGCGTGTCGTCATCGGACACGGACGTGATTTACACGGGCTCGTCCGAAGGCAAGGCGTACGTCAGCGAGGACGCGGGACTTACCTGGCGAGACATCACGGCCGGACTACCGGACAGGTACATCACGTGGATTGCGGTTGATCGAACGAATCCATCCATTGCCTGGCTTACGGTTTCGGGTTTCCGGTCCGGCCATATCTTCAAGACAACGAACATGGGCGCCTCGTGGACGGACGTGAGCGGCCAGTTGCCAGACATCCCGGCCAATGCGTCACTGCAGGATCCCCTCGATCCGAACACGATCTACGTGGCGACGGACATCGGTGTGTTCAGGTCGACGGCTGGCGGCAGTGGGTGGGAGAGCCTGCGGGCTGGAATGCCGGCGGCGCTCTGCATTGCGATGGCGTCGCATCCGTCGGGCATCGTCCAGGTGGCGACTTACGGGCGTGGAGCCTTCGAGTTGGGCATCGGAACCGGACCTGTACCGACCTACAACATGTCGACGACTCCGGCAGAGGTGACGGTGGCTCGCAACGCGAAGGTTACTTTCTCGGTCGGCATCGAGCGGATCGGAGGATTCGCGGAATCGGTGACGGTGTCGGGTCCCGCGAGCCTCGGATTCAAGGGAAAGCTCAAGCCTAAGCGGGGCACGACGGCCGGCACGTCCCTCTCCTTCGAGTTGAAAGCGAAGCGGGGAGCGGCGCCGGGGACGTACCCAGTGGTGCTCGAAGGCCGGAGCGAGTCCGGGGTGCTCAAGACTGTGACGCTTTCGGTCACGATTACGTAGCAGGGTCTGGACGAGATCCTGGTACCAGGGCGGATCCCGTCCGCCGGGCTTCGGCGATTTCGCAAAAGAAAAATCGGCCGCCGGAGTTCGCGCTCCGGCGGCTATTTGAATCAGAAGAAAATGGGAGGAAGTTCACTGGCTAGGGACGTACACCCTGGCCGGTTCGAATCCTCAACTGGACTCCGGGTTGCAATTCGATGTCCCGGCCACGGTTGGTCGCGACGACCGTTCCGCCCGTAACGGCACCAATGGCCGCGCCGATCACCGCGCCCTTCGGACCGCCAAGGACAGCTCCCACTGCCGCACCGATACCCGTGCTGCCGCCGATAATTGCCGTGTCGCGGCCCTTCGATCCTTCGCCGACGATCTGGCCTTCGTCGCCCGCCTTGGCGTTGACGTCGTCGCGCTGGTTCCGCCCGTTGCGTCCGCCGTATCCGTAGCCGCCGTAACCGTAGCCGAGAACCTCTTCGACTTGCGCCGGCATTCTCTCGGCGTACCCATCCGGGAAGACGATTCCCTCGAACACGAGCACTATCTCTGCCTTGCCCGCGAAGCGACCGGCCTTGTCGATCCGGGCTATGTAACCCTCGACGCGCGAACCGGCGTACTGGCCCGGGTCGACAACTCGAGCGGAGAACCTGTCTCCCTCTCGCGAATATTTCGTCGACACCGGAGTCTCGAGCTCGACGACCATCGAAGAGTTGAACCCGACCCGATTCGAGCCGTATCCACCGCCGGGGTATCCGCCTGGATACCCTCCGGGGTAGCCGCCGCCGGCACGCCCGGTGGGATAACCGCCACGGTAGCCACCGGAGTTTCCGCCCGGATAGCCACCCGGATATCCATAACCGCGATTCGCATTCCGGCCGTTGCGGCTCAGAACGACAGGACCTCCATTAGGGTCGTAGCCGCCGCCTTTCGGCGAAGCACCCGGCGGAAGAGCGTCAGCTGGACCCCGGCCCCGCACGTTTCCACGACCGAGCACGGGCTTGCCGGTGGCATCGCGTCCCGGTACGAGCACAGTCGACTGCCCAGCTCGCGCGCCGTACTGCTGACGGTTCACCGCGTCCTGGTATCCTTTCGAGAATCCCGCCCTGAAGCCGGCGTCCGCGCTGCGATATTCCCTGAAGTCGTCGAGAGGGCGCGACCGTTGGTCCCTGGCGTCCTCGGCACCCTTGTCGAATCCCTTGCGATATCCCTCGTCGAACGCGGCCTGAGATCCGGAATCCGCTGCCTTTGCGGCCCGTCTGGGGCGATCGATTCTAGTCTGAGCCGACACCGGCGCGGCTCCCGCTACGATCACGAGGCCGAGTACGGCCACACCGATGACGCTTCCCTTCGCCATTGCTCGCTGCTCCCTTGCCTGAAAGTGCTGGTGGTCACAATCGTGGATTCGGCGTTGGGATGTCGCGAGCTCGCCCGAACGTTGTACTCGGGTCTCGATGGAAAATTCAGGATTTCGATCGCCGCCCAGGCAGTGCGCTCTTGATCCTCAGAGCCGGACCGGACGGGTCTTTCGGGATGACGAGCAGATTGCGATCCTGAAGCCGGTCGACGCCCCTTGGCGTGTACACCGCCCGGAACCAGTTCAGGCGAAGTTCCTCGGTAATCAGCTTCGCGGCCCGAGTCACATCGGATAGCGGAAACGCCCGGCCACCCGTGGCTTCCGTCAGTTTCGCAACGGCCTGCCTTGGCTTCGGTCCTTCGAGGCGCGACGCGTTGCGCGTCCTGTCCGGCGCCTCCAGCACGTACACGACAATGTTCTCGCGCTGGAGTGTAGAGAGGACCGCATCGAACCTGGTCTTGCTACCGGTATCGTACCCGTCCGTCACCAGCACGATGATGCGCTTTTCGGTTCCGACCTGGCCGAACCCATCCGTGACAACTGCAGCCAGGGCGTCGAACAGCCGCGGTGACCCCGACTTCTGAAACTTCGAATCGGCAGTCGCGTCGAGTGCGTCCAGATTCGTAGTGAATTCCTGAAGAATGTACGGCGACTCGTCGAAACCGACGACCATCATACGGTCGCCCTCGTAGAGCTCGTTGACCAGAGCGTGCGCTGCGGCCTTCAACTCGTCTACTCCGAGCTTGAGCGTCTTCGTGTTGTCGACGACGAATGCGATCGACGCCGCGGACGGATCGTTCTCGAGCGTTTCGATGGTTTGCGGCAATCCCGCCTCGAAGAAATCGAAGTCGGCACGTGAAACCGCCTTCGTCGTGCCCGATCCGTCGCTCTCGGCTATGACGACGAGAACCTGCTTGCCGCGCTCGGAAGCGGACTGCCGGCCGGACTGTGCAAGGGCCCCCTGGGCGACGAGAACGAACGCGACAACACTGATCGACACCCGAGCAAACCGGCCGTAGGCATTCGATGTGGTCATCCCACTCCCCCCGCGTGCTCGAAAATGAAAAGGACAGCTTCCCTCGAAACTGTCCAAAACCTTACACCGGCAAAAAGCAGGATCGCTAGTCGCTCTTGGAGGTTGAGGCCGGCGGGGTGGAAGTGGGCGACTCGGACTTCGGCGAAGCAGTGTCCTTGGTCGTCGACGTGGTGCCCATTGCATCGTCGCTTCTCTTGACGGACGAATCATTCTTCTTCGAACCGTCGGCCCGCGCTGGGGTGTCCGAGCTGGTACCGCTCTTGGCATAGTCGGTCACGTACCAGCCCGATCCCTTGAAGGCGAAGCTGCTTTTCGAGATGGCCTTCTCGAGCCTTCCCTTGCATTTGGCACATCGCGTAAGCGGCTTGTCGCTCATTTTCTGGATTACCTCCAGATGATCTCCACATTTGCCGCAGACGTACTCGTAAATCGGCATCCCCGATCCGCCCTCCTCGAAAAACTCGCTCAGCGCCAACCGCCAAGCCTACCACGCCCAGCGACAAGCCAAAAAGCCGGAGTCGATCCTCAGGGAACGGCCGTCGCCGGCTTCGACATTGCTGGCGCGACCGTCCTGGCCGCGACGAGACCTGAATCCGTGGAGAGCAGCAACGTCGCGCCGGCGACGAGCGGTGGGGCCACCAGCGCCTCCCCCGGATCCAGAGCGAAAGCCCCCAGCCGGTTGCCGTCGCGCACGCCAAGCACCGTGAGCCGGTCGTCGCGCAGTGGCGCCACGATGGCACGGTCTTCACCGCCGAGGATGGGTTCGGAGACAATGCGACCGCGAAGGCGGCGCTTCCATAGCCTGTCCCCGTTGCGAGCGTCGAGCAGGTATACGAAATTGTCGAAAGATGCCACGAGCAGGCCGTCGTGCCCAACCAACACGGGACCGGCTTCGATCGCCGCGCCGGTCCTCGCGCGCCAGAGCACTTTGCGCGTCGCTCGATCGTAGGCCGTCGTGACGCCGTCGCCAGAAGTCACGAACATTCGCTTGTCTGTAAGTGCCGGACGCCCGACGACCGCGCCTCCGGTCTGTACGCGCCAGAGCTCAGTGCCATGTTCCCAGTCCAGCGCATACAGCGCGCCATCGTCACTGCCGACCAGAAGTGCGTCATCAGACAGCAGAATCTGCCCTCGAACCGGGCCCCGCGTCGCGAAAGCCCACACGACCGCCCCGGAATCGGCACGCAGAGCGTAGACAGATCCGTCAGAAGAGCCGAAGTAAATCCGGCCGTTCGCGTAGAGCATCTCGGAAACAACCGGCTTCGGCATTTCACGGACCCAGATGGAAAGTCCGGTACCTCGATCCAGTGCACGAAGTACGCCCAGTGACCCGGTTCCGGTGCGCGACGTCGCGACAATAGCGCTATCGTGGGTCACAAGCGGTGGCGCGCTTGCGTCTCCGCCCGGATCGGCGGTCCACAACAGGCTGCCGTCAATCGGAGCGAGCGCCACGAACTTGCCCTCGATCATTGGAACGACGACGAGTGAGGCGTCCCCTCCTGGCCTGAGTCCGCTGAGGGCATTCGTCTCGAACCGCCAGACTCGCTCGAAAGGCTGCGAGGCTCCGGCTTCGGCGGCCCTGCGCCTGGCCCCGCCGCCTTGCGGCAGCAGCGCAAGTGCAATGATGAGAACCCAGTTCATACAGATCGATTCGAGCGTGGCTCGTAGTCCGGGGTGATTCTAGGCACCGGCCGACCGGTGAGCAACACGCTTCGAATGTGCAGATGCTTCTGAATGGCGAAACGCTCGCTTATAATCCGCCGCTTATGACGACCGAGCACGAACTGATCCTGGTACTCGACTTCGGCTCGCAGTACACGCAACTCATCGCGCGCAGGGTGCGCGAGATCGGCGTCTACTGCGAAATCGTCCCTTTCAACACCGCTCCGGAGGCTCTTGCGGGCCGCCCGCTCCGGGGAGTGATCTTTTCCGGTGGTCCAAGCTCAGTCTACGACGATGACGCACCTCATGCAGACCGGTCCTGGCTGGAGCAGGGCGTGCCCGTGCTTGGAATCTGCTACGGATTCCAGCACTTCGCCTATTTCCTCGGAGGAACCGTCGAACCTTCGCCTGCGCGCGAATACGGGCGGGCCGTATTGAGCGTCACATCGCCAAGCCGGTTGCTGGCGGGACTGCCACATGAAATGGACGTGTGGATGAGCCACGGCGACGTAGTGCGCGCCGCGCCTGACGGCTTCACCGTCGTAGGCCAGACTGAAAATGCCCTCGGAGCTGTCGAAGACGTCTCTCGCCAGCTCTACGCGATCCAGTTTCATCCCGAAGTTCATCACACGCCACGAGGCCGCGACATTCTGGCGAACTTCGCGCTCGAGATCTGCGGCTGCCGCGCCGATTGGAGCATGGCGTCGTTCATAGACTCCACCGTAGCGGCGATCCGCGAACACGTCGGACCCGACGCTCGCGCCGTGTGCGGACTCTCTGGCGGAGTGGATTCGGCCGTGGCGGCCGCGATCGTCGACCGGGCGCTTGGCGACCGTCAGACCTGCCTGTTCGTAGACACGGGCCTGCTGAGGAAGAACGAATTCGACGAAGTGCTCGAAGTGCTGCGTCGCGAGATGTCGCTCAACGTAGTCGGCATCGCAGCAGGCGAACGGTTTCTCGGCGAACTGGCCGGAGTCGTCGATCCTGAGCGAAAGCGAAAGATTATCGGACGCGAATTCATCGAAGTATTCCAGGCCGAGGCGTCGCGTCTCGAGAAGGTGGACTACCTCGTCCAGGGAACTCTTTATCCTGACGTGATCGAGTCGGTGTCCGTGAAGGGGCCATCGCAGGTAATAAAGAGCCATCACAACGTCGGCGGACTGCCCGAGACGATGCGTTTGAAGCTTATCGAGCCGCTGCGAGAGCTTTTCAAGGACGAAGTTCGGCGTGTCGGCCGCGAGATGGGATTGCCTGAGGAGATCATCGGCCGGCAACCGTTCCCCGGTCCGGGCCTGGCTGTGCGAATTCTCGGTGAGATCACGGAGGACCGTGTCGCACTCCTGCAGGAAGCCGACGCGATCGTGATCGAGGAAATCCGGGCGGCAGGACTCTACGACGAGATCTGGCAGGCATTTGCTGTGTTGTTGCCGATCCAGTCGGTTGGCGTGATGGGCGACCAGCGCACTTACGAATCTACGGTCGCAATCCGCGCGGTTCACAGTCAGGACGGAATGACGGCCGACTGGGTACGACTTCCTTACGACGTGCTCGCACGCATATCGAGTCGGATCGTCTCTGAGGTGCGCGGGATCAACCGCGTCGTGTACGACGTCACGTCGAAGCCCCCTTCCACAATCGAGTGGGAGTAGGAGACCGGAAGGGATTGGCTTGGATCTACCACGGATTGACGGGAATCCGATCCTGGGACTGCTGCTCGGTCTGGCGCTGCTGGCGAATATGATCGTCGCGGCGGTAGCCGGGCTCGAGAGTCTTCGTTACGGCGTGCACGGACATGGCGGGCTTCGCGGCGTTCCTTGGCCTCGCTACGCTGTTCCTGTCGTACCTGCGATAGAGAGTTGACAGGATTACAGGATTACAGGATTCACAGGATTCAGACTGGCATAGAGAAAGGGCCGTCTGCCGAAGCGGATGGCCCTTTCTTCGAACCAAAGCAGAATCCTGTTAATCCTGTAATCCTGTAATCCTGTCAACTCTCCCTCCCCCAATGAAAAAAGGGCGAGCCCCGAAGGACTCGCCCGTCTAAGTTCGCGCCTGGGGACCGGTTTCCCGATCCCCAACCCTCACCAGGGTTACGGCAGCGAGCAGGGTCTTTAGAAGTCGCAGTTCAGACTGTTCTGCGACACGACTCCATCCGAGGTGTTCCGCGTCGTCACGACCGCCGGGAGGATTCGCTTGAGTCCGCCCGAGCAGTTGATCCGCGTCGTCGTTCCGTCAGACGGTACGATGAAGCGCGACGGGTACTTGTTCTTCCGGCACGGCTGGCTGTTGAGCAGAACGACCGTGTCGTTCGGCTTGAAGCCCACGCCGTTGACCTGCAGTACGAACTTCCCACCCGATACGCGGACGACCTTGCAGTTCGTCAGCGTCGGTCCCGGAGGCGGAACCACCGTCGTTATGCACGTGAACGTCACGTCGAAGCCGAACGGGTTCGGGTAGTCGGTCGAGCGAACGCCATCCGCCGCGCGAACCACGAACACGTAGTACGGCGTGTCGCGCTGCGTCAGCTGCGCCAGCGGAACCGTCGCCGTCACGATGTTCGAAGACACGTGGATCACGTTCGACAGCGGAATCTGCGTCCCCGATCCATCCGGATTCAGCGTCAGGAACGCCGATCCGATGTCGTTGAAGAAGCAGAGACCCGCAATCTGCACGTCCTCGACGTTGTCGGGATCGTCCGGATCGTCGCAATCGACCTCGTCCGGAGCGATCGAGAGCACAACCGGCTGGCGCGGTCCGATCGTAATCGCATCCACGCACGTCAGCTGCACCGGCGCCACCTCGAGCGCCGGGTCGGCGTCGAGCTGCTGCAGTTCGCTGTACTTGTTGTCGTCACCGAACCCGTAGGTCGCAATCACGGCAACGTCGACACACGGACCGCAAAGGTTCGTCTGGCTGAAGTCGATCGTCAGGTTGATCTGGTTCTCGCTCGTGACCACTACGTCAGGCTCGGCGTACGAGATCGTGGCGTCGACATCTCCATCACAGTCTTCGTCGAAGCTGAACACGACGTCGTACGTGATGGACTTTCCTGCTCGGCAAAGCGGCGCCGTCTGGCCGCAGAACTGCGGACACACCGTCCCTTCGCCTGTCTTCGGCATCGGGAACCCGAAGCCGTTGATCTGCAGGTTCGCCGGTCCGAGGAACGGATCTTCGTTTCCTCCGATCGCCGTTACTCCGATCGTCTGGCAGAACAGTCCGTTCGGAATGTTCGAGCCCTTGAACAGCAGACAATCCGCCGGCGGATTGTCAAGGAACAGCTCGGGACGCGTCACGCAATCTTCGAAGTACTCCTGACGAAGGTCGAAGTCGATCGCCGACGGACGGATCGTTCCATCCGTGTTCACTCCTCCGAGGTCTCCATTGTTGAAGTACTCGTAGAGCGACGGCTCCGTTCCACAACCGATCGCTCCGTCCATGTAGAACGGATTGTCGGCCGCTGGCGTCGCGTGCGAAAGGTTCGTCTCGCACAGTCCCGGCGGGATCGTGCCAGTGTTGAACACTCCGTCGAAGCCAGTCGTGTAGCCAACCAGGACAGGCGCGCCGGCGTCGCCGACGAGCTCCATCTGGTGATACACGAACTTGAACGGTCCCTGTTCGGGATACCGCTGTCCGACGCCTTCCTGCACGAAGCTCGCCAGGTTCTCGTCCGTCTGGTCGCCATCGCCATTCCGGTCGAGTCGCCGCGTCGGGTCGCCCTCGCGAATTCCGATGCCCACCGGCAAGCTCAGTCCGTCGTTGTCGTCGTTGACGAGTTGGTTGAGGTTCGTGGTGTCGTTCGTTCCACCCTGCTCCTCTTCCGCGTCCACGTCGTTCCAGGCATCCTGGTCGTCGTAGAACGTCACGTCGAAGCTCGACGTGTTACCGCGCTTCGGGAACCCGAACGGGTCGACGCCCACGCCAACACCGCCAAGTCCGAAGACCGGCATGTTGTGGTACTGGATGATGAACGCATCCGTCGCCGCGAATCCGAGGCGATGGATCGAGAACTGTCCGCCGAAGCCAGGCGTCAGATCGCCCCACGCCGGCGCAACCTGCGGAGCCTCCGACGACAGCCACTCGATGACAGTCGCGGAGAAATCAGTCAGGAGGGGATCGGTCGAGGCCGGGGTGACAAGGTCGTTACGGAACGCGATGTTTCCGTTCGATCCGAGCCGGAAGCCCGTCCAGGCCGTGTTGCACAGCAACCACTCGAAACCGACCGGGCCGCCTGCCGCGTTCGTCCCGACGTTGTCGCAGTTGGTCGCGAACAGAAGGTCTGTCGCGCCGCCAGCCACGTTGTTCGCTTCGCCGTCGAAGTCGTCGAACGCGAACGCCATTCCCTCGTCGTCGCCCAGGCCAAGGCCCACGCGCTGCAGCGAGAACAGCGGTCCGAACGATATCCCGTTGATGCCGTTCGGCGTCAACTCGGGAGGATTGAACGGCGACAGCATGAAGCAGTAGTCGTCGTAGCGCTCGACCGACGTTGCCGTCCGTCCCGTCGCTTCGCCGAATACCGAGTCTCCGTCCATGTCGACCGAGTCGCCTACGCGGTCGCAGTTGTTGTCGGGAATCCGCAGAATCGCTCCCGTGAACGGGCTCGGATCTCCGGACTGGCCTGCCGGCACCGCGCCGACCGCCACGTAAATGTTGTCGTCAAGGTCGGCGCACAGTCCGCGATACGCTCCCGCGTAGTCGATCTGCATGCCCGGAAGCACCAGCACGTCCGCGGGCTCACCCGCTCCTGCTGGCTGCGCCACGTCCGCGTCCGCCGCGTAAATCCGGAACGGCGCGTCCGCGAACTGGTCGCCGCGCGGAATCAGACCCGTCACCGGATCGAAATCGCCGCATCGGTCGATGTAGCTCGCAATGTGACTCGGCAGCCCGTTCGGCCGCGGAATCCCGATACCGCCCGAAACCTGCAGGAACAACGTGTCGTTGCGGTCAAACGCCATGTCGACCGCGTTCGTCGCGTTGTTGAGGTCCAACTGCGTCACCAGGTTGAACGTCGCGAATCCGACGTCCGGAAGCCGGTCCTCGTCGACGTCCCACGCCTTGAGGATCGATCCCGTCACCCGGTTCGTCAGGTGGAAGTAGACGTCGCCGTACGAATCCACCGCGATACCGGCAACCGCGATAGACGTGGACGTCGCGAAAACCCCGGCGCCAGCGGCGTCGGGAATGTCGTCGCCGTCCGAGTCGATCATGAAGCAGACCGCGCTCGTCGATCCGTTCGGTCCGTTCTCCGGATCGAACATCGTGAACCACACGATCTCGTCCGACGCCAGATCCAGGTCGTACTCAGAGTCCGTGTTCACGGCAAGACCCGTGATCGACGTCGAATTCGAGAACGGGAATCCCGTCGACGGATTCACGAGTTGCGTCGCCGAAAACACGTCGATCACCGTGTCCGCCAGCAGGTCGCCGTCGCACACCGTGTCGCCGAGCACGCTGATGAAGCCCGCCGACGTCGCCGTGTAGAACACGTTGAAGTCGGTCGGTGCGTTGAAGCCGTTCGCGGCGTTGTGGCCGCTCGTCCTCACCGCCGTGTATACCTCGTCCGGAAGCAGAACGTCGTCCTCGACCTTCGCCTGCCGGTCGATGAACGATCGCGGCGCCGAACCCGTGTCGAAATCGTTCTCCAGCTTCTTGTTTCCGTCGAGGTCGCCAAGCAGCACGGCCTCGTCGAAGAAGTCCTCCGTTCCCGAAATACCGACGAACGCCACCGCGGAAAGCGACGAATCGTCAGCAACCTCGTTGACCGGAAGCACCGCCGACGGCGAGGCGCCGCCGCCGCGCACCAGCCCGCGCTTCGCTTCCGCGAACCGCTTGCCAAGTCGCGACTTCCGCGCTCCTGCCGTCTCCGTGACCGCGTTCGCGTCACGAATCTGCAGCTGCTTGCGGATCTCCGGCGTCACTACAACCGGCGCCGGATGCTTGAGCTGCTCCACCGTGTCCGCGCCAACCCGCTTGGCCGCGTCCGTCGGCACAATCAGGTTGTCTTCAACCTTCAACGACGGCCGCGTCCCGGCCCGCATCTGCGAGACCAGCGACGGCGCGTCGCTCAGAAGGCCGTTGTTCGCCAGCGCCTTCTGCTGCCCGCGGGCGTTTCGCGCCTTCGGGTTGGCCTGGGCCGCCAGCAGTTGCGCGCGATGTGCGTCCTCGAACCCGCGATTACGCACAAAGGGCTTGTTCCCCCTGGCGTACACGTTCGGAACGACCATCGACACAACGGCAAACAGCATCACCATTGCGTAGAGAGTCTTCTTGAG
>JAJTWZ010000010.1 GCA_021463145.1 Blastocatellia bacterium | reverse complement strand
GGAATAGCCGTGGGTCGCGCGCAGGCGAGTGTAACGAGCCTCCGCGCGCGACCCGCGGAAAAGCACGCCGCGTCGCGTCGACCGCGGAGCGGTCGCATTTTCTGCACCACGATGAAACCGGATGAATATCGTCATTCCGCAATCGATCCGACCGCGGAGTAATCGAACCGTCGCTTGCAACCGCCAACCCTATGGTGGATTGGATCGGGCAGCGATGAGTTGCGGGTTTGACGTTCTGTGCGACCGCTCCGCGGTCGGATCGAGGTGGGGGGGCGCGTTCCGGGGGTCAGGCCGGATCGCTTCGCTCACCGCCCTGACCCCCGGCTATCGTCTGTGACCGCTTCGCGGTCAAAGCCGCGACCCCCGGCTATCTTCTGTGACCGCCTCGCGGTCAATCCGGTATCGGCCAACTCCGAGAGCAACGACGAAGAACAACGACCGCCGTACGTTCTAAACGTGGCCGAGCAGGCTCAACAGCTCGTCGAAGCGATACGCCCGCACCATCGACTTCAGGTCCGCCGCAAGGCGGTCGTCCGACGGCCGGATGAGTTCGATCGCCGCCTGAGCATCCACGATGTCGCCGTGCAGGGCGGCGTCGGTCAGGCGATCCCTGAGGTCCCGGTCGATCGCATCGAGCCGTTCACCCAACGAAGCCGTGTCGAGAACGCCGGTAACATCGGAATCCTCCGAATCGTCATATCGGAAGCGCACGCCGAAATGCTCGGTCAGCTTTTCGAGTATCGTGCTCTCACGATAAGGCTTCGCGATGAAGTCATCGCATCCGGCGGCCAGAATGGCCTCGCGGTCATGCTCGAACGCGCTCGCCGTCAGCGCGATGATCTTCGTGAGGTGGCCACCTTCGCAGGCACGGATTGCTTCCAGCACTTCGAACCCGTTCATGTGGGGAAGCCGCATATCCATCCACATCAGGTGCGGATTCCAGTGTTCCCAGATCTCGAGCGCCTCGAGCCCCGTCCCCGCCTCGCGCATCTGGAAACCGAATGGCTCGAGCAACCGGCGCAAAAGCAGCCTGTTCGCGGACGAGTCGTCGACAACCACCATTCGCAACGGCTGTTGACCCGGCTCGAGCCCGACCACGCGATGCTCGCGCTGGGCGGCTTCATAGCCTTCCGCGATTGGAAGTTCCGCCCCGAATCGGAACACGGTTCCGCGACGCAGCTCGCTTTCGACTTCGATCCGCCCCCCCATCAACTGGACGAAACTCGAACTGATCGCGAGTCCCAGCCCGGTGCCCTCGCTTGCCTGCTCGCCGCTCGCCGTCTGCTGGAAAGGCTGGAACAGCTTGCCGATCTCGTCCGATGCAATACCGAAGCCGGTGTCCTCGACTTCGAAATGCGCTCGTCCGTCCCTCCACCGGGCCCTGAGCGACACCCCGCCTACCGAGGTGAACTTCACCGCATTGCCAAGAAGGTTGATCAACACCTGCCGAAGTTTGCCTTCGTCGCCGGCTACGTACTTCGGCAAGTCCGGGTCGATGTCCGTGACCAGCGAGAGACCCTTGTCCTCTGCCCGGACCTGGATCATCTCCTCGATGCCCTGCAACAGAAGGCGAAGATCGAAGGGCTGGACCGAAAGCGTCAGCTTTCCCGCCTCGATCTTCGAGATCGAAAGCACATCGTTGATGAGCCCAAGCAGGTGCTCGCCGCTTCGAGCAATGATCTCGAGGTTTTCGCGATCCTCTCCCTCGCGCGAGGCATTCCGCTGCATGACCTGCGCGAAGCCGAGAATTGCGTTGAGCGGAGTCCGAAGCTCGTGCGACATGCTGGACAGAAACACGCTCTTCGCCCGGTTTGCTTCGTGCGCGGTTCGCTCGGACTCCAGCGCCCTGCGCTCCGACACTTGCAACTCGCCCACCTTTTCGGCGAGCTGCACCGTACGCTCGGCGATCGCGGCTTCGAGCTCGATGTTCCGGCGGTTGAGCGCCTTCAGCCGGTAATGGACGCCAGCGTAGCCGAGGCCGGTCGCCGCGGCCGCGTACAGGCCGTAGGCCCACCACGTTCGCCACGGAGCCGGACGGACGCGGAACGCGAGCTCGGCCGGCCCCGACACGTTGCCCGCCGCATCCCTTCCCCAGACCCGAAACGCATACCGCCCTTCCGGCAGGTTGGTGAATTCGCGCTTCCAGTCGGTCGTCCACGGCGAGGGAATTCGCTCGAATCCGGCGAGCTGAGTCCGATACCGCGTGGCCTTCTCGCGGAATGTACTGAGCAGCGCGTACTCGAAGACCATGTTGTTCTCGTCGTGCGCCAGTTCCGCGCCTTCTTCGAGAAATGCGCGCCGCCCGTTGACGAACGTGCGTTCGACGAGGATCGGCTTCCGCTCCTGATCCTCGACTTCGCGCGATGGATCGAGAACAGCCGCGCCTTCGCCGGTCCCCGCCCAGACGCGGCCGAGCGAATCGAGCATCGACGCACCGCTGTTGCACTCGTCGGCCGGGATCCCGTCGTCGGTCGTAAAGGTCGAAATTGCGAACTCGGAAGGATCGTCATTCGTCGGACGCCGCGGAGTCAGCCGGTCGATGCCGCGGTTAGTGAAGACATAGACGCGATCGCTCTTGTCCTTCACGAAGCGGTAGGCCACGTCACTCGACAACGCCGGCGACGTCGACGACGACAGGATGCGCCACCGATGCGATCCGGCGCCCAGGGCGCGCCTGGCCACTCCACCGCCCATCGTCGCCACCCAAAGCGTGCCGCCAGGGCCCTCATCCGTGGCCATCAGGCCCATTACCAGATTGTTCGGAAGTCCTGTCGACGTATCGTGGACCGTCCATTCGCCGTTCGTCAGGCACGCGAGACCACCGCCGTTCGTGCCCGCCCAGATGGAACGCCCGCCTTCGGTGGAGCGCGTTTCCAGCAGACAGACAACCACGTTGTTCGGCAACCCCGAGTCCGTGTCGTAGACGGTCCAGGCGCCGTCACGTAATCGCGCCAGGCCTCCGCCGTTCGTTCCGATCCAGATGCTGCGCGAACCGCCGTCCTCGCTCGTCTCGAGAAGGCTGAGAACCGAGTTGTGCGGCAATCCGGTCGACGTATCTTCGACGGACCACTGGCCGCGACAGTAACGCGCCACACCACCGCCGAAAGTGCCGGCCCAGACCACCGGTTCGCCGTCCCGGCCGGTGCTCTCGAGCAGGCTCACGATGCTGTTGTCCGGCAGGCCGCTCCTGGTGTCGAACGTCGACCACCGACCCTCCGCGAACCGGGCGAGTCCCCCGCCAAGCGTTCCAATCCACGTGCTGCGACCGCCCCCAACCGAACGTGTTTCGAGCAGGCTCCAGACGCTTCGGTCAGGAAGGCCCGACGACTCGTCGAGTGACAGCCATCGCCCGAGCTCTAGCCGTGCGAGGCCGGCGCCCATGGTCCCAAGCCAGACGCACCGGTCGCCCCGCGACGATCCGCCTGCTGCAAGGCTCATCACGACGTTGTGAGGCAATCCCGTCCGATCGTCGTAGGTGGACCACCTCCCATTCTCGAACCTGGAAAGTCCACGGTCCGTCGCGGCCCAGATGGTGCGCTCGTCGGCCACGCTGGCCGTCTCGAGAAGGCCGTTGATCGTATCGCCGGCAAATCCAGCCACGGGATCGACGCGGGTGAACGACCTGCCGTCGCCTCGCCAGAGGCCCTTGCCGTCGGTTCCCACCCAAAGTGCCGTCGACCCGCCGTTCGCGGTTTCGAGCAGACTTGACACAACGCAGTCCCCGAGGCCGTCCCCGGCGCTCACGGCCGACCATTCGCCCCTGCTGTATCTTCCAAGCCCTCCGCGGGTTCCAACCCAGAGCGTGGCTCCGGCTTTGTCGGCGTGACTCACGAGAAGCGACCTGACGACGTTGTTCGGCAGCCCATTCGAGTCGTCGACGAAACTCCAGCGTCCTCTCTTGAGTCGCGCGAGTCCGCCTCTGGTGCCTACCAGCAAGACCGGTTCGCCGTCCCGGCCAACGGTCTCGATCATGCAACGGACCTGGTCGTTCGGAAGTGCCCCCGACGCAGCGTCGTAGATGGTCCAATGGCCGCGGTCGAGGTGCAATACACCTCCGCCGTTCGTTCCGAACCAGATGCTGCCATCGCGGGAAGCACAGATCGCGCCAACGAAGTTCGAAAGCGTGCGGTTCGGCATCGAGACGGTTCGCCAGGACCTGGCGTTGTAGCGCGCCGCTCCATCCTGCGTGCCGACCCAGAGATAACCGCGGGTATCGAACACGATTGCCTGGATCGTGTTCTGAGGCAGGCCCTGCTCGGTGGTGAAGACCCGAACGGGAGGGCGGCCGAACTCGATTATGTCAGTCGACGGAGCGTTCGCAGCTGCGGTCATTGGCGATCTCGTCAGAAGAATCGCCGCCTATGATACCCCAGCGGACGAAAGATCGACGTGCGCCAATCAGGATGACGGAAATCGAGTCGACCCCTATTTACACAGATCGTTCAGCTCTGCTTCCGCCTTTTCGATCATCGTGACGATCCGTACGGCGCCCGTGGACAACAGCATCTTTGCGAGTGGTCCGGTCGATGGTGGCCGCTCGCCGTCGATTCCAAGCCAGGTTCCGCAGACATCGCAGAAGCGGTCTCCCGCGATCGGGATATTCGTGCAGTCGGGTGCGGGGCACGGCATCGTCTCGTCAACAGCGTCGTCCTCAACTGTCATACTCGACACCTCCAACCCTACGGCTGTCCAGGATTATCTATCGACACAAAGGATGCGGAACTTTACAGAATGGGTTGTGTGGCGGGTCGCTTCCGTTCGCGTGTATAAACCGGCCGCATGAGACGAATCTGTGTGTTTTGTGGATCGAGCGCCGGAACTAAACCCGAGTACGCGGCGGCAGCTCGGATGCTCGGAGCCGAAATGGCCGCCCGCGGCATCGGACTGGTCTTTGGCGGCGGACGTGTTGGCTTGATGGGTGCCGTTGCTTCCGCGGTGCTCGAAAACGGGGGCACAGTGACGGGGATCATCCCGCACGGGCTCAGAATCCGGGAAGTTGCGCACGAGGGCGTCGAGGACATGCGGGTCGTCGACTCGATGCACGAGCGCAAGTCGTTGATGAACGAGCTCTCGGACGCATTCATATCGATGCCCGGGGGGCTCGGCACCATCGAGGAGACGGCCGAGATGCTCACGTGGGCTCAACTCGGCATCCACCGGAAGCCGGTCGCGCTCCTGAACGTGCTTGGCTTCTACGACCCTCTGATCTCGTTTCTGGACCGAACCGTCGAAGAGAGCTTCCTGCGCAGCGAGAACCGTCGATTGCTGGTAGTGGCAAACGACCCCGTCGGCCTCCTGAACCGGTTGGCGGATTATGAGCCGCCCGAAACGGAACGCTGGATTACCAGATCCGACAGATAGCGGGCCAGAGCGGAGTGTCCCGGACGCCCTCGACGTCGTGCCGATCCTGACGCCATAATGCCGGCGTTATGAGCGACACGACGTTTTCCTGTACGCGATGCCAGCAGCGAGGGCCGTCCCTCGAGAAGCCTCCGTTTCCCAATGCCCTCGGACAACGTATTCACGCCGGCATCTGCCAGTCCTGCTGGCAGCAGTGGCTTCAGAAGCAGAACCAGCTGATGAACCATTACGGCCTGAACACGATGGACCCGGACCATCGGGCGATGCTGCTCGACAACCTGAAGGGATTCCTGTTCAACGAGGGATCCACGTCTCAGATCGACACGAGCCTCGAGGGAACCATCACCCACATCAGCAAATAGGGGTGCTGGAGCAAGGCTCGCGATCTAGCGTCTGTCGAGCAACCTCGACAGTGGCAGACGCACGCCCGTCGGAGGCGCAACCGGCGCCGGCCTTGCCGGGGCCGCTGCCGGCCTGGCCGCTGACTTCTTAGCTGGCGGTGTGGGCTTCGACGCGGGTCTCGACGTCTTCGCCGGCTTCGCCGCCGACGTCTTCGCCGGCTTCTTCGCCGAGGGCTTCGACGAGCTCTTCGTCGCTGATGCCGATCCCGAAGCCGCCTTCCTCACTGTCTTCGCCTTCGTAGCCGATGCCTTCGCCGGCGCTTTCCGCACTGACGCCTTCGATTTCGTCGCCATCGTCTTCGTTCTCCCTTTTCACTTCCGCAAAGCGTACCGAGACGAGTTTCGAGACGCCCGGCTCCTCCATCGTCACGCCGTATAGCGCGCGCGCCGCTTCCATCGTGCGCTTGCTGTGCGTGATGACGAGGAACTGCGTCGTCTGACTCATCTCGATGATGTGGTCGCTGAATCGCCCGACGTTCACTTCGTCGAGCGGCGCGTCTACCTCGTCCAGAATGCAGAACGGACTTGGCTTGTACTTGAAGATCGCGAGGACGAGCGCGATCGCCGTCATCGCCTTCTCGCCGCCCGAAAGCAGCAGCACGTTCTGCAGGCGCTTGCCCGGCGGCTGGGCAATGATGTCGATTCCCGACTCGAGGACGTCGTCTTCGTCGAGAAGCACCATCTCGCCACGGCCTCCGCCGAACAGTTCCTGGAACATCGCGCCGAAGTTGTGATTGATCTCGGCGAAAGCATCGCGGAACTTCTGCCTGGACCGGCGCTTGATTTCGGAGAGCGCGTTCTCGGTGGCCGCGATCGAGTCCAGCACGTCCTTCCGCTGCGTTGTCAGGAAGACGAACCGTGTCTCGGCCTCTTCCAGTTCCTCGAGCGCCATCATGTTCACGGCGCCGAGCGAGTCCACCGTCCGGCGAATCTGGTCGAGCCTCGCACGGGCGGCCTCCGCCGGATCGGCCGGCAGCGGAAGCTCGTCTTCGCTTTCCACGACGCCCTCGATCGTCACTTCGTCGTCGGCATCGTCCGGTTCGGGAGCGGTCGCAGTGCTCTCGATGCGGGCGGCACGAACGGATTCGACCACTTCCTCGATCGATTGAGACAGCTCGGACGCAGCGCCACGACGCACGTGCTCCGCATCCGAGAGCAAGCGCGCTCTCTCGACTTCGTAGCCCGAGCCCTTCGTTCGCACCTCGTCGAGCCGCTCGCGCAGGACTGCGATCTCGGCTTCCATCGCATCTGCCGAGTGTCGCACCTCGTTCAGAGCGTTGAGAGCGCTTTCGAGCGCCTCGTCCATCCCCGCCCGCTCGGCCGAGTAAACATCGCTCTGTCCCTCGGTTTCGGCGATCTGACCGGTCAACTGCTCGATGCGCCCCTCGATCTCGACGCCCTCGATCTGATTCCGATCGCGCCGCGCCACAAGCTCGGCCTCTTCCTCGCCGAGGCGCCTGAGCTCGGCGGACACTGCTCGCCTGCGTTCCTGCCTGGCTGCCGCCGTGGCGCGAGCTTCGGCGAGCTCGCGACCGGATCCGTCCACCTCGACGCGCAGGCCTGCAACTCCCAGTTGCGCCTCGGAGAGGTCCGCTTCAACCTGCTGGCGCTCCGAAGCCGCCGTTTCCATCGCGGCGGCAAGTTCGCCGCGGCGGGTAGCAAGTTCCTCCACTTCCTCTGCAAGCCGCGCGAGCTCGGCGCCGACGACGCGGATGTGCTGCTCGGCGCGCTCGAAGTCGGTCTCGAGCTGGCGCTGACGCATCGTGCGCTCGATTGCCGTTTTCTCGTCGGCTCGGAGCGTCGAATCGAGTTCGCCCGACTCGGCTTCGAGCTCGGTGACGGCGCGGCGCGTCTCGGCAACCTCAGCCTCGGCCGATCCCACTTCCCACACGATCCGCTCGAGCTCGGCACGAAGCTCCTTGATTTCGCGCTTCAGTCCGAGGAGTTGCGCGCCCTGCGCGGTCGCGCTGCCGCCAACGACTACGCGGCCGTTGATAACGAGCTCGCCAGTCAGAGTGACGAACACGCCGCCCGGACCCGACGAGCCGGAGCGCTCGACCGCGTCCTCGACCGTGTCCACCACGACCGCCGACGCCTTTTCCGGGTACGCTCGGGCCACCGCTTCGGCAACGGCCTTAGGCAGGCGCAGAAGCGAGAGTGCAGTCCGCTCGGCGGCGTCGCCTTCCGGCAGACGCTGACTCGCGCCAGCTTCGTCCGCAGTCGCCGCAACGACGAGAAATGCGGCACGACCGCTCCCGCTCGACACAAGATACTCGACCCCCGACAGGGCATCGGTCATCGCGGGAACAAGTATGGACTGAAGTTCGCGGCCGAACAGGCTCTCGAGCGCCGGCGCGTGGACCGGATCGACGTCCGCGAGGTCCGCAAGCGTTCCCATTGTGCTGAATGGGCCGCCTTCGAGGTTGAGTACATGCTGCACGGCGTCGCTGTAGTAGGCGTGCCGCGCATCGAGGTCTTCGAGCGACGAGAGCCGGTGGGCCCGCGACGACCGGCGCTCTTCGAGTTCACGCAGCCGATTCGTCGCCGCCAACGCGTCTGCCTTCGCGGCGGCAAGCGCTTCGACGCGCTCGACGATCTTGCGACGCAAGTCGTCGAGTTTCGCCTGACTGATCTGCATCTCGTCGGCGAGCTCCGTGAGGTGGCGCGACGCTTCGTCCCGTCGATTGGACGCCTGCGCCGACTCGCGATCCAGCCGCGCACGATCGAGCCCGAGCCGCCGCTCCACGTCGTCCAACTGGGACTGCTGGTTGCGGAGACGCTCGGTTCTGCTTACTTCGGCCATCAGGCGGGCGCGAATCGACTCGATCGCCTTCTCGCGGTCGTCCAGCACGCGAAGCTGCGCCTGATACTGCGCTTCCTGCTCGGCCAGCCGGGCCGCCTCGGCATCGGTTTCCGCCGACAACTCCTTGTGCTGCACGCTCTTGCGGTCGCGCTCTTCGGAAAGCAGCGTCAGCCGATCCGCGATTCGCTCCCGGTCGCGGACGATCTCTTCGCGTCTGAGCATCAACTCGGCGATCTGTTCGCGCAGAAAAGAGTGGCGATTTCGCGCCCGGTCGGCTTCCAGTTCGAGCGCCGAAGCGCGTTCGCGCACCTCCGCCAGCGCCTCTTCGGCCGATCGTGCCTCGATAGCAGCCGCTCGATGCTCGGCATCGCGTTCGGAAAGCTTCGTGGCGATCGATTCCTGTTCGTCGCGGCTTCGCTTCGAGAGCTTCTCGAGACGGTCCAGTTCAGCCTCGAGGCGCTCCCAGTCGGCGGCGAACACGTCACGAAGCAGCGTCCGCATCTCGTCGCGCAGGCGCCTGTAACGGCGAGCCTTGGCCGCTTGACGCTTCAGACTGCCGATCTGGCGCTCGACTTCGCTGACGATGTCGTTGAGCCGGAAGAGGTTCTGCCTGGCAGAGTCGAGTTGCAGCTCGGCGGCGCGCTTTCGCGCCTTGAACTTCGTGATTCCCGCCGCTTCCTCGATGAGCGTCCGGCGGTCCTGCGGCTTCGACGAGAGGATCTGGCCAATCCGGCCCTGTTCGATGATCGCGTAGTTGTTCGTACCGAGACCGGTTCCGGCAAAAAGGTCGTGGATGTCGCGCAGGCGGCACGCGCGTCCATTCATGATGTAGTCGCTCTCGCCGGAGCGGTAAAGCCGCCTGCCGATAGTGACCCTTTCTCCTGCCATGAGGATCGGCCCTGCCGGACTGGACGGCCTCGCCCTGTGGTAGCGGGCCTTCGGCTTCGCCTCGCCCGGCCCTGCAACATCTGCCTGCGCCTCCACCTGTTCCGCGTGGAGTGATTCGGCCAGCTCTTCACCGGCCGCGACCGGCTGGTCTTCGAGGACGATGCCCTCACCGCCCTTCTGTGTGTGAATGAGCGTAGAGGCCGGCGTTTCCGGAATCTGCATTTCGACCGACTCCGGCAGCTCGATGTCGTCGACGTCGGTTCTTGGTGCGATGTCCTCCATCGCGACCAGCGTCAGCGTCACTTCGGCCATGCCGACGGGTTTCCGGGCCTTCGTTCCGCTGAAGATGACATCTTCCATCTTGGTCCCGCGGAGACTCTTGGCGCTCTGCTCGCCAAGCACCCACGAGATGGCGTCCGACACGTTGCTCTTACCGCAGCCGTTCGGCCCGACGATCGTAGTAATGCCGTCGCCGAGACGGATTTCGGTGGAGTCTGCAAAGGACTTGAAGCCGGTGATGTTGAGTTTTTCGATCTTCAGCATGGTTGGTCTTAAGAAATCGGGAGAGCCGGAAACCACAATCTGTGGAGGCTTGCGAACGAGACAGCACACTATACGGTGGACCGGAAAGTGCTGTCAAACATGGACTTACCCGTCGTTCGGAGGGCCATTGGATGCACGAGTTACGGTGCGTGCAGGCGGCGGCGCTGCATTTCCTGAAGGAGCCCGATCACCGCGAAGAACGAACTTTGACCTCCGAATTGTCACAATTGTAAGCGCCAGGACGGGGCCGCCGTTATAGCCGCGGATCACGAGGACCCGGCGTGACCCGGGGGCAGGTTGGACGCCCGGATGCGGCACCGGGCCGTGTGCTACCATTCGTTGGAGTTTCTCGAGGAAACGGAAAGGAAACGCATGATTCTCGCCCGAAACGAAGAGATCCGGATGGTGCTGATCGCGCTGTTCGCAATGATGATGCTCGGCCTGCAGATGTCCTCCCCGGCTGCGGCGGCACCGCAATCGGATGCGGCGGCGCCCGAAGTGAGCGGCGACCTGGACATTCAGCGCTATCGAATCGAAGCCGAACTGATTCCCGAAACCAACACGCTGAAGGCGTCATCCACCGTGACCTTCCGTGTGTTGAGGCCTTCGCAGTCGGCGACTTTCGAGCTCAACGGCTCGCTTCGCGTATCCGCCGTTCGCGGCGCCGACGGTCGGACGCTTCAGTTTGCCCAGGACACCCTCAACGAGCTCAACGTGCGGATCGACCTCGGTCAACTCGTTCCGGCCGGCACGGAGACGACCTTGACGATCGACTATGCGGGACAACTCGTTTCGGCGGAAGGAGGGCCCCTTCCGGACAAGCGGCTGGCTTACGTCGGCCCCGAAGGCGCCTACCTTCACTATGCGTCGCGTTGGTTTCCGTTTCGCGAGTACGGCGCCGATCGCGCGACGCTGGAACTCAAGCTGACGATGCCTTCTTCGTGGAAACTGGCGGCGGCCGGCATGCCATTCGTGCCGGCTGCTCCGGTCGCGGCCGTTACGGCTCCCGAGGCTGCGCCGAGCGCAGCTGCCAGGCGGCGTGGACGGCAACCATTACCGGAACAGAAGCCTGCCGGGCCTGTTTCGGCTGCGCCCCGAAACCCGAACGTTCAGTCGATCTGGCTGGCCGAGACGACTCCCGACTTGCCAGGTTCCATTGCCGCCGGACCCTACCTCGTGGTTCCCGTCATTTCATCCACGAACACGAGCGTCGAGGTCTATTCCCTTCCCGGCAGCGAGCGGGCCGCCGAGGCAATCGCCGAAGAGGCCTCCAGTATTCTCGACTTCTACGATCGGACGTTCGGCCAGTACGCGTTCGGGAAACGGTTCGTAATCGCCCAGATCGACGATCAGTCGCTGCCTTCGTTGAACGGCGCGGGCATCCTTCTGTTGTCGAACGAGTCGATGCGAAAGCCGCTCGATGCGCTCGTGGGCGATCTTGCGCGCGACATTGCAGTCCAGTGGTGGGGTCAGGCCGTCGGCCTGAAGAACTTCGATCAGGTATGGCTGTCTCTCGGCCTCGCGCAATACAGTTCCGTGCTTTACCGGTCGAAGGATGCGAGCGCCGCGTCACTCGACGCAATGCTCGCGGAATTGAGCGAGAGCGCCCTCACCTACGAGTCGGAGGCGTCGATTACTCAGGCTCCTTCGCAACTGAACGACCAGACGCCGGCGTTCCGGTCCGTGGTCTCGGACAAGGGCGCCTACGTCTTCCATATGCTTCGGACCACGCTTGGCGACGACAAATTTTATAAGCTGGTTCGGGATTTCTACGCCCGCGAACGTGGCCGCAACGTGACGATCGCCGGGTTCGAGAAGCAGGTGTCTGCCGTTGCAGGCCAGGACATGCGCTGGTTTTTCGGCCTCTGGGTCGACTCGACCGGAGTGCCCGAGTTCGCGTGGGACTACTCGATTCTCCGGACACAATCCGGCGGATGGCGCGTGCGCGGCACGTTGCGCCAGTCGATCGAGGGGTTGCGGATGCCCGTCGACGTGCTCGTCTCGTCAGCCGGCGGCGACGAACGCCTGACATTGAGATTCGACGGCTCCAAAGCCGCGGACTTCGTCGCGGACCCCAAGGGCGGACAGCCAACCCTGATCGTCGATCCGGACCGAAAGATCCTCCGGTCGTCCGACACGATCCGGGTTGCCGTAGTTGTCAGGCGCGGCATTCAGGAGTTCGAGCAGAACAACTACGTGGAAGCCGAGTCGAAGCTGCACGACGCGCTCAAGCTCGCGCCGCGCAGTTCGTGGGCCGCTTACAACCTGGGCCTGCTCTATACGAAGCAGGGTAATTCACAGAAGGCGATAGACGCATTCACGCTTGCGCTCAACGGCGATCTCGAACCGAAATGGATCGAGGTCTGGTCGTATGTTTTTCGCGGCAATGCTTACGACGCCCTCGGCCAGCGTGAACGCGCCGTAGCCGAATACGACAAGGCGATCGATACCGGCAACGACTACGACGGCGCACAGGCCGCCGCGATGAAGTACAAGGGCGAGCCGTACCGGATCGCGGCGCCGTAAGATCGTAGCCAGCGGTGGCAGCGACTGTATCGAAAGCCGATGGAACGGACGGGGACGGGGCACCCGTGCAGTTCGAGCCGAATCCGGCGCAGACGTGGCATTCGGGTCCATCCGTGACGTAGTATGCCCGGCCGCTGATGGAATCCGTCCAAAAACGCTCGCCACTCGCGCTCATCTGGCTCACTGTCTTCATTGACCTCGTCGGATTCGGCATCGTCATCCCGATCCTGCCGCTATACGCAGACCGCTACGGGGCGTCGCCATTGCAGATCGGCATCCTGTTGAGTTCCTACTCGGCGATGCAGTTCATCTTTGCCCCGATTCTCGGATCGCTCTCGGATCGCGTCGGCCGAAAGCCGGTGCTTGCGGTCAGCCTCTTCGGGACTGCCCTGGCGTCGATCGCACTCGGGTTCGCATCTTCGCTTCCACACGCATTGTGGCTGATCTTTGCCGCGCGGATCGTCGATGGCATTACGGGCGCCAACATCGCGACCGCCCAGGCCTACGTTGCGGACGTCACCACGGAGGAAAAGCGGGCCAGGGGCATGGGCCTCATCGGAATGGCGTTCGGACTCGGGTTCGTGCTCGGACCGGCAATTGGCGGATTCCTCGCCGCGATAGACATCTCGTTGCCCTTCTACGTAGTCGGCGCGATGGCGATCGGAAACGCGACCGCGATGCTCTTCCACCTTCCCGAGCCGGAACGGCATCTCTCGTTCCGAGTCGAGGCGCAAAACCGGTACAGCCGCATCGCGGCCGCCTGGCGAGACGACAAGACGAGACTGCTTCTGCTTATTTTTCTGATCACGTCGACGGCGTTTTCGGCTATGGAAGCAACGCTCGCGCTGCTGCTCAAGTCGAGATACCAGTTCGATCCGGCCAGTACAGCCTTCACGTTCGTTTTCATCGGAATCGTTCTCGCCACGGTACAGGGCGGCCTGGTGGGCCGGCTCACCGGAAAGTTCGGCGAGCGTCCGCTGGTGGTGCTCGGCCTCGTGCTCCTGGTCGCCGGGCTCACGCTGCTCGGACTGCCGCTGACGGCCTCGCTTGGCGTCATGCTGCCGGCGGTAGCGCTACTCGCGGCTGGAAGCGGGTTGTTGACGCCTGCGATCACCGCGCTCGTCTCGCGGCGGAGCTCCGCCGCCGCGCAGGGAGCCTCTCTCGGTGTTGCACAGTCGATGTCGTCGCTCGGCAGGATCGCCGGGCCGCTTGCTGGCGGGTTGCTCTACGAGTTCGGATGGAGCCTGCCCTACCTGGCCGGTGCGGCCGTGATGGCATGCGGGCTGGCGATTGCTCTTTATTTCAACGCGCTGGTCTCGCGGCCCGAGCCGGTGAGTTCGTGAGGAACGAAATGCGGGACGTGAAACTCGACGACATCCTGGACGCAGCCGACGCAATAGCGCACGTCATCAGGCCGACCCCGCTGATCCGGTCCCACGCGCTCTGCAGACTGACCGGCGCCGACGTCTTCCTCAAGCCCGAGAATCTTCAGAGAACCGGATCGTTCAAGATCCGCGGCGCCGTCAACCGCATTCGCGTGCTGTCGGACGAAGAACGCGCTCGCGGCGTGGTGGCGTCGTCTGCCGGTAACCACGCTCAGGGAGTCGCGCTGGCCGCAACGTTGGCGGGAATTCACTCGACGATCGTGATGCCGCTCACGGCCCCGCTCACCAAGGTCGAAAGGACACGAAACTACGGTGCAGAGGTCGTGCTCGCCGGCGAATTCCTCGAGGCGGCCTACGAGCGTGCAATCGAGATCCAGCGCGAGCGCAACGCCGTATTCGTTCACCCGTTCGACGATCCGCACGTCATCGCCGGCCAGGGCACGATTGGGCTGGAACTTCTGGCTGACCTCCCTGACGTGGACACCATCGTCGTTCCGATAGGGGGCGGCGGGGTGATCTCGGGAATCGCCATCGCGGCAAAGGCAATGCGTCAGTCGGTGAGAATCGTCGGCGTACAGGCGTCTGGCGCCGCTTCGGCTCTCAGATCGCTCGAGGTCGGCAAGCTGGTGGCGCTCGACCACGCCGAGACGATCGCCGACGGAATTCGTGTGCGGCAACTCAGCGAGCTCACTTTCCGCTACATCCGGGATCTGGTGGACGAAGTCGTCACGGTCGACGACGAAGAGATCGGCCGCGCAATCGTCGACGTGATGGAGAACTCGAAGCTCGTCGTCGAAGGCGCCGGCGCAGTGGCGGTTGCGGCGCTCGCCGGCGGCCGCATCGCCAACCCCGGCCGCCGGGTCGTGGCAATGCTCTGCGGCGGAAACGTCGACATCAATCTGCTTGGCCGCATGATCGAGCGCGGATTGTCGCACGCAGGCCGGCACGCACTGGTTTACGTGCGCATCGAGGACAAGCCCGGACAGCTCCGGCGCGTGCTGGACGCGCTTGTCGCGCATCGGGTGAACGTCCTCGACGTCGTGCACGACCGCGCGCCGTGGAGGGTTCCCATCGGCTCGGTCGACGTCGAGTTGCTCACCGAAGTTCGGAACCCGGATCACGCCCGCGGCATCATCGATGCACTCAGGGCGGACGGCTTCGATGCAACGCTAAGGAACGAGTAAAGCGTGAAGTGGGCTTCCCGCTACCGGAGAGTGCTGCCAGCCAAAGTCACGATCGAGGCTCGATGCTCCTACGAGGGCGGCTTGCCGGGGCAGTTTTCAGCCGATCTCCGGGAGCGATAGCGGGGTTATCGCGCCGCGCTCCACAGCGCCGCGCCCGGCGGATTTGCTACTTCTCATTCGCCCGGCACGTGCCACCGCCATCGGCTTCAATTCTACCCGGCGGCGTACTACTGTCTCGTCATCATGCGTGCCCGGGACGTCCAGTATCTGGCTGCTGACGGCGACGGATCGGTCGTGGCCGCCGGCGGCGGTCGCCAGCTTGCGCGAATTGCGTCGGGCTGGCTTACGAACGTCGCGATGCTTCCTCGAGAATCGCGCGTCGAGGGACTCGCGACGATGCCGGACGGGAGCGTGGCCATCGCCGACTCCGGCCTCTGCCAGATCTGGCGATTCGACTCGCGCAACCACCTGCACCTCCTGGCCGGTGTCGAACAGCCGCCCGCCCTCGATAGACGTGCATCGCGGGCGGATGGTCCGGCCGGCATCGCGCGATTCCGCTCGCCGATCGCAATCGCCGCCGACGGTAGCGGAGCCATCGTAGTGGCGGAAAGCGAGGGGTCCCGTACGCTGCTGCGTCGCGTCGTCGATGGATCCGTCACGACCGCCGGAGCCACGAGCATGCCGCCAGTTGGAGCATCGGCTATCTCGCGATTCGGTGTGGACAGGCTCGTGCTGGTCTCGAGCTCCGGCCCACCAGCCGTGTTCGTGTTGCGACCGGACGTCACGATCTGGACGCTCGACCGCATCGTCGGCAGCGAACGGCAGGCCGGACGCGAAGACGGTCCCGCCGCCGACGCGCGGTTCGTCGCACCCGCGGCGCTCGCCTCCACCGCGGACGGTTGTGCCGTCGCGGACGGCGCGCGCGTCCGATGGATAACACCCGGTTTCGACGTCTCGACGCTCGCCGGCGCCGAACCCGGCTGCGAAGACGGTCCCGCTGCCGCTGCCCGCTTCGGCCGAATCGCCGCGCTTGCCGCGACCGCCGACGGACGGATCTATATCGCCGATCCCGACAACAATGCCGTCCGTGTCGTCGCAGAGGACGGGACGGTAGCGACGGCTGTCGGCGCAAACCGAACCGGCGGCATCCCGTCGGGCGGCGCCGCCGTTCTGCAGGCGGCATTCGGCTCCGCGCTCGTCGACGACGACACGAACGAAGCGTTGGAGCTCGCCCGCGTCTTCCTGCGTGAACACCGTCGTGACGCCCGCACGTGGCCGGATCGAACCGTGCAGCCGACGTCGGCCGCCTCAGCACGGCTCGGCAAGGCCCTCGCCACCACCTGGTCGCAGTCCGAAGATCCGGAGCGGGCGGCAGTCGGGCTGTTCTGCCTCTGGCTCATCGGCTGCGAGGAACGCGACCTTTCGGTCAACGAGATCCGCGATCGCAGACTGAGCCGAATGCTCGAAGAGCTCGAGCGGCTGACGGATTGACCTTCGTGTCGAAGGTACGGTTTCACGGTGGCGGCCGGCCGGACCATCGGGTAAAGTGCAGCGTTCCGTATGCCTCTTCACAACGCGCAAGCATTCGTCCTTCGTACCTACAAGCTCGCCGAAGCCGACAAGATCTGCGTGTTGATGACCCGGCAGTCCGGCAAGCTCCGGGGAGTGGCCTACGGAGCGCGGAAGCTCAAGTCACGCTTCGGTTCGTGTCTCGAGCCATTCACCGAAATCTCGCTAACCTATTTCGAGAAGGACGGCCGCGAACTCGTGTCGATCTCGAACGCCGAAATCGTCCGCTCGCACTACGCCCAGGCCGCCGATTCGGTCGTTGCCGGAGCCGCGATGTCGTACGTTTCGGACCTCTGCTGCGAGTTCCTTCCCGATCACGAGCCTAGCGATCCGGTCTACAGGCTGCTCACGGCCACACTCGATGCCTTCGGAGAAGGCCGCGACGTGAACGCGCTTGTCCGATACTTCGAAGTCTGGATGCTCAAGCTGGCGGGCTTCTACCCGGATCTGCGGAGTTGCGCCGGCTGCGGCGAGCCCGCGGCTCCTGGCGCTGACGTATGGATCTCCGCCGATGGGGCTCCGCGATGCGCATCGTGCTCTTCCGGCCGGAGCCTGCGGGCGACGCCGGCGATACGAGAGACGATCGCCCGCATTCTCGCCAAACCTCCTGCGACTTTCGCCGAATCCGCGCCGCCTGGCGATCAACTCGATCGGCTGTCGGAGCTCGCGCTCCTGATTATCCGTCACGCGCTCGAGCGAGATCTCAAGTCGTTTGCACTATTCAATCGACTCCGTCGGGAGACGGAGACCCCTGGCACTCACCTGGAGAATTTCGAATGACCCGAAAGTACGTCTACATATTCAGTGACGGGAAAGCCGACGGCCACGGAACCATGAAGGACCTGCTCGGCGGAAAGGGCTCCGGACTGGCAGAGATGACCAACGCCGGCCTGCCGGTTCCCCCTGGATTCACGATCACGACCGAAGCCTGCAACGAGTACTACACGAGCGGCCAGAAACTGCCCAACGGGTTGTGGGAAGAAGTGAAAGCCGCGCTCGAGAAGGTCGAAGCCTCGGTCGGCCGCAAGTTCGGCGATTCGGACAACCCGTTGCTCGTTTCCGTCCGATCGGGAGCGAAGTTTTCGATGCCGGGCATGATGGACACCGTCCTTAACCTCGGTCTGAACGAGAAGACGCTCAAGGGTCTCGCGGCACAATCCGGCAACGAGCGATTCGCCCGCGACGCGAACCGCCGCTTCGTACAGCTCTTCGGCAAGATCGTGCTCGACATCCCCGGCGAGAAATTCGACCACGCGCTCGAGGCAAAGAAGAATGCGGTCGGCGCGACGCTCGACACGGACCTGACGGCCGACCACCTCGCCGAGCTCAACGAGCAGTACCTCGCCATCGTACGCGACGAGACTGGACGCGGCTTCCCGAGCGATCCGATGGAGCAGCTCGAGCTCGCGATCCGCGCGGTCTTCCAGTCCTGGAACGGCCGCCGCGCCGTCGACTACCGGCGGGTCAACCGGATAGCGGACGATCTGGGCACCGCAGTAAACGTGCAGGCGATGGTTTTCGGAAATCTCGGCAACGACTGCGGCACCGGCGTCGCTTTCACGCGCGACCCTTCGACAGGCGAGCGGCGCCTCTACGGCGAGTACCTCCAGAACGCCCAGGGCGAAGACGTAGTCGCCGGCATCCGCACGCCGAAGAAGATCGCCCAACTCCAGGAAGAAATGCCGGAGGTGTACGCGCAGTTCGCATCGGTGGCCGAACGCCTCGAAAAGCATTACCGCGACGTGCAGGACCTCGAGTTCACGATCGAGGGCGGCCGTCTGTTCATGCTCCAGACGCGAAACGCAAAGCGCACCGGGCAGGCGGCGGTAAAGGTCGCCGTCGACATGGTGTCGGAAGGATTAATCGACCGCGCCACCGCGCTCATGCGCGTCGAACCGGACCAGCTCGATCAGCTGCTCCACCAGCGCATCGATCCAGCGGCCCCGGTCGTCGTCATCGCACGGGGACTGCCCGCGAGCCCCGGCGCGGCGACCGGCCAGGTCGTCTTCGATCCCGACGAGGCCGAGCAACTCCACAAAGACGGGAAGAAGGTCATCCTCGTGCGCGTCGAGACGTCGCCCGAGGACTACCACGGCATGGTCGCGTCGGAAGCGATCCTCACGGCTCGCGGCGGAATGACGAGCCACGCCGCGGTCGTAGCGCGCGGCATGGGTAAGTGCTGCGTCGCCGGCTGCTCCGAGATCACGATCAACTATGCCGAGAAGCGCTTCGTGACGAAGGAAGGCCAGACGATCAACGACGGCGACTGGATCACGCTCGACGGATCGGTAGGCGAGGTCATCAAGGATCAGGCGCCGCTCATCGATCCGGTGCTCGACGACAACTTCAGGACGCTGATGGCCTGGGCCGACGAGGCCCGCACTATGAAGGTCCGGACGAACGCCGACACGCCTGCCGATTCGCAGGTCGCGCGCGAGTTCGGGGCCGAAGGCATCGGCCTCTGCCGCACCGAGCATATGTTCTTCGAGGGGACGCGCATCGACGCGGTGCGCGAGATGATCGTCGCCGAGACGCTCGACGAGCGCGCGAAGGCGCTTGCGAAGATCGCGCCATACCAGCGCGAGGACTTCATCGGCATCTTCCGCGCGATGGACGGGCTCCCGGTCACGATCCGGACGCTCGATCCACCCCTGCACGAGTTCCTGCCTCACGAGCAGGCCGATATCGACGCGCTTGCCGAGAAGATGGGCATCGCGTCGCCGGTGCTGACCGCCAAGGTCAACGCGCTCCACGAGGCCAATCCGATGCTGGGCCATCGCGGCTGCCGGCTCGGCATTGTCTACCCTGAGATCACCGAAATGCAGGCCCGGGCGATCTTCGAGGCGGCAGTCCAATGCACGAAGGACGGCGTGACGGTGTTACCCGAGATCATGATCCCGCTCGTTTCCACCGTCGCCGAGCTCAAGTTGCAGGAAGACGTCGTACGAAAGGTCGCGGACGAGGTGATGCGGGAGACCGGCGTGACGGTAGAGTACCTGGTCGGCACCATGATCGAGTTGCCGCGCGCGGCGCTCACGGCCGATCGCATCGCCGAAGTCGCCGAGTTCTTCTCGTTCGGCACGAACGACCTCACGCAGACGACGTTCGGGCTTTCGCGCGACGATGCGGGACGCTTCCTGCCGCGCTACGTCGAGATGAAGATCCTGCCGGACGATCCGTTCCAGGTGCTCGACCAGGAAGGAGTCGGCAAGCTCGTCGAGATGGGCGTCCGTCTCGGCCGATCGACGCGGTCCGATCTGAAGGTCGGTATCTGCGGCGAGCACGGCGGCGAGCCGTCATCGGTCGAATTCTGTCATCGTACGGGCCTCAACTACGTGTCGTGCTCGCCGTATCGCGTGCCGATCGCCCGGCTCGCGGCCGCGCAGGCCGCCATCGCCGACAAGGAAGGCCAGAAAGCGTCGTCAGGCACGGCTTAAGAAGAGTGTTGACAGGATTTACAGGATTCTCTCCCTGCTTGCTTCGAGAGAATCCTGTAAATCCTGTCGTCTCTTCCGTTAGACTCGCCCAAGTTTCACGCAGCGACTGTCGCAACAGCAGTTCACACACAATTCTTCGAGGAGGAATCCCTCATGCACTCGCACACCTACGTGGCAAGGGTGGCGTTCGCGCTCGTGCTTTCCGTGCTATTGGCCGTTCCTGCGGCCGCCCAGACATTTCGCGGCAGCATCGTAGGGACGGTGCTCGACAATTCGGGCGCCGTCGTCCCGGGCGCCAGCGTGACCGCAAAGAACAAGAGCACGGGTGTCACGCGAACTACTACATCCGACGCCGAAGGCGGATTCACCATCAGCGAACTTCCTATCGGAACGTATGAATTGACAGTTTCGCGAGATGGCTTCCAGACCGCCAAGGTGGGCGACCTTGCCGTCGAGGTCTCTGCCGAACGGCGCGTCGACGTGTCGCTGACCGCGGGCGCCGTGTCAGAGGAAGTGGAGATCACTGCCGACGTTCCACTAGTCGAGACGACGTCGAACGTGCTCGGCGGCAGCGTCAGCTCGAAAGAGATCCAGAACCTGCCCGTCAACGGGCGTGATTTCACGAAGCTGCTCGTGCTGTTCCCCGGCACGACCGGCGACCCGAGCGGCGCGACGGATTCGCCCGGCTCGTTCGGGCTCTTCTCCGCAAACGGCAACCGCGGCCGGTCGAACAACTACCTCCTCGACGGTACCGACATGAACGACGGTTACCGGAACCTGCCGGCGATCAACGAAGCTGGCGTGTTCGGAACGCCCGCGACTATCCTTCCGGTCGAAGCGATCGCCGAAGCGGCCGTGCTCTCGAATTTCGAGGCCGAATTCGGCCGCAGCGCCGGCGCGGTCGTCAACATCGTGACGAAATCCGGGGGCAACGACATTCACGGAAGCGTGTTCGAGTACCTTCGAAACGACGTATTCGACGCCCGCAACGTCTTCAACCAGGAACCCAACGAGCAGACGGCGTTCCGCAACAACCAGTTCGGCTTTTCACTCGGCGGTCCGTTCGTCAAGAACAAGACGTTCTGGTTCGTAGCATACGAGGGTCAGCGGGAGCGCGTGGGACTTGCGAGCGCCGCGCGCGTGCCGGATCCGCGTGAAATCGCCGAAGCCGGCGGCGCTTCGAACGACGTCATCGCACGGCTGCTCGCGCTCAACCCGTGGCCGGCCCCGAATCGACCGGTCGCCATCGGCGATCCGACTCCGAACCTGCTCGTGACCACGCGCGCGCTAAACGACATCGACTCGTTCATAGCGAAGGTCGACCACTCGTTCAACGAGAACAACCAACTCGTCGGCCGGTACTTCTTCGGCGACAGTTCGCAGAGCTTCCCGCTCGCGATTCTTTCCGGTGGCGTGCTTCCCGGCTACAACACCGTCACGCCGACGCGCGTTAACCTCGTAGCGCTTTCGTTCCTCCACGTCTTTTCCGACACCAAGGTCAACGAAGCGCGATTCGGATACAACAGATTCGACGAGGACTTCTTCCCCGAGGACATGGATTTCAATCCGCTTTCGATCGGACTGAATACCGGCGTCCAGAGTCCGCAGGATTTCGGATTGCCGCAGATCCGCGTCGCAGGATACGCGCCGCTCGGCGCAACGCTTTCGGTGCCCCGCGGCCGAATCGACACCAACCTTCATTTCGTCGACAACTTCTCGTGGAATGCAGGCAATCACAACCTGAAGATGGGCTACGAATACCGCCGCACGTTCGTGAACGGGTTCTTCGATGCCGGATACCGTGGCCGCCTGGATTTCGACTCCCTCGAGGACTTCCTCTCGGGCACGCTGGCCGGCGGGCGTAGCGCCCGCGGCGACTCGCGGCGCGGAACGTTCCAGAACTCGCACGGCTTCTTCCTAAACGACAGCTTCAAGTGGAAGAAGAACGTCACGTTCAACCTGGGGCTTCGCTGGGATTATTTCGGCGTCATCGGCGAGGAGCGCGACCGGTTCAGCATCCTCGATTCGAGCGCCGGCCTCGTCCAGGTGGATCAGCTCTACCCGAAGGACCTGAACAACTTCTCGCCGCGCCTTAGCTTCGCCTGGGACGTCGGCGGCAAGGGCACGACGGTCATCCGCGGCGGGTACGGACTGTACTTCGACGCGTTCTCGCAGGACTTCTTCGTCGGCCAGTTGCCGTTCAACACATTCAACCCCGGAGCCGCCTACAACCCGATAGGCAGCGATCCGGTGCTTTTCTCTTTCTCGACGGTCGGCGAGATCGTCGACGGGCAACCGATCTTCACCGACTACCTGGACAGTGACGTCTTCACGGTCGATCAGAACCTGGCCACGCCCTACGTCCAGAACTACAACGTCAACATCCAGCAGGAACTGTTCCCCGGCGTCGTGCTTCAGGTCGGATACGTCGGATCCCAGGGACGGAAGCTGTTCAGGTACCGCGACATTAATCAGTCGGTCCCGGGTCAGGGCTCGGCCCGGCCTTTCGACAACGGACCGCTGGCGCCATCGGGTGGAACCTTCTTCTACGTCAACGAACTCGCGACCAGCGCGGTCTCGAACTACAACGCGCTCCAGGTCGACTTCTCGGTCAGGAACTGGAAGGGGCTGTCGGGCTCGTTCAACTACACGTGGTCGCATTCCATCGACAACGCGTCCGACGGACAGGACTACGTTCCGAACGCTACGCAACCGAACGACAGCAATCGGCCGGATCTCGAGTACGGGAACTCAAACTTCGACGTCCGCCATCGGGTATTGGGGTCGGTCTCGTACGAGTTCCCCAACTTCGACAACGACGCGGAGTGGCTGACGAACGGCTGGCAGGTCAACGCGGTCGCGACGTATCGCAGCGGCTCGCCCTTCCACGTCAACTTCCTGTTCTACGGCGACTACGACGGCACGGGTGAATTCTTCCCGCGGCCGGACCTGATCGGCGATCCTTACGCCGGCACGTCTACGCCCGACAACTTCCTGAACCTGTCGGCGTTCGCGGTGCCGTGCGTGCTCGACGCGAACGGCGACTGCGTGCCCGGCACGGAGCACGCAGGATCTCTCGGCCGCAACTCGCTGAAGGGGCCCGACTACAAGAACGTGGACTTCTCGGTCTACAAGAACACGCAGTTGACGGATCGCCTGATGCTTCAACTCAGGTTCGAGTTCTTCAACCTGTTCAACCACCCGAACTATTCGTCGCCGCTGCTGCCGGGATTCTCGGTCGACGCGGGCTTCAACGGCATCGGCGCGGATGGTCGCGGCATCGGCTTCCTGCCGATCACGGTCACCCCTGACGTGGGCGTCGGCAATCCGTTTCTAGGGGGCGGTGGGTCGCGAAACATCCAAATGGGTGTTCGCCTCGTATTCTAGGGCGTCGCACTTTTTGCCCGGCCACCAAACGTATCGGTCCGGCTTGCGTCCGGGCCGATACGTTTTTTTTTCGAGCGATTTTACGCTCGCTCATGAGGCGCCCCATGCAGTTGCCCCGCACAATCGCCCTGCTGTCAGTTCTTGCATTAACCATAATTTCACCCGCCGTTGCGAAGTCCGATTCGCGCGGAGAGGTGAATCCATACGACCTGGTCGTTTCGGTAGCCGGCTCGCCCGAACCGGTAGGCACTGGAGAATTGCTGTCGCTCACGATTTCCGTCGTCAACACGGGAACCGGACTGGCCGATCCTGTCCTGATCCGGACTTCGACGCCGGAAGGCTCGACTTTCGAGTCGGCTTCGTCGACGAACGGAATCGTTCAACACCCCGACCTGGGAGCAACCGGAACCGTCGAGTGCACGGCGCGGTCGCTCGACGCTGGCGACCGAGCCGTGCTGCGCGTCGACGTCCGGGTAACAGCCGAACCGGGCTCGACAATTCGCGCAATCGCGAGCGCTACCGGGCCGGACGATGCGGCACGGGATACGAATCCGGGTGACAATACCGGCCGCACGGCCGTCCCGGTTCGGGTCGACGGCGCCAGTGTGAATCTGGGTGTCGCGATTGCTCCAGTCGGAACGGTTGCCGGCAGCGGCTCCCCGCTGGGGTACGACCTCGTCGTGACGAACAACGACACTTCCTCGACTGCGATGGGCGTCGTCGTGCGCGCCGAAACGCCGGGCGGTACGACGTTCTCGACGACCGAGGCCGCCGGCATCGTCACGGCTCCCGCCGCTCGATCTCGCGGCACCGTGCTGGTCGAGATCCCGTCGATCGGTCCCGGAGCAACCGAGTTGGTTCACGTGACGGTGGATGTGACGGCAAGTGCCGGCGTGTCAGTCGAGATGACGGCGTCGGTTGCGTCGGCGGCGGCAGATCCCGACGCCAGCGACAATTCGGATGCGGCATCGCTGCAAGTGGTCGAAAGCAGTGTGTTCCGCCTGAACTGGGACGCACCCGAATTCGAAGGCGGCGACGATCTCAATCCCCCTCAGCATCTGGTCGCCACAGACGAAGCCAATTCCGTAGAGAAGTACGTGACTGGTCCCCAGGCCAGCACGCGAGGCGATTTCCTCGGCTACAACGTCTACCGGTCGGCCCGGCCTAACGTGCAGCCGTCGTCCGGGACCTTCTTCACGTCGGTCCCGGCCTCGGCCGTGACCGGGAACTGGCCGGCGTCGCCGTCCGGAACGTTCTTCGTCGTGACGGCGCGCTACGGAAACGGCGAGTCTCGGCCTTCAAACGAAGCCAGCCTCGACGTGCCGAGCGCGAAGCTGAGCTCGGTCAAGGTTACGGCGTCCAAGATCGTCGCGAACGGAACCGGGTTCAGCCCAACGGTGGACGTCTTCATCGACGGTATTCCATTCGTAATGGAAGCGCAGCGCAAGCGCGGAGGAGCGCGATTCGTGCAGAAGGGAACCCTCGCGACCGGGATGACAATTGGAAACTACCTCGCTGGCCGCCCGGTTTCGCTGATCATGTTCCGGAACGAGAACGGCGGAATCTCGGCGATCCGGTATCCGCAGTAAAGCGCGAAAGGACGGCGGAGGCAGATGGCTATGAACGCCCGAAGCCTCCGCCTCCGGGCGTTTCAATTCGCACCCGGTCTCCCGCGCCAACGGTCAGTGAGCACACTCCGGGGAGTTCCTCCGGGTCGCCGCCGGCGCGGATGACCCAGTTTCGTCCCGGCGCGCCGTCCGAGCCGCCCGCCAGGCCGTACGGACAACGCGAACGCCGATCCGACAAAATCGAGACCTGGGCAGGAGCAAGAAACTCCAGTTCGCGGATGACGCCGTCACCTCCACGGTACCTGCCATCGCCGCCCGATCCTCGGCGCAATCCGTATCGGACGATACGGAACGGATATGCCAGTTCGAGGGCCTCGGCCGGAGTGTTGAGCGAGTTGGTCATGTGTGTGTGAATCGCCGATACGCCGTCCCTTCCGGGTCTCGCGCCCATGCCGCCACCTATGGTCTCGTAGTAGGTGTACGCCCGGCCGGTTCGCGGATCGACTCCACCGATCGTGAGATTGTTCATCGTGCCCTGACTGGCAGCTGGAACCACGTCCGGAAGCGCGCCTGCGAGCGCCCGCAGCAGCACGTCCACGATTCTCTGCGACGTTTCCACGTTGCCGGCGGCGACCGCTGCCGGCGGCCGTGCGTTGACGATGCTGCCCTCCGGCGCGACGACCCTGATCGGCTCGGTCAATCCCGCGCTCGCCGGTACGTCACCGCCGAGCAGGCACCGGAACACATATGTCACGGCAGACTCGGTGATCGATTCGACCGCGTTGAAGGGTCCTGCAACCTGCGTATCGCTGCCGGTAAAGTCCACGACCGCCGTATCGCCGGAAATCTCGATCCTGGCGTGGATCCTGACCGGCCCGCCGCCGGCCCCGCCGGAGTCGAGCCAGTCCTCGGCCTCGAACGCGCCGTCCGGAATCGCGGCAATCCTGGCGCGCATCCGCCGGGCCGTGTATGCGACAAGCGCGCTGGCGGCCGCATTCGCTTCCTCGAAACCTGAGCGCCCGACGATTTCCAGCAGGCGCGTCTCGCCCGTCCTCATCGCGCCGAGTTGGGCCGCGAGGTCGCCGCGCCTCTCCTCCGGCACTCGCATGTTCGCGAGAAGCAGTCGCTCCATGTCGGCATCGACGCGTCCGCTTCGGACCAGCCGGACCGGCGGAATCCGCAGTCCCTCGCCGAACACGTCGACCGCGGCGCCCATCGAGCCTGGCACCGGTCCCCCGACGTCAGCGTGGTGAGCGCGAGCCGCAACGTGGAACCGGAGCTCGCCGTCGCTGCCGTGCACGGGCGCAACGAGCGTTATGTCCGGCAGATGCGTTCCACCCGCGAACGGATCGTTCAAGGCTACGACGTCGCCCGGTTCCATCGGGCAGAGCCGGACGGCCGCCGCTACCGCGGCCGGCATCGAGCCGAGGTGGACCGGCATGTGGTCGCCCTGCGCAACGAGCCGTGCTTCGCGATCGAAGACCGCACAGGAGTAGTCGCGCCTCTCCTTGATGTTGGGAGACATCGCGGTTCGGCGAAGACTCGCGCCCATCTCCTCCGCCACGGACGTATAGAGCGCGCGATAGATCTCGAGCGTTGCCGGATCGATGTCGACAGCGCGAGTCATTCGGTAATCCTCGAACCGACGAGATTGCCGAACGGATCGACTTCGAAGGTCCAGTCCGCAGGGACGAGCGTTGTCGAGCCGTATTCCTCCACGATCGCGGGACCGGACAGGGTATTGCCCGCCTCGAGCGCCGCCCGGTCATAGACCTTCACCGCAACCATTCCCTCCTCGAACCAGACCCGTGCCGACGAGTCTGCGACAGCGGCCAGCCGCTTGCCCGTAACCATTGCCAGTGGGATAGCCGGCGCCGCGGCGAACGCCCGCACACGCAGATGGACGGTCTCGACGCTGCGGTCCCGATCCGAATGTCCGTAGCGCCGGCCGTGTTCCCGGTGAAATGCCTCGAGGGAATCGGCGTCCCATGGCACGTCGATCTCGAACGACTGGCCCGAATAGCGCAGCGACGCGGAACGCTCGAACTGGATGAGGGCCGCGTCGATGCCCTCGGCGGTCAGCGAAGCTCCCGACTCCGATTCCAGTTCCGCCATCACTGCTTCCGGATCGAAATCGCGGCCGAGCACCGTCCTGCTGACGTCACGGACGAAGCGGCCAGACAGCAGACCAAGCGCCGAAAACGCGCCAGGATGGACGGGCACGACAACTCTTCTCATGCGCAACGCACCGGCGAGCGCGCACGCGTGAAGGCCGCCGGCGCCGCCGAAACTGAGCAGCGACGCGCGGCGAGGGTCGTAGCCGCGTTCGATCGAGACGAGGCGCAGGGCGCGCTCCATATTGGCTTCCGCCACACGCAGCACGCCGGCTGCGGCGGCTTCTCGAGTGACCGGCGCGCCCGATGCCTCGGCCATTTCCGTCGCAAGCCTGTCGATCGCGGCACGGGCGCGGCCGACGTCGATTTCGAATGCTCCACCTAGCAGCCGCCGGATGCGTCCAAGCACGACGTTCGCGTCCGTGACGGTCGGCAAATCGCCGCGGCCGTAGCAGGAAGGGCCCGGATCGGCGCCGGCGCTCTCGGGTCCGACTCTAAGCGCTCCGCCGTCATCGACGCGGGCAATCGAGCCTCCGCCGCTGCCGACCGTGTGGATGTCGAGCATCGGAACGGCAACCGGAACGCCGGCCACGACTGCTTCGTTGGTCGTACGCGCGCGAGCATCCGCGATCAGCGCAACGTCCGTCGAGGTCCCACCCATGTCAAACGTCACCAGGTCGCCGAGATTCGCCTCCGTAATAAGGCGCTCGGCGGCGACCAGTCCGCCGGCCGGTCCCGACAGGATCGTCCGTACAGGTTCGCGCGCTGCGGTTGCAGCCGAAGCGATGCCGCCGCTCGACTGCATCACGCGAAGCTTCCCGACGCCGGCCGCTGCGGCCTTCGCGGTGAGCCGGTCCAGGTAGACGCGCATCCGAGGAGCAAGGTAGGCGTTCACCGCGACCGTCGAAGCGCGCTCGTACTCGCGGTATTCGGGAAGCAAACGGTGCGAAATCGACACCGGTATACCGAGCGTCGCGAATCGGTCCTCGAGCGCGCGCTCGTGGTCGGGGTTCGCGAACGAGAAGAGCAGGCAGACAGCGACCGACTCCGCACCGAAGGCGCGAAGCATCCGAGCGAGCTCGTCCACGTCGGACTGCACCAGAGCTCGAACGACCGAGCCGTCGGACGCGACACGCTCGGCGAGGCCGAATGTCAGTTCGGGAGCGACGAGCGGCGCCGGGGGCACGACGTCGAGGTTATAGAGCTCGGGCCGGGCCTGCCGTCGCGTCGACAGCACGTCTTCGAACCCCGCGGTCGAAACGAGCGCCGTGCGAGCGCCTTTCCGCTCGAGCAAGGCGTTGGTCCCGACGGTAGTCCCGTGCACGACGTCGACTTCGGCGGCTTCTCCGACTGCGGCGAGGGCGCGCGCGATCCCCTCTACGATCGCTGCGGACGGATCGCCGGGCGTCGACGGCACTTTGAATGCCTGGAAATGGCCGCGCGACCCGACGACGACGTCGGTGAACGTGCCTCCCGTGTCGATGCCGATGCGGACGCTCGGTTCCGGGTCCATTGGTTCGACTTCAGGACCGGCGAAAGAGGTTGGAGCGGGTGACGAGGCTCGAACTCGCAACTTTCAGCTTGGGAAGCTGACACTCTACCATTGAGTTACACCCGCTCTCGGCGCGTCGCGGATCATACGAACGCATGCCATTTTCTGTCAAACAGTGGGAGAGGACAGGATCGGCGGGATTCTGGGCAGGATTCACGTGAACAGCGGAGAAGCAGGACAGGAAACGTCTCGAAACGAACTGACGCATCCCGAATGCCCCTCGGGCGTTCCGGTCACTCCTCCTCAGATCCTTACAATCCCGTGGTCTCTCCCCTACTTCTTCGCCGCGGCGGCTGCGTTGCCGGCGACCTCGAGCGTGCGGACTGTGTGGAACGCCCGTTGGGCGGCAGCTTCCTGCTGCCCGGTAGGGTAAGCGACGGCGACCAGCGCCAGGACTGAGTCGCTCTGTATCAGTTGTACCCAATAGGTCGTATCGACCGACGAACCGTCGACGGCCTTTCCGGCGCCCTGCGCTTTGACACGGAACCACTTGGCACCGTTCTTCGAGACACCAGTCGTCTGACGAAAGAGTTTGACTCCTTCCTTCGAGCCGCTGGGATTGAGCATCGTAGCGAGAAGTGTGGATACGGATCCCGAATCGCCCACGTCGATTGGCGACTGAAGCTGCGTGCGATCCACCGAAATTGCCGAGATGACCGAGCCGGTCTTCGGATCCTGAAAGACCCCGTCGTATCGCAGATAACCGGGCGCGTCCTTCGCAACGAGATCGGGGACGGGTGTCCAGGTCTCGGGCCTCTCGAAGGAATAGCCGCTGGGCGAGTCAACTCGAACGTAGCCAGCCTCTGCCGGTCCTGACGCCGCCGCAACTGCAGCTTCCGCCCGAGCCGCTTCGGCCAGTTTGGCATCGGCCACGGCCCTTGCGTTCGTGTCGCTGTGCGGATAACTGACCAAGTCGTCAGTGTGGAGTGTCGGCGTGGGTTCTTGCGCCGACGCCGTACCGGCGAGTGCCACGAAGCACGCGGCAAGTAACAAACCCTTCATTCGCAACATCATGGCACGAGCCTCCGTCGACCTTGATTACTCGGCATTCTAACCGCGACGGGGGCCGGCGGGCAATCGGGGGCCGGAAATGGTCAGGATGAACGGGATGCGACGAGAAATTGAAAGGACTCAATGGCGGCAGGCTATTTCGCGCGAAGTCCAATTCGCCGGCCAGTAACTCGGGAAGTCCCTCGAGTCCTTGTCTAATCCCTTAAATCCCGTCCAGTCCCCGCTACTGAACCGTCTCCAGACCGCTGAAGAAAAACGCGAGTTCTATTGCCGCGTTCTCGTTCGAGTCGGAGCCGTGAACGGCGTTGCGTTCGATAGACTCGGCGAGGTCCTTGCGAATCGTTCCCTCGGCGGCCTTTGCCGGATCGGTCGCGCCCATCAGTTCGCGGAGGCGCGGCACGATGTCGTCGCCTTCGAGGCAGACCGGAACGCACGGTCCGCTCGACATGAAGTCCGTCAGGCTGCCGAAGAAGGGCCGCTCGCGGTGAACCGCGTAGAAGCGTTCCGCGTCGCCCTTGCTGAGTTGCACCATCTTCAGCGCCCGAATCCTGAAGCCGGCGGCTTCGTACCTGCGAAGAATCTCTCCAGTCTTGCCCGTCGCGACCGCGTCGGGCTTGACGATTGCCAATGTGTGATCTGCCACTCTTGTTGTCTCCTCTACCGATATCACTGCAGGGCCGTCAACACGGACGGCAACCTTCCGACCTGCCGGCCCGGACATCGGGCCCGGTCGCAATCGCTCGCGGCTCTTGCCTATCGGCCCAGCACCGACTTCATCATCGAGCCGAGTTCGGCCGGGCTCTCGACTACGTGGATGCCTGCATCGCGCATGGCTGCCATCTTCTCGGCGGCTGTTCCCTTTCCACCCGCGATAATTGCGCCCGCGTGGCCCATACGCCTTCCCGGTGGCGCCGTCTGACCCGCAATGAAGCCGACGACGGGCTTGGTCATGTTCGCCTTCACGTACTCGGCCGCCGCTTCCTCGGCCGTGCCGCCGATCTCGCCGATCATCACGACGGCCTCGGTGTCCGGGTCGCCCTGGAATAGCGCGAGCGCGTCGACGTGGTTCGTTCCGATGATCGGATCGCCGCCGATGCCGATGCACGTCGACTGTCCCAGCCCGAGTTGGGTCAACTGATGAACGGCCTCGTACGTCAGCGTTCCCGAGCGCGAGACCACGCCAATGGAGCCTTCCTTGTGGATGTGGCCGGGCATGATGCCCACCTTGCACATTCCGGGACTGATGACGCCAGGACAGTTCGGGCCGACGAGGCGAGTGTTGCGATTCGCGAGATAAGCGTGAACGCCAACCATGTCGCGCGCAGGGATGCCCTCGGTGATGCAGACGACGAGGGCGATGCCCGCGTCGGCAGCCTCCATGATCGCGTCGGCAGCGAACGGAGGCGGCACGTAGATGACGCTTGCGTTCGCGCCGGCTTCGCGAACGGCATCCTCGACCGTGTTGAACACCGGAATGTTCTCGTGCGTCGTGCCACCCTTGCCCGGGGTGACGCCACCGACGACGTTCGTTCCGTATTCGACCATCTGGCGCGCGTGGAAGCTGCCTTCCTTGCCCGTTAGTCCCTGCACCACCAAACGTGTGTTTCTATCGACGAGAACTGCCACTTGGGTCTCCTCAGAATGGTAATGTCCGCGAAAGACCGCGCACTATACCATCGAGAAGTGAGAGTGGACAGGATTCGCGGTATCGTCGGTGGACCAGCGGGACCGCCGAAAGCGACCGCCTCTGTCCGGAAATTCCCGCCAGTCTTCGGGCGATCCTCCAGGTCCTGCCCCTGCAGACTATTCGGAGTACCGCCCCATCCGGCGGAACTTCTCGTACCTTGCAATGACACGCTCTTCCGGGCGCATGGCTCCAACCTTCGCGAGCGCCTCGTCGATCGAGTCGCCAAGAAGGCGCGAGGCCTCGTCGAAGTCGTTGTGAGCGCCGTCGCCTGGTTCGGGGATCACCCGGTCGACGATGCCAAGGGCCAGCAATTCCGGCGCGGTAATCCGCAACGCCTCGGCCGCGCGCGGAGCCTGCGACGAGTCCTTCCAGAGAATCGCCGCGCATCCCTCGGGCGTGATGACAGAGTAGACGGCGTTCTCGAGCATCTGGACGACGTCGCCGACGCCGATCGCAAGAGCGCCCCCCGATCCGCCTTCGCCAGTCACGGTGCAGACGACGGGCACCCTCAGTTTCGCCATCTCACGCAGATTGAAGGCGATGGCTTCCGCCTGGCCGCGTTCTTCGGCGTCGATGCCGGGATACGCGCCGGGCGTGTCGATGAACGTGATGACCGGCATTCCGAACTTCTCGGCAAACTGCATTACTCGAAGGGCCTTTCGATACCCCTCGGGCATCGGCATCCCGAAGTTCCGGTGCTGGCGGTCACGCGTCGAGCGGCCCTTCTGGTGACCGATGACGACGACCGGACGTCCGCGGAACCGCGCGCAACCGCATACCATCGCGGGGTCATCGGCGAAAGCGCGGTCACCGTGCATTTCGAAGAAGTCGTCGAAGATCCGCTCGATGAAGTCGAGGGTGTAAGGACGGTCCGGATGGCGCGCAAGCCGCACCCGATCCATTGCCGTGGGCGGACCGGACTCCACCTCGGGTTCGAAGGCGTCGAACTCGGACACGTCTTCCCCGTTCACCTTCGGATGAGCGTTCTCCTGCATTGAGTCTGGCGACCTACGCCGCGCGGGCGCTCCGGAAGCGGTCAACGGCGCGAACTCCTGAACCGGGATAGGGTAGCGACACCTCGTTGGTGTGCGTGACACAAGTATCAGGATTCGGAGTCGATGGCAACGACGGCTCCGCCCGGCGCCGTGCCGGTAGTGGGCGACCGGGACGACTCACGCCCGTAGACGTCCAACCCTTCCTGACGTCGAACTGCCGCGTTCGCCAGCGCGACTGATGTCGATTTCCATCGCTCCACCTTCCTCAACCTCGCGGATCGGGCGTCGCGAGCACGGCGTTCGTCTGATCCTCGCGATACCGGTGAAGCGCCGCGCGGAACTCCGGCATCGACGTCCCGAGAATTGACGTCGCGAGCAGCGCCGCATTGATCGCGCCGGCCGTACCGATCGCAAGCGTGCCGACCGGGATCCCGCCCGGCATTTGCGCGATCGAGAGCAGCGAGTCCATGCCCTTCAGCGCCTTCGACTCCACGGGCACGCCGAGCACCGGCAATACGGTCTTCGACGCCGTCATCCCCGGCAGGTGCGCAGCGCCTCCCGCACCCGCGATGATCACGAGGATCCCGCGCGCCTCCGCCGACGACGCGTACTCGAAGAGCAGGTCCGGCGTGCGGTGCGCCGAGACGACGCGAACCTCGTGTGGCACACCGAGTTTCTCGAGCACTTCGACCGCGTGCGACATCGTTTCCCAGTCCGATGTCGAGCCCATGATCACGCCGACCAGCGGCGCCGATTCGCCTCTTTTCGCGTCCGTCATACCGCGATTCTGCACGCCGCGCGCGGTCCCGCAAAGGCCGGATTTGCGCCCGGACCCGTTCGTTGACACCCCAAAGGGCGGTTGGTAGACTCCGCGGCTTCTTTCCCGGGCCGGCGGGCTGCGCATCCGCATCGGCGACCGGTACATCATTCGAGAGGTGGCGATGGCAGCGTTCAACGGCATCGAAGTCCCTTCCGGCGGATCACCAATTACCGTCGATTCCTCCAACAAGCTCGTCGTTCCCGACAATCCGATCGTTCCCTTCATCGAAGGCGATGGCACCGGCCCCGACATCTGGCGCGCTTCGCAGCGCGTCTTCGACGCCGCCATCGCGAAAGCCTACGGCGGCAGCCGCTCCATTCACTGGTTCGAGATCCTTGCCGGCGAGAAGTCGTTCGACCGCACCGGCGAATGGCTCCCCGAGGACACTTTGAAGGCCATCGAAGCCTTCGTCGTCGCCATCAAGGGACCGCTCACGACACCCGTCGGCGGCGGCATCCGCTCACTCAACGTCACACTTCGTCAGCGGCTCGACCTCTACGCGTGCGTTCGACCCGTTCGCTACTTCACCGGTGTTCCGTCGCCGGTAAAGGAGCCCGAGAAGCTCGACATCACGATCTTCCGCGAGAACACCGAGGACATCTACCTGGGAGTCGAGTTCAAGTCGGAGACGGACGACGCTAAGAAGCTCATCCGCTTCGTGAACGCCGAGTTCGGAAAGACGATCCGCGAGGAGTCGGGCATCGGTATCAAGCCGATGTCGGCCTTCGGCACGAAACGCCTTGTCCGCCGCGCAATCGACTTCGCCATCGCGAACAAGCGCTCGAGCGTGACGCTCGTCCACAAGGGCAACATCATGAAGTTCACGGAAGGCGCCTTCCGAGACTGGGGCTACGAGCTCGCTCGCGAGGAGTACGCCGACGCGCTCGTCAGCGAACAGGAAGTCTGGGACCACCACAACGGCGTGACGCCCGATGGCAGGATCCTGATCAAGGACCGCATAGCCGACTCGATGTTCCAGCAGCTCCTGCTGCGGCCGGACGAGTACGACGTCGTGGCGACGCCGAACCTCAACGGCGACTACATCTCGGACGCGGCGGCCGCGCAGGTCGGCGGGCTCGGGCTCGCGCCGGGCGCGAACATCGGCGACCACGCTGCTATCTTCGAGGCGACGCACGGAACGGCGCCGAAATACGCCGGCAAGGACGTCATCAATCCGGGATCCGTGATCCTGTCGGGCGTGATGATGCTCGACCACATGGGATGGAAGGAAGCGGCGGCCTCGATTGTCGCCGCCGTCGGCACGACGATCGGACAGAAGCAGGTGACGTACGACCTCGAGCGGCAGATGCCCGGGGCCACGCGCCTGAAGACGAGCGAGTTCGCCGACGCCATCATCAAGAATCTGTAGTACCCAAAGGAGGCAGCCATGGCACGCAAGAAAGTCACCGTCGTCGGGGCGGGTAACGTAGGCGCGACCGCCGCACACCGGCTCGTAGACAAGGAACTCGCCGACGTCGTACTGATCGACATTGTCGAGGGAATGCCGCAGGGCAAGGCTCTCGACCTCGCCGAGTCGGCGCCGATCCTCGGATACGATTGCCGGCTGACGGGGTCGAACGGCTACAAGGAGTCGGCCGACTCCGACATCGTCGTCATCACGTCGGGCATCGCGCGCAAGCCGGGCATGAGCCGCGACGACCTGCTCAAGACCAACGCGGACATCGTCCGCAGCGTCACGAAGGAAGTCGTACGTCACTCGCCGAACTGCATCATCATCATCGTGTCGAATCCGCTCGATGCGATGTGCCAGGTCGCGCTCAAGGAGTCGGGCTTCCCGAAGGAGCGCGTCATCGGCATGGCCGGCGTGCTCGACTCTGCCCGCATGGCGTGCTTCCTCGCCGAGGCGCTGAACTGCTCGGTGGAGAACATCAACGCGTTCGTGCTCGGCGGTCACGGCGACACGATGGTGCCTCTTCCGCGGTACTCGACGTGTGCGGGCATCCCGATCACGGAGCTGCTGCCCGCGGACACGATCGAGAAGATCAACGCTCGGACGGCGTCGGGTGGTGCGGAGATCGTCGCGCTGCTCAAGACGGGATCGGCGTACTACGCGCCGTCGGCGGCGACGGTCGACATGTGCGAAGCGATCCTCAAGGACAAGAAGAAGATCCTGCCGTGCGCGGCCTACCTCGAGGGCGAGTATGGGATCAACGGGCTGTACGTCGGCGTGCCGGTAAAGCTCGGATCGGGCGGCATCGAGCAGATCGTCGAGGTCGGGCTTACGTCCGAGGAGCGCGCGGCGCTGCACAAGTCCGCGGCGGCGGTGCAGGAGCTGGTCGATCTGATGGGGCTGTAGAGAGAAAGAGCTGACAGGATTGCCGGATTTTGCAGGATTCACAGGATTGCTGAATGCCGAAAGAATCCTGTCAATCCTGCAATCCTGTCAGCTCTTCATCGTCTCACGCCAGGCGAGGTTCTTCTCGTAGAACTCCCGATACTCGCCGGACCGCGCGTGCGCAATCCACTCCGCACTATCACGGTACCAGGCGACCGTCTTCGCGATTCCCTCCTCGAACGTCACCTGTGGCGACCAGCCGACCTCGGACTCGACCCGCACCGGATCGATGGCGTAGCGCCGATCGTGTCCCGGCCGGTCGCTCACGTACGTGATCAGCGAGTGCGGTGCACCTACCGCATCCAGAATTGTCCGGATGACCTCCAGATTCGCTCGCTCGGACCGGGCGCCGATACAGTAGACCGAGCCCGTCGCGGCCTTACGCATCACCGCGTCGACCGCTCGGCAGTGGTCGTCGACGTAGATCCAGTCGCGCACCTGCAGCCCGTCTCCGTAGACCGGCACGATCTTTCCCTCCATCGCGTTCGCGATTACCAACGGGATCAACTTCTCGGGGAACTGATACGGACCGTAGTTGTTCGAGCACCTTGTGATGACGACGTCCAGCCCATGCGTCTTCATCGCCGCGCGAACGAGATGCTCGGCCGCCGCTTTCGACGCCGCATACGGACTGTTCGGCGCAAGCGGCGAATCCTCCGTGAAGAACCCACCATCGTCGAGCGAGCCCATCACCTCGTCCGTCGAAACGTGAACGAAGCGCGGCACCTTGCGCATACGCGCCGCATCCAGCAGCACCTGCGTACCGGCTACGTTCGTCAACACGAACTCGGCGGCCGATTCGATCGACCGGTCGACGTGCGACTCGGCCGCGAAGTTCACTATCGCATCGACGCCTTCCTCGAGCGAGCCCAGCACCTCGGACGCGTTCGTGATGTTGCCGCGAACGAAGCGATAGCGCGGATCCTCCGCAATGTCTCTCAGGTTCTCGAGATTGCCCGCGTACGTGAGTGCGTCGAAGTTGACGATCTCGACGTCGGGATCCGAAGCCAGGAGCAGTCTGATGTGGTTCGAGCCGATGAACCCGGCTCCGCCCGTAATGAAGAGTTTCATAGAGTGAAATGTGACATCCAGATGTTGAAGAGCAGTATCGCTCGGCCCTTCGGTACTAAAGTAGGAAGCGGCGGCGGATGAGGTCGAGGGCGATCTGTGAGGCGCGCTCGCGGATCTCGGAGCGTGACCCGAACAGCGTGTACGGTTTCGCCTCGGCCTGCACGTCGTCGGCTATGGCGATGTATACGAGTCCGACCGGCTTCTCCTCCGATCCGCCTCCCGGCCCCGCGATGCCCGTTGTTGCAACTCCGATCGTGGCGCCCGAGACCTCCTTCACACCGAGCGCCATGGCTTCAGCCACTTCCGCGCTCACGGCGCCGTGTTCGGCGATGAGCGAATCGGGGACTCCGAGCATCCGCGTCTTGGAGGCGTTCGAATATGTGACGTGGCCCTCGAGAAAAAATGCCGAACTTCCCGGCACGTCGGTAATTCGCTTGGCGACGAGGCCGCCCGTGCAGCTTTCGGCCGTCGCGAGCGTGTAGCCCTTGACGGTTAGTCCCAGCCCGACGATCTCCTCCAGCGACTCGCCGCGATGCGAGAAGATCGCTGGAAACAGCTCGTCCTCGATCCTGCCGGCGAGCTCGTCGAGGAGTTTCTCCGCCATCTCGGCCGTCTCGGACGTGGCCGTGAGGTGAATCTCTACCTCGCCAGGTTTCGAAAGAATCGTCGTCGCCGGATTCGAGTACTGACCGTAGATCGGCGCGATTCTCTGGTCGAGCGCGGACTCGCCAATGCCGGTTGAGCGCATCACCCGCTTACGGATCCGCTCGCCGTGCGACAGCTTCTCGAGCCGAGCTTCGATCTGTTCGCTGAACATGGGCATCATCTCGCGCGGTGGACCGGGGAAAAGCACTATCAGCGTCCGCTCGTGCTGGATGAGCAGACCCGGCGCGCTGCCGCGGGCGTTTGGCAGCACTTCCGCGTCTCGCGGCACCAGCGCCTGACGCTCGTTGTTCGACGTCATCGTCAGCCCGAACTGGCGGAACCTGTCGCGAATGCCCTCGAGCACCGTATCGTCCAACACCAGCGGACGGCCAAGCACGCGCGCGAATATTTTTCGCGTGATGTCGTCTTCGGTCGGGCCGAGGCCTCCGGTCGCGATCAACAGGTCAGTGCGCCGAATCGCGTCTCGAACGGCTTCTTCGAGCCGAAGGTCGTCGTCGCCAACGATAGTCTTCAGCCGGACGTCGATGCCGATCGCGTTGAGCCGCTCCGTCAGCCAGAGAGAGTTCGTGTCGACGCGGTCGGGCGTAAGCAGTTCGGATCCGATCGCAATGATCTCGGCATTCATTCCAGCGCCCTCAAAGCAACATCGCCGCGCCGAGCATTGCGCACGCGCCGACGATGCCGGCGAGAAAGTCGTCGGCCATGATGCCGAGCCCGCCGTGCAGATTCTGAAGGTCGTCGATCGGGCCCGGTTTCAGGATGTCGAGCCCGCGAAACAGAAAAAACCCGGCGGCCAGCGCAATCTCGAACGACCAGCCGGTCCACTCGCGTCCGGCGAACGGCAACAGGCTGTATGTGAGCAACTGCCCGACGACTTCGTCGATGACCACTTCGCCCGGATCGTCGTTGCCGAGCCGGTTGGCGACGCGGTCGCCAGCCCAGATGCCGATCCACGCAAGTGCGAGTGCGGCGGCGAGCATGATCAGCCCGGCGATCGGGCGCACGACGATGCCCGGAACGAACAGGTGCAGAAGCCAGAGCCCGCCCGTGACGATTCCCGATCCCCACGTGCCGGGCGCGATCGGCAGAAAGCCCGCGCCTCCGCCGGAAGCAATGAATCGCGCGAGCCGATCGAGCGCCGAAGGTGCGGACGGCGCGGCGTCCACCGTCATACGAGCCTCCCGACGAGGTCGTACTCGTGGGCGTCGGTGATCTCGACACGGACGATGTCGCCTTCCTCGGGTATCGACTCGTCGTCGAGCAGTTCGTTGACGAGCACGACCCCGTCGATTTCGGGCGCCTGGGAACGCATCCGGCCCTGCAGCAGCAGGTCGGTCTCTTCCGAGCGTCCTTCCATCATCACGTCGACGACCGTGCCGACGTGCTCGCGGTTCCGCTCGAGCGAGATCTCGCGCTGGATTTCCATCAGGATGTCGCGGCGTTCGGTTGCGACGGCGGGATCGACCTTGCCGTCGAGCAGATACGCGCCGGTGCCCTCTTCGTCGGAATACGTGAACACACCCATGCGGTCGAACTTCGCCGTGCGTACGAACCCGGCGAGCTCGTCGAAATCGGCGTCCGTCTCACCCGGAAATCCGACGATGAACGTCGTCCGGATGGCGATGTCGGGAACGATCGAGCGCGCACGGTCGACGAGCTTCTCGTAGTAGCCGCGGTCGCCCGGACGTTTCATCCGCTTCAGGACGTCGCGCGACGCATGCTGGAGCGGCACGTCGAGGTAGTTGCAGAGCGAGTCGTGTGCCGCCATGACCTCGAAGAGCCGGTCCGAGGCCGTCGTCGGATACGCGTAGAGGAACCGGATCCAGTCGACGGCGCCGGCCGCCGCCATCCTGTCGAGCAGGTCCGCGAGCCCGTGCCGCAGTCCGAGGTCCGAGCCGTACAGCGTCGACTCCTGGGCGATGAGAACGACTTCGCGCGTGCCGGCGGCGCCGAGTTGCTCGACTTCGCGAAGGATCGACTCGGGCGAGCGGCTGCGGAAATGGCCGCGCATTTCCGGAATCACGCAGAACGTGCACGGACGGTCGCAGCCTTCGCTGATCTTGATGTAGGCGCTGTGCGGCGCGGTCGCGAGCACGCGGGGCGTCTGGTCGGAGTAGAGGTATGTGATGGCGTCGCGGCCGGCATTGGCCTGTTCCTGGCGGCCGAAGGACGCGGGATCGGAGCAGGCTTCGGCGATCTGCTCGATCTGGCTCGTGCCGAGGACGGCGTCGATCTCGGGGATTTCGTTCCGCAGGTCGTTGCGGTAGCGCTCGACGAGGCAGCCCGCGACGACGAGCTTTTCGAGCGAGCCGGTCTTTTTCAACTCGGCCATTTCGAGAATGGTGTCGATCGATTCCTGCTTCGCCGTGTCGATGAAGCCGCAGGTGTTCACGACGACGACGTTTGCGGTCGCGGGGTCCGACGTGAGCTGGAAGCCGTGACGGCGCAGCACGCCCATCATGACTTCGCTGTCGACGAGGTTCTTCGGACAGCCGAGGCTGACCATGCCGATGCTCTTCATGTTGACACTTCCCGTGCCCCGCGCATCCCGCGCAAGCGGGCAATCATACGGGACGATGCGCGAATGCGCCAACCTGGGTTACCGGGGCCGGACGAGCGGAGGGACTCCGTTCCGGCGCTGGAACTCGACCGGCCGAAGATCGCCGTGGGAGCGAATGCACCGTTGCCTATGGCATACGCCTTGTGTGACCGACGGGAACGAGGCCAGCGCCCCGGACGGGCGAAAGGGCCCGGGGGACCGTGTGCGAGTCTGGCAGATTCCCGTGTGGGCCTTTCGCCCTCTGAGAGAACTTGTCCTCATATGAATGGAACACTGCGGCTCTCGCCGTGCGTGACGGTCCTTCCGCGCAAGCGATGCTTTCGAACTTGCGGCGCTCGAACCGGGCTTTCGCTCCACGACCGCCTCCCGCCCAGCACCCCCCTCAGCCGGAACTCCTTGTTTGACTTTGATTTCCGCCACGTGCTACCATTCGGAGTCTTTTTGTTGTAACTCCAATAGAGAGTTGTATTTACGCCGGCACCACCGAATCGAGGCCGGCTGCGCCCCGACCAAATTTTCAAGGCAAATCCATCGTCATATGAATCGACTGAACGCATCGCTCTCATTGGCGCTCTGTCTCGCGCTTTCATCTGGGGCCGTTTCGGCCCAGACACCCCAGGCGAATTTCTCGGCCGATTCCCCGTCCGGCGCACCACGTGTCGCGGATTCGCAGACGCAGGCCGTAATTGATCGTGCCCAGTATCTGTTCGAGATGGGGGAGACGGCATTCCGCCAGAACGATCTGGACCGGGCACGCAGGGCCTTCGACGACTCGATCGATGCAATCCTCGTCAGCAACATCGACATTCGCCGTAACGAGCCGCTCCAGAGCTACTACCGCGAGCTGATCGAGAAGATTCACCGCCACCAGTTGTCGGCGCAGAACCTCGAGACGGACGGATTCGCCGACCAGGCATACGTCCCTGCCGAGTCCGAACTCGCCAGCCTCTCGGCCACCGACCTTGCGTCGCTCGGTGACGGCCAACTCGCATCTATCGACGGCGATTACGACTTCAACTTCACTGTTGACGCGCCTGTCTTCCAGTTCATTTCCTACTTCACTGCGGGCCGCGGGCGCGGAACGATGGAGTCGGGACTTCGGCGCTCCGGCCGCTACCGGAAGATGGCCGAGAAGATATTCAAGGAAGAGAACGTTCCGACCGACCTGATCTGGCTTGCTCAGGTCGAAAGCGTGTGGAAGCCCGCTGCCCTTAGCCACGCGGCCGCAAAGGGCATCTGGCAGTTCATTCCCTCGACGGGCCGCCGATTCGGTCTCGACCAGGACAACTGGGTCGACGAGCGATCCGACCCTGAGATGTCCACGCGCGCGGCGGCCCGATACCTCAAGTTCCTCCACAACTACTTCGGCGACGACTGGCTGCTGGCGATGGCCGCCTACAACAGCGGCGAAGGGAATGTATCGAAGGCCATTGCCCGCTCGGGCTACGCCGATTTCTGGGAAATCCACCGCGCCGGCTTCCTGCCTAACGAGACGCGCAATTACGTGCCGGCCATCCTCGCCGTCATAATCGTTGCGAACAACCAGAAGCGCTACAACTTCTCCGTCACTCCCGAGTCCGAGCTCAAGTACGACCTTGCGCAGGTCACGACGCAGACCGACCTGGACGTCGTCGCGGAACTCTGCTCGACATCGCCCGATGTCATCCGTGACCTCAATCCCCACCTCCGCCGCGACATGACGCCTCCGGGTGCTTATTACCTCAAGGTTCCCAACGGAAGGCGCAAGGATTTCGAAACTGCTTGGGCCGCCTTGTCGCCTGCCGAGCGCCTCGGCCGCACGGTGGAGTTGGCCGACGACGAATTGGCCTCCAGCGACTCCGACTCCACGCGTCCACGTTCCGTTTCGGGCTTCGGCGGCGGAAATTCGACTGTCGCTTACCGCACGAAGGCCGGAGACACGCTCTCGTCGGTCGCTTCGCGCCACGGGATCTCGACTACCGAGCTTGCTCGCGTGAATCGCATCCCGTCCAATGCCGACCTCGTGGCTGGTCAGGAGATCCGGATTCCGGCAAAGCCCGCGATGGATCGGTACGTGGACAAGCCGGTTCGGAAGTCCTCCTATCGGGCGAAGACGGTCAAGCCGTCCTCGAAGTCGAAGCAGAAATCCGCGCCGAAGAAGTCCAAGAAGCGCCGCTGATTCTTTCTGGATTGAGCCGCAAGCCAGCCATCGGCGGCACTCCGCGTGCCCTCGATGGCTGATTTAGTGTTGGGGGTTTGCAAACCGTTGTCCGATCGCATGCTCGGGATCTCGCCGCTCGTTGCCATCGCCGGCACCGTCGGTCTCGTCTTGGCGATCTCGCTTTACGGCTTCGGCCTCGGAGCCTGGCTTCCGAAAGGCTCGATCGGTTCCGATGAGGCCGAGGTCCGAGCTCGCAACTACGCGGCGGCTCAGTCCATCGACGTCACGGGGTCCGGCGCCATCGTCCACCCTGCGTGGATCGAATCCGTCCACCTCGAACCGCTGGTCGAGCGCGTTGGCCTCGAGCGATTGCGGCAGGCGGCACGAGCGGACGAGCTCGCGATTCCCGTGTGGCAGGTCGATTTCCGCCGCCAGTTGATGACGAGCGATTTGGACGAGGATCCGGGTGGATTCTCGGTCACGCTGGCCGGAAACGGAACCGTGGTCGGCGCCTCATTTCATACTCGCGATGGCAAGGGCGAGAAGTTCGAAAGAAGTGACGCCAGGGCCAGGGTCGAGTCGCAACTCCGCGACGCCGGCGTGGACGTGACCGGTTTCACCGAGCGTGGCGAAGCCGCCACGAACGTCGCGATCAACTTCGGCAACAACGAAGTTCCGATCGTCGTGATGGACGATGACGACGATGACGCTCACGGAGACTCCGCGGGGATTCGAAGCCGGCGCCGCGGCGAGTCCGGCGAGCGAGACGACACGCGAGGCGATGGGCCGCGGGAATCCGAAGGCGCGGAGAACAGCGCGAAATCCGAGCACAAATTCGTCTTCGAACAGACTGACGCCCGGTTCCCCAACGTCAGGCGAAGCATCGAGGCCCGCGTCAACTCGGTCGGAATCGTCGAGTTCGAGAGCCGGACGCGGCCCGAGGGTATCGCCACGATCGGAACGCGCGGCGTCGTCTCGCAGGTAATAGAAGGAATTGCAGTCGGAGGCGCTTCGGTCCTTCTCGTCGTCATTCTGATCGGAGCATTCGCCTTCCGCCTGATCACCCGCGACTTCGTCAGCATCTGGCGCGCGTGTCTGGTTGGACTTCTATTCGTGGCGACGATGATAGCGTCCACGATCGTCGGCTCCCACTGGTCGAACTCGGGCATTGCCGTTTATGCCCTGCAGTTCCTGGTCGGGCTACCGGTCGGGTTCATCCTTGTCGCGGCGTGGACGGCCGGCGAAGCCGACGCCTATTTCGCGTGGGGAAAGAGTTCGACCGAGGGAGCACTCGCCGCCTTGACCGGCAGGCTCCACTCGCGACAGGTCGCCCGCGAAGCCATCGAAGGCACGTTCTGGGGCTGGATTCTGCTTGGCGTCCTCGCGTGTACCGGCGCGATAGTTGCGTCCTGGCTCGGTCCGGAGTTCGTCATTGAACGCCCCGCGTTCTTCGCTGCCGATGCCCGGCCGTCGGCCCTTTTCGCGATCACCATGCTGCCGGCTGTTTTCGTCCACGCAGTGGTTTTCCTTCTCTTCCTGCCGGCCTGGCTTCATCGCCTTACCAGGCGCACGTGGATCGCCGTTCCGGTTGCAGCTACCGTCGCCGCGCCGTTCGCGGCCGCATTCGAGCTTGCCGATCTTCGGTTCGACCTGCTTCCGGGAAGTGTCTCCTGGGGGCTGCTCGTGTCTGCGATCTGCATTCTGCTGGTTGTTCGCCGCGGATTCCTGACGGCCTCGTTCGCGCTGTTCACGTTTTCGGTATTCTTCTATTCGGTCGGCGCGATCGTGTCGGCATCGACGGGCGACCGTCTCGCGGCGGGCTTCGGGATCGCCGTATTTCTTGCGCCTGCCATCGCATCGGTCATTGCGGGTTCCCGGCTCCCGGAGGCGAACGTCCGTGAGGCCCCGCCGCCCAGGGTATCCGCCGTGATGGACCAGGCGAGGCGCCACGAAGAACTCGATATCGCCCGGCGTGTCCAGGCCGGACTGCTGCCTTCGCGTGATCCGTCGGTGCAGGGATTCGACATCGCCGGAACTTGCCTGCCCGCCAACGAGGTCGGTGGCGACTATTACGACTACTTTCCGTTCGAGGACGGCAGGTTCGGACTTGCGGTGGGGGACGTCTCGGGCAAGGGCGTGCCGGCCGCCTTCTGCATGACGCTGACAAAGGGCTTCATGGAGGTTGCCTCCGACGCATCACGGAATCCTGGAGACGTGCTCTCCGCCGCAAACGGCCACCTGCGCGAATACCTCGCGCGCGGGACCTTCGTCACGATGGCCTACGCTGTTCTCGACCCGGAAGCAATGACGGTCCAGTACGCCAGGGCCGGTCACAATCCACCGGCGGTGATTCGCGCGGATGGCGAGGCGTCGTTCGCGGCACCTTCGGGAACGGCGCTCGGCGCGGCGGACGAGGCGCGCTTCGCTGAGTTGATCACCTCGGAACGCCTCGAATTGAGACGCGGCGACGCGCTCGTCTTCTACACGGATGGCGTGACGGAAGCCATGAGCAAGACGGGCGAGCAGTTCGGCGAGGATCGTCTCCTGGCTTCGCTCGTAAGGCTGCACGACGGACGCACGGCGCGCGCCGTAGCAGATGGTCTTCTCGAAGCCGTCGCCGAACACTCGCGCGACGCTGCCCAGCACGACGACATCACCGTCGTCGTCGTGCGCGCGGAGGACGTGGCTTCCTTATGAAGACCTTCTTCAGAGCGCACCCGAAACTCTTTATCGCCGGTGGTGCGGGCCTGATTGTATTTCTGGCGCTCTTCAGGTTCGCGTTCATGCGCGACGTCCGTCCAATGCCGCTCTCGCGCGACGACATCTCGGAGGTCGCGCTCGACTTTGCCGCCGCCGAGGGCTGGACGTCCCCGAATCGCGTCGTCCAGACCGTTCCCGTCGAGGGCGACGACTACGAGACCGTACGCAGACTGGCAGAAGCCGCCGGAACGCCGCCGCCGGACCGCCGGACGTTGCCGGATCCGGGATGGGAGACCGCGATCTTCACGAACCCCGGATCGCTTCGAACTTCCCTGATGCAACGGAGGCAACCGGACCCGATCCTCTCGATTGCGACTACTCCGGAAGGCCGCGTAGTTCAGTACGTGGAAGCGTCGTCCCCGATCGCGGGCACGACGACGATCTCGAGACCGACCGCAACCCGGACGCCCCCCTTTCCGGAGTTGAACACGAATGATCTGTTCGGCGTCGACAGCGACAATCGGACAAACTTGTCCGAACAAGACCAACAACGCGCGCTCGAGATCGCGCGGGCGTTCTTTGACCGCCACGCGATCCAGTGCGACGGAAACCCCACGTCGACGCTGGCGCGATCTACGTCCGACAGGGTGCGGTTAGTCTATTTCACGTGGGACCGCGAAGGTCCCTTCGGATCCACCGAGCGTACGCGAGCCATCATATGGGGCGACAGGTTGGCCGCGTATGACTTCGACCTCGTAGACCCGCTGCGGCGGGAGGAGCCGTCAAGCTTCGACTGGGTAGGCACGTCTCTCGACCTCGTTCCGGTGCTCGGAATTCTGGCGGGTATCACTATCGTCGGAGTCCTTCTCGTCGTGAGGCGCCGGCAAGGCGAGCTGGACCTGCGCTCGCCCGCTCTGCTCTTCGCGGGGATCTTCCTCGGCTCCGTCGCGAGCATCATCATGATGCTAGGCACGTTTGCGGCAATGTTCGGAAATTCGGCGGGAACGATCGCAGTCTGGCTCGGCTTCCTCAACATTGCGATCACGTCGCCGATAGGGATCTTCCTGGTGTCGTTCGTCGTCGCTGGCGCGTGGGCCGTCGGAGAGAGTCAGGCATACCTCGTCTGGCCCCAACAGAATCTGCGGCCATTTTCCGCTTGGATGCGCGGCGATTTCCGAACCCGCGAGGCACTCGAGCCGGTGACAGCCGGTTACTTGTCGGCGTTCGCGGCGCTTGGCGCAGTCACTCTCCTTGGACTTGTCTCGCCGCGCGCGTCGCAGCCGTCCATCGCTTCGCTGTTCGGGTTCAATTCGTGGCCCTCGATGGTTGCGCCGATCACTTCCGGCATCGTCACGGGAATTACGCTGACGGTGGTTTCGGGAATTCTTGCGATGACGTATGCGCGGCTTCGCACGAGACGCATCTGGGTGCTGCTCGTCGTTGGCACGATCGCGATGCTGTCGGTGCGGGCGGCGTTCTCTCTGACGCAGTTCTTCCCCGCGTCTTCGGGCATTGCTCCCATCGTCTACGTCGGGCTCATAGTGGGCCTTGTGATCCTGTTCGTTCGCAGCGGGCCGCTCGCCTCGACGACGGCGGTTTTCGTCTACATGGTCTTCGTCAGTGCCTACCCGGTGGTTCTGACGATGAATCCCCGGCACGTGGCAATGGGCTCGTGGGCGCTCGCGGCGTCCTTCGGTTTTTTTGGTCTCGCGATCTACGGAACGATGCGTCCAAGGCGGGACGGCGGGGCCGATGCAATGCCGTCACACGTGCGGCGGGCCATAGACCGGCTCCGGATCACACAGGAGTTCGACGTCGCGCGTGGCGTCCAGGCGCAGCTCCTGCCGTCGGCCGCACCGAACTCGCCGGGGCTGGACGTTGCCGGTCTATGCGTGCCCGCCAATGAGGTCGGCGGCGATTATTTCGACTATTTCGACCTGAAGGACGGAAGGCTGGGCATCGCGGTCGGCGACGTGTCGGGAAAGGGCGTCGGGGCCGCGATATACATGACGCTCACGAAGAGCTACATGGTGACGCAGACTCGGCAGGCGGCCGATCCGGCTCGCGTTCTTTCGCGCGTAAACGATCACCTGCGCAGAAACCTCGCCCGCGGCACGTTCGTCACGATGGCGTACGCCATCGTCGACGGCAAGTCGCGCCAGATTGCATACGCGCGCGCCGGGCACAATCCGCCGCTGCTGATCCGCGCGGACGGCGATGGCGATTTCCTTTCGGCGCCCGGCGTCACACTCGGCGCCGTCGCCTCCGGCACACTCGACGGCATCCTGCGCGTAGAGTCGGTCGAGGCCAGGCCGGGCGACCTGTTGCTCCTCTATACCGACGGAGTCACCGAAGCGATGGACGTGCGCGGCGACGAGTACGGGGACGACCGTCTCATTGCGTTCGCCCGCAACATTGCCCGCACGTCCGCAACTGCCGCGGACGTCGTCAACGCGCTGCTCCGTGACGTCAGGACTTTTGCGGGACGCGCTCAGCAACACGACGACATCACCCTCGTCGCGGTGCGTTTCCGATAGCCGCATGTGGCGTATTCGACGTTAGTTCGGGCATACTGCTGCCGTCCATCGACGGCATTTCCGGAGAAACAATGAGTAAGAACGAAGGGTTCAAGGTCTCGCGACGCGATGACGGAAACCTGACGATCGTCTACCCGCAAGGCTTCCTCGACGCGCACACGGCTCCCGACTTCGAGACCGAGTTGCAGAAGGCGATCGAAGGCGGGCGCGTCCAGATCATCGTCAACTGCAGGGACCTTGACTACATTTCGAGCGCCGGGCTCGGCGTTTTCATGGGATGCATCGAGCAGGTGCGCGATCTCGGCGGCGACATCAAGATTTCCAACCTCGTCCCGAAGGTCTACCACGTGTTCGAGCTCCTCGGCTTCCACCAGCTCTACGACCTGACGCCGACCGAGGAAGAAGCGGCGGGCAAGTTCACGGCGTAAAGGAGGCGAGGTGGAGCACGTCCAGCAGACCTTCAAACTCAGCGTTCCGAGCGACACCGTCAATCTCGCGGTCATCCGCGATTTCGTCGAGATGGCGGCGCGGCGCTCGCCGATCGGCGACGGTGAGATGGAACGGCTCAAGATCGCCGTGGACGAAGCGTGCGCAAACGTAATCGAACACGCCTACAACAGCGACGCGACTCGAGAGCTCACCGTTCACGTCTGGTTCGACAAGTCGAAGATCGAGGTAGACGTCATCGACTCCGGAAACCGGTTCGATCCGAATACGCACAAGGCACTCGAGCTCAAGGATCTGGTCGGTCACAAGGGCGGTATGGGCATCCGCCTTATGCGAATGGGCACCGACGAGCTCGAGGTCGACGTCGACGAGGACGGTCACAACAGGCTTCGCCTGATCAAGCGGCTGAGCGCGTGACATGAGCGGCTCTCCGGAACGCCAGGGACGAGACAACGAGAGACGACTGATCGAGCTCTCGGACCTGCTCGAGATCAGTCAGACGCTCAACCAGTCACTGGAGCTCGAGACGATCCTCAATCACCTGCTGCTCGCGTCGATGGGCCGTTTCGCGATCGGCCGTGGAGCCTTCGCCCTTCCGGGACCGGACGGTAGCTACCGCGTTGCAGCTGCGAAAGGCCTTCCCGACACTCCTGTCGGCACCGAGTTCGCGCTCGGCGACCCGCCCGGCGAGATGCTCGAGATCGGCGATTCGCAAGACGAAGCTTTTCGATTTTTCATCGACCGCAAACTGGCAGTCGTGATTCCGCTGCGGCGCGCTGCCGGACAGTGCCTTGGCGTACTTGCGCTCGGCGTCAAACTCACACGAAAGCCGTTCCATCCGGAAGAACTCGAATTCCTCACGTCGATTGCCAACGTCGCCTCGCCGGCGATCGAGAATTCGCGGGTCTACGGCGAGCTGCAATCTCTTGCGGCAAGGTTGGACCGGAAGATTCACGAGTTGAACACTCTGTTCGAGATCGGGCGGCGATTCGTCGGCACGCTCGAAGCGGCCGAGGTACTGAAGCTGTTCGCGTACGCGTTGATGGGCCAGTTGCTGCTGACGAAATTTGCGATCGTCCTCCGGCGGCCGGCGGGACCGATCGTGCACTTGCGCGGCATCAGTCCGTCCGATTCGCCGGCGTGGAACGAGGATTCCTTCTGGGACGCGCTCGCCGGTCTGGATGGTCCGGGCCCGATCGACGCGTCCTGTCCGCCCGAGCTGGCACGGCTGGGAATTTCCGGCATCGTCCCGATTCGAAAGGAAGACGTTACGCACGGCTTCGTCGGCCTCGGACCGCGCGCCGGCGGGAGGCCTTACTCGACCGACGAATTCGAGTTTTCGTCTGCACTTGCGAACCAGGCGATAGTCGCACTCGAAAATGCATGGTTGATCGAAGAGACGATCGAGAATCGGCGACTCGAGGAAGAACTCGCGATTGCGAGCAACATCCAGTCGTTGCTCTTCCCGAAATCGCTGCCGTCGATCTCGGGCTACGAGCTAGCTGCGCGCTCGACGCCGACGCGCCACGTCGGCGGCGACTACTACGACACGATCGAGCTCGGAGACGGACGAGTGCTCATTGCGATTGCCGACGTGTCGGGAAAGGGAGTCCCGGCGGCGCTGTTGATGAGCAACGTCCAGGCTTCGCTACGCGCGCTGGCAGGGCCGGAGATGGATCTTGCGGCCAATGCCGGAAGGATCAGCGAGATCATCTACGCGAACACGGACTTCAACAAGTACGCGACATTCTTTTACGGGATCCTCGATCCCGCCGAGCACACGCTCGTCTACACGAACGCGGGGCACAATCCGCCGATTCTCCTCCGCGCGGGCGGGGCGTCCGAGACTCTCGACGCCGGCGGCCTGCCGGTGGGTCTGATGCCGGGCTCGACATACGAGCACGGGAGCGTGACGATCGGCGCCGGCGACTTGCTCGTCATGTACACCGACGGCGTGACCGAAGCGGCGAACACGGATGACGAGGAGTACGGAGAGGAACGCCTGCTCGGGCTGGCTCGGGCCGGGGCGGATCGGCCGGCGCTCGAGTTCCTGGACAGCGTGTATGAAGACGTTTTCGCATTCGCGGCGGGAATGCCACAGGGCGACGACATCACGATGGTGGTGCTGAAGCGTTTCGCGGACGGTTAGCCTGCCGTCCGGTCGGCGGTTTCGGGCTGAAGGGTGACGCCGGCGGCCGAACGGTCCCGCACGGCCGAGTTCAAGCCGCGCTCGAACGCTCGAGATCGACGCGACACGCATCGGTGCACCCTATGCCTGACGCGCACTCCCGCGAGTCGCTGATCGATACCCCCCGGCATGGCCTTCCATTCCTTTGACACGACCGCGAAGTCGCCGGTAGACTTCATCCTTTGTCCGATCAGTCCGTCGAACCGACTCAAGTCTTCAAGGAGAACTCAATTGATGCGTGAATCCCGATTCGCGTCCGGGTCGTTCCGGACAGCCGTCTCGAGCGCGTGCCTGATCTCACTGCTGTCTCCACTGAGCCAGATTGCCCTCGCCTCGACCCCAGAGCAGCGCGATCCGGTTCTGGAAACCGCTAGACAGGCCGCTTCGTTCCCCCAGAACTTCGATTACAGACAGGAGCTCGTCAGCGCGCGTGCCGGAAAGCACGAAGTCAGCGCCGCTCGAACCGCAGCCACGAATCGCCTGGCCGAACGAGCCAAGGGCTTCACGCTCCATCTGGACGAGGTCTCGGGATTGCCTCTAATGGTCACGACAGTTGCCGCCGGCGAGCGACTCTCCGGCAGGGGCGCGCGTGACGCGGAGACGGCCGCACGGAACTTCCTGGCCACCAACGCCGACGTCTACGGCGTCACGGCTCGCGATCTTTCGACGCTCGAGAAGGTATTCGTGACGTCGCCGGAGGGCGGGGCCACGATCGTTCGCCTACAGCAGAAAGTGGGTGGAATTCCTGTTTTCCGCAGCGATTTCTCGGTCGTGATGACCGCTGGCGAGAACGCTGTCGTCGGCACGACGGGCACGATCTTCCCCAGCGTCGCGGCCGGAGCCGGAAGCAAGGCACTGTCGCTTTCGCCTATTGACGCTGTCGCGCGCGCGTCGAAGGACCTCGCTCCCTCGCGCACGTTCATCGCGGGCGACTACGAGACGGCCGGCACGGACGATTCGGGCTACACAATGCTCCGATACCGCCCTGACAGTTCGGCAATAGTGGTCAATCCGATGTATGGAGAAGGCCTTCGCGTCCGCCAGGTCATTTTCCCGATCGATGCCGGCGAAGCCATTCCGGCCTACTACGTCGAACTCAACCTGACTGGCGAAGGGGCAGGTGCGGGTCCGTACTATTCTTATGTCGTCAGCGCTGTCGACGGTCAGATCCTGTTCAGGATGAACCTGACCGCGGACGACACGTTCACGTACCGGCTGTTCGCCGATGCGGCGGCGCCGTTCCGCCCGTTCGACAGTCCGGAGGGAATCACGGGCACTCCGCACCCGACTGGCCTGCCGGACAATTTCCAGGCCGCGGGAGTGACGACGAACGATATCTCGATCGAAAGCCTGCTCGGATCGTCCGATCCGTGGCTTCCGCCGGGCGCGGTCGAGACGACTGGAAACAACGTCGATTCGTATCTCGACGTTACCGGCTCCGACGGCTTCTCCCCGGGAGACATTCGAGGGGCCGTGACGGCGCCAGGACAGTTCTTTCCGGATTGGTCGCACACGAACTCGAGCCAGGACGCGGCTGTTCGCCAGTCCAAGGCCGTCCACATGTTCTTCTACAACAACTGGCTCCACGACGTGTGGTATCAGCGCGGCTTCAACGAAGTATCGCTGAACGCACAGACGAACAACTACGGACGTGGCGGGGCCCAGAGCGACAGCATCAAGGGCGAGGGCGAGGACCAGGGCGGTACGAACAACGCCAATATGAGCACGCCTGCGGACGGTGCACGTCCGCGCATGCAGATGTACAGGTTCTCGGCTCCGGAGCCCGATCGCGACTCGTCTACCGATTTCGGCATCGTGGCGCACGAGTGGATGCACTTCATGTCGAACCGCCTCGTCGGCAACGCCTCCGGACTGTCGAACCGTCAGGGAGGATCGATGGGTGAGGGCTGGGGCGACTGGAATGCCCTCGTGAACATCATCCGCGAGGGTGACAATCTCGACGGCGTGTACACGACGGGAGCGTGGGCTACATACCTCCTCTGGTCCGGTTACACGAACAACTATTACTACGGCATCCGCCGGTATCCGTACTCGACTCGGAAGGACATCTTCCCTCTCACCTTCAAGGACATCGGTCCTGGTCTTACGTTCCCCGGCGGGGTGCCGAGAAATACGAACGTCGGTGGATCGGCATCCGAAGTCCACAACTCGGGCGAAGTCTGGTGCAACATGGTCTGGGAAATGGCCGCGTCGCTGATGAAGACTTACGGCGTCGAGGAAGGCCGGACGCGCGCGATGCAGTATGCCGCCGACGGCCTGAAGAACACGCCGAACGCACCTACTTTCGGGCAGGCGCGCGACGGCATCGTCACGGCGGCGAACGCCTCGCATCCCGAGGACGTGCCTCTGGTGTGGCAGGCCTTTGCGAAGCGGGGCCTCGGCGAAGGCGCCGTCAGTCCCGTGAGCGGAAGCAACAATCACTCCGGCATTACGGAGTCGTTCGTTGCGCCGGTCGCCATGCCGAACGACACGGTCGCGGTGTCGGTTTCCGGTGGCCATTTCCTTCGCAACGTGCAGTTGGGCGGCGCGGCCGATCTTCAGTTCTCGTACGGCAGCGCGACGATGAGGCCTCTCTCCGGAAATTGGGATGGAGGTTCGGGAGTCGGCGCGGACCGCGCGAGCAACATTGGAGCGTACGAGGCAACGACGGGAGCGTTCTTCCTTCGCAACTCGAACACTCCAGGCGCAGCTGACATCGTCTTCACGTTTGGCGCGGGTGGAACTGCCGTTCCACTCGTCGGCGACTGGAACGGTGACGGCGTGGACACGATAGGCGTGTACGACCCGGCCACTGGCGCGTTCTTCCTCCGCAACACGAATTCGTCCGGTCCGGCGGACGTCCTCTTCACGTTCGGCGCCGGCGGCGCGGGCCTCGTCCCGATCGCGGGTGACTGGAATGGAGACGGCACCGATACGATCGGCGTGTTCGATCCGGTGACGGGTGCGTTCTTCCTGCGCAATTCGAATACGAACGGCGTGGCCGACCTGACGTTCTCGTTCGGTGCCGGAGGCGCGGTTCAACCTCTCGCCGGCGACTGGAACGACGATGGCACGGACACGATCGGTATCTATGTCGTGGCGTCGGGAGTGATCTTCCTGCGCAACTCGAACACGAGCGGCCCGGCTGACCGCGCATACGCGTTCGGTGCGGGCGGCGGCGTTGCAACTGTCGGAGATTTCGACGGTCAGTAACGAGGCGGATCGCTGAGCGTGAGAACGGCCCCGCGGAGTTCGCTCCGCGGGGCCGTGGTCGTTCATTGTCAGCGCCAGTCAACGCCGCGAGGCTCATTCGTGTGCGGCCGCTGGGGCCGGACCGCCGATCGCTCATCGGACGAATTCCGCCGTTAGTTGGACATCGGGTAGTGAGTAGTCAGCACCCGCCTACCATTCGCGGGTTAGTCGTGCCGTTCCACAGCCACTTCGATCACCAAGGAGGGTTTCTCTCGATGCGATTGTCCCGAATACTGGCCGTCAGCCTGACCCTCGTCGTCTCGTTACTCTTCCCGAGCGTTGGCAAGGCACAGTCGGGCGGGACCGTCCGCGGTACGGTCACCCTCAAGAGCAACGGCTCGCCGCTGCACAACGTGACCGTCCAGATCGTTCAACTGCATCGCTCGACCGAGACGAACCAGAGCGGGGAGTACACGATCGAAAACGTCCCTCCGGGCCGGTATACGATCCTCGCCCACCTCGATCGATTCCCCGACTTCGTCGAGACCATCACGGTCGCCGCGGGCGCCGTGAACGAAGTGGACTTCGAGCTGAGTCTCACCTCGATCGACGAAGAAGTCACCGTCACGGCAACCGGTCATGAAGAGAGCACGCTCGATACGTTCCAGACCGTCACGACGCTCAACTCGATCGAGCTGACGCAGAAGGCGAACACGTCGATCGGCGAAGTGCTCGAGGACGAGCCGGGTGTGGCAAAGAAGAGCTTCGGCCCGGGCGGAGCGCGTCCGGTCATCCGCGGCTTCGACGGCGACCGCGTGCTCATCCTGCAGGACGGCGTCACGTCCGGAACGCTGTCGTCACAGTCCGCCGACCACGGCGAGAGCTTTAACGTGCTCACCCTAGACAAGGTCGAGGTCGTGAAAGGCCCTGCGACGCTGCTCTACGGCAGTAACGCCATCGGCGGCGTCGTGAACACCATCAGCGGACACGGCCAGATCCACGACCACGCTCACGAAGGTGTCCGAGGCTACGTGAATGCCGCCGGCGGCTCGACGAATGCGCTGGCAGGTGTCGGCGCCGGTGTCGAGTTCGGAACCGACGAATTCATGTTCTGGGCCAACGGCGGTGGCATACGGACGGGCGACTACGACACGCCGATCGGCGAGATTCCGAATTCCAGGTCGCGCACTGGCAACGTGTCGGGCGGCGGCGGCTATTTTGGGGAGCGTGGATTCTTCAGCGCGAACTACAGCTACGAGAATTCCCGGTATGGTATTCCCTTCGCGGCCGAGTTTCACGGACACCACGAGGAGGAAGGAGGAGAAGAAGAAGAGCTTGTCAGCGTGGCCCTCAGGCGGCACAACGTGCGGCTCATCGGCGGGTTCCGCGACCTCGACTCGCCGATCGTCAATGGCCGATTCCAGTTCAACGCCACGAACTACAACCACGTGGAGCTCGAGGGCGAGGCGATCGGCACCACCTTCGATAACGACGTCTTCTCCTACCGCGGCGACCTGGACCACAAGCAGGCAGGCCGATTCTCGGGTTCGTTCGGCTTCTCGGGACTGCACCGCGACTACGTGACGGTTGGCGAAGAGGCGCTCGCCCCGCCGGTCGTACAGAATGGCTTTGCCGTGTTCGCGCTCGAGCACGTCGACTTCGAGCATGCTCGTCTTCAGTTCGGAGGGCGCATCGAGCGCACCACATACGACATCGAGCCGATCGAGCTGCCGGACCGATCGTTCACGGGCTTCTCGGGTGCGGCCGGCATCAACGTTCCGCTGTGGGCGGGCGGTTCCTTTGTCGCGAACTACACGCACTCGCAGCGCGCGCCCTCGCTCGAAGAGCTGTACAACTTCGGGCCGCACGTCGCGAACCTGACCTTCGAGGTCGGCAACCCGAACCTCGAAGACGAGCGCAGCAACGGTGTCGAGCTGTCATTGCGCCACTCGCGCGACCGCGTTCGCGCGCTGGCAAACTTCTACTTCTACCGGCTCTCGGACTTCGTGTTCCTCGCCCCAGCGGGCGAGGAGGAAGACGGGTTCCCGGTCGCGAACTACCGCCAGGGCGACAGCCGGTTCGTGGGCGGCGAGCTCGGGCTCGACGTCGACGTGCACCGCAACGTGACGCTCAGTTTCATGCTCGATGCCGTCGACGCGGAGCGGACGGACGCGGGCACGCCGCTGCCGCGAATTCCCCCGCTCCGTGGTCGTGTGGGTGTTGACGTCACGTACAAGGGCTTCCGGATGCGACCGGAGATCACGCTGGTGAGCGACCAGGACCAGCTCTTCGCGAACGAGACGCGCACGGCCGGCTACGCGCGCTTCGATCTGGACGCGTCCTACACGTGGGGCTACCAGCACTTCGTGCACGTGATCTCGGTCAACGCGTTCAACCTCGGCGATCGGCTCTACCGGAACCACCTCTCGCTCATCAAGGAACTGGCGCCGGAGATCGGCCGCGGCGTCCGCGTCAGCTACACGATGCGGTTCTTCTAGCTCAGGCGACGTGAACCCGGAGCGCCAGCGACGGGTCGACACGCGCATCGCGAGACATCCGATCGCAGGTCGGCCCGTCGCTGGCGCTTTGGGCTCGACTCCGCTCAATCGCCGGTTCCGGGCTCAGCCAGTCTTGCCGCGCTTGTCGCCCGGCTTGTTGTCCTTCTTGTCCTTCTTGTCGGGATTTACCTGCCGCGGCCGATCGGACTTCACTTCACCGTCGTCCTTCGGCTTGTCGGACTTGGGCTTCGGAATCCCGATCTCGTCGGCCGGCGCTCCTCCTCCACCCTTCTTCACGTCGTCGATTCCCGTATCCGACGTCGCGTCCTCCGCAGCCTGGTCGACCTGCGCCTTTACTTCGGCCGCTATTTCTCCGCGACGGCGATCCTGCTCCGCCTTCGTTTCGGCATCGACAGGAGGCTTCTCCGCAAATTTGTCGGCGGGCTTGCCCTTCAGGAAATCCTCCATGAAGTCGATCCACATGGGCAGCGCGGCGTGCCCGCCTGTTTCACCCTCTCCAAGCGGCCGCTTCGAGCCCGGATATCCGATCCAGACCCCGGTTGCATACGATGGGCTGTAGCCAATGAACCACGCATCGGTAAAGTCGTTCACCGTGCCTGTCTTGCCCGCCATCGGGCGCTTCGCAAGCTCGCGGTTGCCGCGAATCGCCGAGGCGGTGCCGCCATCGACCACGCCGCGCATCGCCTCGACCATGTTCGCTGCGACGTAGGCGCTCGTGGCGCGCTGCGTCGTCGGCTTCCACTCCCATTTCGTCACGCCGTCGCGATCCTCGACCCGAGTATAGAGGTGCGGTTCCGCGCGCTCGCCGCGATTCGGAAACGCCGAATAGGCCGAAACCATGTTCAGTAGCGGCTCCTCGGTTGCGCCAAGAGCCGACGAAAGCACCCTTCGCATCGGGTTCGGCAGTCCGAACCTCCGAACGCAGTCGGCGCCGGCGTCGACACCTACCGACCGGAGGGTGTTGACTGCATTGATGTTCAGAGACTTCGCCAGCGCGACCTTGAGCGGCACCGATGCGCTCGACGTCGATCCGTCGTAGTTGTGCGGAGTCCACCCGGCGATCGAAACCGTCGCCCCGGAAACGACCGTGTCCGGTGTGTAGCCGCGCTCCATCGCTGCCGTGTAGATGAAGGGCTTGAACGCAGAGCCCGTCTGCCGTTCGGCCTGGGTCGCGTTGTTGAACTTCACGAGCGCGAAGTCGTATCCACCGACCATAGCGACGACGTTTCCGGTCGACGCTTCGATGCAGACGAGCGCTCCGGCAACGGAGGGGACTTGCGAAAGGTCGCACTCGATAGTGTGCGCCTCCTTGTCCACCTTCTGAATCTTGAATGGCGTGATGTCGCCGGCCTTTAGCGCCGCGCCCGGCGCCTTGCCGGCAATCTTCGTATTGGCAGACGTCAGTTTCGCCGTGTAATTGCCGAATCTGACCTCGGCTGTCTCGCCGGTCGCCTTCGTGACCAGCCCGAAGATGTAGGTGTTCGGAATTGGCTCGTCGTCCCAATCGTGGTGCCAGTAGCGGCTGAGGTCCTTGAAGGCAGCGGAGACATTCGGCAAATCGCCGCGCCACGGCTTGGCGTGACGGGCTTCATACGAGTGAAGTCCTCGCCGGATGGCCCTGACTGCTTCGCGTTGCGCGTCGGCATCGATCGTCGAGTGTATCTGCAGGCCTTCGGTCTGGGTTACGCGGGTGCCGAACTGCCGCTCCATCGACTGCCTGATCTCCTCGACTGCGTATCCGAAGGCCGAGTCGTTCGGGCTGACCGTGTTCGTGGCCGACGTGATGTTGAGAGTGATCGGCTTCGCGACGGCCGCGTCATACGTCGCCCTGTCGATGAACCCCTCCTCGAGCATGTTCCTGAGCACGAGGTTTCGGCGCTCTTTCGCATCGTTCGGATTGAGCACCGGCGAATACTGCGACGGAGCCTTCGGGAGCGCCGCCAGCATCGCGCATTCCTCGAGCGTGGCCTCGCGAATTGAATGGCCGAAGTAGTACTGCGACCCGGCCTCGACGCCGTATGCGCCACCACCGAGAAAGATCTGGTTGCAGTACATCTCCATGATCTGCTCTTTCGAGAACATCCGCTCGATCTGGAGCGCGATCAAAGCCTCACGGATCTTTCGCTTGAACGTGCGTTCAGGGCTGAGGAACAGAATCTTGGTCAGTTGTTGCGTGAGCGTCGAACCGCCCTCGACGGTGCGACCTGCAGCGGCGTTCTTGACCGTCGCCCGCGCGATACCGAGCGGATCTACCCCGATGTGTTTGTAGAAGCGCGAGTCCTCTATGGCCTGGATGGCATTCTTCATATCGGCCGGGATATCGGAGTAAGCGATTGGAATTCGCCTCTCCATCGCAAACTGACCGATGACGGTGCGGCCGTCCGACGCGTAAACCCGTGTGACGGCCGATGGCCGGAAATCGGAAAGCGCCCGCACCTGCCGCGCCTCGTCCGACAGGCTCGACTGGTAGGCGACGGTCGCGCCGAACATGGATCCCGCGACGAGCGTCAGCAGGATCAGCCCGAGAAACATGTGCTTTCGAAAGAACGACTGCACACCGCGCGAGACCGCGTCGAGCCGGCCGCCAAGAGTCTTGATGGTTTCAACGTCTGCCATTCGAGTATTTCCAGTCGATGTTAGAGGCCGGTCGCACCCGCCAACGCGACGGAGCGCGGCTTCTGTCGCTCTGCGATACAGCGCTCAGGATGAGAAAACTAAAGTGTCTGTTTGCGAGTTCGTCCCCTGTGTTGCGCCCGGCCGGAATCGGGTTGCCCATCACTCGCCGATCGATCGGCGCACCGTCGTGACATAGTAGAGCCGGAGCGCCGTTCCGAGAACGGCGACGGCGGTCAATGCCCAGAACGCCGTCCAGATAACGGCCGGTATCAATCCCCCGGTCGCGTTCGACATGTTCTGCGCATCCGTCGGGATGTCGCTCCCGACCGAGAGCCAGAACAGAAATCGCAGGTCGGAGAGCGCATTCAGCATGCACTGCACCGCGAGGAAGCTCAGCGTGAAGCGCGTCACGCGATTCGACGCCTTCAGGCCCGTGCCGATGAGCGCGGCACCGATGACGATCCCACCGGCCCACGCGAGAAAGTTAGCGCCGAGCCAGAGGGCCGTGATCACGCAGATCGCGCCGGCGCCGATGAGCGCCGGGCGGATCATCGCGCGTCGCGACGCGAGCAGCAGCAACAGAGCACCCACGATCGGCGTCCCGACGTAGCCCGCCGAGCTGATGACGAGGCCGAGACCGCCAAGCGTGTGCGTCACGCCGGACGTGTCGAGGAACATCTGGATGCCGATCGGCCACCCGAGCGTGAACACGGCCGCTAGCGCGTGGCAGAGCTCGTGCACGTAGGTCACGAAGAAGCGGATCGGGTAGAGCAGCAGCCCGACGAACGGGATGAACCACAGGACGAAGGTCAGCGCCGACGCCGCGAGCACGTGGCGGAACGAATCGAGCGCATCGACCTGGTGCGAGGCTTCCGCCACTCGGGGAGCTGCGTCGACGGTGCGGAATGGGTCGGTCGTCATCAGTCGTCCTTGGGTTCGCGATCGGCCTTCCGGAAGAAACCGGCCGGGAGCGTCGGATCCGCAACGAGTTCGCGATTCGTCACCAACGCCGCCTCCGAAGCCGCCACCACGAGGTATCCGCCAACTGCGAGGGCCGAGCTGAGCCTTTCGAGGAGCTCGTTCGCAGCGCGCGGGTGGAAGTATACCAGCACGTTCTGACACGAAATGAGATCGAAGGACCCGATGACGAGTCGCCACGCGTTCGCGTCGCAGAGATTGACGCGCCGGAAGAGGACGAGCCGCCGGACGAGCGGCAGGACGTCGAAGGCGCGATCCGGTCCGGGCTCGTCGACACCGATGAAGTAGCGGTTGCGGAGCGTCGCATCCATCCCGCGGATCTGCGACGCGCGGTACCGGCCACGGCTCGCCGCGACGATGGCCTGTCCCTGCAGGTCCGTGGCGAGGATCTCGACGCGGAAGTCGCTGTCGGGCGGAAGCGCCTCACGCGCGAGGATCGCGAGCGAATAGGCTTCCTCGCCGGTCGACGCCGCCGCCGACCAGATCCGCAGCCGATGCTCGGCGGCCCGTGCCGCGACGAGCCCCGGCACGACGCGCTCGGCGAGCGCTTCGGCCTGTGCTTCGTCGCGGAAGAACGCCGTGCCACCGGGCGCGACCTCTTCGGCGAGGGCGTTGAGCTCGCCGGGCGAGCGGCTCGCCATCCGGCAGTAGCTCACCTCGTCGACGCCGATACGATCGGCCTTGCGAGTGAGGACCGAGAGGATCGCGTCACGGATCGCACCGCCGGGCTGCCAGCCAAAGTGTTCGGCGAGCGCTGCCTCGAGCGTCTTCAGGTGCGGGTTCTTTGGCGGCCTGCGGCTCACGTCCCGGACGGTTCGGTCGCGCGCTGGTAGTCCCCGGACCGCCCGCCGGACTTTCGCTCGAGCCGGATCTCGCCGATGACCATCTCACGATCGATCGCCTTGCACATGTCGTAGATCGTCAGCGCCGCGACCGAAACGGCCGTGAGCGCTTCCATCTCGACGCCGGTGCGGCCGTCGACGAGGGCCGTCGCCTCGAGGCGGACGCCGTCGTCGACTAGTTCGGCGCGCACGTCGACCGACGAGAGCGCGAGCGAGTGACAGAGCGGAATGAGCGTCGCAGTCTGCTTCGCGGCCATGATACCGGCGAGGCGCGCGGTCTCGAGCGGATCGCCCTTCGGTGTCCGGCGCTCGCGGATCGCGTCGACCGTCGCCGCGCTCATGCGCACGAACCCGGACGCGGTCGCGACCCGCGAAGTCACGGGCTTGTCGCCGACGTCGACCATGCGGATGCGTCCATCCGCATCGACGTGACTGAGTGTTCGTGGATCGTCTGACATTCGAGTCATTCAGGAGACAGCTTTCGCTTCCCCGCTCCCTTTGCACTACTCTTCGCTAGGTTGTTCATAGCTTTGTCGTGGCTCCGTGCGCATAAGGCGACAGGTCGAACACGTGTAGTCTCGACGACCCACTTGTCGAGACCAGCAGGTTCTCGTAGGCACGATACCAACCTCGTCGAGCAAATGCCTTCATCGTTACACGCATCAACTGGGCCGCCGAACGTCGAAGCCGATTGCCGTGGCCGCATCAGCAAGCCGGTTGTCCCTGCAGATGAACACCCGTCCGGACGGCTTCGAGTTCGACCAGACGAGTCCCGCCGCAAGTTGCAGCGAGTCCGCCGCCCGCAGCGAGTAGGCCCTTAACAATTGTCGCGACACGTCCCGGATTTCGTCACTCGGAACAACCTCGAGCCACGATTGCTCGAGGGCGTCAAGTACGTCGAGTGCCTTCGAAGCCGACACCACATCGAGCACGCCTTCACGCGCGAGTCTAGCGACCGCGCTGGTGACCTCCACGGGTGTGCCCCACCAGGCCACGATGCCGTATCGCCGGGCAAGGACGCGCGAGTCTGCCGATGCAGGCTGCCGAATGCACAGTGGCGCAACCGCGCTCGCGTCCCAGAACGCGTGTTCAGCGATCCTCGCGATCCGCTTCGATGGCACGGTCAAGATCCTCGATGTTCACGCTCGGGCGAGTTCGTCGCCAGAAATCGCTCGACAGCTTCGACCGGGGTGGGCGCAGACGTCCCGAGGCTACCAAGGCAATGTCTTCCAAGGTCAGGTCCTCGAGATCGATCGGCACGAGCATTGCCACCGGAATATTGCGATCGCGGACAATGACCTCCGATCCGGCACGCACCAGCGAGAGATATCGACTCAGTTCGCTCTTGAGCTGCGCGATGTTGACGGTTTCCAATATGAATGCCTCGTGACTATTCTAGTCATCGCTGGACACGATGCAAGCGCATCTGGGACGGAGACTCGCCGTAATCTCGCGTCGTGGATCAGTTTACACACTCGGCGCGTACGACCGCGGAGCGGTCGCGGACGGCGTTCGACGAGTCGATCCTACAAATCGCGGCGCGCCGCGTCAGACGCGGTGCATCGCGATGAAGAGGTCTTCCCGCTGGGCGTAGATGTTCACACCGAGCCGCTGTCCGGCCTCGCGGAACCGGTCCTTCAGTTCGGCCACGCCCGTTGTCGAACGGCGGCTGTCGGCCACGAGCACCATCGCGAACTTCCCGCCCACCACCGTCTGGTTGATGTCGACGATCGAACAGTCGGCGTCGGCAAGCACCGAGCTCACGGCCGACACGATGCCTGGCCGGTCGAGCCCGAAGACCGAGATGATCACGCGATCCTGCGAACCGCGTTCGTCGCGCGGCGCAGCAGCGGCGGCGGCGCCCGGTCCGGCCGCCACCGCAGGTCGCACCGCGCGATACACGTCGGCGACGAGATCCTCGACCGTCGATCGCTCGACGGACGTGCCGAGGCGGTTGAAGACGGCCTTCGTGATCTCGTAGATGATCTGCTCTTCGGTCATGTCGTGGCTTTCCTGGGACTGCGCTTCGCGCGCGGCGCGGGCTTGGGCTGCGAAACGAGCGGCTTCGTCGTTCGACGGGACTTCGGCTTCGCGACGCGGGATTTCTTTCCGTCTTCGGAGAGCTTCGCAAGGATCGGCTCGAGGTACTTCGCGATCGATGCGTACTCGAAGGTGATTCGCCCGCGGAATGTGTCGCTCTCGATGTCGAGGCGCATCCAGCCGTCGGGAAGCTTCCCCGACGAGCCGACGCGATTCTCCGCCGCCGCGACCGACACCGACCCCGCCGAGAAGGCCCTGATCCGCTCGGCGCTCGTGCGCGACAGCCCGGCGACGGCCATGATGTCTTCGACCGGCGCGTCCGCGAGATCGTTGAGCGACGTTATGCCCGCCGCACGCAGGCTGCGAACCTGTGCCGTCGTCACGCCGTCGAGGTAGCGCGGCAGCCCTCCAAGCGAGAGCAAGGTCGGCAGCGACGCGTCGCGATCGGACTCGCGCCTGAGGAGCATGCCGAGCTGTTTCCAGGCGTCGTTCAACTCAGTGATGTCACGCTTGATGAGCTTCCGCTTCGTGCCGTTCGCAAACTCGGCGAGCGGCTGCTCGATCCGGATGAGGATCTCCGTGATGTCGTCGTACTCGAGCGACTCGGAGGCCTCGCGTATGGGACGAAGCGCCTCGACCGCTTCCTCGGCCGTCCGCCGCGTCGCCTCGCCGGCGCCAATCTGCTCGATCGCATACTCGATCGGCCGCATATATTGAGCAATGATCGACTGGAACATCTCCCGCAACTCCGAGTCGACGTAGTCGTCGAGCGACAAGAGCTCTTCAAGGGATTCCGGAAGATCGATGTCCCGTCCGAAAATCTCGTCGAACCGCTCGAGCACCTCGTCTGGAGAGATGTCGACCAGGTGTTCCTGCAGTTCGTCCGAGGTGAGCGGAGCAGTCGTTCGTCGCTTCGCCATCAGACAGCGCCTCCCTCGCCCGCGGACCGAAGGCGGCGCGCCGCTTCGACGGTATCGTCCGAGCCGCAGTCCTGAAGATCCATTCTGTCGACGATTCCGACGACAGCCGCTTCGATCGACATATCCTGATCGCCGATCGCCGAACGGGCCGCCTTCCCGTAGGCGCAGATCACCGTTTCGCCGATGCCGGCGCCAAGACGATCGGCCACGACGACGATGTCCGTGCCCGGCTCCTTGTTGAGGTTGTACGGGTGCACGATGAGGAACTTGATGCCCTCGAGGTTCGGGGTCTTCTTGGTGGACCAGACGGTGCCGACGACGTGCCCGAGAAACATGAGCGGTTCCTACCGGCGCGCGAAGACGTCGCGCGCGTCGCCGAGCTCACGGGCAGCCGGCGTGATGATGGTCTTTGCATCGATCGGAATCTTGCGGCCCTCGTTGATGGCGCGGCGGACGTCGTCCTCGCAGACGAACTCGGACGCAGGTCCCGGTGCCAGTGCGGGGGGCGCTGGCTCCGACGTCGCGGCCGGTGCAGCCGCGGGCGCCGCGGCCGGTGCCGGCTCTGCCGGCGGAGCCTCGCTGCGGCGCTCGGCGATGAAGCGGTCGACGAGCGATGCGATGTCGGCACGTTCGATCGGCGCCGCCGCGAGGGCCGGCGAAATCGACGTCGCGGCCGGTCGCTTGGCCACGGGTTTCGGCGCGGCATTCGGAACGACCTCGCGCGTCTCGAACGCGATGCGCTTGATGTCCATCAGGTGCCAGGGCGAGATGTTGTCCGACGTAACGTTGCCACCCCAGCTTCCGCACCCCAGCGTCATGCTCGGCTCCAGATCCGTCGAGAAGCCGATGGCGCCGTGTGTGGACGGAGAGTTCACGATGACTCGCGACGCGGGGATGCGCTCGCCGTAAAACTCGATCACATCCCGCTTGCGCGAATGGATCGAAGCGGTATGGCCCATCCCGCCATATTGCAATACTTTCTGGCAGAGCTCGACGCCGTCGGCCGTCCCGTCGACAGTGTAGTAAGTGAGGATCGGAGAGAGCTTCTCCATCGAGAGCGGATAGTCGCGACCGACTCCCGCGACCTCCGCGATCATGCAGCGGACACCGTCGGGCAACGATATGCCGGCCATCTCCGCGATAACCCTGGCGGGCTTCCCTACGACCTTCGGGTTGAGCGCATTCGTGCCAGTCGCGACGACCCTGGTCAGCTTCTCTGCTTCATCGGCGGTCAGGAAGCGCGCCCCGTGATCCTCGAAAGCTGCCCTGAGGGCACCGTCGACGGCTCTGTCCGCAACGACAGACTGCTCAGAGGCGCAAATCGTCCCGTTGTCGAAGCAGGTGCCGGTCAGGATGTCGCGCGCCGCCTTGCTTACGTCCGCGGAGCCGTCGACATAGGCAGGCACGTTGCCGGGACCGACTCCGAATGCAGGCTTGCCGGAACTGTAAGCGGCGCGCACGAGTCCGATTCCGCCGGTCGCGAGGATGACTGCCGTGCGCTTGTGCTTCATCAGCGCTTCGGTGCCTTCAACGGTCGCAACGGTCATACACCCGATGATTCCGGGAGGCGCGCCTGCGGCGACCGCGGCTTCGGACATGATCCGGACACTCTCGGCGATGCAGCGAGCCGCACTCGGATGCGGGCTCAACACCACACCGTTTCGCGACTTGATCGAGATCAGGCACTTGAAGATTGCCGTGGACGTCGGATTCGTGGAAGGGATGATGGCGGCCACGACGCCGCGCGGCGACCCGATCTCCAGAATTGTCTCGGTCTGCCTGATGATCCCTACCGTCCGCATCGGCTTGAAGAATGCGTGCACGTCGCCGGCCGCGAACGTGTTCTTCACGGTCTTGTCGGACGGGATACCGAATCCCGTCTCCTCGTGCGCAAGCAGTCCGAGGCGCTCGGCCTCGGCGAGACCGGCGGCTGACATGGCCTCGCAAATGCGATCGATCCGTGCCTGGTCGAATCCGGCGAGGCGCTGCTGCGCCTCGTGCGCCGCATCGACGAGATTTCGCGCTTGCTGGACCGACTCGAGATCCTTGTCGTTCGGCATTAGCGGCTCACTTTCCCAGCCAGGTGAACAAGAGCCCCGGTGCGTCACGCGCATTCGGAGCTCTAGCATCGGCGCTACGCGGCACGGACACCGCGGCGTGGAGTGTTACTTCTTCTCGCGATCCTTGGCGCCGGTCGACGGAAGCGAGTGGCTGCCGTCACCGCCCGTCAACTGCGCCCTGTCCGCTCCGGCTCCCAGGTGTGCCGGAACCGCTATGCCTCGCGCCGCCAGGGCTCGCTCGACCTCGACGTGGGGCCGCGGAATGACGTGAACGCTCACGAGCTCGCCCACGCGTCGAGCTGCGGCCGCACCGGCGTCGGTCGCGGCCTTTACCGCACCGACGTCACCGCGAACGAATACGGTCACGTAGCCCGACCCGATGTATTCCTTGCCGATGAGGATCACGTTCGCGGCCTTGACCATCGCATCGGCGGCTTCGACCGCACCGACGAAGCCCTTGGTCTCGACCATTCCGAGCGCTTCCATAGCCATGCTGACTGTCTCCTTATGTGTGTCTCGCCGCGGCGGGCGAACAGGACGTTGCCGAGGGAAGCCCTACGCTACCAAAGCTCCGGACCCATGTGCAAGATTGGCCCGGGGACCGCTTCCAAATCTGAAAAGTTGACACTAAAGCGAAGCGGGACTAGTATTTGGGTGGCCCCGTCATTGCCCAGAGGAAGTACAGGCACCGCATGGCGAAGTGAGCGACGCCCGGCGGCATGGCCGACGTTCCGGTCGAGGCGTTGAATATGCTCGGACAAGAACTGAAGCGTCGGCGCGAGGCACTGGGCCTGTCGCTGACGGAAATCGCGGAATCCACCCGGATCGGCACTCGCTTCCTGAAAGCGATCGAGGCCGACGAGTTCGGTGTCCTTCCCGAAGGCATTTATGCTCGATCGTTCGTCAAGGCGTTCGCAAGGTACGTCAAGATGGACGAGGACGAGGCCGTGTCGCTCTATCAGCAGCAAACGGGGGCAGAGGCCGCCGTCTGCGATCCCGACGTGCCACCGCTCGACGACGCCGAACCGTTCGTGTTCAAGGAGCCGTCGGCCGGGTTCTGGCCGGCCGCAATCGTGGCGGGATTGCTCGCCGTCGTGTTCATCGGCGGAGCTTACGCCGTCTGGAGATACTCGCAGCAGCCTGCGGCGGTCGCGCCCGTGACCAGGCCGTCGCAGAATCCCAAAGCCGAGCCCAATCCCGAACCGTCGGCGGCGCCGGGCGGATCGCCTGTCTCAATCCAACCTGAAGTCGTCGACGGAGAGATTCGTGTGACGCTAAAGGCGCTAGACACCTGCTGGGTGAAGTACACCGCGGATAATGGCGAGCCGGTGCAGAAGGAACTGCAGATTGGAGAGGAAGCCATGATTCGCGCGACCGAATCCGTGGACCTGAGCATCGGCAACACGCGCGCGATCGCATTGCAGATCAACGGTCAAAACGCCCGTTTTCCGGACAACACCGGCATCGTCCTCCGCCGGCTGACGATCACACCCGAAACGGCCAAGGATCTGCTGATCAACTGACCTGCCAGTTGACCGGCGTGGCGAAGTCAGTACCGCGAGCGATAGCGAGCGGGTACTGCCTCAACGTCGCACCTGATCACGGTCCACCCGCTCGCTGCCGCTCGCGGTACTGAACCGCTGCCGCCATAGGACCCAGCGCGTCGAGGGCAACTCCTTGCCTTTTCCCTATCGCGTCGGTATAACCGCTGCCTGCCTTTGCCGTGGAATCCCCCGTCGTACGGAGCACCATCTTGAAGAAAGACGTTCACTACTGGCACAGCCCGAATCTCAATCAGGAAATGCCGATCGCTGTTTATGGCGACTTCGGCGCCCCGCTGCTTCTGTTCCCTACTGCCGCAGCCGATTTCGAGGAGTACGAGCGTTTCCAACTCATCGACGCGATCGCGCCTCACATTTACTCGGGACGCGTGAAGGTCTATTCGATCAACAGTATCAATCGCGAGAGCTGGCTCAACGACAACCTGCATCCCGGCCAGCGCGCATGGCGGCAGGTCGAATATGACCGGTACGTCACGCAGGAGGTCGTTCCTTTCATCTGGGACAACTGCCGCACGCCTGGAATCGGGATTGCGACGACGGGCGCGTCCTTTGGGGCCTTCCACGCAGCGAACACGGTGTTCAAGCACCCGGACCAGTTCGACACGCTCATCGCGATGAGCGGCTCGTACGACCTTCGCGGATACTGCAAGGACTACTACGACGACAACGTCTACTTCAACAATCCGGTCGATTACATCCCAAGGCTGGAAGACGACTGGTACCTGAACCAGCTTCGTCAGACCCGAATCCACATCGTAAGCGGCCAGGGAGCCTACGAGGCGCCGGACCAATCGCGCCGCATGTCGGAGATTCTATGGAGCAAGGGCGTGCCTAACGAGCTCGACCTTTGGGGCTACGATATCGCGCACGATTGGCCGACCTGGCGGCAGATGCTCAACGTCTACATTCCCAGGCTTTTCTAGGGCCGCGACGGAGCCAGCGCAACTAGTATCGCTTTATCGGGCAGGCGACTTCGGCGCGTAGGGCCGGATAGTCACGTTCTCGAGTCCGCGCGCTCGCAACTCGGACGCCACCTTCTCCGCTTCGGACGAGAGATAGGGACCGGCATAGACGTGATAACGCCGGTCGTCAGGATCGGTCGCCCCCCACGCGCTCGTGTACTGCCGGCGGAGTTGAAGCAACGTGTCCTCTCCGGTTGCAGGTGAATCGAAGCTGCCGGCTTCGACGAGGAACCTCTCGGTCTCGACCTGCTCGGGCCCAGCCGTCGATGCCTCTACCACTGGCGGAGCCGGCTGCGACGGTCCCGAGAGCCGCCCCATGAATGCGCCAGCCGCAAAGACGAGCAGCAAAAAGAAAGCGCCTCCGCCAAAGGCGTAGATCGCGGCACGTTCGCGGCTCGAGAGGGATCCAAGCATACGAATAGCCCCCATCAGGGCTCGATTGGCTCCTCGGCGTCGGCAGCAAGCCGCGCGGGCTCGACATAGCCGGCCTCGGACGGCTGCAGCGTCAACTGGACCGCCTCCGCAGCTATCGGCGCGACTGCACTGGTCCGGCGATCCGCACGAGTCGTGCCGGGCTTCATGAATACCTCGATGAGATCCATCGGAAGCGGGAAGACGATCGTCGTGTTCTTTTCCACGCCGAGCTCGGCAAGGGTTTGCAGATACCGGAGCTGGATTGCCGTTGGCTCCGCTGCAATCGTGCTCGCCGCTTCGACAAGCATTTGCGAAGCGTTCAATTCACCCTGGGCATGAATCATCTTCGCGCGCTTCTCGCGCTCGGCTTCCGCCTGCTTGGACATCGCCCGCTGCATCGTCTGAGGCAGATCAACCGTCTTCACTTCGACCATGGAAACCTTGATTCCCCACGGATCGGTATGCTGGTCGAGGATTGTCTGCAGGCGCTCGTTGAGCTGCTCGCGACTGGCGAGAAGGTCGTCGAGCTCGTATTCGCCGAGCACGGACCGCAAGGTCGTCTGCGCGAGTTGCGAAGTCGCGTACAGGAAGTTCTCGACTTCGACGACGGCCTTGCTCGCCTCGAGCACGCGGAAATAGACCACCGCATTGACGCTGACCGTCACGTTATCGCGAGTAATGACGTCTTGTGGCGGAACGTCGAGCACGACCGTCCGAAGCGAAACGCGCACCATCCTGTCGATCGGCCAGAAGACGAACGCGAGACCCGGTCCCTTCGGTCGCTCGAGCAACCGGCCGAGTCGAAACACGACGGCGCGCTCGTACTCCGCGAGAACCTTGATGGCCGAAAAGACCCAGAGTCCGAAAACAGCGACTCCGACCATGAGAACGAAGAGCCAGTTCATAGCTTACCTCTGGAAGTGCGCTGCGCGGGTTCACGAGCGTCGTCGTCGAGTTGGATCACGGAAACGGGTTGGACGTCGCAAAGCCCAAGACTGACTGACTCGACCTCGAGCCTGAGTCCTCGAACGCCGGTTACCCGGACGGCTTGCCCGCGTTCCAGGCGAACCGGCGACCAGGCGTCCCACAATTCGCCGCGAACGAGCACGCGGCCATCGGGTTCGAGCGCCGATTCGGTTCGTCCCTCGAGCCCGACCATGCCCGAATTCCCCGTCACGACTTTGTTTCGGCGGGCGCGATGCGCGAGGACGGAGAGGAACGCGAGGACCGCGGAAAACGCGAGCGCGATAACCAGAATTACGGGCATCGTCGCCCAACTCGCGCCGAAAATCATGATCATCCCGCCTGCAAACGCTATCACGCCGGCAACGCCGAGTACGCCGAGTCCCGGTGCTTTCAGTTCGAGCGCGAACATCAGGAGCGCCACGAAAATCAGAATGATCCCCATCACATCGGACGGTGCCACGAGGTGAAAGCCTCCCTGTGCCCGAGTGTAGCACAGGGTCCGCGCGTAGGATTTCGAACCGGACGCGGTTGCGGATGCCCTGTATCCCCAGGGCGGGAGGAGGTCGCCTGGGACGCAACTCCTCCGGAGCGCCGAATGCACGAAGCCGGGCCGGCATCCCTGGAGTCCCGCCCGGTCCGGGGCGCTGGAGGCGGCACCGTGCACAGCAGCGACAGGCCGGTTCCGGGGCGCCAGAGCAACGCTTTTTCCTGTGAAGCCGGAAATGCTTCGAGTCTGGCCTTCCGAGAAGCCAAACTCGAGGCATTTCCACGTTGACAGGAAACACCGTTGCTCCGGCGCTTCAGTATGGCCCGCGAACCCGTAACGCTGCTCGTTTCATCCGAGGGGGTGCGCCGCAGTCGCGCGGGGAACTGCTGAGCACGTAGACGAGGCTCTTTACAACGACATCCGGGAGACCTTCCTTGACATTCCGGCGGCGGTCCGTGTATTCCCGAAGTGCCCCCAAAAGGAAAAGGACCGTGCGACATCTGAACCTATGCCTGGCTGCCGCGGCCGGCCTGATCGTCGGTCTCGTCGCCTACGACCTCGCATCTGCCGGACACCTTCTCTGGGCAGTCGGCTGCGGCGCGGCTGCATTCGCGGCAATATACGTAGCCAGCAGCTTCGTCTTCCATCCGGAGGATCGCGATCCTACGATCCGGCCGTCCAGCGTGGCCCGGAAGCGGACACATCCCGACGAGTAGACGGCGCGGGCGAAGAATCACGCCAGAAGCGGCCCGGACTCCCTGCCGGTCACGAGGAGAACGTCGCGCCACTCCCCTGCCAATTTCCTGCATCGTTCTCATGGATTTCACATTGCGTTCACGGCCCCGTAAGAGCGTGCCGCCAACAATTCGACTCGAATGTACGAACCTCGCCGAGAACTGGTCGAACTGACCGTTGCAGACTTCCATCCGCGTGAAGATCATTCCGCCGTTCAGACACATTCAGGACCGAGACTTCGACGGAGATGAAACCAATGACCCCAGGATTGTTCCGCCCGTTCCGCCTCCTGACGATTGCAGCTACAGTGCTGGCGAGCACATCCGCGGCTCTCGCAGGCGACGACACAGCCGACAGGCACGCCCCCCGCGCCGGCGCACCCGCTGAAAAGCCTGCCACGGTCGAAGAAATGCTCCGCCGCCAGTCCGAAACGCTCGAACGACTCGAGCGTCTCGTCCTCGCGCAGCAGGAACGGATCGCCAGGCTCGAGGCCGAAGTCGCCAGCAGGACATCCGTCGCGCCAATCCCGGGTCAGCTGCCATCCGTGTCGCCCGAATCATCCGTTTCCCCCCCGGCGCCATCGAGGCCGGATCTCGATGCAGCGGCAGCGAATCAAGATGCCGACGCGGTCGCAACCCGGCTCGAGACGCTCGAGAAGCGCTTCGGGAACTTCAGGTTCTCCGGCGATATTCGATTCCGATACGAGGGTTTCTACAACCAGGGATTCGATCTGCCCGCAGATACCGGCCCGCGCAACCGCTTCCGGGTTCGCGTCCGGGCCGGCATCAGCGGCAGGATCGACAACCATTTCGATTGGGGACTCCGGCTATCGACGGGAACGTTCACGGATCCGATCTCGCCCAATCAGACCCTCTCCGATTTCTACGAGCGCAAGCCTGTATCCCTCGAGCGCGCGTTCCTTAGATTCACAACCGACTCCGATCCCGTGAACCTCGAATTGCACGCCGGAAAGTTCGAGCCGACCTGGAAGCGAACAGCGTTCACGTTCGACAACGACCTGACCGTCGAAGGAGCTTCGGAACGGCTGCGCTTCAGGGTCAGCAAAGACCGCCCGCTGCGCGCCGTCCAGTTGATCGCGTGGCAACTTCCGTTTCGCGAGCGGTCGGCCGGCGCTGACGCGACCATCCTGGGTGGACAGATTCTCACCGAATGGAGTTGGTCGAAGAACTGGTCATCGACGATTGCGGGTACTTTTCACGACTTCGAGCAGGCCAACGTCATCCCGCCTGCGCTAAACGGAGGCTCGACGGACGTCAACGGCTCGCTCGAGTACGGTTCCACGAACGCAATCGTCCGGAACCCGTTCACGAACGCACTCGAGTTTCGTTCCGACTTCCGGGTTGTCAACGCTCTCGGGGAGCTGACTTACACCGGCTTACATCCGCGCTTTCCGCTGATGTTCTCGGTCGAATGGCTGCACAACACCGGCGCCTTCGACAACCAGCGAGACGGTGGCTACGCATTCGTCACACTCGGACAGCGCCAGCAGCAGGGCGACTGGTACTTCAATTACGCATTCTGGAAAGCGGAGCGCGACGTTTACCCGTCGGTCTTCATGGAAAGCGACACGTTGCAGACGAACTCCGTGCTTCACTGGGCCATGGCGGCTTATATGCTTCGAAGGAACGTGGAGCTGTCGGGCAGGTACTTCCTCCAACGACGGCTGCAGACCGTGTCGCCCGTCAATCGCTGGCTGAATAGATTCCAGCTGGACGTTGTTTACTCGTTCTGAAGCGTGGACCGGCGGAGGAATGCGGATCGAATCGAATGGACGGATACCAAGTGGAATTTCAACCCGTGAACGTCAGCAATGAAAACGACTTTCCAGGCGCGGCAGGCCGGCCTGCGCCTGGAGCGGACGGGTCCGAATGGCACGGGCGATCAGAAGCCGGCACGGCGCAGAAGTTCGCCGTCGATGATGCAAGTTTCTTTTATGGCCCGACGCAGGCACTCTTCGACGTCTCGATGAACATCCCGGCCGGCAAGGTCACGGCCTTCATCGGACCGTCCGGATGCGGCAAGTCTACGCTTCTGCGTTGCTTCAACAGGATGAACGACACAATACCAGGCTCTCGGGTGACAGGGAGAATCGCAATTGACGGTTGCGACATATACGCGCCCCGCACCGACGTCGTGGGCCTGCGTCGCCGGGTCGGAATGGTATTCCAGAAGTCGAACCCGTTCCCGAAGTCGATCTACGACAACACCGCGTACGGCATTCGGATCAACCGGATGCACGCGTCGAAGCCGGATCTCGACGCCCGCGTCGAGCGCGCACTGCGCGGCGCCGCGCTCTGGGACGAGGTGAAGGACCGTCTCGAGGACTCGGCGCTCGGCCTCTCGGGCGGGCAGCAGCAGCGGCTGTGCATCGCCCGGGCGCTCGCCGTCGAGCCCGAAGTCATTCTCATGGACGAGCCCTGTTCGGCGCTCGACCCCATCGCGACGCAGAAGATCGAGGAACTGATAGCCGAGCTGAAGGGCGAATACACTATCGTCATCGTCACGCACAATATGCAGCAGGCAGCGCGGGTCTCCGATCTCACGGCATTCTTCTGGCTCGGTAAGCTCGTCGAATTCAATCCGACGGAGCAGATTTTCACTAATCCGGACGAACGGATGACCGAGGATTACGTCACAGGCCGGTTTGGCTGAAGACGAACGGCGAAAGGAACGGCGATGCACAGACCGATAGATCCCGATCTTCACCTGCTCCGCGACAAGATTCTCATCATGGGGGGAGCAGCGGAATCCGCCATCGCGCGCGCGACTCGCGCGCTGGTCGAGCGAGACTCGTCCATCGCCAACCAGGTCATCAGTGACGACGATCGAATCGACCGGCTCGAGCTCGAGCTGGACGAAGCGTGCATCGACACGCTTGTCCTGCAACAGCCCGCGGCGTCTGACCTCCGTTTCGTTGTAGGAGTCGCAAAAGCCGCTCCCAACATCGAGCGAATTGCCGATCACGCGGTCAACATTGCGAAGCACGCAATCAAGCTCAACAACGAACCGCAGATGAAGGTCTATGTCGACATTCCGCGCATGAGCGCGATCGTCCAGGAGATGCTCGTCGCCGGGCTCGACGCCTTCACCAGCGTGGATCCCGATCGCGCCTGGGGGGTCATCCGCCGCGACGACGAAGTGGACGCGATGCATCGGCAGGTCACCCGAGAGCTCACGGCGTGCATGATGGAAGATCCAGCGTGCGTGCCGCGCGCCGTGGAGCTCGTGCTCGTGAGCAAGCACCTCGAGCGAATTGCCGACTATGTCACGAACCTCTGCGAGCTCGTCGTGTACATAAAGCGCGGTAACGTCATCAAGCACGTCATCGAGGAATGACAATGGGATCGACGGGATCAGTACGGCGCCGTGTCCTGATCGTCGAGGACGATGAAGACATCGCAAGTTCCATCCGCTACAACCTCGAACGCGAGGGCACGTACGACGTTCGGACGGCTAGTACGGGCGAGGCGGGGCTGAACGAGATCCTGCGATCGCCCCCGGCCGCCGTGATTCTCGATGTCAACCTGCCGCTCATGAGTGGCTTCGAGCTATGCCGCCGGCTGCGCCGCGACGAAGAGACATCGCGCATTCCGATTCTCCTTTTGACGGCGCGAACGGACGAGAACGACCGGGTGCTGGGCCTTCAACTGGGAGCTGACGACTACATAGTCAAGCCTTTCAGCATGCGAGAACTGGTTGCACGCATCCACGCCGTGCTGCGGCGCACCGAGAGCGATTCGGGGCCGGCGCCCACCTACTCCGACGATCGCCTCTTCATCGACTACGACAATTTCATCGTCTCCGTCGACGGCGAGACAGTCGGTCTCACCCGCAAGGAGTTCGCGCTGCTTCGCCTGCTCTCGGAGGCGAAGGGCCGCGTGCTCACGCGCGACTACCTGCTCGACAGGGTCTGGGGCCTCGACTACTACGGCGAATCGCGCACGCTGGACGTGCATATCCGGCGTGTGCGCAAGAAGTTGAACCTCGATTCGTACATAGAAACCGTCATAGGTGTCGGATATCGTTTCGTCGGCCAGACGAAGAACTCGCGATCGGAGCCGTGAGCGCAACGGAACGGCCTTCACTGCGGACATCGACTGAGGACTGAATGCCTCGCACCAGAAAGAAGGCACCGCCAGGTTCCGAGGAGAGGCCGGTATCGCAAGTGATGGATGACATTGGTCAACTGATGGAAGCGGTCCTCGACGGCATGCAGGAGTGCATCGTCGCGATCGACAGCAGGACGGAGGTGATCCTGTACAACCACGCCGCCGCCAGCATATTCGATCTGCCGGAGCGCAACCCGTTACCGCGCCCAAGACTCATCGACGTAACGCGCGACCCGGACATCAACGCCGCCTTCCGGTCCGTATTGACTTCCGGGACCCCCGAGCAGCGTCGCGTCGAGGTGCGCCGTCGCGGGATGCGGACATTCTCGCTCAACGTCGCACCAATTGGCCCCACAAGTCCCGAACCGGGGATCGCGGGCGCCGCCGGCGTCTTCTTCGACATTACCGAGATCGAGCGCCTGGAGAGAATCCGGCGCGACTTCCTCGCCAACCTCTCGCACGAGTTGCGGACGCCGCTGACTGCAGTGCTCGCCAGCATCGAAACGCTGCTCGGCGGCGCGATCGAAGACCCTGCCAACAACGTTCGATTTCTCGAAATCGTCCAGAAGAACGCGCTTCGCATGCAGTCGCTCGTGCACGACCTCACCGACTTGTCGATGATCGAGTCGGGTGAAGTCGCACTCAACGTCGAGGCCCACGACCTGTCGGTGATCGTCGACGAGATGTTCACGCTCGCCTCGTTGCGCGCGAGATCCGCCGGCGTTTCTCTGGAAAATGGAGTCACTGGAGGCTTCCGCGTCGTCGCCGATCGCCATCGCCTCGAACAGATTCTCGACAACCTGATCGACAACGCGATCAAGTTCAGTCAACCGGGCGGGCGCGTCGAGGTCCGCGCCGGGCGGGGCGAGATGGGGGCGTCGATCATCCGCGTGCGCGACGAAGGCGCCGGAATCTCGGCCACGGACCTGCCGCGCGTGTTCGAACGGCTCTTCCGTACGGACCGATCGCGGTCTCGAGTGGCCGGCGGCTCCGGACTCGGACTCGCGATCGTGAAGCATCTCGCTTTGGCTCACGGCGGCGCCGTTTCGGTCGAAAGCGAACCGTCGAAAGGCTCGACCTTCATAGTAGAGCTTCCGGCCCGGCACGAGCTTCCATGAGCGCTCGCTCCGCCTTCATCCCGCCCGGTCGAGACACGTACATTTCACAACCGCTTCACTCTCCGTTCACACGCGCCCGCTAGCATTCCGGGCGTTCGGAATCTGACGACTATGAACAGGAGATCGCGGCGATGCGACTTGACACACGGGCAGCACTGGCCGGATTCGTCGCGCTCGTTCTGCTCGGCACGGCGTGCGGGCAAACGAGCGACGGTCCGGTAACTCCGGGAGCAATGTCCAGCACTGGCGCGGGACTTACACTGCAAGGCGCTGGCGCCTCGTTTCCGGGCCCCCTCTATTCGAAATGGACGTCGGAGTACAACCGCGCGAACCCCGGCGTAAGAATCGACTACCAGTCGATCGGATCGGGAGGCGGCATCAAACAGATATCCGAGCGAACGGTCGACTTCGGCGCGACCGACGCGCCGATGACCGACGAGCAGCTCGAGACGGCGTCGAAGGAGATCCTCCACATTCCTACGGTGCTCGGCGCGGTCGTCGTGACGTACAACCTCGCCGGCCTCGAGGAACCGCTGAACCTCGATGGCGAGACAACCGCCGAGATCTTCCTCGGCAAGATCACGAAGTGGAACGATCCGAAGCTCGCCGCGCTCAACCCCGGCGGCGCGCTTCCGAGCTCCGACATCGCCGTGACGAACCGCGCAGACGGTAGCGGCACGACGGCGATCTTCGTCGACTTCCTTTCGAAGGTCAGTCCCGAGTGGAAGGAGAAGGTCGGAACCGGCACGACGGTGAAGTGGCCGGTCGGACCGGGCAACAAGGGCAACGACGGCGTTGCCGGTTACGTGAAGAACACGCCCGGTGCGGTCAGCTATGTCGAGCTCATCTATGCGAAGAACAACGGGCTCGCCACGGCAAAGATGAAGAACTCGGCCGGCAAGTTCGTCGAGCCGACGCTCGACTCGGTCACGGCCGCGGCCGATGGCGTGGCGACGTCGATCCCCGACGATCTTCGCGTTTCGATCACGAATGCGGCCGGTGAGGCGTCGTACCCGATCTCTGGCTTCACGTACCTCCTCGTCTACAAGGATCAGGACGATGCAGTAAAGGGCAAGGCCCTCGTCGATTTCATCGCGTGGGCGTTGAAGGACGGCGAGGCGATGGCCAGAGAGCTCGTCTTCGCTCCGCTTCCGGCGGCGATTCGGGCGAAGGCCGAAGCGAAGCTCAAGCTCGTGAACCACGCCGGTAAGGCGCTTCTCGCGTAGTCCCTTCCCGCCATACCGTGACGGAGCGGGTGGTCGATACTCGCTCCGTCCCGGCGCTTCCAGCACAGCCCACGGAGCCCTCCACGATGGACACTACCGTACCGAGCCCGCAGCCGAGCGCTTCGCTCATCGGGCGGCTTCGTCCGGCACATGCCGGCGACTTCGTCTTCCACGCGGTGACGTTCGTCTTCGCATTCTCCGTGCTCGTCCTCATCGCGTTGATGCTGTTCGAGATGCTGCGAGGCTCGTGGCTGACGATCTCGCGGTACGGCCTCGCGTTCGTGTACGGGACGGACTGGAACCCGCCGGTCGAACGGTTCGGCGCTTTGCCGTTCGTCTACGGAACGATCGTCAGTTCGGGTGTAGCGCTCGTCGTCGCGGTTCCAATCAGCATCGCGGTTGCGCTCTTCGTGACCTACCAGGCCCCGATGGCGCTTCGGCGACCCGTCATCTCAGTCGTCGAATTGCTCGCAGCCATTCCGAGCGTCGCGTTCGGCCTGTGGGGAATCTTCGTGCTCGTGCCGTTCATGCGCGACACCGTCGCACCACCGTTCATCTCGGCGCTCGGCTGGATGCCGCTGTTCGAAGGTCCGTCGTACGGCGTCGGTATGCTCACGTCCGGACTGATTCTCGCCATCATGATCACGCCGATCGTCACGGCAGTGTCGCGCGACGTTCTCGCGGCGGTGCCGCAGCATCAGCGCGACGGCGCCCTCGCGCTCGGCGCCACCCAATGGGAAGCTGTCCGTGTCGTGTTCCAGTACGCGCTTCCCGGCATCACGGGGGCTATCATCCTCGGCCTTGCGCGCGCCGTGGGCGAGACGATGGCCGTGACGATGGTGATCGGCAACCGCGCGGATATCAACGCGTCGCTCTTCGCGCCCGGGTACTCGATGGCGAGCGTCATCGCGAACGAGTTTCCCGAAGCGAACTCGAAACTCTATATGAGTGCACTCATCGAGGTCGGCGTCCTGTTGTTTCTCGTGAGTTTCGGTGTTCGCGCGCTCGCGCAGCTTCTCGTCTGGCGCGCGACGCGCGGCCGGTCGATCGGAAGGGAGGGCTGACATGAGCGCAACGGCGCCGCAGTACGGTCGTGGCTATCGATGGCGCATTGCCCTCGACGCGGCGGCGCGCCTGGCAACGGGCGCCGCGGCGGTCCTCGTTATCGCCATCCTCGTCATCATTCTCGCGTACATGGCCTATAAGGGAGTCGGCTCCCTCGACGTGGCGTTCTTCACCGAGTTGCCGAAGCCGGCGGGCGAAACGGGAGGCGGGATCGTTAACGCGATCGCCGGCTCGTTAATCATGCTCGCGCTCGCGATGGCGATCTCGGTGCCGGTCGGAATCCTCGCGGCGATCTACCTGTCGGAGTTCGGGACGGGCCTGTTCGCACAGATCCTCCGCTTCCTGACCGACGTCCTCGCCGGGATTCCGTCGATCGTCGTAGGCATCTTTGCCTATACGCTCATCGTGCTGCCGATGCGCAGCTTCTCGGGTCTCGCCGGTGGCGTTGCTCTCGCGATCATCATGCTGCCTGTCGTCGTCCGTACGAGCGAAGAGACGCTCCGGCTCGTCCCACAGTCGCTGCGCGACGCGGGACTCGCCGTCGGCGCACCGAAGTGGCGTGTCACGATCGACGTCGTGCTCGCGTCGGCGGCGAGCGGAATCGCGACCGGAGTCCTGCTCGCCGTGTCGCGCGCAATGGGAGAGACGGCGCCTCTGCTCTTCACGGCGCTTGGGAGCACACTCTGGACGACGTCGCTCCACAAGCCGATGGCGTCGATTCCTGCGCAGATTTACTCGTACTCGATCTCGCCGTACGACGACTGGCATCGGAAGGCATGGGCGGCGGCATTCACGCTCGTCCTGTTAATCCTCGCGTTGAATCTGGCGGTGCGGTATCTGACGCGGAGCCGGCACGCGTAGCCGCTCCAGGCGGACCCGGGCCGTTCGCAGAGACGTGACAGTTCCGGGCCGGCCCGGCAAATAGCCACGCGCGAAGTCGGATGCGGCTATACTCACGCGCGTGCTGACCTTTACCACTGCCGGTGAGTCGCATGGACGCGCGCTCGTGACGATCGTCGAGGGACTGCCAGCCGGCGTTCCGATCGATCTTGGCGCGGTCAACCACCAACTCTGGCGGCGGCAGCAGGGCTACGGCCGCGGCGGCCGCATGAAGATCGAACGCGATTCGGCCGAAGTGCTCTCGGGTATTCGTCACGGAGAGACACTCGGTTCCCCAGTCGCGCTGCTTATCGAGAATCGTGACCACCAGAACTGGCTTGACGTGATGTCGTCCGAGCCGCGCGAGCTCGATCCCGGGAAGGCCCGCCGCGTCACACGGCCCCGGCCCGGTCACGCGGACCTGGCAGGCGGACTGAAATACGACAGGCACGATCTGCGGGACGTGCTCGAGCGTGCCAGCGCCCGTGAAACCGCGGCCCGCGTGGCCGCGGGTGGTCTCGCTCGCCAGTTGCTTTCGGCATTCGACATACAGGTTGCGAGTCACGTGATTTCGCTCGGCTCAATTCCGCCGGCAATCCCGGATGGTCTCGTGGCCTGGGAAGACATCGTTGCCATCGGGGACGAACGCCCGCTCCGCTGCTCCGATCCGGGCGTCGAAGCTCTGATGGTCGAAGCTGTGGACGAAGCTCGCCGCGCCGGCGACACCCTTGGCGGAATTTTCGAGGTCGTGGTCCGAGGATTGCCGCCGGGCCTCGGCTCGCATACCAGTTGGACAACCAAACTCGACGGACGGCTCGCCCAGGCCGTCATGTCTATTCACGCCGTGAAGGGCGTCGAGATCGGCACCGGTGTCGCCGCTGCGCGGATGCCGGGATCGGCCGTTCACGACGAGATCACCTACGAAGCGGAGAGCGCCGCGTTCGGCCGATCGTCGAACCGGGCCGGTGGCCTCGAAGGCGGAGTCACTTCAGGTGAAGAGTTGCGCGTCCGCGGCTATCTGAAGCCGATCGCCACCCTGCGATCGCGGCTCCGGTCCGTGGACGTCGAAACGAAGGAACCGTCCGACGCGGCCTTCGAGCGCTCGGACATTACCGCCGTCCCGGCGGCAGGCGTCATTGGTGAGGCGATGATCGCGATGGTCTGTGCCTCTGCGATGCGCGAGAAATTCGGCGGCGATTCTCTTTCCGAGATGCGCCGGAATCTTGAAGGCTATCTGGCGCAGGTGGCCCGATATTGAGGCCGGACATGGACAACGACGGCCTGAGGAAACGTCTGGGCGAGGTCGACGAAGAACTGCGTGAGTTGCAGCTTTCGATCGACGCGACCCGTACTCACGGGCTCGTGTATTATTCCCTGCTGGTCGTGATCCTGTTCGTTGGCTTTGCCATCGGATACGCGACCCACACGTTGTATGGGGTCGTGCTGACGGTTCTGGGGCTTGCGCTCGTGGCGTGGCGCGAGATCGGCCACTATCGCGAACGAGTCGCGGCAATGAATTCGCTGATAGAAGAGAAGCGTCGCGAGCGGCAAGCGCTCGACGAACGCTCGAGAGGGAGTGACAACGCGGAATGATGCGCGAGATTCGAAAGTACGGCGATCCGGTGCTCGCCAGGACGGCCGATCCGGTCGTGGAGTTCGACACCGAATTGAAGCGGCTCGTCGACGACATGTTCGAAACGATGTACGCCGCGCCGGGCGTCGGGCTCGCTGCGCCGCAGGTCGGGGTTTCCAAGCGGCTCTTCGTGATGGACTGCTCGACGAAGGACGGAGTTCAGGAGCGTCTGGCCCTGATCAATCCCGAGATCGTCTCCACCGAAGGCAGCCAGGTAGGCGACGAAGGGTGCCTCAGCTTCCCGGGCATCTACTTTCAGGTCGATCGCCCGCAGCGCGTGATCGCGCGAGCGCAGGACGTCAAGGGCAACTGGTTCGATATCGACACGACGGATCTTTCGGCCCGGTGCATCCTTCACGAGAACGACCACCTGAACGGCATCGTCTTCATCAGCCACCTCAGCGCGCTCAAACGCGACCTGATCAAGCGGAAGATCAAGAAGCGAATCAAGGCCGGCGACTGGTAACGGCTCTTTAACGCCCGCTCGTGTAGACGTCGTACGCCGTGCGGGCAAGACGCCAGATGCGTCCCCAATCGAACTTCCCGGTTCCGGCGGTCTTCAGGCTCTCGAGCACCTGACCGCGGAGCGCCCTGGCCTCTCGCTTGAACAGGAAGTCGCGCGCGTATGGCCCGGCCACCTCGAAGAAATTGAAGTCAGGATTCATCTGCACGCTGATCCCTTCAAGCGTCATCAGCGCGCGGATCAGAAACGTGAAACGGGCCGGCGTCGTGAACGGGTACTCGAATACGATTGGCGCGAGGTCGTAGACCATCTCGCGGAAACGGACTTCGGAGAGTTTCACGTCGAGACGGCGCGAAAAGGCCTCGGCCACGAGCTCGTGAAGACCCCGGATGTCCGCGCCGGGCGGCAGGAACCCGAGTGCGAAGAGGTCTTCGATCAGTCCGTCGATGTCGCGCTCCACCATATGAAAGAACGCCGTTACCATACGGCCGCGCAACACGTCGTCGAGCTCGCCCGACATTCCGAAGTCGAAGAACGCGAGCCGTCCGTCCGCCATGACGAGCAGGTTTCCCGGATGCGGGTCCGCGTGGAAGAAGCCGTCTTCGAAGAGCTGCTTGAAGTAGGTACGGTAGAGCCGCTCGTTGATGGCACGCGGCGAATGACCGCGCCGCCGAAGCTCATCCAGATCCGTTACCTTGGTCCCTTCGACGAACTCCATTACCAGAACGCGCTCTGTCGAAAAGGCTTCGTGAATTCGGGGAACGTGCACTCCCTTCCACGATGCGAAGTTGGCCTTGAAGCGCCTGGCGCTCACGGCCTCGCGCCGATAGTCCATCTCCTCGTGCAGCACACGGTCGAATTCGCGAATGGACGAGACCCATTCTCCCCGAAGGAACTTCAGGAAGTCGTATCGATCCGACCGGCGCTCGAGCGACTCCGTCCATCTCGCGACGCGATCGAGCACGGCCATGTCCAGCGCAACCCGACGCGCAAGATCCGGTCTGCGCACCTTCACGGCGACGGTCTCTCCAGTCGCCCGGAGGCGGGCCCGATAGACCTGGCCCAGACTCGCCGCCGCGATCGGCCCTTCGCTGATCTCGGAGAACACCGAGCCAAGTGAGCGTCCGAGGTCCTCTTCGATGATTGCGAATGCCTGCGCGTCGGGATACGGCGGCACCCGATCGTGGAGAATCGAGAGTTCCTTCAGGAATGGCACCGGCAGCAGATCCGCGCGCGTAGCAAGCATCTGCCCGGTCTTGATGAACGTCGGGCCGAGCCGCAGCAGCCGATCGCGCAGCCGGGCTCCGTGCCGCGCAAGCCGGGCATCGGCAGGCTCGGCGCGACGGCGCACCCATCCGCGTCCGGCAATCCGGTCGCGCGCTTCCTCGAGGATCATCGGGAATACGAACCCGGCCAGTGTCCAGAGAATCGAGGCCGTCCGAACCCACTGCCGTGGCCTCGAAACGCCGGGGCGGGTTGCGAGTGCCTTCGAAGGCGCCGGCTCGAGGGCGCGCATCGTGCTCATCCGCCCTCGGATGCGAGCCGGCTCGCAACGAACCGCATCAGCGCGTCACGTCCGACGAAGCCCTGCACGACGTTCTCGTCGATGACCGGCAGTTCGTCGACGTCGGACGCGGCGACGGCCTCGAGAGCCCGGACGATCTCCGTTTCGAACGTCAGCTTCTCGACACGATCGATTGGCGTCATGACATCGCCAACCGTCTGCCTGGTCCATTTGTCGGGCTCGATCCGGGTGACGCGCGACGCGGGAATCAGGCCGTAGATGACACCCTCGTCGACGACCATGAAATGCGGATCCGGCGCGCTTTCGCGAGTAGGCGGAAGCTGGCGGAGGAACTCCACAAGTGAGGTGGTGCGCTCGACCTGTGGCAGCGTCTCGAGCCAGAGGCTCTGCACGGTCAGGCCCGTGAGCGCGCGTCGCATCGCGACCTCCCCGAGACTCGCTCGGGCCCGGCCGAGCAGGTAAAGGCCCGCGAAGCCGAGCATTATCCCCTCGAAACTGCCCGCGAACACCGCCGCAATACCGGCCATCAACAGCACCGCCGCGATGGCCTGTCCGGATATTGCCGCCGCCACCGTGCCTTTTTCGTAGCTGCCCGTGACCCACCAGATGCCGGCGCGCATCGCACGGCCCCCGTCGAGCGGAAAGCCGGGCACGAGATTGAACACCGCAAGGATGACGTTGATCAGCCCCACACTATGCAGGACTGCCGCGACAACCGGAAAAGTCTCGCGCAGGAGGTAGTCCAGGACCAGAAAAAACACGGCGAGGAGCACGTTTGCCCCGGGTCCCGCGATCGCGTAGCAGAATTCCTCTATCGGCCGCCTTGCCTGTCTTCCGAGCGACGACATTCCACCGAAGAACGTAAGGGTGATCCAGCGCGGCTGAATGCCGAACGCCCGGGCAACGACGCAATGCGCGAGCTCGTGCAAGACGACCGAGGCGACGAAGAGTGCGCTCGTGGCGGCGCCGGCGGCGACGAGATTCGCCGTCGGCCAGGCCGGATACATCTCCCTGTAATTCGAGGCCATCAGGAACGCGACGATCAGAATGACGAAGGCCCAGGCGCGGCTCGCCCGAACTTCGATTCCAAGCACCGTCCCGACACGAACACTCGAATCGGTCATCACATCGTCCTCCACCGTCATTATAGATGTGATACGGTGGGGCGCCACCGGCGGCGCCCCTGCCGGGGGAAGATTGACTGCCGGCCCGCGTCACTCTCCCGGTTCGCGCTCGAACCACTTGTAGAGAGTCGGCAGTACCAGCAGCGTCAGGACGGTCGATGTAACGAGGCCTCCGATGACCACCGTTGCCAGCGGCCTCTGAACCTCGGCCCCGGCAGAAGTCGCCAGCGCCATCGGTACGAACCCGAGGCTCGCGACGAGCGCCGTCATCAACACCGGCCTGAGACGCGTCTCGGCTCCCTCGATCACAGCTTCCGCAAGCGACCGGCCCTCCTTTCGAAGACGATCGACGTAGCTGACCATCACCACTCCGTTGAGCACGGCGACTCCGAAGAGGGCGATGAACCCCACCCCCGCCGAGATCGAGAAGGGCATCCCACGTACCGCAAGTCCGAATACCCCGCCGACGACGGCGAACGGGATTCCCGTATAAATCAGCAGCGCCAGCCGCACCGAACCGAACGTGGAGAACAACAGCACGAAGATGAGAACGAGCGCGAGCGGCACCACTATGAGCAGTCTCTCCGTCGCGCGCTCCAGGTTTTCGAACTGCCCACCCCACGTCACGTAGTAGCCCGGTGGCAGGACAACTTCGCGCTCGATGGCTGCCTGCGCCTCCCCGACGAAGCTGCCGATGTCGCGCCCACGAACGTTGCACTCGACTGCGATTCTCCGGCGCGCGTCCTCACGCGAGATCTGCGCCGCTCCTTCCACGAGCGAAACGTCGGCCACCTGTCCCAGTGGGACACGAGCGCCACCGGGAGCCATCAACGTGAGGTTCCTGATCGACTCGACGTTCTTCTCGTTCAACTCGGCGAAACGCACGACAAGCGCGAACCGGTGTTCGCCTTCGAAAACCTGACCGGCCTCCTTGCCGGCCACGATCGACTCGACCACGTCGTTGACGTCCTCGACGTTGAGGCCCAGGCGGGCGATGGCCGCCCGGTCCGGCCTGATCTGCAATTGCGGCAGGCCGGACACGGCCTCCGCTTTCACGTCCTCGGCGCCAGCAACACGGCTGACGACTCGGGCGATCTGGTCCCCCTTCTCCTTTAGCGTGTCGAGATCGTCGCCGAACAGCTTGATGCCGACATCGGAACGCACCCCCGAGATGAGCTCGGAAACCCGCAACTCGATGGGCTGCGAGAAGCTGACGCTCGCGTTTGGCACGCCGGCCTCGAGCGCGTTGGACATCTTCTCGACCAGTTCCTCGCGAGTGCGCGCGCTCGTCCATTTTTCCTGCGGTTCGAGCGCGATGTAGAGATCCGAGAAGTCGACGCTCATGGGGTCGGTGGCGACTTCGGCGCGGCCCGTCTTCGAAACCACCTTTGTCACCTCGGGGAACGTCATCAGCACCTTCTCGACCTCGGTTGTGGTCGCAATCGACTGGCTGAGCGAGACGCTTGGAAGCTGCTGGACCTGAATCGCCAGCGACCCCTCGTCCAGGCGCGGGATGAACTCGGACCCCAGCAGCGGCAGGACGGCGCCGCTCAGGAGAACGAGCGCGAAAGCGCTCGAGACGACCGGGTTCCGGTGGCGCATGACATAAGCGAGCGACGGCTTGTACCACCGTTTCGCCAGTCGAATGACAGGGCTTTCGGTTTCGGAGACGTGTCCTTTGAGCAGCAGCGTCATCGCCGCCGGGATGAACGTAAGCGAGAGCAACAGCGAGCCCGCGAGTGCGAAGATCACCGTCAGTGCCATCGGGATGAACATCTTGCCCTCGATCCCCCGCAGCGAGAGGATCGGGAGATAGACGATCATGATGATCGCCACGGCGAATACGACCGGCCTGCCGACCTCCAGGCAGGCCTCGAGGATGGTCCGTTCGGGCGGCTCGCTTTTCCGGTCGTGTTGCGCCTCGGCCCGCCTACGCACGGCGTTCTCCACCATGACCACCGCGCCGTCGACTATCAATCCGAAATCGAGCGCACCGAGGCTCATCAGGTTTCCCGAAACCTTGAAGGCGACCATGCAGATCGCGGCGAAGAGCATCGAGAGCGGAATTATCGTCGCCACGAGGAGCGCGCCCCGCCAGTTACCGAGCAGGAGGATGAGGACGACGACGACGAGGATCGCCCCTTCCACGAGGTTGATCGCCACCGTCCGGATCGTGCGGTCGACGAGCTCGGTCCTGTCGTAGAAGGGAATCAGCTCGACGCCCTTCGGGAGCGACTTCCTGACCTGCTCGACACGCTCCTTGACGCGTTCGATCACGGTTCGCGAGTTCTCGTCCTTGAGCATCATCGCGATGCCTGCGACGATCTCGCCCTTGCCGTCCGCCGTCACCGCTCCCTGGCGAACCGTCGCCCCTGTCACTACCTCTCCGACGTCGCTGACGTAAACCGGGACGCCCTCGGGTCCGGTCTTCACGACGATGTTCCTGATGTCGTCGGGCGATTCGACGAGGCCGAGACCGCGCAGCAGATACTGCTCCTCGCCGTGCTCAATGTAGGCACCGCCGACATTGGCATTGTTTCGCGCCACGGAGTCGAGCACGTCCCGAAGCGTAAGGTCGTAAGCCTGCAGGCGGGCAGGGTCGAGACGTACCTGGTACTGCTTTTCGCGTCCTCCGAACGAGTTGACCTCGACGACGCCTGGCACGCCGAGCATCTGCCTGCGCACGATCCAGTCCTGCACGGTTCGAAGACTGGTCGCGTCGTAGCCGCTCTCTGGCGCCGCAACGAGCTCATACTGATAGATCTCGCCGAGACCCGTCGAGATCGGGCCCATTTCGGGCGATCCGATGCCTTCGGGAATCTGCTCGCGAGCCTCCGAGAGACGTTCGAGAACGAGCTGACGGGCAAAATAGATGTTGGTCGAGTCCTCGAATACTATCGTCACCGCAGAGAGGCCGAATTTCGACACGGAACGGATTTCTTCGATTCCCGGCAGGCCAGACATCGCCACCTCGACCGGAAAGGTGATCTGCCTTTCGACCTCGAGCGGGGCGAGCGAGGGGGCGGCTGTCAGGACCTGGACCTGGACGTTCGTGACGTCTGGAACGGCGTCGATCGGGAGGCGGCGCAGGCAGTTGATACCCGCCACGACGAGAATGCCCGTCATCAGAAAGACGAGAAGTCTCTGCGAGACAGCGAACCGGATGATTGCGTCGATCATGGCTAGTGTGAATGCTCCCCGAGCTCGCCCTTCATCAGCTGAGTCTTGAGCGTGAAACTGCCCTTGGTGACGACTTTCTCCCCGAGACTCAGCCCGCCGAGGATCTTCCGGTAGCCCGCCACTTCTCCTCCGACCTCGACGTCGCGCACTTCGAAATGCCCGGGCTCGTCGTCTTTCGGAATGAAGACGACCGCTCGTTCACCGACGCGCTGAATGGCCGACGAGCGGACGACCAGTTCGGATGGCCCGGCGTCGGCGCCCGCAGAGCCGGACTGGAACCCGACCTGGACGAACATGCCGACTCGCAGTTTCTCGCCGGGATTGGCGACCTCCACCCGTACGCGAGCAGTGCGTGTCTGCTCGTCGAGTCGCGGGTCGATGTAATCGATTCGGCCAGATCGCGGATCCTCGCCGGGGGCGGCGGTGACAACTTCGGCCGGCGAACCCACCCGCAGGTCGGCTACCTTCGACTCCGGCACGTTGGCGATCACCCAGACCGTCGAGAGGTTCCCGATCGTGAACAACGCCGCGCCCGCTTCCACGCCGGCGCCGGCATTCACCGTTCGCTCGGTGACGGTGCCAGCGATTGGAGCCATCAGCGTGACGGCCGAGACCTGATCGCCGGTGTCCGCTCCGAGCGCCTGAAGGCTCTGGCGAAGGTGGTTGACTTCCGTCGCCGCCGTCTCGACCTCGGCCTGCGCAATCTGTACCTCGCGGCTGATGGCGATGTTGGACTGGTAGTCGAACTCCGCTTTTGCCGTCGCATACGCGGTCTCGGCGGCTGTAAGGTCCTTGCCCGCACCGGCGCCCAGATCGACCAGTCTCTTCGTCCGCCGAAGCGTGGCCTCGGCTTCGTCGAGCCTGGCCTTCGCAGCGAGAACGCCCGCCCGGTTCTCGGCTCGCTTGACGCGATCCACATTCCGGCGCGCCAGTTCGAGACGGGTTTCGGCCTCGCGCAGCTTGCCCTTCATCTCGGCGGCTTCCGGGCTGGAGATCACCGCCAGAGGAGCGCCCTTCTTCACGAAGTCGCCAAGTGCGGCGTAAACGCGCTCGACCCTGCCCGAGACGAGCGTCGAGGCCTGCTGTGTCTGTTCCTGATTCGCCTCGACCGTTCCGGTAACGATTAGTGGGCTCACGGCGAGGCGCTCCGTCACGGCCTCTATCTCGATACCGGCCGCCTCGATTGCTTCCGGCTCGAGTTCGACTTCGCCCATCTCCTCGCCGTGCTCGCCGTCGGCGTGCCCGGCAGCCTCTGAATGCCCGCCTTGCGTCGCGACATCGCCGCCTCTGGAAAGTAAGACGAACGCGACGGCGGCAATTGCGACTATGGCGAGCGCGGACGCGAGGATCCTGTTGCGCAGACCCAGACGCCGCGTCTCTTCGTCCCGATCGCGGACGTCGCCGCCGAAAGGTGTTCTCGATTCGTTGTCGGTCATTTCCGTGGTTCCTTATTTCGGGCCGGGCGCCGATGTGCGTTCCGTTGAATCCGGTATTGGAGTGAGATCCGTCCGGCCTTCGGACGAATCGCGCCGGCGCGGTCCGATCCTGCTGGCCGGCGCGACGATGCCGTCCGGATCGCCGGGAGGCGCGGGTGTGGCGTCAAGCGCGACACCCGGATATGCCCACCTGGACGCGGCAGTGACGTCGGGCTTTGCAGCCGGCGTGCGTTCGGTGAATGGCGCGGTGACTCCCATTGCAGACTGCAGGTCCGAGAGCGCCTGGTAGCGGTCCGCAAGCGTCCCGGCGTACTCGCTGCGGGCATCGGCGAACCGGTGCTGTTCCGCGAGCAGTTCGGTAATGCTGAAGGCGCCAATCTCGTATGCGCCGCGAACGGACCGTATCGTCTCGTTCGTCCGGGCGATGACGCCGCCTTCGAACGTTGCGACTGCCGAGTCAGCCGCCTTCAGCCGGGCGTAAGCTGCTGCAACCTCTGTGCGCACCCGCTGCTCGGCGTACTCGCGGAGCTTCGTCGATTGAGCGACCGCGGTCTCCGCTTCGGCGCGAGCGCCCTGGTTGCGGTTGAAGACGGGTAGCGAAATGGATATGCCGAAGGACAGCGTCTTGTCCCGGTCACGGATTACGCCGACCGGAGTGTCGTCGAAGACCGACCGTTCGACCGAAAAACGGCTGAAGGCCGTGACTTCGGGTCCGGTCTGCGCACGAATCAACCGCAGCCCTGCCTGGGCGGCCCTTTCTTCGAGCCTCGCAAGCCGCACATCCGGGCGCGAATCGAACGCCATCCGGACCGCCTCGCCGAGCGACGAGGGCGCCCCGGCCCAACCGGCCGTCGCGAGGTCTTCCGACAGTCTCAGGTCCTCGCCTTCAGCGGCGCCGGTCAGGACTTTCAACTCGAGTATCGCGGCTTCCAGACGGCCCTCGACTACAGCGCGTCGAGAGAGCCGGCGGTCGATTTCGACCTTCAGGAGCTGGAGCTCGAGTGGCGCGGATTCTCCTTCGGACACTCGCACCGAAACGAACTTCGCGGTAGCTTCGTCGATGGAGGTCAATTCGTCGATGAGGGCGAGTTCGTGCCGGGCGCCGAGGACTTCGGCGCATCGCGCACGCACCTGCGAGGCGAGCTGGCGCTCGCGTTCGGCGATGGCAGCTTCCGAGGCTTCGACTTCGATTTCGGCGAGGTCGATGCGGCGGGCGCGTTGTCCGAACAGTTCCAGCGGAACGGCGACTCCCACTGTGGTCTCGCCCTCGCCGTCGGCGCCGGTGAATCGGCCCGTGCGCTGCTCGACCTCGAAGGTCGGGTTCGGGATCAATCCGGCCTGGCGCAGCCGCGATCGTGCGCGGTCCACATCCAGGCGAGCGGCGGCGAGTCCAGGATTGGAAGCCAGCGCGCGGCGCACGAGCTCGATCGAAGAGCCTGGCTTCGTTGCCTTAGGTTCGATTGCGTGGGCGGCCGGCGGTCCCGAGACCTGTAGGCCCGTAGCCTGTGCAAGTGCGATCGCCGGCAGCGAAAGACATGTCATTATTGCGATGGATGCGCGAGCGCCGGAGCGGGCGCGCGCCATGACTTTGGTGATCATTTCGATACTTCTCCTGGGACGTGCCTGACGGGGTCCGTCACGAGAATCGCCATCGAAGGTCGACGGATTTATCCGGCGACGGCCCTGCGCGGCATACCTCACCGGGATCCCCGACGCCCCGGGGACGGGACGCAGGCACCTTCAGTGCGGAAATCGTGACGGAGCGATACGAGGGACTAGAGGAGACGTGGAGGGCGGAAGAGCGACTGAGTCGTGCCGACAGACATCGAGAATGGCGTCGGGCTACCGGACATCACCTGTGCCGGAACGGCTTGAAGGGTGATACGGCCGCTTGCAACGAGGTGAGAACAACAACAGAAGCAGTCTTCGTCGGCGTGCTCCGAGGCGTTGTTGTCGTCGGAATGCAACGGCGTCGCCTGGATGGCGGCCATGCGCGAATCCAAGGCGGCTTCGAAGGATGGGTTCGCGGCCGAGTTCGAAGCTGCAGCGGAAGGCACTGAAGCGGTCGCGGAAATCGAGGCGCCGCCGGCGGAGAAACCGAGCATATCTTCCGCGCAAGTCTGGGGCGACAGAATATCGACGCAGGTGAACAGCAGGAGCAGCCCCACCAACCGATAGAGACAGGTCCGCCAGTGACGCGGCCGTTGTGCGCGGTTCAACACGATCGGCGCGAAGCTTACCACACGCCGACCGCCCCGACTCGCTGATCAGCTTGATGCAAGTGGCTTTGATCTCCCGCCGGGACGAATGCTTCGGCGCACCACTGGTGTTCCGCGGCCCGCCTGGGGAACGCGTTAGCCTTGCTCGCGGAGTGCCCTGAACCGCCTCGGGGAACGCGGCGGGGAGCGTCGGCGCCAATGCACCCCGTCCCCCGCGGCGAAGCCGTGGATATGCTGCAGGGAAAAGTTCAAAGCCCCTCGAGGGGTGAAGCGGGGCGTGGGGCGTCGGAACTTCCGTTCCCGGCCGAACGAATGTCCATAGTCCCGGGAGAAGGTGGAATCCCAGTGGAAGAGCAACGCGACCTGGCACGGATTCCGATCGTGGGAGCAATGGTGACTGACTCCGGCAAGTCAGTCCCCATTCTCCAGTGCCACGCCGTCTCGCGTCAGGCAGCCGTGATCGTCAGTGTCAGTGTTGCCGATCGTTCGCGGCCCTCACGGTCGCGACCCGTGAACGTGATCTGGTAGGTGCCCGGCGTCGCCTTCTTCTTCACCTTGTAGTTGAACGTGACTCTGTTGCCGGTCGTCGAGGCCGTCGCCGGTGTCAGCTTCAGCTTGATGGCGCTCGAGCCCGACGGCGTGACGGTGACTTCGCCGGCGAAGTCGCCAGTCCGGCCGATGTCGACGACGATCTCGCCCTTCGACTTGATCGGCGCCGTGACAGTCGGCGTCGGCAGCGACAGCGAGAAGTCCGGCTCGAGGGAGCTCGGGAACCGGACGATGAACGCGTCGTTGCCGCCCGCATGATCCGGCTGAAACGACCCGGCCGTGGTCGGAAAGTCCGCCGAAGACGTCGAGCCCACGACGATGACGTTGCCGTCCGCATCGATCTTGATGTCGGTTGCAGATTCGTCGCCGCTTCCTCCGAGGTAGGTAGCGAAGACCACTTCGAACGTGTTCGGATCGACACGGGCGACGAACGCGTCCTGGTTGCCGCCGCCGAACTCGGATTGCGTCGCGCCGACAACGGGGAAATCGGCCGATGTCGTGTATCCGGCGATCCAGATGTTTCCTGCCTGGTCGACGGCAAACGAGGTCGCGAGATCGAAGCCAGTGCCGCCAAAGCTGATGATCCGGCTATCAGATCCGTCCGGCGTGGCGGCGGCGCATACCACGTCCTGTGGCGAACCACCTCTGGAATTGAGCCGAATCGCAGCTCCGACGAGGATAGTGACCAATCCCCACGCAAGCTCCAGTTGCTCCAGATCGGTGAAGTACTCGAAACAGTAGTCGATGAAGCCGGGCGGAAGGAGCAGGAGGATCAGGGTCGCTTCGACCGGATCCAGCGTGAACAGGAAGAAAAGAAGGTCGCACGAGCCCGGGACCGGGATGCGGGGACCTGCCGAGAACGACAGATCCGTCGAGTCGGAACCGCCTCCGAGATTCACCATACCGTCGACGAACTTCACCGCCAGGAGAAGGTCCGCGCCGTTTCCGCCGACATATGTCGACGAGGTCAGGGTTCCGCCGTCCGCCGACACGATCGAGACGAAGCCGTCGGAAGCCCCGCCGCCAAACGACGCTTGCGCGGCGTGCGACATCGGGTAGTTGTTCGAGAAGGTCACGCCGCCAACTACCACTCTGCCATCCGAATCCGCGTCGATGTCGTTCGCCCGGTCGAGGTCCCCACCGCCGAGGTAGGTCGAGTAGACGAGATTCGCACCTGTCGGATCGAGTTTCGCGACGACGACGTCCGAGGAGCCGCGGTTGGTCGCCTGGACGGGATTGACCGTCGGAAAGTTCGTCGAATCCGAATTCCCGCAGACATAGACGGAACCGGTAGAGTCGATGTCGATGCCGCCTGCCAACTCGAGTCCGCCACCCCCGAGAAAGGTCGTGTAAACGACGGCGGTTCCGGCGGAGTTAAGCTTGGTGACGTATAGATCCTGCCCGCCGCCCCGCGTCCCGCCAGCCGTCCCCGGCGTCGGAAAGTCGGACGACGACGTCGCGCCCGCCAGGTAGATGCTGCCGTCGGATCCGATAGCTGCTCCCACAGCCGAATCGTTTGCAGCGCCACCCACGAAGGTCGAGTACTCAATGGTCGGAGCGATCCCGAAAGGCGCGTCGAGTGCACGGGCGGCCAGACGAAACCCGATCACTCCGTCCGTACCGATGTCGTACCCGCCCGCGATTTGTCGAAGGTTCTCCCCACGCCCCTCGCGCAGTCGCGGAGCGCCGAGCCTCCATTGGCCAGTCGGGGTGACGATCTCGAGGCCGCCGCGTTCGTCCAGGCCGACGGTCCTGGCTCCGGTGACACGAAACCGGACGAGACCGGCGTCGAAACCGGAGCTGGCGTCGAAGTCCAATTGGAGATTGCCGTCCATTCCGTGCAGGACGAGGTCCACGCCCGGGTAGAGGTCTTCGTATGCCACTCGCGAATACCCCGGAACAGCCATTCGCCAGCGTTCTGGCTCGTTTCCAAGCAGGTAATTCGTGACACCTTCGGCTCGATCCCTGCCAGTCGGGCCGCGACGGGAAGAAGCGCCGTCGAACGCGATCGTGACCGGATCGAGGCCTCCAACCGATGCCAGCTCGATGTCCGTGGCGTCGATGCGGGCGATACCATTGGCGAGTCTCGCCACGAATCGAACTCGAGCGTCCGCCTGTCCGACGTTCGGCTCGAATCGAAGCGACTTGGGGAGCGACGCCCGTTCACGCCCGGGTACGACTCGAGCGGGAGATTTCGGGCTGTTGCTGGCGCGCGCTTCCTCCGGCGCAACCATTCCCGCCGAAATCAGCACCAGGCAGACTATCCAGCAAGCATGATCATGTGGTCGCACGGCAGCACCTCCCTCGTGAATCCCATCAATCCGCTGAAAATCCCGACAATCCCGCCCAGACTTTCCCTCGACACGCCTACAAACCGTCCCAATCACCCGTGATCGGCACGGACCCCGCCGGACCGTAGCCGAAGACGACATCCGCCGCTCCCGGCGCGTGAACATTTCGAAGAAAGTAGTTCCCGGTCGACGGGTCGTAGGGCCCGATCGTGTCGGTTCCGTCGCCGTCCCAGTCGCCCGCAAGCGTGACCCAGCCGAACGAGGCCGGGCCAAATCCGGAGACCAGGTCCGCCGCTCCCGGCGCGTGAACGTTTCTCAAGAAGAAATTCCCGTTGACCGGGTCGTAGAGGCCGATCGTATCGACGTTGTCGCCGTTCCAGTCACCCACGAGCGGTATCCAGCCGAGCCCGGCCGGGCCGAAGCCGTATACGAGGTCCGCCGCGCCCGGTCCGTGCGCGTTTCTCAGGAAGAAGTTGCCGTTGACGGGGTCGTAGAGGCCGACCGTGTCGTAGCCGTCGCCGTTGACGTCGCCGGCCCCCGCTACGCTCGATCCCGGGTGAGCGTTGTCGACGTCTGCCTGCAGCATTGCGGCTGCCGTCGTCTGGTTGCCACCCGCGATCCCCGTCGAGGAGCCGTGGAAGACGAACGCCGCGCCCTCGTCCGTGCCGCCTGCGTCGAAGAGCGGCGCGCCGACGACCACGTAGGCGAAACCGTCGCCGTTGACGTCTCCCGCCCCCGCTACGCTTGCGCCGAGCCGCGAGTCGGGCACGGTCGAAAAGAGCGTCGTGTCTACATAGGACGAGAGCAACGGGTCCACCACGATCGGGTAGGCGGCGCCTGCGTCGTCGACCACCAGACGGACGTGACTGCTGCCCGCCGGCTCCATCCGGGCGCCGATCTCACGACCGCTCGCGTCGACGACCTCGAGCTTGCCGTAGACCAGCTTCCGTCCGGCCACTGTCACGATCGACGCCACACCATCCGAGACGGTCACACTGGCACCTTCGAAAACGACCTCGAATTCGAGGCTACCGTCGCCGGGCGGCCGTTCGGGGATCGTGTAGCCGTGCTCGAGGCCCGATGCCGAGTTCACGTACCACTCAGTGAGTCCCGGCCTTCTGATCTCGACCCTCGGTCCGCGGGACTGGATCTCGCCGCAGCTCATATCGACGAACATCCCGGCACGACCGAACCTCGTTGTACGGATCGCGGTCAGCGTCTCGCCCGGTGCGTTGCGCGGCTCGATCCGCGCGCCCGACGGCTCGAAGAAGGTGCGAAGATCCTGCGCCCGGTTCGGCGCCTGCAGGCCGCGGTCGGAGGCCGACGCCTCGTACTCCAGCGCCTCGATCGACCCGCTGGCGGACTCCAACCACGAAGGAGCGGGTGCGGGAGTGCCGTTCGCGACGGCCGGCGGCGCGACCAGTCCATTCAGCGCGAGAAGCACGCAGACAAGAAGAGTGGCGGGGACGTTCATGGCGGATCTCCTCTGTTTCGGCGCGGACGGGTTTTCAGGACTCGAGGGGCGGATGCACAGGGACTGAGGGGGAATCCGGACTGCAGGCGCCCGCACGCGCGGCGTGCGTCATTTCGCCGGATCCTGTGCATCCGCCCCCGGAACCCTGAGTTCCGTTCCGCTGTTCACGTTCCGGCGCGGGGGCAACGCGGACGGTCTCGCGGCGGAAGAAGACGATCTCGATCCGGCGCCAGCGCCAGAAGGACCTGTGGTGCGGCTTGTTCAATTCGGTCTCCCCTGGCCGTTCGCGAACGCGGCTGCTACTGGACTGCTGCTTCCGGATCGATTGCCCGCGGTGCTAGCATTGACGCTGGTCACGCCGGCCGGGCGAATAGCGAGGCTCATCCTGGGCCATCGGTCCCGGCCAGATCCTGAAGACAATCCGAAAAGAATCGGAAATCTCTCGAAGCAGGGGGTTTTCGGCTCGATGCCGCTGCTCGGAACGCATGGCAGCATTGCGCTCGGCGAGTTTTCGCTCGAGCCGTCGACGCGCACGCTGCGGCGCGGCGGCGAGCGGGTTGCTCTGACAAGGCGCCCGTTCCAGGTGCTCGTCTTCCTGGTCGAGCACGCCGACCGCGTCGTGACACGCGAGGAGCTGTTCGAAGAGTTCTGGGATGGGCACGACGTTTACGACGAGGCGCTGTCGAAGAGCATCGGCGCCATCCGCAAGGCATTCGGCGACAGCGCCGATTCACCGCGGTTCATCGCCACGCACTACGGCGAGGGGTATCGCTACATCGGGCCCGTCGGGGGCGTCGAGGACGCCTTGGAGGTCGCCGCAAGCCCGGCGCCCGCTCTGGAGGTCGAGCGTACGAGCGGCGTCCGCGTCGTCGTCGAGGACGTCCGGCCAGGGACCGTCGCCGCGACGGCCGTCGCAGAGTTTCCCGCGCTTTACCTATCGCGCCGGACGATGGCCGTCGCGGCATTAGCCGTCCTGCTGGTTGTCGCGGGAGTTGCGTACGCCTGGTCATGGCGCAGCGCGCCGCCTGCCCCGCCGCCGCGCCCGCAGATCGAGTCGGTCGCGGTACTGCCGCTCGTGAACCTGTCTGCAAATCCGGACGAGGAGTACCTCGGCGACGGCATCACGGAAGGGCTGATCACCGAGCTCTCGCGGGTGAACGGCTTGAGGGTGATCGCGCGAGGATCGGCATTCACGTTCAAGGGCACGGACGTCGATCCCGTCGAAGCCGGCAGGCGGCTGGGCGTCTCGGCCGTGATAACCGGCAGCGTCGCCGGCAGCGGACCGACCGCGCGTGTCCAGGTCCGGCTGGTCAGCACGGCGGATGGACGGGTGCTGTGGGCGGGCGACTCGTTCGACCGGCCGGCCGCCGAGATAATCGACGTCCAGGACTCGATCGTCTGCCAGGTCGTCTCGGAGCTGCGCGCGAGGGTGTGCGGCGAGGGCGAGCGCGTTGCGCGCCGATACACGGACTGCGCCGAGGCGTACCGGGCGTACCTTCGGGGCCGCTATCACTGGAACCGCAGGTATTCAAACGACATGCAGCGCGCGATCGAGGCGTACGAGCGGGCCGTCGCAGCCGACCCTTCCTTCGCCCTCGCCCACGCGGCGCTGGCGGAGACCTGGGCGGTCATGGAATGCAACGCGCAGGTGCCTGCCGGGACGGGCGCCGCGCCCGCGCGAGAGCACGCCGAGCGCGCGATCGCGCTCGACGACTCGCTGCCTGGGGCGTACGCCGCGCTCGGACTGCTGGCCGGCGCGCGGTGGGACAGGCCCGAGGCCGAGCGGTTGTTCCGGCGAGCGCTCGAGCTGAGCCCCGGCTATGTGCCCGCGCGCCAGTGGCTTGCGAACGTCTACACCGTCGAGGGCCGGTTCGCCGAGGCTGAGGCCGCGCTGATGGCGGCGCGAGAGATAGATCCGCTGTCCATACCCGTTGGGATGAGCCTGGCTGAGCTCTACGGCTACATGCGCGACTACGACAGGCTTGCGTCCCACGCCGAGCAGCTGCGCGCAGCCGATCCCGCGTCGACGTTTCCCGACCAGTTGATGGTGCGCGTGTACCGGGAGACGGGCCGGTACGACGAGGCGCTCGAGCTGCTCGGCCGGGCCGGGCAGTCGGAGTGCGACAACTCGAGGCTGCTGTTCCTGATGGGCCGGGTCGCGGAGGCCCGCGCGTGCGTGGACGCGGCGGCGAAGTCCGAGACGGCGCGCCGCGCGCCGTACAGCATGGCGTGCCGGTACGCGACGCTCGGCGACGCGGACGAGGCCTTCCGTTGGCTCGAGCGCGCGCTCGAGGCGCGCCAGCCGGACCTGGTGTCGCTCGACGTCGACCCGGCGATGGACGGTCTGCGCTCGGACCCTCGCTTCGCACGCTTCCGCCGTGCGGTGGGGTTTGCCGCGTAGAGGTCGAGAGCGACATCGGATGGCCGCCTGGACGAAGTCGGCGAATTTCGGCTGCCAGCAGCAGGTAATGCTGCCCCGAAGCGCGGGGGATACCGTCTTATCGTGGCGCGGCGGTTTGAACGCTGAAAGGCCACAGCCTCGGCACGCCAATCGCGCACCTGTATGGTACCGGTGCCGCCTAGCCGTGCGACCGCTCCGCGGTCGGCGCGACAGGGGCGGGCGTTTCCGCGGGTCGCGCGCGGAGGCTCGTTACACTCGCCTGCGCGCGACCCACGGCTATTTCATCGACCGCTCCGCGGTCGCGGACCTGCGCGCGGCCTGCGGCTGCTATGAAACAAGACCGTGCGCCGACATCTGCACTCTGCCCTTTCATTCCAGGGGCTACGCCGCAGGCGCGTGGAGACCTATCTCATCGACCGCTCCGCGGTCGCGGACCTGCGCGCGGCCCACGGCTGTTTCAGCGGCCGCTCCGATTCTCGAGACGAGGATCGGGAGCTCGATCCCGATCGGCGTGACCGCGAAGCGGTCACAGCCGATAGCCGGGGGTCACGGCGGTGAGCGAAGCAAACCGCCGTG
>JAJTWZ010000001.1 GCA_021463145.1 Blastocatellia bacterium | reverse complement strand
GTGACCGCTTCGCGGTCAAGCCGATCCGGCGCTCGTAAAATGGTGCGAGCGAGAGCGATTGGTGCGCAAGCTCGCAGCACTTGGTGTCAACGTGACAATCGAGGAAGAGTCAGAATTCCCGGACGCCGCCTGACACGCAAGACCGTGTTTCGTAACAACCCGTGACGAGTGCAGTGGCGCGTCCGGCGGGACACGAAACGCGAGAGGCTTCAGTGCCGGGGGGCCTACTCCGGAGTTTCGATGTTGCCGCCGTCCAGAACAACCGGAGACGCTCGAAACGCGAATCTAGAGCCACGGCCAAGGGCACGTTCCGTGCGCCTCGTCGGGACATAGAGCTCGATGAGCGGGCAGATCGAATCGACACTCTGCGGAAGGTCCGGCTGATCGTTCCACGCGACGAGGGCCGCAGTAAGTTCGCGCTCCAGTTCCATGAGGCCGGCGATCTGGCGGCTCACATCGGCGGCTCGCTGCGCAACGATCTTCCTCGCTGTGCCGCTGGTTGATCCGCCTGCCTCCGCGGTCTGAATGAGCCCGCGAATCTCGGCCAGCGACAGTCCAAGCCACTTGGCATGGCCGATGAAACTGAGTCGCTTAAGATCCCGGTCTCCGTACAGGCGATAACTGTTGGACGGATGCCGCCTGGGGCGGAGCAGCCCGATCCGCGTGTAGTAGCGGATCGTATTGGCCACCACTCCAGTCCGGCGTGAGAGTTCTTCGACGGTCATGGTCATAAGGCCTCCCCGGCGCAGGTGGCTGCAGTTCCGGCGCACTTCCGCCCGCGAGTACGCACGATGCGTGCCGGTACTGGCGGCCAGTCGAAGCGGGACAAGCGCTGCGCCGACTCGAAGCGATTCCAATGCGTTTGCCGGTGTTCACGGTCATCGACGCCGGTTGAACGATGCGGTCCGACTCTTGCGCCCCGGAGGCAGAAGGGTGAGATTCCCCAGTCGAGCCGGATCTCGGCTACCGGGGTTGGGGAAATTTCCTGCTTGACCTGTCACCGGCTCCCAGGTTGTACAAGCGCGCTAGCCCTTGGACCTGGCTGACAATGCACTTTGGTCGACGAGACCTCGGACGCGCCTGAAAGACGGCGATCTCGAGGCGGATTGGGAGCGAAATCAGGATCTCGAGGCCGTCGTGGATCGAACCGCCTGGGACGATGCTTCGCCGTCGGTTGGAAGTCAGATTGACTCTGCGGTGCGAACTTTCCGCTGGAGAATGAGCCATGAAGCAGATCAAACCCTGCAAGTCCGTCCTTGTAGCAGTTTGGGTCGTATCGGTGCTCGTCTTCGCAATTGCGAGTGGCCTTGCGACCGGGATTGCCTCGAGCGAAGCGGTCCCTGCACCTGTCCCCGACGATTTTGTTGGGAATGAATCCTGCCAGGCGTGCCACGAAGAGGAGTTCCAGAACTTTCAGGGCACGCCTCACGCAAATGTGGCCCATAGCCGGTTCAAGACGGACATGAGCCGGGGCTGCGAGTCTTGTCATGGTCCCGCGAAGACACACGTATTGTGCGAAACGCGGAAGAAAGAGGCGCGCGATTCAGGTCAGGCCGAGCCCGAATGCGAGTCAACGCTCGCCGGGAGTTTTCGCGGCAAGTCCCCGAAGGACGTCTCGGACAATTGCCTGAAGTGCCACGCGGGGATGGGCGAGGAACACATCAACTATCGGCGCGGCGATCATTGGCGGAACGACATCGGCTGCACGGACTGTCACGATCCGCACGGTATGCCGCGTCGTCCTGACCGTCTCGGGCCGCAGAGTCTGGTTGGGAGCGCATCCCGGCACAAACCCGACTGGGGTTCGGAAGTAATGCTGCGCGATAGCGAGCCGCAGCTGTGCCTGGACTGCCACAACGAGATGCGTGCGCAGTTCACCTTGCCATTCAGGCACAGGGTGCTCGAAGGAGCAGTCAACTGCAGCGACTGTCACAATCCTCACGGTGGATTCGAATCGCGGCAGACACGGCTGGCCACGGGTGCGGATGCGGCGTGCGTCAAGTGCCACACCGACAAGCAGGGGCCATTCACGTTCGAACACGCGCCGCTGAAACTGGAAGGATGCGCTGCCTGCCACGCGCCGCACGGTTCCGCCAACCCGCGGATGCTCCGTCGCGCAAATGTCTACCAGCTCTGCATCGAATGCCACACCGATGTCGGAAATATCGGCGTGGGCCAGCCAGGCACACCAAGCTTCCACAACCTCGCTCAGGAGAAGTGGCGCAACTGCACGACTTGCCACGTGCAGATCCACGGCTCACAGAGCCATCCGCTCTATTTCCGGTAACGCACGGAAAGGGAGGACCATCGTGGACAAGAGAGCCATTCGGACAATCCTCGCCATAGTCGGCTTCGTGGCGCTCGGAGGCGCCGCTCGAGCACAGCAACCCGCCGATTCGGGGCCCGATGTTGTCGGACCTTACACCGTGACGTCGAGCGTCGAGGTGGGTATCAGGGGCGTCAAGGTGGATGGGGACGTCGACAAGTACCGGAGTGATCTCAACTACGGCCCTGGGTTCCAGTTCCTCGACTCGAGCCTGCTGATGAAGGCACCGGCGGGAGAGGGCGGCATCTTCGACCAGCTGCTGGTGCGCGTAACCGGATGGGACAGCGACCCCGCGGGAAGCGTCCGTATCAACGCCGAGAAACTGGATTGTTATCGGGTCGATTCGACCATCCGAAGAGTGAACTACTTCAATGCGCTCCGGAACCTCGCACTCAAGGAACACGTGGACGACACCGAGCACACGTTTGGCGACGTCAGCGTGACCCTGTTTCCCCAGAGCGCCCGATTCCGGCCGAACTTTTCTTACGAGTTCGACCGAAAGAGTGGAGATACGTTGACGACCTACGACTTCTCGCGGGACGAGTTTCCGCTCATTGCGCCAACCCGGACCAGGTCTGACACCATTACGGCCGGATTCGACGCGACGCTTGGCAAGCTGGACCTGTCGTTTCAGCATGGTTACAGGCGTTATCGCGACGACGCGACCTTCTCCATCGACGGTTTCGAGGAGGGGAGTTCCGGCGCCGCCGTTCCCACCTACCTGACGGCCTTTTCGCGTGAACTTCCCAGCGAGGGACGAATTCACTTCACGAGGGTGACGGGTCACGCCCTTCTGAACGATATGGTCGACCTGACCGGCCGATTCATTTACAGCCATTCGAGGACGGAAAGCACCCTGATCGAAGCGCTTTCGGGGGTCGACTTCTCCACTGCGCCGATTGCCTTGCTCGAGGCGAATGGCGAGTCCGAAGCCGAACGGCCACAGGTACTCGCCGATGTCGGCGTCACAATTCTTGCCACCGATCAGTTGACGATATCGAACACGTTCCGTTTCAACCGCTTCGAGATCGACGGGCGCCAGGATCTGACCGAGTCCCTGTTGCGCACCCTCGGCGGCCCTGTCGTCGTGGCCGAGTCGCTCGCGAGCAGACTGACACGCCTGCGCCACGTATCGAACATTTTCGAGATCGACTACGAGTTCCATCCGAGAGTGAACGCTCACATAGGCTATCGATATACGGACCGGCGTAGCGAGTTCGAATCGCTCGACTTCGAAGCCGACGGCCCGCCCCCCGGCAAGCCCCACCGTGAGGAAGCCGACAATCGCACGAACACCTTCATATTCGGCCTGCGAGCGAAGGCCTTGCCGCGGGCGTGGACGATCTACTTCGACCTCGAGCGTGGGGAAAGCGACAACGTCTTCACGCGCACCGGCAACTACGATTACAACAGCGTCAGGTTGAGAAACAGGATTCTCATCGGCGACTCGCTTACGATCAACGTCTCGGGCGTTGCTCGCGACAACGACAACCCGGCCATGACGGACACGATCCCGCCAGTAGACTTCGGCGCCGAGTCCAAGTCTCGAATCGTCTCGGCGACTGTCGACTGGACGCCAAACTCGAGATACACCATGAATGCCGGATACACGCACACGCGGGTGACGAGCCGAGCGGACGTGATCTTCTTCGCAAACTTCCAGAAGCGCTCTGGCGTCAGCGAGTATTACCTGCGTGACAACTTCGCGTGGGTTAGCGCAAGCGCAAAGGTTCACTCCAATGTGAGCGTCTACGGCGGCTTTAGAATTCACGACGACAATGCCGCGGGCGATCGCGTTCCGCCGACGCCGGATGTGCTCATATCATCGTATCCGTACCGCTACCTGTCGCCGGAGATTCGCGCTGCGTTCAGGCTCCACGACCGCGTAGATCTCACTGTCGGCTACCAGTATTACAGGTTCGAGGAGGACGACTTTTCGAGGCCGCCCGTGCCCATCAACCTCCGTGACAACCAGGACTACCGAGCGCATCTGCCTTATGCGTCCTTGCGTTTCTACTTCGGACGCCGGGAATAGAAGGAGATCCCATGAATCGACGATTCGCACTCCTGGCCGGACTTTTCCTGATCGGTCTACCGGTCTGCGCCAGCGTTCTCGCGATCGGCTCACGAAGCACGCGGGCTGCGTCGCAGGAAGCGCGTAAGTTGCCGGATGTCATCGTGCTCGCAAAGGACGCGAGGTTGGGACAGGTCTCGTTCAATCACGCCAACCACGCGACGAAGAACTACAGCATCAGCGGAACTGGACCGATCGCTTGCGTCGAATGCCATCACACCGCGCAACCGGCTTCGGAAGTTGCCAAGCACCCGCCGCTCAAGACCGCGTGGCCGGCCGACAGGACGACCACGCTGACGGCCGACCTGCTTTCCAGTGGTGGGGACTCGGTTGGATTGATCGCGTGCCGCTCGTGCCACGCAAGGCCGGGAACGACACCGGTGAACTGGCCGGAAATTCCGACGCTGAAGCACGAGGACAGCGCTGCGATTCTGACTCTGACAAATCAACTCGCCTTCCACCGCAACTGTGCCAACTGCCACGAGGAGGTCGCCAAGCACAGGCAGGACGTCAAGGCGCCTGGACCGCAGAAGTGCACGCAGTGTCACAAGAAATGAAGGACGGAGGCGCGGGTTCGCGTCGAGGGTAGTCGTGGCGATGGCAGACCGGGCGACCAGATTCGCGATTCTTCTTGCGATGGCGGCGTTCGGAACCACGCTGCCATTGCTGAGCGCCGTCGCCCAACGACGCGGTGCGCGACCCGGTCCGGACTATTCCCGCTTCTCGCACGCGACTACTGCCCACCGTCGTTCCTGCGATTCGTGTCACACTTTTCCGTCGGCAAACTGGAAGGAAGCAAGGGACGAGAGCTTTCCCGACGTCACGGAATTCCCACGCCACGAATCCTGTCTCGATTGTCACCGCACCCAGTTCTTCGCAAGGGAACGGCCGGCCCCGAAAATCTGTTCTGTCTGCCACACCGCCGTGACTCCGCGTGAGACGTCGCGCCGTCCATTCCCGAATCCGGTCGATAGGTTCCGCTCGTCGGATCGAGCTCGGGATTTCGACTCTGCATTCCGGATAGCCTTCCCGCACGCGAAACACCTCGACTTGCTCGGCGGCGAATCGCCCGCTGCTGCGTGCTCCTCGTGTCACGAAGTCTACAAGTCAGCGAACGAGGCCGCGGGTGAGTTCTTCACGGCGCCTCCCAAGGCTCTTGAAGGGTTTTGGCTGAAGCGCGGAACTTTTCAGACTTCGCCCGAGGATCACGCAACGTGCTTCGAATGCCACTCTCCGGAGGGCGGCCTTCCGCCAGCGCCGCGTGACTGCGCGTCGTGCCACGTGCCGTCGATCAGCCGGTCGTCGACCGATTTCGATCCTGGGGCGGCGAAGCTTATGGGCGCCGGCGACCCTTTCATCTTCAAGGTGTGGCGCCGGCGGGCGTCGTCCGCGACATTCCCGCATTCGGGTGGCCTGCATCAGGAAGTTGAGTGCACGTCCTGCCACGACATTCAGTCGATGGACGGCGGCAACGGCCAGGCGACCGTACGAGTGCAGTCCTGCGGCGGCTCCGGGTGTCACGTCACCGCCACTCCAGATGAGGGAGGCGCCTTGACGTTCGAGGTCGCGCGACGCCAGGCCGACCCGCGATTCGCTTGTTCGAAATGCCACTTGGGATATGCCGGCCGCGCGCTTCCGCCGGCTCACGCGGATCTTGTGGCGAAGGCAAGGGGGAACTGACCAGTGCGCTATCGCCTGATGCCGGTTCTCCTTCTCGTGACCGCACTCTCTGTCGCTCTCGCCGGCAGTGCGGACGGAGGTGGTTCGGCCGAACCGCAGGCCCGGCGCGTGACTTTCAATCACACGCTGCTGCAGCACGCCCAGGTTCCGTGCCTTCTCTGTCACCGCCGTGACACGAACGCGGCCGCGATCAGGCTGCCGGGACACTCGCCTTGCGCCGGATGCCACGCACAGGAGTTCGCTTCGTCGGCGGGCACGCTCTGTTCCGTGTGTCACGTAGATCCGGCGTCGGGCTCCCTTCGGGGCTTTCCGCCGCTGCGAAGCTTCAACGTTCGATTCGATCACGCCCGCCACGCTCGTGGCAGCGCCAGGCCGCGCGAGGCGTGTGCCGCGTGCCACGGGGCGGGGCGGCGTGGAGCCGGACTCGCCATTCCATCGGGCGTATCGGCGCATTCAACCTGCTTCGTGTGTCACCAGCCCGGCGCGGTCAGTCGCGGCCGGGACATTTCGTCGTGCGGAACCTGTCACGCGATCGGCCGTTACACGCCGACACCGACGGCAGCAGCCGCATTCCGGGTCGGTTTCAGTCACGCGACCCACCGATCCGAGGGGCTGACCTGTTCCGAGTGCCACACTGTTCGATCGGGCCTTCGTCAATCCCGTCAGGTGACATCGCCTGTCGCATCTCAGCATAGGCGCCTGACACGGACCTTCAGTTGCGCAACCTGCCACGACGATGTGCGCGCTTTCGGCGGCGACGATTTCTCTGACTGCAAGCGTTGCCATACCGGCGCCACGTGGCACTTCTGAGGATCCCATGAAACGACACGCACTGCTTGCCGCTGCCGGTCTCGTGCTGCTTTCAGTTGCAGTGGGCGGCCAGCAGCCGGTGGAACCGGGAGAGGCCGGGCGGGTTGCGGATCGAGTTCCGATACTCGAGATCCAGAGCGACTCCGGCGCCTCGATTGCGTGTCAGGGATGCCACGAACCGGGTAAGCCGATGCCGTACCTGGGCGGCGCAAGGTTTCACGTGCACGCCCACGAGCAATACGAATCGAGCGTGCACGCCTTGGTCTCGAGCAGAGGAGCGCCCGGTGCGACTTGTCTAGACTGTCACTCCAGCAACGGACAGTGGGACACGGTGTTTCGGTTCGACGATCCGCGGTCTACCGTCCATCGCGCGAACGTTTCGGCAACGTGCGCCAAGTGTCACGGCGCCGAGGCTGAGTCGTTTCGCTCGAGCATTCACGGCCTTGGCCAGTCGCGCGGGGTCAACGCATCCGCGAGTTGCGCCGACTGTCACGGTTCGCACGCAATAGTGCCGTCCACGGACCCGAAGTCGATGCTGTCGCCGGCCGCGATGTCCACGACGTGCTCTGCCTGTCATCAGACGATACGTGCCGACTACGAAGCGAGCAGCCACTTCAAGGCCGTCGCCCGCGGCGACGCTGGCGCCCCGGTTTGCGTCACGTGTCATTCGGCCGTGTCGCACGGCCGCGCGCCCGCTAGCACACGCGACTTCAACATCGAGACCGTGACCCGTTGCGGTGAGTGTCACGAGAAGCAGGCGCCTAGTTATCGCGACACATTCCACGGTCAGTCGCTGGCGCTGGGCTTCCGTCCGTCGGCTACGTGCGCGGACTGCCACACCTCTCATCGGAACCTGCCCGCGTCGGACACCGAGTCGTCAGTCCACGCCGGGAATCTGATTGGCACCTGCGGACGGTGCCACCCGGGCGCGACCAGTGGATTCGTCACGTACGACCCGCACGCAGAGCCCTCGAATCCTGACAGATCCGCGGTGATCTACTGGGCCAGCACCTTCATGAGCCTGCTATTCGTGGCGGTCTTCGGCTTCTTCGGAATCCACACCGTGCTCTGGCTGCAGAGATCGATCGTGGGACTGGCCAGAGGGGAAGCTCACCGCATTCGCGATGGAGAACAGTGGATTATCCGGTTCGGCCGGCCGGACCGCGCTACACACGCCGTGATGGCGGTGAGTTTCATAGTTCTCGCAGCGACGGGACTTCCGCTGATGTACTACTACACGGGTTGGGGGCAGGGCCTTGCGGCGGCGGTGGGTGGCCTGGATGTGACCCGGTTCCTTCACCGCGTGTTCGCGGTCGTAACGTTCGGCTACGCGATCTTCCACGTCTCGAGGCTCGGTTGGAAGTGGATCGTGAAGCGCGAGCGCGGGCTCTTCCGGGGCCCGGATTCAATGGTTCCACGCCGAAAGGACTTCGCGGATCTGATCGGTATGGTGCGATGGTTCGTGTACGTGGACAAGACGATGCCACGATTCGACCGCTGGACGTACTGGGAGAAATTCGACTATTTCGCGGTCTTCTGGGGAGTTCCGATCATCGGGCTCTCAGGCCTCGTTCTCTGGTGTCCAAACTGGTTCTCGGCAGTGCTGCCCGGCGAGTTCCTCAACGTTGCCATGATAGTGCACGGTGAAGAGGCGCTTCTGGCCACGGGTTTCATCTTTGCGTTTCACTTCTTCCACAACCACATGCGGCCGGAAAATTTCCCTCTCGATACTGTGGTCTTTACGGGCAGGCTGCCGCTTGCCCGCTTTCAGGAGGAGCGCCCCGAGGAATATCGCAGGCTGGTGGAGGAAGGACGCCTGGAGGATTTGCTCGCGGATGCGCCTTCGCGTCGGGCCAGACTGCTCGCCGCCGTGTTCGGCTTCTCGGCGTATGCAGCGGGGCTGGTGCTCATCGGGGCAATATTCTGGACGATGGTCCGCGGCAGGTGAGGACGGGATTGCCCGCAAATACGAAGACCGGCCACCTGGCCGGTCTCGATGCGGATGAGAGGATTTGAACCTCCACGACCCGAAGGCCACTAGGTCCTGAGCCTAGCGCGTCTGCCATTCCGCCACATCCGCAGAAGCGGCGGACATTTTGCATTTCGTCCCTTTAGCTGTCAAGGCAGCCTTCCTGACCGTGTTTGACGGGCGGGCGCCGAATGCGGAGCGGCCTGGCCGTCACGCCACTGAAGCGCCGTGCGCGCCCTCGCACGATGGCCTGCACGCCTGTCAGTCTCTCTACTCGATGACGACCTGGGCAATGGCAGTCGTCGACGTATGCGAGATCGACACCAGGGCGCGAGTCGCGCCGAGGGCGTGAAACCGATCGAGAGCCGTGGCGTGGAAGACGATCCGTGGCGAACCGGTATCCGATGCTAGTATCTCGACGTCGCGCCATGCCACGCCTTCACCCCATCCGGTTCCAAGCGCCTTCATTGCGGATTCCTTCGCAGCGAACCGGCCGGCGAAATGCACTGCCGGCGACGGGCGGCCATCGCAGTAACGTGCTTCCGCTTCAGTGAAGATACGTTCGACGAACCGTCGGCCCAACCGCTCGATTGCGCTCTCGATGCGCGAGACTTCGACGATATCGATGCCGATTGCGAGGACCATCTGATGACGATGAACGACGAGACGAATGCGACCTTCGAATTGCGTGAAGGCGATGGTACCAGTTGGCTGACGTGCCTGCCATTCGAGGATCAGGGCTTCGTCGCGGCGTTCGGCACCCGCCTGGGCGCTGTGCAGGGCGAATCGGCGGATGAGACCGCCCGCAGACTGGTGGCTGCGCTTGGACTGGGCTCAGTTCCAGTATGCATGGCGAAGCAGGTGCACTCGGCGATGGTTAAGGTGCTCGTCTCAGACCGCGACCGGGCTGAAATCGCGCGAGCCGAGTGCGACGCGATGACGACATCCACGCGTGGCACGCTGCTGGGCATCAAGACGGCAGATTGCGTGCCAGTGCTCATTGCCGACACGAGGACGCGAGCGATCGCGGCAGCGCACGCTGGCTGGCGTGGCGCAGTTGCCCGAATCGTCGAGCGTACGTTTGCGACGCTGGTGGCGAAGCACGGCGCTCGCCGCGGAGACTGCATTGCGGCAATCGGGCCCGCGATCGGCGCGGCGGCATACGAGGTCGGGGCTGAGGTGCTCGAGCGGTTTACGACCGAGTTCCCCTATGCGTCGCGCATCGTCTCGAACGTGCACGACGGAAAGGGACACGTCGACCTCAAGACCGCGTGTGCGGTTCAGCTCGAGTTGTGTGGGCTCGAGCCTGAGCAGATTTTCGTAAGCGATGCCTGCACGATGAGCGAGCCGGAGCGGTGGTTCTCGTACCGTCGTGAAGGCACTGCCGCTGGACGCATCGTCTCGATCGTCGGCGAGGCAGCCGTTTAGCAGGACGCGTAGGGGGAGTCGCGGAGCACGTCGGGATCGGTATCGCAAGCGGCATTGAGCGGGTCGGCCCTGACATCGACCGTGACTTGCAGGGACGACCCGCCCGCTCGCTGCCGCTCGCGGTACTGATCCGCGCGGTGCCGATCGCGTCAGCCAGCGGTACGGATCAAACGTGGCAGAGAGCGCTACTTGACCGGCGCGTAGTATCCCCGGCGATAGCGCACACGCAAGTCCTTGCGCGTCTCTCCTGCAAGCCGGACTTCTATCTTCCGGAACGTTCCGTCACGCTTCGCGTTCGCCGGCGAGTAGCTCACGATGTACTGCTGCCGGAGATCGTTCTCGATCTCGGCAAACGCACGGTCGAGATCGTCGCTGCCGCGCGGGATGAAGACGCGGCCGCCCGTTTCCTTCGCGTACTTGCTCAATACCCCTTCAGCCACCCCGCCGTATCCTATTCCGATCGAGTAAACGATCACCTCGGAACGCCACGCGCGCTCGATGGCGGCCTCCGCCCGGTACGCGCTGGTCGTGTCGACTCCGTCGGTAAGCAGGATGATTACGCGGCGGCCGGCCTCGCGCCGGAGCACGTCGTCGGACGCGAGAAAGATCGCGTCGTGCATCGACGTCCCGCCGGCCTGAGGATTCGAAGGCGCAGTGCCGCCACGGCCGAAGCCAGAACTAGGCGTGACACGGACCCTGTCGAGCGCAGCGGTCAACGATGGCAGGCTCGCAGTCAGCGACTGCTCCAGCGTGACCTCCTTGGAGAACGATATTACGCAGCCGACATCCTTCTGCGGACGGAGCACCTTCTGGAAGAACCGATACGCCGCTTCGCGTTCCGCCCCGATCGTGAGCTCCTGGCTGCCGCTCGTGTCTATGAGCAGCGCGATAGTAAGAGGCGCATCGAGCTGACGCTCGAAGGAGAACACCTCCTGCGGCACGCCGTCTTCGAAGACCTGGACCTCCGCCCGGCCAATGTCCGTAATGTGCTTGTTCTTCTTGTCGTTTACGTTGAACGGCACGTTCACGAGCTCGGTGCCGAGCTGGATCGGATCGTCGTCCTGCGCCTTCGACGCGGGCGGGCGAGTGTCGCCGGCAGGGATAGGCTCCGACGGTGGCGGCGGCGCTTCGACCGGAGGCGACTGCCTTTGCTGACCCGTAGCCTCGGCAGGACCGGCCCCGCCAAAAATCATCGGCAGTGCGAGCGCGGCCGCTATAAAGACGCTGCGCTTCAAGGTCGCACCGCGGACGCGCCGGTCGACGGCCCTCCGCTGCGCGGAGCGAAATAGCCGCGCCGATGAAAGACCTTGACGTCGCTTCGACCCGGGAGGCGGATGTCGATCGATCGGAATGCGCCATCGCGGGCCGCATTCGTCGGCTCGTACGCGATGAGGTACTGGCTCCGCATCTCGAGGTTGATCTGCTGGAAGGCAGTCCGAAGGTCGTCGTAGGACTCGGGGAAGTATGCTCGGCCGCCGGTCTGTTCCGAGAGTGACGTGAGCACGTCACGCTTCACAGCCGTCGACCGGTACCGGTCGCCAATTCCGAGCGCATACACGATCACGTCGGTGCGCTGCGCATCGTCGATGGCGTCCTGCAGAGACTTCTGGCTCGCGTTGTCGTCGCCATCCGTCAGCAGGATGATTGCCCGGCGAGTCACGGCCTCGGGCGTGTCGGGCGCCGAGACCGGAGGAAAGAGCTCGGTCGCGGTCACTCCTATCGCATCGTACAAGGCCGTTGCTCCGTACCGGCTGCCAGAGCTGATCTTCGACTCCCAGGTGAGGCGGTTGAATGCGTCGTTCACGCGATCGAGCCTGTTGGTCAGCCCCTGCACGAAATCGACGTCCTCACGGAACCGGACAAGCGCGGCCGTGTCCTTGCGCGTCTTCAGTACGGTCTGAAGAAAGCTGAGCGCGGCTCTTTTCTCGTCACCGAACGTGAATTCCTGGCTGCTCGACACGTCTATGACGATTGCGCAGACGAGCGGCAGGTTCGTCTCCTTTCTGAACGAGAAGACCTCCTGCGTCTGGCCGTCTTCCGAGACTACGACTCCCGCCTGCTCAACGTCATCGACGAAGCGGTTCTGACGATCCGTGACGGAAAACAGCACATTCACGACATCGGTTGAGAGTTGAATCGGATCGTTGTCGATCGGCAGGCCGGACCCAGACTGCGCGGGAGCGCCGGCCGGTTGCGGCGCGCCGGCCTGTGGAGGCGTTGCGCGTCGCGAGCGCACCGGCCCGTCCTGGGCCGAAGAAGTCGCCAATGCTGCGAACATGCAGGCGGCAAGTCCCGCCGCGGCCGCGATTCGAGTTCCCGTCACGATGTCCTCCGTCAGCGCGGAATGTTGTCCGTGCCAGCCGGAACCGCGAAGTATCCGGCTTTGGCGCGAACGTCGGCCCGGCGATCGATATTCTCGGCCTTCACTTCGATCTTGCGGTACTTGCCGTCGCGCACCTGGTTCTTCGGCTCGTAATAGATGACGTACTGATTTCGTAGAAGCGTTCGGACCCCGGCGAAAGCCTTTTCGAGCTCGAGACGTTCGTACGGGAGGAACGTTCTGCCTCCGGTCTCCTCGCAGAGCCGCAACAGGTCCTTATCGACGGAAGTCCGGACAGTTCCGGCGCTGATGTCCGCGTAGTTACGCGTGCTGATGCCGAAGATAGTCACGCTCGTCCGTTGCGCCATGGCGATCGCCTCGTCGAGCGTCTTGTCGCTACCGACGTCCGAGCCGTCGGTAATTACGAGCATCACCGGCCGCGTACCGGGCGGAAGCTGCGCCATCTTCTCCTCGCAGACGCGGACGATCGCGTCGTAGAGGCGCGTGTTCCCGCCGGCCTTGACCACATCGATGGCGCGCGTAAGGTCGCCAGAGTCGCGCGAGAAGTCGACGTGCAGCGTCACGACAGAATCGAACGTCGCAAACAGGGCGCGGTCGACCGAGCGCTCGAGAATCGACATCACGAAAGCCGCTGCCGCTTCCTTTTCGAACTTGAGCTTTCGTTTCACGGACGAACTGGTGTCGATGAGCAGCGCAATGTTGAGCGGCAGCTGCGTCGGGGCGTCGAACGAAGTGATCTGCTGCTCGACTCCGTCCTCGAATACGCGGAAGTTCTGGCGAGTGAGTCCGGGAACGAACTCTCCCTTCTTGTCGAATACCATCACCGGCAGAAAGACTTCGAGGGTCTCGATCTGGGTCTGGTCGTCCTGCTGGGGCTGCTGGTACGCAAGGGCCGATGGAAACGTCGCGGCCAGCGTGAAAGTGACGATAAAGAAGGTGCGCAGTCGGGTCATCGATCGTTTGGTCATAGAACGAAAAAGTATAGGCATCCTTGCGAGAAGGGGTCAAACTGGCCATCCATGCCGATCCGATCAGGATCGGTAAACGCCCGAACGTTGCTTTCGTGCCGAAGAGATGCCGGGATCACCCTCCCAGGGTGCCCGCGAGGCGAAAGACCTTCTCGTACCGGCTGTCTTCGGCTCGAAGGGTGACGGTCACGATGCCGTTCGCGTCACACGAATATCGCTCGACTATCGTGTCGGTGGTGTCGGGGTCTCGCCGTTCGACCGCCATCCTGGCCAGGCCGCGCTTGCCCTGGAGTTGCGGCTCGAAGGGAAAGACGATGGCGTCCCACGGAGTGACGCCAAAGTCCGGATCGCCGGATTCGGATACCGATGCACACTCGACGAAGCGGTAATGCCCGATATTGTGGGCAGGGCGATAGCGCCGTTCGGCGTGAAGCGGCTCGCCATCACGCTCGAGCGCCGAATCCTTCACGAAGATCGGATCGAAGACGACGCGAGATCCGGCGTCGGCCTCCCGAAACACGCCGAAATGCCTCGTCAGGGTCTCTCGGACGAAGTAAGGCTCGTCCGGGTTCGAAGCAACGGCGAGTCCGATCGCGACCGCGCCGTGCGGATACGGGGACCGTTGAACCCGGCGGCCGTACCGTTCGCGCAGCACACGCGAGACGAGCGGAAAGGTTGTCGATCCACCAACCAGGTAGATCGTCGCCACGCTTCTCGGCAGGGCGCCGTCGACCTCTTCGCCTTCGGGCAATCGCTCGAGTACGCGCTCCAGGCATCCGATCGTCCGTTCCACGAGCGGCGCACAACGATCGTAAAAGTCGCCGACCGGTATAACGACGTCGTCGCGGCCAGTGCCGGCAGCGGTCACGTCGACGAGCAGTTTTCGGGTGTTCGGGTTGAGCGACTCCTTTCGCTCGCGGATTTCGTCGGCGAGATCGGCGATGACGCCCGGCCCGAGATCGATGCCGCCAACGCCCGCCAGAACCATGTCGAAGAGAATCTGGTCGAAGTCGTCGCCGCCGAGCCGCTCGACCCCTTCGCTCGAGACAATCTCGTGGCGCATTCCGGCAATGCGGATGGCGGCAGCGTCGAACGTCCCGCCTCCGAGGTCGTAGACGGCGATGTACTCCTTCTGGCGGGGAGCGTCCGGATTCTTTACGAACCGATGGGCATATTCGACGCCCGCTGCCGACGGCTCGTTGAGCATTCCGATGACTTCGAATCCGGCCGACTTGAACGCCTCGAGGGTGATGAAGCGCTGGTTGCTGTTGGCGTTTGCGGGGACCGAGATCATCGCTTCGATCTTCTCGCGCTTACCGATCGCAACGTTGGTCGCATCAGACCTCAGCTCGGCCGCCAGCGCGGCCGAATAGCGGCTGAGCAGTTCGAGCAACCCAACGGCGCCGATGCCAGGGATGTCGATAGGCTCGTCCGGCGGCGAGTGCGCGAGCATTCGTTTGATCGACGTCAGGTGCCACGCACCGGCCAGGCCGCGCAGCGCGTCAGCGTGGTGTCCGAACGCGAGCTCGCCATCGGCCGCCGCGATCCGCGAGGGAAACCACTCGATCCACGTTCCTCTGTCGTCACGAAAAGAGACGAGCGGATAGTTGCCGCGATCGGAGACCGCGACGACCGTACGCGTTGTGCCAAAGTCGATTCCGAGCCGCATACGGCGGTTGTTTGTATCACATACGCAGGATTCGAGGGCGGACGGTCCGGTGTATCTCGAGTGGAGCCGAGCTGCTCCTGTTGTCGATGCCGCGAGTCGCGGCGAATCCTCCCGCACAGGTAGAATGCAATCCGCATGAACTCACGCATGATTATCCGCGCTCTCACGGTGGTCGCGTCGCTGCTCGCGTCGATCGTCGTCGCTCCAACGCATCCCTCGCTCGCTATTGCGGCCGAATACGCGCCCGAGTATTACTACAACGCGGGCCGGCGCGTGCCAGTGGAGCGGTCGCAAACGAGGATCGCCGTGCTCGACCGGTCCTCGAACAAATCCGCCAGCGTCGAGTGGATCGCGTCAGATCCGTCGGTTGCGGCCGTGCGCGTCATTGGCGCGACCGGACTCGCCGAGATCACGCTGGCCCCGGACGCGGTCTCGAAAGCCGGCGTTACGGCCCTCGAAGAGCGGCTGCAGAAAGCCCAACTGGCTGCAATGCCGGTCTTCTTCGAGCCGGGAGTAGAGGCCGACCGCTCGACGCTTTTCGTGACGGACCAGATCCTGGCTCAATTCTCCGCGGGCATTTCGGCCGAGGAAATCCAGGACGTCGCCGCCGCTCTTGGTCTGACGGCCGGCGAGCCTCTTGCGTACGCTCCTAACGGTTATCGCTTTCGGTTGCGGTCGCCGAGCCTGGATCACAACGTGGTCGAAGCCGCGAACGCGCTGTTCGAAAGCGGATTGTGCCGGTTCTCTCATCCGGACTTCATCGCCCATCGATCGCCTCGTTTCCGGCCAAACGATCCGTCCTACGCTGACCAATGGCATCTTCGGAACACGGGGCAGGGCAGCGGAGTCGAGGGCGCCGACGTCGACGCCGAAGCCGCCTGGGACATAACGCAGGGCAGTAAGGATGTGATCGTGGCAGTTGCCGACACCGGAATCGACACCGCGCATCCCGATCTGGCGGTGACTATCGACGGCGTTCCGAAGATCGTGGCTCCACGCGACGTCGTTCACGGCGACGGCGATCCAGCGCCGAAACCGGGTGACGCGAACGTCTCGCATGGCACCGCGGCGGCTGGCGTCGCAATTGCCGCATTCAACAACGGCCGCGAGACAGCAGGCATCGCGCCCATGTGCCGCCTGATGCCCATTCAGCTCTATGCCGAGTCGACTTTCACGCCGAATTCCACGGAAGCTGATGCCTTCACGTGGGCTGCCGACAACGGTGCTTCGGTGATGAGCAACAGTTGGGGGCCTGACAACGACAACACGCCCCTGCCCGATGCAACGCGGGCCGCAATGGAGCACGCAACCACGAACGGACGGAACGGCAAGGGAATGGTGATCCTTTTTGCCGCGGGCAACAGCAATGACGATACAGACCTCGACAACTACGTGAGCTCGGAGTTCGTTATCGGGGTATCGGCATCGACGAATTTCGATGTTCGGGCCGGTTACAGCCGATTCGGCCGCGCCGTTTCGATTGCGGCGCCGTCCAGCGGGGGGTCGCTCGGCATCACGACGACGGATCTGACGGGCACGGGTGGCTACAGCACGGGAAACGTCACTGGCGCTTTCGGCGGCACGTCGTCGGCGTGCCCGCTTGCCGCGGGCGTCGCGGCGCTCGTGCTTTCCGTAAACCCGGAGTTGACATGGCAGGAAGTCAAGCAGGTCCTCGAGGCCACTGCCGACAAGATCGATCTGGGGAACGGTAATTACAATGAAGATGGCGTCAGTATTTTCTACGGCCACGGCCGGGTGAACGCCTTCCGTGCGGTCGAGTTGGCTCGAGACATGCTTGCCGGCGACAACCCGCGCGTAACAGTTGCAACACCGGCGGCGCCGGCGGGCGCTGGCGCTTCGTTCCAGTTGACGTGGACGGCGACGGCCGAGGCCGAGATCGTCTCGCAGGCGGTCGAGTACTCCGCCGATGGCGGAACTCTCTACACGCCGATAGCCACGCTCGGCGGCGGCGACCGCTCGGTCGTGTGGAGCGTTCCGGACGACATCGGCGGATCGGTGAGGATTCGCGTTACGGCCACTGACGCGGAAAGCCGTGTCGGGTCGAGCACCGTCACCGTGTCGGTGTGGGCAATGCCTTCGCTTGCGACGGTGAAACTGAAACGGACGTCGAGCGGTCGCCGGACGATCGTAGTCGACGGTCTGAATTTCCGGACCGACGCCGCGGTGATCTTCGTTGGCGAGACGGCGCTCGGTGCGCTCAAGTATCCGAAGGGCCGCCGCAATTCGGATGGGACGTGCACTCGCATCGTTTCGAAAGACCCGGCAATCGATACTCTTGTACCTGCAGGAAGTTCCGTGCAGGTAACGGTACGGCACGCGACGACCGGACAGATAAGCGGGGCTTTGACGCTCACGAGATAGCTGCGGGCGATTTTTTCGACGGTCTGAAACCTTTGGACCCGGTTTCGTCACCCACGAGGCGGAACCGAATAGCGACACCCCAAAGGAGTTTCAGACCGTCATGAAGCACGCATTGATTGCCGCCTCGGCGTTTGCCGCACTGCTTTTCGCTGTTGCAACTGCCTCAGCACAGGATTTCCGCAAGTCATATCCGGTTGGGGAGGGCACGTCCGTTTCAATCGGCACCTTGTCCGGGGATATCAGGGTCACTGCATGCTCTGGAGCGGATGTAGTCGTTACGGGCCGGAAAGTTGGCAGAGACGCTGACAGGGTACAGATCAGGGATCGTAGCGAGGGTGGGAGGATCGAGGTCGATGTCGACGTCATCGGCGAGTTCCCACGCAACGACAACAACGACGCATCGGTGAACTTCGACGTGCAGGTTCCCACCGGTGTGAAGCTTCGGCTCGAGCGCATTCGAACGCTCAGCGGCGACATCGAAATCGCGGGGGTGTCGGGCGCGGTCGAAGCAACCACGATGAGCGGCAACGTCCGCGTCACCGGCAGTTCCGGCGTCGTCGACGCGAAGACGATGAGTGGCGACGTGATCGTCGACATCGACGAGCTGGCGGACGAGGGCGACCTTTCGTTCGAGACGCTGAGCGGCAATGTTGACGTGAGACTTCCGGCCAATGCCGGCGCAGTCGTAAGCGCGAGGACACTGAGCGGCACGATCGAGAACGACTTCGGGTTGTATGTAGTGAGGAAGAAGAACGGGCCGGGACAGTCGCTGGCCGGAACTATTGGAGATGGCTCGCGACGGCTCCGTGCCACGTCGATGTCGGGCGACGTGCGGTTGCGGAGATAGGCTGGTGCTGTCCGGATGAAGCGTGGGCAGTTCGTGTCGACCGTATCCGAGACACCATCTGCCCCGGCGGAGTCCTACCCGGAGCAGTAAAGGCGGGCCGGCCGTGCAGTCCACGCCGCGTGCGATGGCCGGCCGGCCCGTCGCTCGTGCTCCGGTTACGACTCTTCGAGACCGTCCGTACTGGGCGCGCGAGCTGCGGCGCGCGCACGTCCCGTCGTGCGCAGCCTCATCGCGCGCGGCTTCATCCCGTATGCCCTCGTTCCGCGCGCGACTTCACGCGCATGTCCCGGCGCGCCGTCCAGGCTTCGGTCGCGGCGATGCAGATGCCGATCCAGCAGATCCCCGCGGCAAAACCGCCCATCACGTCGCTGAAGAAATGCACGCCGAGGTAGACACGGCTCAGTCCTATGGCCACGGCGCAGCCCAGGCAGGAGACAACGGCAAGAGCTCGCCAGGCCCGGTGAGCATCGAGGGTGACCGCAAGCACGTAGCCCAGGCTGCCAAAAAAGAGCATCGAGCCCATCGAATGCCCGCTCGGAAAGCTGTACCCGGACGCACTGACGAGATGCTCGAATACTCCCGGCCTCACCCTCTGCACCGATGTCTTCAGCGCCACGTTGAGCAGCGCACCCAGTGCCATGGCTGCACCGAACGCAACCAGCCTGCGGCGCGATCCGACTCGCGCGAGCCAGAAGCCGACGGCGAGCGACAGAACCGTCAGCGTCGACGAGTTTCCGATCCAGGTTATCGACGCGACTATCGTCGTCAGCCAGTCCGAATGCAGCGACATGGCAATCTCGAATGCCGTGGCGTCGATTGCCAGAATTCGCTCCGACGACGCGATCGTGCTCCACAGCAAAAGGAACAGGGCGCCAGACACCACCGATACAACGACGTTGGCCGCGGCGTGGAGCATCGACGCCGGGCTCTGCCTGAACCGCAGGCGTGGTGCAGGCGCGATCGCTTCGCGCAAGGGCTCGTCGCTCAAAACGCGTGCTTGAATGCGTTCCGCTGACATCTGACGAGGCCGCGGAAGTCGATCAGGTCGTTGTCGAGAGCAATCTCGTGCTCCGCCTGGAGGTAACGGCCATTGAACGCGGGGTTGTCGGTGCCGAGGCAGTAATCCACTCCAGCATCGTCGAGACGTCTCGTGACCTCGCGCACCGGCGCGAGATCCGCGAAAGTGCCGGTTTGAACGTACGTGCTCGGACAGAGCTCGATGCAGATGCCGCGTTCACGGAGTTCCGTCAACAACTCAGGAAAGTGCAGCGCTATCTGCACGCCGTGTCCGATCCGGCGCAGGAACGGGAAAAACTCGGGATGGATGTACTCAGGGGACGATTCGCCAAGGTGTGCGGTCGCAGGCAGAAAAGCGTCGGCGGCGCGGCGGTAGAGCCCGAGGAAGTGGTCCAACCGATCGCGCAGCGGGCTCTCGGGACCTGCCACATCGATCCCGCGGACCAGGTCGCGCCGCCTCAGAGCGAGGTCGAGCGTTGCGTCGTTGACGGCGTCCGGCAGTGCGGTGTGCAAACAGAGCAGAAGGCGAACGTCGACCGCGTACGCGGGCACTTTAGTGGCGGCGGCAATTGCCTCGAGAACCGCTTCCATGGCCGCGATCCGATCCGCCGTGTCGAGCGACGGGTCCGTGCGCAGATACGGGCAGAACCGCAACTCCAGCAGCGACGTCTGCTCGAATATCCGCGCGCCGCGAATGATCCGGTAGAGGAAGTAGGCCATGGCCCCAGGGGTCTGGAGCGGTTCGACCAGCTTGTGCAGTTCGAGGTAGTCGACCAGAGTTGGCTGCCGCGTCGCGAAATGACGCTTCAGGTCCGCGTATGTCGGAAATCTGCCCAGGAGCTTGCGGATGGAGTCGCGCTCCTGAGCGCTTACTCCAGCGTCGGGGCCGTCGGCCGCGAGGTAGCCGAACAGCACCTTTGGATGGACTGCGCCGCCGAGATGGCGATGAAGATCGGCGAAGTCAGGAGCGGCGTTTATGCGGCCGGCTTCAATCATTCCGCTTCAGCATACGGTCCGGAGTTACACGGAGGCAAACCGGGCACACCTTCAGGGCGCCGGCCGGGCGGCTGCGGCAGCGAGCTCGCGCGCGAAATCCGACGCCGAGGCGCGCTCTTCGGGATTCTTTGCCATGGCGTGGCGCAACACGTGTTCGACCGCTTCAGGAATGGAGGGAGCAACTTCGCGGATCGGCCTCGGTTCGGCGGTCATCAGCTTGAGCGCGACCACGTAGGGACTCGCGCCCTTGTCGATCTGATGTGGCAACTGGCCGCTGAGCATTCGATAAAGCAGCACGCCGATGCTGTAGACGTCCGTCCGGCCGTCGTAAGGATCTCCCGTCAGTCTCTCGGGCGACATATAGTCCGGAGTGCCCAGGATCACGCCCGTCTCGGTTATCCCTTGAGCCTCCGGCACGGCGTGTTTTCCGACGAGCTTCGCGATGCCGAAGTCCAGAACCTTGACGACTTCACCGCTCTCGCCCGCGTGCAGAAAAATATTGTCTGGCTTGATGTCGCGATGGACGATTCCGGCAGCGTGCGCTTCGGCAAGCGCCTCGGCCACCGGAACGAGAATCGAAGCGCATCGCTCGATCGGCAGGACTTCGCCATCGCCGAGGACATCCTTGAGCGTCCGGCCTACCAGCAACTCCATCACAAGGTACGCGATTCCGGCCGACGAAATGCCGAAGTCCAAGACCGCAACGGCATTCGGATGGTTGAGTCGCGTGGCGGAGACGGCCTCCTGACGGAATCGTGACAGGGCTTCGGGCGAGTCGTTGCCCGGCGACGGCCGTAGCACTTTCACCGCGATATGCTTGTCGAGCGCAAGATGCCGCGCACGGTAAACGGCGCCGAAGCCTCCGGAGCCGATCATCTCGTCGAGCCGGTACTTGTCGTCGAGGACAGTCCCTGGAAGCGCCTCCGACAGTGCCGAAAACACGATGTTAGTACGGGCCTGCGCGCGCCGGAACTCCTCGTTCGCCTTCACGAGGTCTTCGTTTCTGGTTGCCAGCTCCCTGTTGACCGATTCCAGAGCTCGCTGCTTCGATTCGAGCAGTTCCTGATTGCGCTCGAGCTCGCGCCGCATCCTGAAGATATTGAGCTGTGTCTCGACCCGGACCAGAACTTCCCCGGCCTGGAACGGTTTGGTGACATAGTCGATGCCGCCGGTCTGGAAGGCGCGCACCTTGTCGAATACTCCGTCGAGGGCAGAGATGAAGATCACGGGAATGTCGCGCGTCTCCGGCGACTTCTTCAGCTCTTCACAAACCTCGTAGCCATCCATATCCGGCATCTGGATGTCGAGCATTACGAGTTCGGGCGGATACGATCTGATCGTATCGAGAGCGCGCTTTCCGCTGTTGGCTACGCGGACCTGGTAATCGGCGTCACGCAGAATGCCAAACAGCAGAGTCAGGTTGTTGGGATTGTCGTCGACGAGGAAGATGTCGCCTTTTCCCACGTCGGCCTCCCCAGCGGCTAGCGAAGCAGCATCGCCGCGTCTACCCTGATCTCGACTCGTCCGCCCGACAGGTCGAGAATCGCGACCCTGCCTGACTCGACTCGAAGCGCGTACGGCGGTGTCGCGAGAACTGCAACCCGGTTCTTTCTCACGTTGAACTCGACGCCCGTCAGTCCGTCGCTGCAGACCGCGGCGACGGGAGATGCCGGTCCTGAGCGGGACTCGACCTCGGCCGTGCCACCGCATTCGAGCTCGGCCGCGAACTTCTTCGCTTTAAGGGATACCCTGCTACCGGTGACTCGCGCATCGACTCGATTGCGAAACGTATCTCGCAAAAGCGCCTCGACGTACTTCGTCTGAAAGCCATAAGCACTGATCTCGATTGACAAGGTGCCCATGGATTCGGCCGAGGTCATCGATACACGGAAAGACCCGTCGGGCCCCGTGGTGCCACGTTCGGTCGCGTAGTCGGAGAGCACGGTCACCTGAGCGGCCGCAACGGGCGTTCCTGCGGCCGAGTCGAACACCGTGCCGGCGATGACGACCTCGCGCGCCGCTCCGACGGCAAAGCCTTCTTCAGCTGCGGGCCTGGCTGCCACGGTCGACGCGAGAATGCCCAGGAACGCGACAAGGAAGGGAATCGTCTGTCGCATCGCCGGCAGTGTAGCACAGGCCGGCCTGCCCGACGTCTGACCCGTTACCCTGCCGGTCGCGACTCGTCAGCCGGCTTGTATATACTCGCCCCCGTGCCCGATACCGTGCTCTGTCCCTCGTGTGGGCGCACGAATGGTCTTCGAAGGACCACGTGCATCTATTGCGGCGCCGTGCTTCCGGTGACCGACTTCTCGGCAGGCGTGCAGGTGCCGAATCTCGCACCGGTAGAAGAATGGGAGCGCGGGCACTCGGTGATAGTCGCCCCATTGGACGATCAAGGTCCGACGGATCGCCAGGTCTTGCGCCTCATGGAAATTGCGCGTGTCGAAGAGCCGCTTGCCCAGGCGATCCTGGCGTCCGGGATGTCGCTGCCAGTCGTGCGCGTCGCGACTCGCGACGAAGCAGAACTCGTGGCCCGGCTGCTCGGCGAAGCCGAGTTCGGAACGACGATTCTCGACGACCTCACCTTGGAGTTGCGAGAGCGGTCCAGGCGGGTGCGAGAGATCCGGATTGCCGGCGACACCATCGATCTGCTCGTACTCTGGGGGGACTGGGTCAGCGTTCGGCGAGACGACATACAGGTCGTCGTCGAGGGTCGGATGGTCGACACGACCGTCGAGATCCTCGAGGGCGCCACGCGGAAGCGCGGAATGCTCGAAGTTCAGGACACGTCACAGTTCTTCCAGGAGAGTTATGCGATCGACCTGTATGCCGGTTCGATCAGCCAGAGCTTTCGGCTCAAGCCGGACATTATCGACTACACGTGTCTCGGGATCGTGCCGAGTCCGATCCTGGAGACGAATGTCGCCGAGCTATCCCGGCAGCTGCGGCAGTGGATCGGACCATCTCGGTACGACGCTGGATATCGAAGCGTTGCGAAGCTTCTCGAACCGGCCTGGCCGCCCGCATCGCGCGTGCACTCGGGCGGGCAGCACCGGAAAGGCGACTTCAAGAAATACACTCGAAGCTCCGTGACGACGGAGGCGGTTACGCAGTTCACGCGCTACTCGAGGATGCGATTCGCGCTTACAACCGGCGCTTGAGGATCGCTACGTCGCTTCCCGCCAGGGCGGAATCCTGACCCTGCGTGTCTGGCTCGAGGCCAGGCGATTCGGATTGCAATCAGTCATTCCGGCACGACCGCAACGGCATCGATCTCGACGAGGAACTCCTCACGCACGAGGCCGCTCACCACGACAAGTGAACTGGCGGGTGGATTGCTCCTGCTGATGTATCGATCCCTGACGTCACGCAGTTCTTGAATCTTCGCTCGGTCGACCACGAAGAAGGTGAGCTTGGCAACGTCCTTGAACGAGGCACCCGAGGACTTCAGTGCCGCTTCGAGGTTCTTGAATACCTGCTCGGTCTGGGCGGCGAAGTCGCCCCGGCCGACGAGGTTGCCGCTGCCGTCCAGCGCCACCTGACCGGATATGAAAATGGTCTTTCCACGGTTCACCACCACGACGTGTGAATAGCCGTTCGTCTTTGGCAGCGTCGCCGGGTTGACGAAGCGCATCGTTGGCCTTCCCTTGCGCCGAACACGCTGGCCGAGTGCGTCGACGGCCGACAACTGGCCTATGAACAGCACCGAGAGAACCACCAGAAATCGCCACTTCATTCTTCGCCTCCTTTCTCACGGGCAGGCTCTGCGGTCCGCGACAGCACTTCGGCCGTGAGCCGGTCCAGGTTTTCTTCGTTTGCCGGCACCACGATGCGCTCGAGGCGGCCGGCTATTTTTTCGCTCTTGAACTCCTGCGACCACGAGACCAGGGTTCCGTTCCCGGCCGGAGTCAACAGGATGGTCAGGCGATACTTCGGCTCGGATACGTGCCGGATGACGATCCGTCCGGGTTCGTCGATCTGCTCGAACTCGCTTTCGTTCCGGTAGTTGTGCCCATCCTTGTGCATCACGTACGACCATTTCCCACCGGTCCTGAACTCGCACAAGCTGAAAGTATTCGTGAAACCGGCCGGCCCCCACCATCGGGCAAGTCGCTCTGGACTGCGAAAGGCGGCGAACACCTTGTCGACCGGCGCCGGAATCTCGCGAGACGTTTCGAAAGGGTTCACAGGTTGGCTACACGGCAACGATGGTTGTCGACAGGGATTGTCATGAGCGCCGCTGGCCGGCCCTCTGACGAGCGGCTTCAAAGAGGATGACCGCGGCCGCGAGCCCGGCATTCAGCGATTCGACCGGGGCCACCATCGGAATCGAGACCGTGTCGGTCACCACGGCCATGGCGTCCGTCGAGAGCCCGCCGCCTTCGCTTCCAATGACGAGCATCGCAGGCCGCCTCCAGTCGAATGCGGAGTAATCGGTCTTACCAGACGCGGTCGCGCCGGCTACCCGGCCGTCCAGTCTTCCCACCGCGTCCGCGACGAGGTCGAGCGGAATCCGGCGAACGATTGGAAGCCGAAACGCCGATCCCATCGAGGCGCGCAACGCCTTCGGACCGTACACCTCCGCGGTGCCGGGAGTAGTGACGACCCCGGAAGCCCCGGCCGCTTCCGCAGCGCGGACGATGGTTCCGACATTTCCGGGCACCTGAAGACCGTCAAGCGCGACGACCATCGGAGATTCTCCGCCGAACACGTCGTCGAGCTCGAATCGAGGTCTGGACCCAAGGGCCACGACTCCCTGTGGAGTCTCGGTATCGCACACGGCGCGCATGACTGCCTCTGGCACTAGCGCTCCGCGCACGTGCGTGCGCGCGACGCGCTCGAGAAGAGACTCGCCGCGGTCGTTCTCCGCGAAGTCGCTCGTGTAGATGATCGCTTCGAGATGGATCGAGGACTCGAGCGCCTCGCCAACCAGCCTCGGCCCCTCGATGAAGAGGTGAGCGGGCTCTTCACCGTCGCGCACACGCTGGGCTCTCTTGATGAGCGGATTCTGGCGGCTCGTGATCTGTTCCGTGAGCACGCGCGCCAGAGTACGAGGCACCTCCGCCGGTGTCAATTCGTGACACGGGCGCCACTCTGCCGGGCGCCAGACTGACGATTCGTTGGCAACCGGACGATGTGTCGGCGGCCGACGCGCGGAAGGCCCAACCGTATCCGTTCAGGCGGCGAATTTCGATTGACAGGACTCGCAGAACACGAGGAAAGTTGGTTGTCTGCAGTTTTTTTCACTCCTGTCACGAACCGTCCGGAGGTCCTACAATGAAAATTCGAAAGGCCGGCCATAGAAGCCGCAATTCAATTCTTGCGGCTGCCCTACTAATCGCACTGCCCTTACTCGCGCCTGCTGCGTCCCCGGCAGCGGCGACGCCCCTGTCTGAGCAGATTTCCGGACCGTCTGTCTGGACGCTCCGCGTTACTGGAGATGCCGCCGCGCGGTCCGGCGTGCCGGAGGCCCGGTACGTCACGATCGACAGGCCGGCTGGTCCGCTTCCCGGCGCAATCAGACTGGGAGGCGTTCCGACGGGCCCGTCCAGGACGTCGGAGTTCCTGCTCGAAGAGTTCGATGCCTTCACGCCTGACGCCCGTATCGTGGCGGTCACCGGGCGCGGTGAGGTTACTGTCCCGCGTCCTACGTCGAAGGTGTATCGCGGGCGGTCGACCGATGGGACCGCCGACGCGTTTCTCGGTGTAGACGGCAACTCCATTCAGCTGATGCTGAACGTTGGAGGAGAGACGCATTTCGTGATGCCACTTGAAGGCGATGACGGCAGGCTCGTGATGGCGAAGAGTTCGTCACTTCGTCCGCCGACCGTTGAGTCGCCTTGCGCAATCGACCTCGTGCCCGAGAATCGTGCATTCCTGGAGGCGTGGCCCGAGTTCGAACGCCGGACATCGGAGCGCGTGGCCACAACCACGATTCTCGAGGCCGATTTCATGGTCGACGTAAATCAGAGCCTGTATGCCGGTCCGTTCGGCAGCAGCACTGTGAACGCGACTAACTATATGAATCTGCTGTACGGCGCGGCGTCGGCCATCTACCTTCGCGACCTGAACGTCAGACTCCGAATCTCTTCATTGACCATCTGGACGGTCGCCGATCCCTTCTCGGGCGGAAGTTCATCCGCACAGCTGGTTGCCTATCGCGACTGGTGCAACACGAATCGGACTGGCGTGACTCGCGATCTGGCCCATCTCTTCGCGAATGGCAACATCACCAATTACGGCGGGATCGCGTATCTGAACGTACTCTGCAACGGCACGTTCGGATACGGAGTCAGCAACATCTACGGCGGCGTGTCGTTTCCGACAGCCAACTATCAGTGGGACATCGAGGTGACTTCCCACGAGATCGGACACAATTTCGGAAGCAACCACACGCATTGTTTCAGTCCGCCGATCGACATGTGCTACGGAACCGAGCCTGGTTGCTACAGCGGCCCGTCGGTCCCGACGAACGGAACCGTGATGAGTTACTGCCACCTGACGAGCGGCGGCATCACGATGGTGTTCCACCAGCGCTGTATCGACGTCATGAGGCCGATTGCCGAAGCGGCATCCTGCGTCATTCCTACGCCGAACGTCGCGCGCGACACGGTTGGCATTTTCGTGCCGGCTTCCAGTGCGTTTTTCATGCGTAACGCCCACCTTCCGGGGCCGAGCGACCTGTTGGTCAGCTACGGACCCGCCGGAGCCGGCTGGATTCCAATCATGGGCGATTGGAACAACGACGGAATCGACACACCGGGACTCTATGCGCCTTCCACGGGAACTTTCTTCCTCAAGAACAGTCACTCGGGCGGCGCTGCGGACATTGCTTTCGGTTATGGACCTCCCGCATCGGGCTGGCTTCCTGTCGCGGGGGACTGGAACGGTGACGGAACGGACTCCGTCGGTCTGTACAATCCGGCTAACGGCACGTTCTTCCTGCGTAACAGCCTCTCGCCGGGCCCCGCGGACCGGGTTTACGGCTTCGGCCCGGGGGGCCTCGGCTGGCGTCCTGTGGCCGGTGACTGGGACGGAGACCTGATCGACACCGCCGGGGTTTACGACCCCGCGAACAGCGTCTTCTATCTCAGAAACGTCCACGCACCCGGGCCGGCAAACTCGGTTGTTGGCTTCGGGCCTCCGGCCTCTGGCTGGATTCCCGTCGTCGGCGACTGGAACGGCGACACGAAGACGTCGATCGGACTCTACGTGCCCGGCACGGGAACTTTCTTCCTCAAGAACCTCCTTACGCCTGGCGCAGCCGATCTCGTCTACACGTTCGGCGGTGCGGGAATGACCCCGATCTCGGGCAACTGGGACGGCAACTGATTCCGGCAGCACCTGACGGCAGCGGAGTTGCGCATTCGCGCCGCTCCGCCGCCGTCATCGCGTGCGGCGTGGACCTCGAACGCGAATTTGACGCTGCTCGCTGTGCGACTTTAGACTGCCGGCTGATGTTTCGAGTAATTGCATTTCGGGTTGCCATGGCAGCAGTCGCGGTGTTCGGAATTGCGGCCTTCTGCCCTCCGGCGCGCGCCGAGACCCGTGCCGTCACATTTCCAACGGCCCTCGAGCCGAATACTCTGAACAACGTCGCGGTCAGCCGCAACTCGCCCGTCGCATTCATTGCTTCACGCGATACGGACACCATCTTCGCGTTCGATCCGCGTGACGGAAGCTACATAGGTCAGGTCGAATCGCCTGACGGCCCGCTGTACATCGAGGTGCTCGAGCGGCAGGGGACGCGGACGCTTGCGGTCAGTTGCGATGGATTCCTGGGAGCGACTTCCAACGTCGTGACGTTCATCGACGCGACGGATCCGCGTGCGATGAGTGTGGTTCGATCGGCGGCGCTGCCCGAAATGCACGTCTTCTTCCTCGGATATCGTACGCTCCGTTTCGTAGACGATGGGGCGGTGCTGCTCGTAACCGCCACCCACGAGGAAACGGCCGTAGCCCAACTCGTAGCCTACGACGTTTCCACCGGCGCAGAGATTGGCCGTGTCGAGGTCGGGTTCGCTCCCGGAAGCCTCGACATAGGCTTCGACGGAGCTCGGCGGATAGTCGCCATTTCGCAATCCGTCGCGCCGAGAGGCCGCGTGACGATCGTGGACGCCACCAGCGTCTCGGCCATGCGCGTCACGCGCACGATCAAGTTCCCGCGAAAGTCGGGACTCTACAACGTGAACAACGTGGACCTGTCGGACGACGGGCGTTTCGGCGTCATCGCGACCGGCGATGGAAACGTGTTCTTCACGTTCGATCCGGATTCGGGGCAGGTCCTGGCGAAGACCGTGACCGGGGCCTTCCCTACCTACTCCCGGCTTTTCGCCTCCGCGGACGGACCGCGGCTGCTGGTCACGGGCGAGAATGCGTCGGCGGTCTACATCTACCGGATGGAGGATCCGTCGGCTCCGGGACTCGTCGGAGTGTACGACGCACCGTCTGTGTTCATCGACGTCGAGCCGGCGATCACTTCGGACGGCGCGACGGCATTCGCTGGGACTACGGACGGCAACAAGCTCTACGCCGTCAACCTGTCGACCGGAGCACTCCGTTACCAGGTTGCGACCGGAAAGCGCCCGATATCGACTGCAATCTGGGAGGGCAACGGCGAGCGATACGTGTGTTCGTCGGCCGCCAACTCGTCGGACGTTACGACCTTTCGCGACACGGACGGAGGTTTCGTCGGGTTCAGATTCGCCGGACCGGCCGACGCGGCGCTCTTTTCTCTCTATCAGAACATCGTGATGGATCGCGCGGGAACCACGGCATTCGTGGCTTCGCAACGTACCAACGAGCTGCTTGCTATCGACGTTGCGACAGCAACCGTAATGGACCGGATTGCGGTAGGCCCCAAGCCCTCGCAGATCGCACTGGCGGAGACTTCCGATGGCAGGCGCACCGTGCTTGCGCTCTGCTTCGGTGACGCCACGCTTGCGGCTGTCGATGTGACGGACCCATCCGACCTGCGGCTGGATCGTCAATCGGCGATCGAAACGCCATATCCGTTCTTTCTCGAGTTTGCGAACGTTACAGTGACTTCTGACGGCAGGACGGCGTTCGTGGCGGACGGCAGTCAGTTCGTATACGCGATCGATGTCGCAACGTTAGCGACTCTGGGATCTGTCGGAACCGGATTCATTCCTGTCACGACGTCGCTGTTCGAAGATCGCGGGCAGAAGCGGCTCGCGGTGTTGAATGCATCGAGCGACAGTACGTCGGTTGCAGTTCTCGATGTGTCGTCGCCCTCTGCTATGAGCATCGTGTCGACGACGCCGCTTCCCAGGAACCTCTTCGTTGCACTCAACAACGTTCCGAGATTTTCGGCCGACGGGAATTACGTTTATGTCGGCGCCAGCCTTTCCGAGGTTCTCTTTACGATCCGCGTTTCGACCGGAACCATCGCCGGCACGCTCGAGAAGACGAGCGCCGTGGTGCCGGCGCCGTTCGCCATCGGCGCGACGCAGCAGTTCGCGGTTGCAAACCTCGGCACGGAACCGACGATGACCTACCGGCTCAGGAAATCGGGGGCGCCGAAGGCTGCAAGCTCGGTCGACGCGTTGGAGAACGGATTCGTGCTCGTCGGCAACGATCCGGTCGTCTCCTCGGACGGAAGTGAGGGTTACGTGCCGAACTATGGCCGGTCGAGCCTCATATCGTTCGACCCCGCGACCGGAGCGTTGCGCGGAGAACTCGCGCTCGGCAAGGGACCTGGGCAGATTGCGATCGATCGTGCGTCCGGCGCCGTCGTCGCGATAGAAGTGAACGGAACTGCCAGCCGGATTCTCGTCGGAAATCTTGCAGACCTGGGAAGTGTACGGAGTCGCGCCTCGTCGAATGGGCGGACTGTCTCTCGCCTGCGACGAGGGGCCAACGGCGCGGTTTCGGCCGATCAGGCGATTCGCGAACGCGCGGCGCCGCCCGTTGCGGTTACATGTTCGCCTTGCTTCCGGTGGATGCCGTGGCTGCTTCGCTCGAAATCGAAATAAAAGTGAAGTGCGACGATGTCGGCGCCCTCGTCGACGCTCATCCGGAGCTCGGCTGGAAGGTCGTCGAACCCAGACACTTCGAGTCGAATGAAGTGTTCGAGCTTCCGGAAGAAGCACTGGAACGCAAAGGCTCGATTCTCCGGCTGCGCGTCGCAGGCGGCCGCGCGACGCTAACATACAAGGGACTCGTTCCCGAGAGCGCAGGAAACTCGGTAAAGATTCGCGAGGAGCTCGAGACTGGCGTGACAGCACCCGAGACGCTTGGGGAAATCTTCCGCCGGCTCGGCTTTCGGCGTGCATTCAGATACGAGAAGTACCGTACGGTGTACGAACTCCGGCTCGGAGCCTTCGTGGTCCTCGCCATGCGCGACGAACTGCCGTTCGGCGAGTTCCTCGAGCTGGAAGGGACGGAGGATGCAGTGCGAGCGGCCGCCGGCGCGCTTCAAATCGACGAGAGCCGCTTCGTATCCGAGAGCTACATCGGGATTCAGTCGATGCTGTGCGCGGCGCGGGGAACCGGCCTCCAGGACCTTGTTTTCGGTCCCCGGGACCAGGCGAGAGTGCCGGACCTGAGCCTGTAGCGCGAGCGACCTGATCCTCGTACAGGCCGCCCGCGCAAATGGATCCGTACCGCCACGCGATTGCTGCCGGCCCGGCTCCGATCGTTCAGTAATCCGCGCCTTTGCCGGCGGTTGGACGCCCCTGCACCTGCGTCATTCCTCATTCTCTAACTGTGACGAGAAGCCGGGCCGTATGGCTTGTTTCACCTACCCGTCCGCGGAAGTCGAAGGCGTAGGTCCCCGGCGCAGCAGTCGGCTTTACCTTAATGGAGAAGGTGGCATTGTTGCCGGACACCTCGACCGATGCCGGCTTCGCCTTGAGCCCGATCGTCTTGCCGTTGGGCGCGGTTATCGTTATCGGTCCGGAGAGGCTGCCAACGCGGCTGACCGTCACCGTTACGTTCGTCTTCTGGCGACGTGACAACTCGATGGTTGCAGGCTCTACCGAGACGGTGAAGCCGCCGCTAGCAACTTCCAGGTTCAGGAAGGCGGACTCCTCGTGCGTTCCTGACGTGCCCGTCAGCGTCACGCCATAGAAATCCCGCGTCGTTCCCGGCGCCGTGGTAACCGTTACGGTCGTCTGCTCGCCAGGCAGCAAAGACGGTTGCCCGAAATGGACCTGAATGTTCGGCGTCGAGGGAAACACCTCGGCCGATAGCACCGCGGGTTGGTGATAGTTCACCGACTCCGAGCGCAAAGTAAACGTAGCGGACTGGCCGGGTGTCACGACCTTGGTGCCCGGCGACGACGTCAAGCGATACAGTCTGACGTCGATCCCGCCCATGGTCCGATGCGTCGGGCCTCCAGTCGAGCTTTCGAGGTAGAACGGAATGGCCGCGGAGGCCGCTGACGGCTGCGTCGCGACCTCGACACCGGCGCGACTGCCCGGCGTGACGGAATGCGGGAAGGGGCTGATCGTGATGCCGGACGCGCTGCCCGTGAGCGCGTCGATCGCGACGGGTTGGTTGAATCCGCCGATCGAGTCCACGACGACATCGAAGTCCGACGATTCGCCCGAGAAAATCCTCTGGAAGGACGGGTCGACTCGAAGGACGAAATTGGACTGCTTGCTCGCGCGAAATCCGCCGATGCCGAACACGAAGCCGCAGTCGCCGAGAATCAGGAAGTTCACGTCCCCCGAAGCTGAGGATGTCGACTGGAAGGACCCCTCGTTTGTCAGGATCCAGATGTTGTCGCTCGTGATTCCGGAGACCGAGAACGAGAAGTTCGCCCCCTCCACGGTTATGGGCTGGAAATAGACCGAAAACAGGCTGCCACCGTCGTTGCAGTTGGCATAGTCGAGATCGAGCACTCCGCCGTCGACTATCGTCCCATTCGCGACCGTGAACGAGACGCCGGAGTTGCCCTCGCTCCAGTTTCCGTCGTACGGACTCGCAGCTGGCCTCGCCACCTTCGTACCCGATTCGGCAACGTGGCTTACGAGAGCGCCGCTGAACTGGTGTGGCGACCGGTTCGTGATCCAGACGACTTCGTCGCCGGTAATGCCGAATCCCACGTCGCCGTAGTAACGAACCTCGACGTCGCGCCAGGGCCACGCCGGGACACGCGCCTCGCGGCGCGGCCATCGCGCCGGGTCGAACCCGGCCGGGATCGCAGGTGCGAGCTCGTGAGCAATCGAATCCGGCGGGCCGTAGAGCGTTTCGAGGCTCGCGACTGTGGGACGCGCGCCGAGCACCGGGTATCCGAGCTTGACGTCTGGCCCGCGGAACCGCACCGACGAAATCAGACTCGGTTCGAAAAGGCGAAGGTCGCGATGCGGGGCGGTCGCTGACTGAAGCTGGGAACTGCTTGCCGGAACCGCGCACAACGCGAAAAACGCAGTCAATGAGCAGACGACTGCAAAAGACCGTTTCATGGCGGGAGCCTCCTTGCTTACTCGATCTGGAGGTGGCCGCCCAAATTCAAAGCGGCCTCAGCTCCCGGACCAGCAACCGGCATTCCCCTCGTATGTCATTGATTCTAGTGACTGAGGTGGAGCCCGAGGGGCTACTGTGCAGGCCGCGGCGGCTGGTGATGTAGCCGTGGCGACTACTCCTCGGTCCTGCGGAGGATCTTGTGCAAAGTCACACGGTGCATCCCGATTCGCACCGCGGCTTCGGTGACGTTGCCATCGGCCTGGCGAACGGCTGCTTCGGCCAGGCGTCGCTCCTGATTGGCAAAATGGCGGCGGGCCGCTTCTCGCAGCATTCGAAGCTCGTCGAAATCGCGAGGTCTGGCGGCGAAACTACCGTCGCCAAGACTGACTCGCTTCCCGGGCTCTCCAAGGATCTCCTCTGGCAGATCGCCAACGCGAATCGTGTCGTCGATTGCAAGGGCCACGAGCCGGTGGGCGACGTTCTCGACTTCGCGAACGTTGCCGGGCCACGAATAGGCGTTCATACAGGAGAGGGCGTCGGCGTCGATCCCGACTGTCCGCCCGTACATCGCCGAATAGCGCGAAAGGAAGTGATCGACGAGGCCGGTAATGTCTCCGCGGCGATTCCGGAGCGGCGGCACGGCAATGGGCACGACGTGAATCCTGTAGTAGAGAGCGTCCTGGAACCCGCCCGAAAGCATCATCTCGCGCAGGTCCTTGCTGGTCGCAACGACGATGCGAACATCCGGACGAAGCATCTCGGTGCCGCCCAGCCGCTGCATTTCGCGCGATTGCAGGAATCTGAGCAGCTTCGCCTGCAGCGGGTAGGCCAGTTCGCTGATCTCGTCCAGGAAGACAGTCCCTCCATCTCCCAATTCGAGCATTCCGCGCCGGCGTTCCACGGCTCCGGTGAACGCGCCGCGTTCGTGGCCGAACAGCTCGGATTCGAGCAGGTGTTCGGGTATCGCCGCACAGTTGATTGCGACGAATGCCCGATCCCGGCGTGAACTGCGATAGTGAAGAGCCCGGGCAATAAGTTCCTTTCCGGTCCCGCTCTCGCCCTCGATGAAAACCGTCGCAGGCGAATCTGCAATCCGCTCGACGGTCTCGAGTATGGACCGGATCGCAGGGTCGTTTCCCACGATCTCGGACGAGGCGCGGCCGGGGTCAAGCAGGACACGGCTGTCGCGGCCGTGTTTCGGCACCAGCCGCGCGGCGCTCAACCGAAGTACTGCAACACGTGCGGCCAGCTCCGCGACGAGCGCGTCGCCAGGACCGAACATCCTGGGCGCACTGCTGTTCTCCAGGTAGACGGTGCCGATCGTACGCAATCCGTCCTCCAGAGGAACTGCCAGCACGGATCGCAGCGACAACCGATGGACGCTTGCCTCGCGGCCGTAGCGAGGGTCCGCAGCCGCGTCGTCGAGTAGCACGGGCTCTCGCCGTTCGAGCACCGCGCGCACGATGGTGCGGCTGAAGCCGTATTCTTCAAGTGACAGGTTGGTCGTTTCGAACGCGCGAGCGGCGACTATGCTCGCTTCGGTAGACTCCGGCAGATAGAAAAGCACGAACCCACGTTCGGCACCTGTCGACCGGACCAGTTCGTCGAGCAGGGTCTCGCAGTAGGCACTTACGGACAATGGGCGGCTGGTCGCGAGTACCCGAACGACTGCGGCGGCCCTCTCGATCGGCGACTCTGCGCCGTGCATCCCCGCTTCGTGTTCGAGTTTGTCCAGATAATCGCTTCGTATCATCCCCGAGAGCAGGTCGAGCCGTTCTCGAAGGTCTCCGAGTCGCGAAGCGAGAAGCATCAACCGGCGATCCGGCGAGGAATCTCTCAGCGACTGAACCAGTTCGAGTATCGACGCGATCTGCCGCCGGTTCGAATCGGTCTCACGTGCGACCAGGGAATCCAGGTTGGCGAGAAGGCGAAGCGTTCGTTCTGAAGTCATACAGGAGCAATGGGTGGCGAGCTGATGGCCGCCATGTTCGTATCCGTCGTCATTCCAGGTCCAACCCCCACAACGAGCGGTGCCGGGTGTAGACGCGAACTGAGTTGTCGTGACCGCCGGCGACGAGTCGATGGCCGTCCGGCGAGAATGCGATGGCAAGCACGGGAGCCGCGTGAGTGCCAACGGTTGCGACCTGCTTCCTGGACTGGACATCCCAGATTGCGATCGTCTGGTCGTCGCCACAGGAAGCCACGGTACTTCCATCGGGAGAAAAAGCCACGCACTTCACTCTAGCCGAATGCCGTCCGATCGTGCCGCTGTCCTCGAGCGATTCGGCATTCCACAGCTCAACCCGGCCCTGGTCGTCTCCCGTTACGAAGCTCTTGCCATCCGGCGAGGCGCCCACGGAGACGAAGCTGGCTACTCCCGAAACCTTCGCACGTCTGACGAGGCTCCAGTCTTCGACGCTCCGAACTTCGAGCGTCGAATCCGTGGGCGCCACTCCGACCATAAGCCTTCTATCTCGCGTGAACGCGATCGAGTAGTAACAAGTGCCTGCCGGTTCGAAGCGATCGATGGCCGGCTGGCCGGTGCGGCTGTCGATGACGAAGGTCGACGAGACGATTCTGGCGCCATCGGGCGAAATCGCCACACAGTAACCCGTTCGTCGAAATGCGGCTGGGGGGCGGCTCCCATTGCCTGAGAAGCTGCCCGGTAACCGAGTCCCACAGGTTGACGTTCGCCGACTGATCCACCGTTGCGACCTGCAGTCCGTCGGCGGAGAACGCTGCCCCGGCTACCCGTGTGCGATGCCCGATTAGCGTCAATTCCTTGCGCCCGTCGTCGATACCCCAGACTATCGCCGATCCGTCCTCGCTCGTGGTCACCATCCGGCTTCCGTCCGGCGAGAATGCAATGCCGCGAACCGGTGCGCTGTGCTCGTTGAGATTCGCCACGCGCTCGCGTTCGGCCGTGTCCCAGATCAGCACGGAGCCGTCGCCGTGGGTCGAAACAAGCCACTTGCCGTCGGGAGAAAACGCCACGCTCCACACGATAGACGTGTGCTGAAGACGACAGAGCTTGGTAGCGGTCGCGGCATTCCACAGTACAACGTCCTCGGCGCCAGAAGCCGCAAGCTGGCCGTCAGGGGAGAATGCGGCCGCCCGGCCGTGATCGTGGTGCGCCGGGATGGCAGCCGACTGTCCGAAATCGGCAAGTTCGCCGAATCGAACCACCCCGTCGGGGCCGATCCCCATCCACCTTTGCCGATCCGGTGAGGTTGCCAGCCACGTTACGTCGACAAGCGGCTCCTCGAGACTTGCGACTGATTTACCGGTTCGCACGTTCCAGGAGGTCGTGCGCAAGACTGCAACTTCATTCGACAGAAACACGATGCTGTTCCAGGAACTGAACTCGCCCGGCAATTCGTTTTCGATTGACCAGTCTTCCACTCGCCAGACGATTGCGCCTTGAACACCGGCCGTTGCCGTCACGAGTCTCTTTCCATCCGGCGAGAAGCCCATAGCGCCGACTGGCGATCCCGCGCCAGGCAGCAACTTCTCGAGCGAAAAATCCTTCGTGCTCCAGACGCAGACGTTTCCATCGCTGCCACCGGTTGCCAACACGGAATCGTCCGGCGCGAAGGCCAGGTTGGTTACCCAGGTCGCGTGTCCGTCCAGAGTTGCAATCCTCTGTCTTCGGGCGAAGTCCCAGACGATCACCATGCCGTCTTCTCCGCCTGTCACCAGCAGACGTCCGTCGCGAGAAAACGCAGCCCGTCGCACTGCGGCAGTATGACCATCGGTGAACCGCACTCCGTCCCAGGTCTCCCTTATCGAGAATGCTGCGGCGGTCGCGAAGCCAACCACCGCGAATACGAGGAGGAACGCCGCCGAGCGGATCAATCCAGTTCGAAGGCTCTTCCGGAACAGCGCGCGCTCGCGGTCGCCGATCGCCCGGTCCGTGTGTCGGCGTATGAAGTACAGCTTTCTGAGAGGAATCCGCGTGCGCGGATCGTCCGCGTACCCGGCCGAGAATTGACGGAGGAGCCGGTTCGCGCGGTGCGTCGCATCGAACACGCCACCGGTAACTCGGTTGATCTTGTCGATCAGGTACTCGTGCACGAGCTCGTAGCGCCAAGGCTGCTCGTGCTGAAGCTCCCTGATCAGCCTTGCCTCGACGAAGAGCCTGAGCAAGCGGGCGACGACGGCGCCTTCACGCTGCGTTCGACGCGAGATGTCGGTAGCGGAGAGCGACAGCCGGGCATTCTCGTCGGAGACCAGGCTGCGCAAAACGAGCGAGGCCGCCTCTCTGTCTCCGCAGGCGCGGATGACGTCCTCGAGAAAACTGTAGACGAGCACTTCCTTACCGCCGGCGCGCCGATACTCCCGCATCGAGAAGAGCCGTTTTCCCTGCAGGCGCTCGCCAACGATCTGCAGCTCGGACGGAAGGACGGAGCCCTCGATTGCGAGGTCGGCCGCAATGTGCCGGCAGAGGGAAGGTTCTATCGGCAGTCCTGCGCGTTGGGCCGATCTACGGAGTACATCCGTCGCCGAGTCTTCGTCGAAAGCGCGGAGGTGGAAGAGCCGCGAGCTGGCGAGGGGCTCGTGGATGCGATCGACCAGTTCGGAACCCACCCAGTGCAACGAGTCGGAGCGCATCGATACCAGAATGCGCACGTTCAGCTTCCGATCTTCATGCAACGCAGCCAGTGAATCGAGGAAAGGCGCTCTTGCCGCCGGCGACTTGTGGGCGACGAAGAACTCCTCGAACTGATCCAGAATTACCACCACGGGCGTCCCAAGCGTCGCGATGAGGCGCAGCAGGTAGTCACCAATTGTTTCGCCGTCGCATTGAACGACACCGCTTACGCGCCGCGCCTCCGCCACGAGCGCTTCGATCGGATCGGACCGCGGCCTGAGGTAGAGCGGCGCGAATCCGGCTTCCCAAAGGGCCGGAATCAACCCCGCCCGAAGCAGCGAGGACTTGCCGGTGCCCGATTCGCCGAACAGCACGCCGAACCTGAAGTCCGCGTGGGAGACGAGCTTTACGAGCGAAGCAGTTTCGGCCGCTCTTCCAAAGAAGCAGCCCCGATCGGCCTCCTGAAACGGCAGGAGGCCGCGAAACGCCGGTTCGTCGCGCAAGGCCTCGACGTTTGCAGGCTCGGAGCCGGCGCCGAACGAGTCCCGCAGGCGTTCGAGATCCGTGGCAAACTCGATCGCCGATGCGTAACGCGTGCTGAGGTCGCGCTCGAGGGACCGGCGGAGAATGCGCTCCAACTCGAGGGGAGCATCCTGCCGTAATGACGATATCGGTACCGGTTCGCCCTCGAACAACTCGCGGCGCCAGGACTGACGGCCGAACGGCAGCGTCCCGGCGATCGACTCGTACAACACCACGCCGAGGGAGAAGAGGTCCGAACGCGCGTCCACCGGGCCGATCAGGAGCTGCTCGGGAGCGAGGTAACCGGGAGTTCCCGCAGGTCCGGTTACCTCCCGCGCGCGCCTCGACAGTCCAAAGTCGAGCACCTTGACGACGCCATTGGCGCCGATTGCAATATTCGACGGCGTAACGTCACCGTGGACGAGACCCGCGCCGTGCGCGGCTGCGAGCGCGCGAAGGGCGCCGATTGCAATGCCCAGCGCTTCCGTGAGCTCGAGCGGCCCGTGGGTCAGGCGGGACGCCAGAGTTTCTCCGGCAACGTATTCGAGCGCGATGAACGGCTGTCCGTCGACTTCACCGACATCGTAGACGGCCGCGACGTTCGGATGCGAGATGGAAGCCGCGGCTCTCGCCTCGTCGAGCAGGCCATCCATCGGGCCGTCGAGCAGCTTGAGCGCCACCGTTCGGCCGAGCCGGGTATCCTCGGCCTTGTAAACGGCTCCGGCGCCGCCCTTGCCGAGGCATTCCAAGAGGCGATAATGGGAGATAAACCGGTCCAAGCGACGGCCCTCCCAAGGCTTGCAGCCTGTGTATCACTCCGGATTGCCGAAAACAAACCCAACGGAATGGAAGCGATGGATTGGGCGACCGCTGGACGCCGGTTGACACGCCGAATTCCTGTCGTCGAGACTGGCCGTCTGATGGGACGCAGTTCAATGGCACGGCTGGCGCGCGAGGCCGGATGAAGGCGATGATCCTTGCCGCGGGCTTCGGGACACGGCTCTGGCCGCTCACCGAGGACCGGACGAAACCGGCAGTGCCGTTTCTGGGTAAGCCGCTTGTCGTTTACGCGCTCGAGTACGTTCGCGCGTTCGGGGCGGTCGACGTCGTAGTCAATCTGCATCATCGCGGCGACTCGGTGCGTGAGGCGCTCGGCGACGGAACTGCGTTCGGCTGCCGAGTCCGTTACTCGTTGGAGGACCAGATTCTAGGCACTGGCGGCGCACTGGATCGCGCGAAGCCCTGGCTGGAGGATGACGATTTCATCGTCGTGAATGGAAAGATCGTCACGGATATCGATCTGGCCCCGGGGATTGCCGAACACCGGGAGCGCGATGCGATCGCGACGCTCGTCCTGTTGCAGAACATTTCGTACGAGCACTTCAGAATCGTCGAATGTGACGAGAGTGGACTGGTCAGGAGATTCGCCGGGTTCCCGGAACCCGGCTGCCGGGCTGGCGCGGCGCCACTGATGTTCACTGGAATCCAGATCCTGTCCCCCAGGTTGTTCGAGTACATCCCCGCCGGCCGTTTCTCGCACACGACTGCGGATGTGTTCCCGGCGGCGATAGCGGACGGACGGCCAGTCGTTGGTCACGTTGCAGCCGGTGCGTGGAAGGAGATGTCGACCCTCTCACGCTATCTCGGCGAGTCGATCGCCGCGGCCGCTTTACGTGGCGAGCTAAACGTCGTTGGGCAGGGAAGTTTCATCGATGCCGCCGCCGAAGTGGAGGAATCCGTGCTCTGGCGGGACGTCCGAGTGGAGGCCGGCGCCGTCGTGCGTGGCTCGATTCTGGGGGATGGCGTGCGCGTTCCGCCGGGGATTCGGATCGTCGATTCGGTCGTGGTGAAGGCCGAAATCGTTAGGAAAATCGAGCGCGGGAGCCTCATGGGTGACCTGCTTGTGGCGCCGATTGGGCCGGTGCTAGACTGACGCGCCAATGCCCGCAGAACCTACTTCCGTTGATCCGTCCTACGAGGCAAGTGTCGAAGACGTGGTCCTGCAGTCGGCGGCACGCGAGCTTCGCGTGTCACCGGAATCGCTCTCGGCCGAGTTGCTTGCCGGCGATGCGTCGTCGCGCTCGTACGTTCGGATCCGCCGCGACGGGGGTGCGCTGGTCGGCGTTCGGTACCCGCGACCGTTCGATCGCGGCGACGCGTCGACACTCCAGATCGAGCGCTGGTGCAGGGATCACGGGGCCGAGGGCATCATGACGTTTGCAAACGATCCGGTCTGTCATATCGAGATGACCGCGCTGCTGGCGCGCGCTGGCGTTCCCGTGCCGGAGATCGTAGCCGTCGACGATCGAGCGGGCGTAATTCTTCTCGAGGACGTCGGCGACGGGCTCGTTCAGACCTGGATGTCGACTGCAGCTCCGGCAGACGTCATCGCCGTTTTCGAGCGTGCCGTCGATCTCGTAGCCGCCATTCGATTCGCGACTCGGTCGATTCAGGAAGCCGGAGGAGCCGGGGCACGGCTCGCGCTCGACGGCGACAAGCTCTTCTGGGAGCTCGAATTTTTCCGTGTCAACACATTCGATCGCTTCCTCGGCGCCCCGCTGGATGCGCAGGCAGATGCGGCGGTGCGGCGCGAGAGCCGATCGCTCGCGGACGCGCTGTCGGATCGTCCCCGATACCTCTGTCATCGCGATTACCACGCGCGGAACCTGATGATACGTCCCGGCGGGCCGCCGGCAGACAGTGTCGTGGTCATCGACTTCCAGGACGGACGTATGGGACCGTTGACCTACGACCTGGTCTCGCTGGTCGAAGACCCGTACGCGCAACTCGAGAACTGGCTCCGCCAGCGGCTCGTTTCGCGATTCCGCGAGCTCTCGTTGGCCGACGGGTCGTGGCCCGGCGACACCGAGTTCGGCGTGCAATATGACCTCGCTACGGCGCAGCGGATGCTGAAGGCCGTTGGCACATTCACGAATCAGGCGTCGGCTCGTGGCACGCGCCGCTACCTGCCGTTCATTGCGCCTGCCCTCGCGTCGGCAATCCCGGCACTCGGGCGCCTTGGCGACTTTCCGGCTCTTCTCGAGTGCGCAACGCGTCTCGAGACGGCCAGTTTCGAGACCGCATGACGCAGACCTATATCGAAGACATAGCACGGCACGTTGGCGAGACCATCGTCATAAAGGGGTGGCTCTACAACATTCGATCGAGCGGCAAGCTCATTTTCCCCCAGATCCGCGACGGCTCGGGAATCCTGCAGTGCGTCGTTTTCAAGAAAGCCGTCCCTGAAGAAGTCTGGGATGCGTGCCAGACGCTCACGCAAGAGTCTTCGGTCATCGTCACCGGCGCCGTGCGCGCTGACGACCGTGCGCCCGGTGGATTCGAGATGGACGTCACGAACCTCGAGGTCGTTAGCATCGCCGAGCCATACCCGATCACGCCAAAGGAGCACGGGCCCGAGTTCCTGCTCGACCACAGGCACCTCTGGATCAGATCGAAGTTGCAGCACGCCATTCTGCGCGTGCGCCACGAGGTGATCCGTGCCGTGCGCGATTACTTCGATTCGAACGGATTCATCCTGGCGGACACGCCAATCTTCACGCCGGCTGCCTGCGAGGGAACCACGAGCCTCTTCGAGGTGAACTACTTCGACGACGAAAAGGCATACCTGACGCAGTCCGGTCAGCTCTACAACGAAGCGACGGCTGCCGCGCTCGGTCGTGCGTATGCTTTCGGTCCGACGTTCCGTGCCGAGAAGTCGAAGACGCGGCGACACCTGACGGAGTTCTGGATGGTGGAGCCGGAGGTGGCCTATGCCACGCTCGACGACATCATGGATCTCGCCGAGGACTTCCTCTGCTTTGTCGCGGCCAGGGTTCTGGCAAACCGGCGGCCCGAACTCGAGACGCTTGGCCGCGACCTGTCGAAACTCGAGGCGATTCAGAAGCCTTTCCCGCGCATCAGCTATGACGAAGCGGCCAGGATGCTCGTCGACGGCGGCCAGGCTTTCGAGTACGGCGGCGACTTCGGCGCGCCCGACGAGACGTTCATTTCGTCGAAGTTTGACCGGCCTGTGATGGTCCATCGCTATCCGGCGGCCGTGAAAGCTTTCTATATGAAGCCCGATCCGATGGATCCGACGAAGGCGCTCGGCGTGGACGTGCTGGCTCCGGAAGGCTACGGCGAGGTAATCGGCGGAGGCGAACGCGCGTCTGACCTGCAGTTCCTGCGCGATCAGATCGCAAGGCATGAGTTGCCGGAGGAGGCGTTCGACTGGTACCTCGATCTTCGGAAGTACGGGTCGGTGCCTCACGCCGGATTCGGCATGGGTATCGAGAGATGTGTGGCGTGGATGTGCGGAATCGAGCACATTCGGGAGGCCATTCCGTTTCCGCGAACGATCTATCGCACGAAGCCCTGAAGCTGCCGATATCCGACGTATCGCCACTTCGAAGGAGCATTACCGTGAGCAGAACGAAAACACTGATACTCGGCGCTGCAGGGCGAGACTTTCACAACTTCAACACCGTGTTTCGGCACGATGCGGAAACCGACGTCGTCGCGTTCACGGCGACGCAGATCCCGAACATCGACGATCGCCGCTATCCCCCGGAGCTTGCCGGCGAGCATTATCCGGACGGCATTCCGATCCACGCAGAGGACGATCTCGAAAGGCTGATTGGCGAACTGGAAGTGGAGCAGGTCGTCTTTGCCTACAGCGACGTGTCGCACGAGTACGTCATGCACCTCGCGTCGCGCGTGGTGGCCGCGGGAGCCGACTTCCGGCTCATTGGTCCGGAGCGGACGATGATCGCATCGTCGAAACCGGTCGTATCGATCTGCGCGGTGCGTACCGGAGCCGGCAAGAGCCCAACGAGCAGGTGCGTCGCGAAGACCCTGATCGAACTCGGAAAGCGCGTGGTCGCGATTCGCCATCCGATGCCGTACGGCGACCTCGTGAAACAGGCGGTTCAGCGATTCGAGACCCTGGACGATCTCGAGGCCAATAAATGCACGATCGAGGAAATGGAGGAGTACGAACCTCACATCGCAAACGGCGTCATCGTGTACGCAGGTGTGGACTACGAACGAATCCTTCGAGCGGCCGAGCGGGAGGCCGACGTAATCGTCTGGGATGGCGGCAACAACGACCTGCCGTTCTACAGGCCGGATCTCGAGATAGTCGTTGCCGACCCTCATCGTCCTGGCCACGAGTTGCTCTATTTCCCGGGTGAGGCGAACTTCCGCCGCGCAGACCTGATCCTGATCGGGAAGCAGGGCTCGGCGACGCCGGAGGGGATCGAGGCCGTCAAGCGGTCGGCCGCGTCGGTGAATCCGGGCGCGCGGATCATGAACGCAGACATGCGGATCACGTGCGAGGACCCGGCGGCAATCGCAGGCAAACGCGTGCTCGTCGTCGAGGACGGTCCGACGCTGACTCACGGAGAGATGACTTACGGAGCCGGAGTCATTGCGGCTCGTCAGCACGGGGCCGCGGAAATCGTCGACCCCCGTCCATACGTCGTGGGCGAGATCGCCGGGACGTTCGAGCATTATCCGGGCATCGGGGCACTCCTTCCGGCGATGGGGTATGGCCGCAAGCAGATGGACGACCTCGCCTCGACGATCAACTCCATCGACTGCGATCTGGTGCTCATTGCGACCCCGATCGACCTTCGGCGGGTTGTCGACATCGCCAGGCCCTCGATGCGCGTTGGTTACGAATTGGCGGAGATCGGCGAGCCTACGATGCGCCAGGTTCTATCGGAATTTCTGGAGCGCCACGCGTGACTCCTGCCCGCGTCATTCGAACGACGGCCGAGCTGGAGTCGCTGCTGGGGGAGGGGCCGCTCGAATCGCGGGTGGAGCCGCGGCACATTCTTATGTGTACGCCCGACTATTTCGATGTCGTCGACGTGAAGAACGCATTCATGCACGGCAACATCGGAAGCGTCGACCGGTTGAAAGCGCGTGAACAATGGGACGCACTGGCTCGGGCATTCGAATCGGCAGGCCATGAGGTGCTGACACTGCCCGGCGTCGAGGGGTGCGAGGACATGGTCTTCGCGGCAAACCAGGTGCTGCCGGGAATGGGCGACGACGGCCGTCCCTACGTCGTGCCCAGCCACATGCGCCATCCGTCGCGCCGTCGCGAAGTTCCCGCAATTCGCGCCTGGTTCGAAGAACGTGGGTACAGAATTCTGGAGTTGCCCGAGTCGGTCCCGTACTTCGAGGGACAGGGCGATGCAATATGGCATCCGGGCCGGCGGCTTCTCTGGGGTGGCTACGGCCAGCGTACGGCAGTAGAGGCGTACGAGGCGCTTTCTGAATTGATAGAAACGCCGGTCGTGGTGCTCGAACTCGTGCACCCGAGCTTCTACCACCTCGACACGGCGTTCTGCGCTCTCTCCGAAGACGCGGTTCTCGTCTATCCGGCCGCGTTCTCGGATGAGGGCATGGCGCTGATCCGGCGTGGATTCGATCGCGTGATCGAGGCGTCGGAACCGGAGGCGACATCGGGTTTCGCATGTAACGCGCACGTTCTCGACGGAAGGACCGTGGTTATTCAGTCCGGCTCGCCCGAGGTCGTGGCCGCACTCCGAGCCAATGGGTTCGACATCGTCGAAGTCGAGACGGGCGAGTTCATCAAGAGTGGCGGCTCGGTCTTCTGTATGAAGATGATGGTGTACTGAAGGATCTCCGCGCAGCGGGCGCGAGCCTGCGATCGGTCAAAGGCACTGTTCCCAAAATGAAGAAGCACATCCATATAATCGGCGTTCCAATGGATCTCGGCGCAGGCCGGCGGGGAGTTGACATCGGTCCGTCGGCTTTGCGCGTCGCAGGACTCGGAGCAAAGGTCGCGGAACTGGGATATCCCGTGACGGACGAAGGCAACATCTTCGTCGAACTGGTCGAGCGACTCGACAGCGAGAACAGCAAGGCGCGCTACCTCGACGAGATTGCAGGCGCGTCGGTGCGTCTGGCCAACAAGACCAGGGAGGCACTCGACGGTGGGGGAATGCCGCTCGTCCTTGGCGGCGATCATTCGATTGCCATCGGCAGCGCCTCGGGCGTGGCGATGCACCATCACGACCGCGGCGAACGCATTGGCGTGGTCTGGTTCGATGCGCACGCCGACATGAACACGCCCGACTCGACGATCTCCGGCAACATTCACGGCATGCCGCTCGCGTGCCTGATGGGGCGTGGTCCTAAGGAACTGGTCGAAATCGGCGGGTTCGCGCCCAAGATCGACCCGCGCAACGTCGCCCTGATCGGCATTCGCGACATCGATCCGGGAGAGCGCGCGCTCATCAGGGAGCTCGGCGTTCGCGCGTTCTCTGCTCGCGAGATGGACGAGCGGGGGATGAATTCGATAATGGACGAAGCGCTCGAGATTGCGTCGAATGGCACGGCGGGCTACCACGTGACCCTTGACGTCGACTTCATCGATCCGCGTTTCGCTCCCGGTGTCGGCACACCCGTGCCGGGGGGTGCAACGTATCGGGAAAGCCACCTCGCAATGGAGCGAGTGGCCGACCACGGCGGGATGCTGTCTCTTGAGTACGCCGAGCTGAACCCGATTTTCGACGTGCGCAACCAGAGTGCCGAGGTCGGCGTCGAACTGCTTCTCTCGGCTCTTGGCAAGAGCATCCTCTGAATTGCCCGACTGTAGATTCTCGAAGATCCAAGGAGCGCAAGTGACCAGTTCGAAGATCCGTGTCGGCGTCATGTTCGGAGGGCGGTCAGGTGAGCACGAAGTCTCTCTGAGGTCGGCAAAGTCGGTGATAGACGCGATGGACCGGGAGCGATACGACATCGTGCCGATCGCAATCACGAAACAGGGAAGGTGGCTTGCTTCTTCGGACGCGACGCAACTCCTCCCACAAGCCGTAATCGACGAGGGCGACACCGACGTGGCCATCGTCGGCGATCCGACGAGGGGTGAATTGGTGCGTCTGGACCACGGGCCAGGGCCGATTGCTCTCGGCCGGCTCGACGTGGTCTTTCCGGTGCTCCACGGCACATATGGCGAAGACGGCACGATCCAGGGACTTCTCGAACTCGCAGGTTTGCCGTATGTCGGCAGCGGCGTCCTGGGCTCGGCGGCGGGCATGGACAAGATCGTCATGAAGATGCTGTTTCGCGATGCCGGACTTCCGATCGTTCCCTTCGTTCATTTCACACGGACCCAATGGGAGGCGGATCGCGAGACCGTGCTCGATGGCATCGGCCGCGAACTGGGATATACGGTGTTCGCCAAGCCCGCGAATCTCGGGTCATCGGTGGGTATCACAAAGGCGGTCGACCGCACGTCGCTCGGCGCTGCGATCGACGAGGCCGCGCGCTTCGACCGCCGGATAGTCGTCGAGCAGGGAATCGATGCTCGAGAGATAGAGGTTGCGGTCCTTGGAAACGACGCACCTTCGGCGAGTGTGCCCGGCGAGATCATTCCGCACGCCGACTTCTACGACTACGCCACGAAGTACGTGAGCGATGTTGCCGAGTACGCGATTCCCGCGGCGCTCGAAGACGATCAGGCCGCGATCATCCGCGATCTCGCCGTTCGGGCGTTCCTTGCCGTCGATGCGGCGGGTCTCGGCCGTGTCGACTTCTTCGTCGAGCGTGAGACCGGCCGCGTGTTCGTCAACGAGATCAACACGATGCCGGGATTCACCAAGATTTCAATGTATCCGAAGCTGTGGGAGGCCTCGGGATTGACTTACGGTCAACTGATCGACCGGCTGATCGAACTGGCCTTCGACCGGCATAAGGAAACTGCTCGCTCCGAGCGATCCGTCGGATGAGTCTGGAACAACCGGAAGGGAAAAAGCACTGATGAATATTCGAAACACACTAGTTGCGGCCTTGCTCTTTGCGGCCTTTGCGGCCGTCGGATGCGGCGGTTCGGGCCCAGCGAGCCCCGCATCGCCGTCGAACGGCAACCTTGGTTCGACCAATCGCGATACGGCGAAGGTCGAGCCGAAGATTCTCAAAGACGAAGCCGGACCTGATGGATCGCGAATCGTCGTCCGTCAGTTGGAGAATGGAGACGAGGTGTCGGTGCGCCGCTGGGAGTCTGGCGCGGTCAAGAAAGTCACCAAGCGCGTGAAGGACGGATCTACGAAAGTCATCCGTGTAGTGATGCGCGATGGCAAGGTGTATCGGCTCGGCGACCCGGCCGCTATCGAGCACGCAATGGACTGGACCGCTGACCAGATTGCCGATGCAGCCAGGAAGCTAGGCAAGGACATCGACGGTCCCGGTGCCGATCCGGCACCGGCTCAGCAGGCGCCAGCCGCGTCGAATCGCAAATAGAGGCGCTCCTCACCATTCGGCCCCGGCCTTCGGTTCGTCGTAGCGGCTCGTACGCGTGCCAGGGTTCCTGTTTTCACGCCCGGTTGGAAAGCGCGTATCGGACGATCGAAATGCCTGCGATGGCGGCAGTCTCGGTACGCAGGATCCCCGCGCCAAGCGAGACGCACGGCACGTTGGACGACGCGAAATACCGGCGCTCCTCCTCGGACCATCCGCCTTCGGGTCCTATGGCAATCACCAGCTCGTCCGGGCTTCCGATCGTTCCCAGTACTTCACGGACAGGCCTCGCCTCGCGCTCAACCAGAGCAAGGACGGGGCAACGGGCCTCCGAGATCAGCCGTTGCAATCCGACCGGTTCTCCAATTGCCGGCACGGATAGACGCTCGGACTGTCTGGCGGCCTCCACCGCGATTCGTCTCCAGCGCTGTGCTCGCCTCGCCGTCCGGTCCGTCTCCAGGCGAACGTCGCATCGATCGGCGGCGATGGGAATCACGCGGTTCACGCCAAGCTCGGTTGCTTTCTGGACGATGACGTCCATCCGGTCGCCCTTCACGATCGATTGGGCGAGCGTCAAGGCCGGCCGCAGAACAGGTTCCGGGGCGACGGTGCACTCCACTGTAACGAAGGCAAGGTCGCCAGAGTAACGATCGATCCGGCCGTGCCACCCCCGGCCTTCGCCGTCGAAGCAGGTGACGGCGGCGCCGGCTCGCAATCTGAGCACGCGCCTGGCGTGGTGAGCCTCATCCTCGCGCAGGGTGAGATGTGCAGCGGCGACGTCGGCGGGAGCGACGTAAAATCGGCGCTCCGTCACGGCCTTCGCATCGCCAGGCCAGTCCACTCGCCAGCGTCGGAGCGCCAGTCGAGTTCGAGTCCGGCCGGCGCCAGCTCGGCGACGAGACCTTCGGCCTGTTCGACCAGGACGCCCGAGAGTACGAGCATTCCGCCCGGCCGCGTGCGCGCGACGAGCGCGTCGCGAACCTGAAGGATGACGTCCGCAGTGAGATTGGCGAGCACGAGGTCGAACGAGCCGCCGACTGCGTCCGGCCCAGAGACGCGAAAGTCGATGACCTCACCCAGTCCATTGCGCAGGGCGTTTTCGCGCGCAACGTCGATTGCGACCGGGTCCACGTCGCAGGCGACGGCTCTGGTACGCGGAGCGAGCATCACGGCGGCGATTGCGAGCAGACCGGTTCCCGTGCCGACGTCGAAAAGGCTCCCGCCCCGCCAGTTGGCGTCCAGCCATTCCATGCAGAGTCTCGTCGTTTCGTGAGTGCCGGTTCCGAATGCCATTCCGGGATCCACTTCGATCCGCACCCGATCGGGGACGCTCATCGCTTCTTCGCGCTTCCAGGACGGGAACACGAGCAGGCGCCTGCCAACCGCGGTCGGCTCGAACCCACGCTTCCAGAGACGCAGCCAGTCGTCGTCCGGCGTCGAACCGGCTCGAAGGGAGGACGCGGCAGCCCGAGCGACTTCGGCTGGCAGCCCAGGGGCCGACGCAAGCGATCGCGCCAGATCCGCGATGTCCGGAGTTGCGGAAAACCACGCGACGACCTTCACCGCTCCGTGTGCCGCCGGTCGCTCTTCGACTCCGGTCGATCCACAGTCGATGAGGGCCGACGCAACGTTTTCGGCGTCGCTGGCAGCCGCGTCGACCTCGACGTACGGCCATTCGGTACGCGGCGCGGATTCGCTCATCGCCGGATCATCCCTCTAACCCCATTTCGTCGAGGGCTCGTTCGTCGTTTCGCCAGTGTTCGCGCACGGCGACGTGGAGCTGCAGGAAGACCTTCCTGCCGAGAATCGTCTCTATCTCGGCGCGGGCCCTCGAACCGATGTCCTTCAGCTGAAGGCCGCCCTTGCCGACGATAATGCCGCGCTGCGAACTTCGCTCCACGAGTATCAGACAGTAGATCTTCGACAGCGCCTCGGCCTCTTCCCAGCGCTCGACGATGACGGCTGTCACGTATGGGAGTTCTTCTCCGGTGGCGTGAAGAATCTGTTCGCGCACGAGTTCCGCGGCCAGCAGGCGCATCGGCTGATCGGTGTATTCGTCGTCCGGGAAGTACTTCGGTCCTTCGGGAAGCCGGGCAAAAATCAGATCGGCGAGCCGGTCGATGTTCACGCCGGTCTTGGACGAGACTGGGACGATCTCCTCGAACGGGTGCGCGGCCGAGCGTGACTCGATGATCTTGAACAGGTCAGTCTTGCGCCGAACACGATCGACCTTGGTGAGCACGAGCATCACCGGTTTCCCGGCACCGGCGACCATGTCGAGGGTGAAGCGGTCACCCGCACCGGGCCGGGACTCCGCGTCGACGAGAAGTAGGATCAGGTCGACGCTGTGCAGGGCTTCCGTGACGACCTGCATCATCCGGCGATTGAGCGCGTATCCCGGCTTGTGAATGCCAGGCGTGTCCACGAGGATGGCCTGACCGTCAGGCCGCGACAGCACGCCGCGAATCTGGGTCCGGGTCGTCTGCGGCTTGTTCGATACGATCGCGACTTTCTCGCCGACCAGCCGGTTCAGGAGCGTGGATTTCCCGGCGTTCGGCCTGCCAACGAGTGCGATGAAGCCTGAGCGGTACCCGGGTGGAGTGTCGAGCGCTCGCGACGATTCGGAGTCGCTGGCGGGCGCGTCGCCTGCGATGTCGAGTACGGGGCTGTCTCTGTCGTCATTCATCCGTGCGGCGTCGCCTCCTGAGCGGCGTTGCGATCATTGCCGGAAACGCGCCGGGCTCTCACGAGCTTGACGCGCCGGTCGTCCGATTCGAGCACTTCGAACTCGAGGCCGCGAAATTCCATTCGCTCACCCTGAGCCGGCACCCTGCCCAGTTCGTTGATGACGAGGCCCGCGACGGTAGTGAAGTCGTCAGTTTCGAGCTCGGTACCGAAGAGCAGTTCAAGTTTCCGGATCTCGGTCGAGCCTTTGACGAGCGCCGCGCCGGACTCGTCCGTAGCCGCGTCGTCGCTCACGACGACGTCTTCGTCCTCGATCTCGCCGACGATTTCCTCGAGGAGGTCTTCGATCGTGACCACGCCTGCAAGGGCGCCGTACTCGTCGATGACAACCGCGATCTGGACCGCCGACTTGCGCATCTCCTCGAGGAGGTCGGCAACGGCCTTCACCGACGGCACGAAATAGGCCGGCCGCATTATGTCCGTCACCGGGGCTTCGGCCCGCCCCTCGCTCCAGGCGGTCAGCACGTCGCGCACGTATACGACGCCTTCGATGTTGTCGAGTTGCTCGCTGAAGACTGGCAGTCGAGAGTGGCGGGCAGCGACCATGACATCGCGGGCGGCAAGGACGGTAGCTGTGTCGTGAATGGCGTCGATCTGAGGACGGGGAGTCATCACCTCGCTCACCCGCGTGTCGCTCAGTTCGACGATCGACTGGATCATCTGGCCCTCGGCTTCCTCGAGAATACCCTCCTCTTCGCCGACATCGATCAATGCCTGGATGTCGCTCATCGTCGGTTCATCTTCCGAACCGGCTTCGACTCGGGCCGATTCGATCGGTGCGCGCCTCAGCGAGGAAAGCAGGATGGTAAACGGCGCAACGAGAATCGACACGATCCGGAAGTAGGGGCGGAACACCGGGAGCAGGCGAAGCAGAACCTTCTCGGGAGCGTTCTGAGCGATGAGTCTGGGAAGCGCCATCCGGCAGAGCAGGACGATCGCCAGCGCCGCCACGAAACCGAGCATGATCGGCCGACCCACCGACAGGCGCCGAACGACGTCGACGGCCACGACCGCGATTGCCAGCGAAAGTGCGTCGATGCCGACACGCAGCGTGTCGTGGAATCGCTCCCTGTCTTCCATAAGCTCGTCGAAAAAGACGAGTCTCTTCTCGGACTTCGCGCCACCCCGAAGCATTGCGAGGGAAACGTCGCTCATCAGCACATACGACGTCTCGATCGTCGCAAGCAGAACCAGCAGAAAGACGGCTCCGGCTGCAAGCGCCAGATCAACGCCAAGCATCATCGTGCGCCGAGTGTAGCACACCGGCCGCGGCGCGACGCCTCGATGCGGAAATGCCGCACTATCTGCCGAGCACCGGAAGTACTTTCCGATCGCGGACGATCTCTCCGTCGGTGCTGAAGTAACTCAACTCGCGCCGGTAGCACCGGTTGGCCGTCATGTCGAAGGCCACGCACGAATCGATCGGCCTCGAGTAGACGTGGATACTGATCGAACGCTCGCCTTCGTTGAAGAGCTGATGGATGGTCTGGAGCTTGTCAGCGGTGAGAACCGGGCCGCCAGCGATCGCGTCGGCCTCGCGAATGCGGTCGAGCCTGATGTGGTCCGAACCTGCGGTGCAGTCGATGTCGACCACGTTCTGATTCTCCGGATGGTCGCAGCCAAGCCACTTGTAATCCACCACGCGAAGGTTCCCCCGCTGGGTGAGCATCCAGCAGAGCTGTCCGTTGTGCGTATGTACGGCAGTCCGCTGGCCGGGCTCCCAGCATATCGCCATTACTTCGAACAGGTGGTCGCGGTAGATGAGATTACGCGTGTAGTAGTTCCCGTCGTAGTGAACGTAGGGTGCGAGCGAGGTATCCGTGATCTGGACTCCTTCGCAGAAATCGAGCACGCTGTCGCGCGTGATCACTCCAGCTTCGAAGTCGCGGAGTCGCTCGACGAAGTCACCGATCCCGATGAGTCTCTTTCCAGGCATAGTGCGTGATCGGCCCGGCAGCAGGTCGTGACCAAGCCGCCGCAATGGTAGGCATGCCTCTCCGGAATTGCAATCGGGTGGAACAGGGGGCCTCGAAATGCGGAAGCCTCAGGTTCTTCACCCTGGAGAACAATGAACCAGTCTCCGGGGCGGTGGTTGGCCGTGGCGCGTCTGACCGGGCGCTTGACGCCGCCGTAAGGCGCCCGTAGGCTCCGAGGTTCCGTAGCTTGACGAACTCATTACTAGAGGTACCCGATGAATCTTAAGACCATTGCAACGGCCGCGCTCGCGGCCAGCTTTTTCGTGGGAGCCGTTCCGGCAGCACGCGCCGACGAAGGTATGTGGACGTTTTCGAACGTTCCGCGCGCCGACATCAAGAAGAGTTTCGGCTTTCAGGTGACTGACCCGTGGCTGGACAAGGTCCGCCTTGCATCGGTCCGGTTCAACAACGGCGGGTCGGGCTCGTTCATATCGGCCGACGGACTCGTGATGACGAACCATCACGTCGCGTCCGATGCGCTGGACAAGCTGAGCACGCCAGATCGGAATCTCTACAAGGAAGGTTTCCTTGCGCGAACGCGAGCCGACGAGGCGAAGGTCCCCGACCTCGAGCTCAATGTCCTGATGAGTATCGAGGACGTTACCGATCGCGTGAACGCGGCGGCGACGGCCGGACTTGACGCCTCGGCTGCAAACGCGGCCCGGCGAGCGGCGATATCGGAGATCGAGAAGGAGTCGGTCGCGTCCACGGGACTTCGCAGCGAGGTGGTGGTTCTCTATCAGGGTGGCAAGTACAGCCTGCACCGGTACAAGAAGTACACGGACGTGCGGCTGGTCTTCGCGCCCGAGTTCGATATCGCGTTTTTCGGCGGCGATCCCGACAACTTCACGTTTCCCCGCTACTGTTTCGATATCGCGCTTTTCCGCGTGTACGAAAACGATGCGGCGGTGAAGGTGCCGAGCTACTTCAAGTGGTCACGGAAGGGCGCGAAGGCCGGCGAGCTCGCTTTTGTGTCCGGCCATCCAGGATCGACACAGCGGCTCAACACGATTGCGCACCTCGAGTTCCTGCGCGACGAAGACCTGCCGCTCTCGCTGAAGATGCTGGAACGCAGCATTGACGTCGCGAAGAGGTACGGGGCGCTCGGAGAGGAGCAGGAGCGACAGTCGCACGACGACCTGTTCGGTTACCAGAACTCCTACAAGGCGCTCAAGGGCCGTCTCGAGGGACTCAGGGACGAGTCGATTCTCGCCCGGAAGCGGGCTTTCGAGGCCGACGTTCGCGCGAAGGTATCCGCCGACAAGCGAATGAAGGACGCTTACGGCGACGCTTGGGATTCGATCGCGAAGGCGCGGGATTCGTTCAGGAGCTATGCGCTTCGCCGAAAGATGATCGACAGCGCCGGGGCGTTCAATACATCGCTCTTCTCGTATGCGCGTCTCATCGTCAGGCTCGCGGCCGAGTCCGCCAAGCCGAACGCCGAGCGGTTGCGCGAGTATTCGGACGCCGCGCGCGGTCCGCTGGAGGAACGGATCTTTACGCAGGTTCCGGTCCACCCGGTATACGAGGAGGCGAAGCTCGCCGACTCGCTCGCGGTGGCGGCGGAGCTTCTGGGGGCATCCGATGCGACGGTCAAGCTCGTGCTCGACGGAAAGTCGCCGGCCGAGCGAGCGCGCGAACTGGTGCAGGGAACTAAGCTCGGCGACGCGGCATATCGCAAGTCGTTGGTCGAAGGTGGGTCGGCGGCAATTGCCGCGTCCACGGACCCGATGATCAAACTGGCGATTGCCGTCGATGAGGAATCCCGTTCGTTGCGGAAGCGCTACGAGGACGAAGTGGTGGGGCCGGAGCGGGCCGCGTACGCGAAGATCTCCAAGGCGATCTTCGAGGTGGAAGGGGAGAAGCTCTATCCGGACGCCACGTTCACCCTCCGGCTCTCCTACGGCAAGGTTGCCGGCTACACCGAGGGAGGAAAACCGGTCGCGCCGTTCACGACTATTTCGGGCGCGTTTGCCCGTTCGGCGGCGGCTGGCGACAAGGATCCGTATCGGATGCCTGACAAGTGGACGAAGGCGAAGGAGCGGCTCAAGATGTCGACGCCGTTCAACTTCGTTTCGACGCACGACATCATCGGCGGGAACTCGGGTTCGCCCGTGATCAACAAGAATGCCGAGATCGTCGGTCTTGTGTTCGACGGCAATATCCAGTCGCTGGTCGGGGCGTTCATCTACGACGGAACGCAGAACCGCTCCGTGTCGGTAGACTCGCGGTTGATACTCGAGGCACTCTCGAAGGTATACGGCGCCAAGGAGATCGTCGCCGAGATTACGCGTCGGTAGCGGCGTCAGTAACACCTGAACGAAGTGAGGGGCCGCCCGAAACCTCCGCCGGTGCGGAAATTTCGGCCGGCCCCTCGCTTCGTTCGGAAGTGCAGTCTGGCCGCTACGCCGCCAGACGACTCGGAGGTTGTTCGTCGCGCGCCTCCGCGCGCAGTGTATGGGCGCTGCCACTAACGCGCCGCTTTCTAGCGGCCAGAGCTTTGAGTTTTCGCTGCAGTTCTTCGCGCGGCATCTGTCCCGACGTCTCGACCCGAACGATCCGCGCCGCCTGGGTGCCATTCGCCTTTACAAAGCCAAAGAGCTTCTTCATGGCTGCCTCCTTCGTCTTCGGAGGCCAATTGACGCGAACGTCAAAAGGCCGGCCTGCTTCTCTCGAGCAGGCCGGCCCTGAATATCAGCGCCTGGGGTCGCGGAACTACTCGCGACTGAGCCTGCTCGACGTGCCGGGGTCGCTCGGCGACCCGATTCCTGTACGCGTTGTCAGAACGCGCACCCTCCCAGGGTTCGTTGCGTGTCTATCCGGCAAGAGGGCTGAGCCCTCGGCCGGCACGCTACTGGGAGGTTCGGATTTCTTTGACATACCGTCGAACTTCCTTGGTTAAGGCTCCTGGGGCCATCCGGTCCCGAGGGCTCGTCAATAGAGGCGCAGGCCACACGACACGATGTCGCGTACCGGACCGCCGGCAGTATGGACCGTCGCCGCGCACGAAGTCAAACGTCACCCGCAAATGGTTGAAAAGAAACGAGTTTCTGCTTACGGGGCAGTATGGGCAAGATCGAGATCCGCGTTCAACCCGCGCGCGAAATCCCGATTGGTGAGACGGAATTTCGCGCCTGAGGGCCTACGCAGTCGCCGCAGCTCCCGAGATCAGCTGCCGCAGTACGAACGGAAGAATGCCGCCGTGCACGTAGTAATCGACTTCGATCGGAGTATCGATCCGCAGCAGCAGCGGCACTCGATCGATCGATCCAGACGCGCGGTGAATGACCATTTCGACTTGTTGACGTGGAGTGATGCCGCCAGAGATACCCTCGAGGTCGAATGTCTCGGTGCCGTCCAGCGAAAGTGAAGCGCCGGTCGTGCCCGCCTCGAACTGGCACGGCAGCACCCCCATTCCGACCAGGTTGCTGCGGTGAATTCGCTCGAAGCTCTCGGCGACGACGAGTCTCACGCCGAGAAGCTGAGTACCCTTCGCGGCCCAGTCGCGCGAACTGCCGGTGCCGTACTCCTGTCCGGCGATCACAACGAGCGGCGTTGACGTCTCCTGGTAACGAATCGCGGCGTCGTAGATCGCCATCTGTTCGCCGCTTGGCTGATGGACGGTGACGCCGCCTTCGGTGCCGGGGACGAGCAGGTTCTTGATGCGGACGTTCGCGAAGGTACCGCGCGTCATGATCCGATCGTTGCCGCGTCGCGAGCCGTAGCTGTTGAAGTCCTGCGGCTCGACACCGTGCTCGACGAGGAACTTGCCGGCCGGCGATGCCGGTTTGATCGCGCCGGCAGGACTGATGTGATCCGTAGTCACCGAATCGCCGAAAAGCGCGAGCAGGCGTGCACCGCGGATGTCGGCCGCCGTCCCGGTTTCCATCGAGAAGTCCGTGAAGAACGGCGGTTCCTGAATGTAGGTGGACGTCGAGTCCCACGCGTAGACGAGCCCTGCCGACGTCGGGATCTCTTCCCACAATGGATTCTGTCCAGCAAAGCTGCCGTAGAGCTTCCTGAACGTATCCGGGTCCATCGCGTCGCGCATGTAAGCTTCGACCTCCGATAGCGATGGCCAAATGTCGCGCAGGTAAACGGGGTTGCCGTCGCTGCCCGTACCGATGGGATCCTTTCCGAGGTCGATGTCCACGGTGCCCGCCAGCGCAAAAGCGACGACGAGTGGAGGGCTCATGAGGAAGTTGGCCCGGACGTTCTGGTGAATACGAGCCTCGAAATTGCGGTTGCCGCTCAGCACGCTCGCCACGACGAGATTGTTGTCCACGACGGCCCGCTCGAGCCCGTCGTCCAGAGGGCCAGAGTTGCCGATACAGGTCGTGCAGCCGTAGCCGACCGTATTGAAGCCCAGTGCGTCCAGGGAAGTCGCGAGCCCGGTCTTTTCGAGATATTCCGTGACGACGCGCGATCCAGGTCCGAGCGAGGTCTTCACCGTCGGGCGCACTCTCAGGCCGCGTTCGACGGCCTTTCTCGCCAGGATGCCAGCGCCCAGCATGACACCGGGGTTCGATGTATTGGTGCAGGATGTAATGGCGGCGATCACGACGTCTCCGTGTCCGACCGCACCGTCGGCGTTCGAGCCGAGCCCGGTCGCATAGGTGGCGCCTGGCTCGTCTCCGGCCCTGCCGAACCCGCCGTCAGAGACGGGCAATGCAAGCAGCGACTCGAATCTGGATTTCAGATCGAACAGCTCGATGCGGTCCTGCGGACGCCTGGGGCCGGCCACGCTCGGGGTAACCGAGCCGAGGTCGAGCTCGAGCAGGGTGCTGTAGTCGCATTCGCCCGAGGAGGGGATCCCGAAGAGCCCCTGTGCCTTGTAATAGCTGCAGACCATGTCGACGTGCTCGTCGGAGCGCCCGGTCGAGCGCAGGTAGGACGCCGACGCCTCGTCGAACGGGAAGAAGCCCATCGTGGCGCCGTACTCCGGCGCCATGTTCGCCACCGTCGCGCGGTCGGTCAGGGGAAGGCTCGACGCGCCCTCGCCGTGGAATTCCACGAATTTTCCGACTACCTTCGCCCTGCGCAGCATCTCGGTGACGTGGAGGACGAGGTCGGTCGCCGTGACGCCTTCGCGAAGCGCTCCGGACATGTGAACGCCGACGACATCGGGCGTGAGGAAGTACACTGGTTGCCCGAGCATCGCGGCCTCGGCCTCGATGCCGCCAACGCCCCATCCGGCGATGCCAAGGCCGTTGATCATCGTCGTGTGCGAGTCCGTGCCGACGAGGGTATCGGGGTAGCAGACACCGTCCCGCGAAAGGACGCCGTGCGCCAGATACTCCAGATTGACCTGATGGACGATGCCTATTCCAGGCGGGACTACGCTGAAAGTGTCGAACGCCTGCATGCCCCACTTCAGGAACTCGTAGCGCGAGCGATTCCGCTGGAACTCGATCTCCATGTTCTGCCGGAGGGCATTGGGAGAGCCGAAATGATCTACCTGCACGGAATGGTCGACGACGAGATCCACCGGCACCAGGGGCTCTATGACAGCAGGATCTTTTCCCATCCGGGCGACTGCCGACCGCATCGCCGCGAGGTCGACGAGCAATGGAACCCCGGTGAAGTCCTGCAGGACGACGCGCGCCACGACGAACGGGATCTCGTCGGTTCGCTCGGCCGTCGGATTCCAGTTCGCGAGCGCTCGAACGTCTCGCTCGGCGACTCGCTTTCCGTCGCAGTTCCGTAGCACCGACTCCAGGACGATCCGGATGCTGACGGGCAGGCGCGAGACCGGGCCAGCGCCCGCGGCCTCGAGTTGCGGAAGCGAGTAGAACTGCTGTTTCTTGTCTTGACCGTAGGAGAAGGACTGCAGGGTATCGAACAGGTTGTGTGGCATAACGGTGATGGAGTGTAGAAGCGGCATAGGCTGCCGTCAAGGAAGGGGCCTGTGCGCCAATTCACCGTCGAAGGCTCGTGAAGAGGCTTGCCTTTCTCACCGCAAGCTGAACACCGTGTTAGAGTTGCAAGGTGCTGGCGCGGTCCGTAATTTCGGTGATGGTCGCGGTCGCGTTCGTTGTGGTGGCTGCCGGACGGCCCGATTGGCGGTCAGTTTCGCGGCAACCTGGCGACGCGGTCTCGGGGCTCCCGATCCGGATGCAGATCGAGTCGATGATCGCTCCCGAATCGGACCGCTGGAGCGTTCTGGTGCGCTCGATTGAAGGGAATGTCGTCTACGAACACAACCCGGACCTGCACCTGCAGCCGGCGTCGAACATGAAGGTTTTGACGACGGCTGCGGCACTTGATGCGCTCGGTCCGGGATGGACTACCAGGACGTCAGTCTATGCAACGGCTGAGCCCGCTGAAGACGGGACTGTCGATGGCAGCATCGTGCTCTACGGCCGGGGCGACCCGAATCTGTCGGGGCGCCTGTCGGAAACCGGGGACGTGCTCGAACCGTTCCGTCAACTCGCCGCATCGGTTCGCGCACGCGGCCTGGTGCGCGTCACTGGCGATCTGGTCGCAGATGCCAGCTACCTGTCGGGACCGCCGCATGGCTCGGGTTGGGCCTGGCAGGACCTGCAGTGGCATTTCGGCACGGAAGTCAGCGCGCTTTCGTTCAACGACAATCTCGCCTCGATAAACGTGTTGCCCGCCGAAGCGGGTTCGTCCTGCCTCGTGACAGTCACGCCGGATGTCGGGCACGTCCGGATTCAGAACACCGCGACGACCGGAGGATCGGCGCGGATCTCTGTGCATCGCGGGGTCGACAGCTCGGTTGTGGAGGTAGCGGGTTCGCTGCCCGTGGGTCATCCAGGGGTAACGGTCGAGATCGCCGTCCACAATCCGCCGGCGTATGCGGCCGAGGCCTTCCGTCAGGCGCTCGCCGAGGCTGGCGTGACGATCGAGGGCGGTATCCGGGTCCTCAACGCTTACGACGAGAGACCTGGCGAGCTCGAGCTTGCACGTTTGCACGAGGTCGCGTCGCTCGAGTCGCGTCCGCTCGCGGACCTCGTCCGGACGACGAACAAGCTGTCGCAGAACCTGCACGCCGAGCTGATACTGAGGATCATGGGGCGCGAGGCAGGCCCGGCTGGGGTGCCTTGCGACGAGGCAGGACTCTCTGTCGTTCGCGGATTCCTCGAGAGGATAGGCGGAGCAAGCGAAGGAATGGTCCTGCGTGACGGCTCGGGGTTGTCGCGACTCGACCGGGTCTCGGCGTCGAATCTTGACGCCGTTATGCGGACCATGACGATTCACGAGAGCAGGGCGGCATTCATCGACTCGTTGCCGATCGCCGGCGTGGACGGCACGATGAAACATCGCCTGGGTGGAATCGCGGTCTGGGCAAAGACCGGCTCGCTTGCAACGGCAAAGTCGATCTCGGGTGTCGTGACCGCGCAATCCGGAAGGCGATTCGTAGTCACGATGATCTACAACGATCCTGGCGGTCGCACATGGTCCGCGATTCCGACGATGGACCGTGTGATTCAGCTGCTGGCGCGATCGGGCTGAGGAGTGCGGGCCGTGCGGGACATTCGTCAAACTTTTGGCGGCGCGGAGGACCTCTAAGCCTCGCGACCGGTTGCATTTCCGGACAGGATTGTGTGATGACGATGCTCGTGACCTGGATTTTTCGCCTCCGGCCTGTTGTGGTCTTCGCGTTGGTGCTCGTACTCGTGCCCGCGACGGCCGAGGCCCAGCGCGGTGGCGGTGGATCGAAAGGATCCTTCGACAGGTCGATGCGTCGGCAGGATCGCCGCGACGCCAAACGCGATATTCGTCGCGATATGAAGAGCCAGCACGAGCGCGGGGGTGGTGGGCGCGGCGATATGCCGGGACGAGGGGCGGTAATTGGCCGCGCACTTGGTCTTCTGACGCTGACGCCGGAACAGCGGAACTCGCTGCGGCAGATTCGAGAGCGCAGCGACGAACGTATGAGGCAGCACGGCCGGCGCGTGTTGGATCTTCGGCGTCAGATCGAGTCCGACCTTTTCGGTCCCGAATATCGTCCCGACGATGCCCGCGGGAGGGGACGCGAGCTTGCTGCGACGGTTGGCGCGAGGACGTCGGATCGGACCCTCCTTGAACTCACGGTGTTCGAAACCCTGACTCCCTCTCAGCGAGCTGAGCTTCGCGCGGCGCGTGAGGCCCAGAAGGCCCGAATGCGCGAGGCCGTGCGCGAGCGCATGGATCGCCGCGGCGATGGTCAGGGTTCCGCCGGCCGGACGCCCGGGACAGTCGAGCCGGACCCGGTGCCTGGCGAGCGCCCCGGCTCGGGTGGCGAGCGCGGGGGGCCGCCGGGGGGAGCTGGCGGGACTCCGGAGCTTCTGGCCGGCTTGAATGTCACGAGCGAGCAGCTTGCCCGCATGAGGCAGCTCAGGCGGCAGCACGCCCCCGCGGCCAGGCAGGCGGCCATGCGTTATCGCGATCTTCAGGCGCGCATCGACGATCTTCTCGTGGCCGATGCAATCGACTCGGCGCTCGTGCGCACGCTCGCGAGCGAACTCGGCGCCGCAGATACCGAGCGTGAGTTACTGCGCTTCGAATCCGAAGCGGGAATGCGCGACATCCTTACCCCGGAGCAGGCGGCGGCGTTTCGCGATCGTCGCCGGCGCCAGTGGCACGGTTGGCGGGATGATTCGCCCGCGGCGGGCGATCGTAAGCCGCAGTTGCATTCGCGCCCGTAGTGCCGTTCGGACCGGTGTGCGAGTCTGGACAGACTCGTCTGGCGCGTGATTTAATGCCGCGTTTCGAAGCCCGTCCATTTCATAAGCAGTCTGCGCTGGACGTCAATTACAAGAGGAGACCGAATGACCGAAGAGTTGAGCACCACCGAGACGGCAGAGCCGGTTCTGGAGAGCATTGTTGCCGAGGAGTTGGAAGAGGAGATCTCGTATCACGCCGTCGAGAAGGACGGACACGTGACGGCGATCTGGGAGATGAAGGGCCGCAAGCATCTGCGGACGATCGATCCGCGTAGCCACGAAGGCAAGGCCATTCTCGGCACGCACGAGATCGACGAACCGGCAGCAATTGCGGAAGCGAGCGGCGCCTAGTCTCGAGCTGGCCAGAAGGCGAGGGGGGACGGTTTCTCGATCAGTCCCTCTTCCGCGGCAAGCTCGTAGAACAGGTTGAGCCCCGCCAGGCATCCGGCGTCGAGATCGTAGTGGATGTTGGCCGTCAGATACTCGACGATCTCGGCTTTGCCGATTCCGAGCGACTCGGCATTTCGCGAAGCGATGATGTCGATGGCGGCGCGTCCTTCGTCCAGGGCCTCGAGAAAGTCAGGTCCGCCGTCGATGAAGCGATCCCCCCGCAATCCCCAGACGGCGAACACGAACGGTAGCCCGGTCGCATCCCTCCAGAGTTCGGCCAGATCGTAGACGTCGCAACCGGAAGTATCCGCCTTCATGGCCGGGTCGCCGATCAGTAGCGCCGCATCCGCCGAGGCGAGCATGGATTTCAGATCGGGTTGTGCAGGGGCGTACACCGGATTCAGTTTGCGAAAGCGGCCTAGCAGGACTCGAATCAGCGCGACGGACGTCCTCGAGTGTGAGTCGAGGGCTACCGACCGGATGCGTTCGAGTGGGACAGTCGCAACGAGCAAGACGCTTCGGACTCGATCGCGCGCCGCGACGCAGACTCCGCGAGCGACCGAGATGCCGGCGATCCTCTGGACTTCTATGGAAGGTATCAGTGCTCCGTCGACGTTGCCGCCCGCGAGCAGCCGTGAGCACGCCGACGGCGCTGGATCGGGTTCGAGTACGCACCGCGTCCGCTGGGAACCATCGGAGAAAGCCCACACGATGGGTGCCGAGTTGAGGTAACTCGACGCCGCGAGCCTCGGGAGCACTAGACCCACGAGAGTACGCGGAGCGACATCCCGCTGGCTTCCGCGAGCCAGTAGGACACGACTGGTTCGCGCCCGTTGGAAGGCACGCAGCCTTCCGCATCCAGGCTCCAGATTCGAGGCTGAAGGGTTACATTCGTGAACAATTCGAGTTCCAATCGGTGGTGCGGAACGGGCCAAACCGGCCCGCCGACCGGTGGAATCTAGTGGGCGAAATGGGACTCTGACAAGTGAAAATCCGCTAAAGGAAACTGCGTTGACAGCCGATAAGGGAGTTGTTACGATGCGGCTAACCTCACTTGGATTGAGAAGTTAGCTAGTTGAAGGTTGTTGCGGACGCGGGTCGGGCGACCCAGTCGTGCGGTCCGGTTTGCGACGAACTCGAGTCCAGGTAAGATACGCTGCTCGCCTGTTTGACGATCTTGGAAGGAGCGGGTATGGCTCTCGTTGGTGATCTGAAAGACCTCGCACTCGTCGATATCATCCAGATCAATTGCGTTGGACGGAATCTGGCGCGGTTGACCGTGAATTATCCGACGGGTGAGGGAGTCTTCTTCTTTCAGGACGGCGAAGTCGTCGATGCCCGGCTTGGAAACCTTGTCGGGATCGACGCGGTGCACCGCGCGCTTGGGATGGAAGAAGGATCTTTTCGGATCGATGCTGGCGTGACGTCGCCAACACGCACGATTTTCGAACCGTGGGCCGGAATCCTGATGGAGGGCATGCGCCTGATCGACGAGGCGCGCCACTCCGGATCGGCGGTCAGCCAGACGCAGTATCAGGCGCTCGTGAACGATCTGGTGAAAGTTCGCGGCATCGAAGGCGCATTGGTTGCGACTTCGGACGGCGCTTTGCAGGCAAGTGTAAACATCAAGGCACCGGATCGGATGGCGGCACTGTCGTCGTTTCTGGTCGCCAACGGAATCATCGCCGGAACCCCGGCGAATGCCGGTCGCCTGCAGCGCGTGGCGCTGTTCAACGGCGACCGCAAGACGGTAGTAATCGATCAGATGGAGTTCGTCGTTGCCCTCGTCTACTCCACGTCGCAGCGGGACGAGGCGCTCGAGCCTCAGATCCAGCGCGCTTTCAAGAAGCTCCGGGCGCGGCGCTCGACGGGGTCCTTGAGTACGGGCGGGCTCACCGGGCCGCTCGGCTAGGCCATCGTTGTCGCGGCACCCGCCGGCTTCTCTCATAGTACTGCGTATGCGAGTACCCAAGGGCAAACCCGTTCACGAGAATCTCGGTACCTCCTACCTCAAGGTGGGGGCGTTGCTTGCCGACTTGCAGGTCCGTCAGTTCACGGGCTCCGTGCACATTGCTTTTCGAAATTACGATGCCCACGTCTTCATCGACGAGGGATCGATCATCGGCGCTATCGAGCAGACCGAAACGGCGGTGCGGACCGGTTCCGATGCCATCGACGGATTGCTCGTGCGAAGCGAGAATCGCGATGGATCGGTTTCGATCTACGAGCACTCGGCGCCGACGATCGAGGCGCTTGCAGGCATCGTCGATGGGCAACCGGTGTACGAGGGGTTGTCGTCGGACTTCACGGATCTCGACAAGCTCATCAGAAAACTCGCGCTCGACCGGCAATCGATCTGGTACGTTGAAGTCGTTGCGGCGGAAGATCTTGGCGTCGGCGTCGTCTACATTCACGGCGGTCAGCCTGACGGCGTTTACTCGCCGTTCGATGGTGCGACGCTTTCTGGTCAGGCTGCGTTGAAGGCAATGCTCGAAGTTTCGGACGCGTTCGGCGCCGTCTTCAACGTCTATTCGATTCCGGTCGACGTGCCGGTAGCTCCCGTCGCCGAGCCTGTCGCCGAAGCTCCGAAGCTTTCGATCGTTCGTCCATCCGAGGAGGAGCCTCCTCGAGGGCCGGAGGCGCAGCCTGTGACGGCTGCCGTTGCCGGCGATATGGCAACTGACAGTCGAGAGTCCATCTCGCCACTCGTGCTGCTGATGAGCGAGGTAGTTGCGGTCATCGAGGAGGCGGTTGGATCGCGCGATGGAACCAACGGATTTGCAATAGAGCTTCGGGCCGGCCAGTTGGAAGTGGCGGACCGTTACCCGTTCCTGGACCCGTTTGCCGCCGAATTCGAGTACCACGCAGGCGAGATCGCTTTCGTTGGAAATGTCGATCCGGAGGAATTTGCTGCCGGCCTTGCCGAGGCGCTTCACGTGGCGGTTGCGGGGCTTTCCCGTCGCGACGGCGTGGAGGGCGACCGGCTGCGTCAACGAGTTTCGGATGCGCTCACGCAACTCTACGCGGATCGCCGCGAAGCGTTCGATGCTTATGGCCTCTTTGGCATGCTGGCGTTCATTTCGGACGCTGGCGAGACGGATTCGGAGCCAGTGGAAACCGTCGAGCACGGTTGAGGGCAGGTTTGGGGCGATTCTCGCCCGATCAGTTGAAAGTCCCCGGCGTTTTTGAGAGGAACCGATGTCGCGAGCCCACGAAGCCTTTCTGCAAGCGGTAAACAACGTTCCAGGCGTGAATGCCTCGTACCTGATCAACAATCGTGGAGAGGTATTGATGAGCCTGGCCCAGAGAGTGACGCCGGAGCAGTCGGGCCAGCTTGCGCTGCGGCTCATGCAGATGTTCGCTGCGCTCGAAATGACAGACGGTTCTGCCGAAGAAGTTACGCTGAATTTCGATCAGGGCTACGTGATGCTTTACGCCCACCTCGCGCTGGTCCTGGAAACCAAGTATGGAGTCGAAGAGGTCTTTCTGGCAGTCGTTGCTTCGCCAAAGATCAATCCGTCGATGCTTCGGATGACTGTGAAGGTCGCCGCAACCAAGTTGAAGTCCGAGCCGACGGTTCGCGGACTGACGGTCAGCGCTCAGGTGGATCGCCGTAACCTCTTACAGAAGAACTACCTTGACGAGGCGAGTCTCGAAATGATAAAAGCCCTCGTCCGCGCCTGAACCGAAGCGTCCGGGTCTATCAGTCGGGCCAGGGTCCGGCTCCTTTTTCGCAACTTTCTCTTCGCTCCACTAAATTTTCGGCAGGCGGGACCTCAAGGCGTCAGGGACGTCGGCGCCGTGTGTCAAATACGACCACGGCAGGCGTTTCAGGCCACCTCTACAACGAAGGGCACGATACGGGAATGGCTGAAGCGTTATCGGGAAATCTGGCGCAGTTGAAGCTGATCGATATCCTTCGGCTGCTCCATTTGAGCGGCCGGACCGGCCAGCTCGAACTGACCACGGAAGACGGAAAGTTCGGCGAGATCTATCTTGTTGGCGGCATCGTGTCACACGCTCTTTACGAGGAATGGATTGGGGAGGAGGCCGTTTATGGTCTTTTTTCTTGGGGTGAGGGCACTTTCCGCTTCCACTCGGACGAGACCACCGACGAAAGAACGGTTTCGCTCGCCACTGACCAGATAATCGAGGAAGCAGCCACCTACGCTACCGAATGGGAGCGGATTCGGGCTGTCGTTCCGTCGTCGAACGCCATTTACCGGCTCGCCGCACGGCCGAGTGCCGACGTCCAGCTCCGTGCCGAAGACTGGTCGGTGCTTACCCAGCTCGACGGCGAGAAGACGATTCTGGAGATCGCCGAGGCGTCTCAGCTCAACGAGCTCTTTACTTCCAAGATAATCAGCCGGTTGCACGAACTCGGACTTATCGAGCTGGTTGCGGTGCAGATGGCTGAGCCCGCGCCCGCTGCTGACCTCGTTGACGACGCGTTCATCGCGGCCGTCGAGGCGGATTTGATTCAAGCAATCGGACCCATGGCTGCAATCGTCGTCGAGGACTGTGCGGAACAGATGGGTCACGGGCGTGGCAGCATTCCAAAGGAATCCGTTCCGGAGCTCGTCGAGCGGCTTGCGAACGAAATTCCCGACCCGGCACGGCGCACGAAGTTCCAGGAAGCGATGCTGGAACGAATGAGGAACTTGTACTAATGAAGTTGAACATCCGGAACAAGCTGATCATCTTCGCCTTCCTGGCCATCATCGTTCCGCTCGGGATTTCGGCCGCGATCATTCTGATTCAGCTCACGACTTATACGGATCAGCGTTCGACCGAGCGCATCCTGTCTGACGCGCGCGTTGCGAAATCGATCTTTTCCAAGCGACAGGAGAACCTGCGTGCCGCGGCCCAGTCGCTGGCAGCCAGTCTCGCCAGCGGCCGTGGCGCGGCGCGACCGGCGACGCCCGCGCCTGCGGGAGGAGCCGCCGCAGCACCGGCGGCCGGTACGCCGGCACCAGCGGCCGGCGCCTCGGAAGTCCTCAAGCGGCAACTCGAGGCCAGCAAGCTCAGCTTCGCGGTGCTTCTGGATCCGAAAGGCAAGGTCGTGGCGCAGCACAACGGCGCCCCGGCCGGCGACGGCGGGTACTTCTCGGCCAATCAACTCTTCGTGGACGTTTCGAACCTGGCCCAGCAGGGCAAGCCGGAGGCTCTTTCGGGGGCAGCGCTCGAGGGTCCGGCGATGTTGGAAGGCGTGGGCCTTACCAAGCGCGCGGAGGTTGCCGGCGTCGACTCCGGTTTGTTCCTCGAGGCCGCCGCGCCCGTGCTGACAGGAGAAACGGTTTCCGGAATCGTCGTCCTCGGTCAGCTCGTCAACAACGACGTAGTAGTCGAAAGCGACAAACAGGCCTCGATCGTCAACGAAATCAAGCAGACCGTCTATCGTGACATGCTCGACGAGGCTTCGGTCGTAATAGCCACGACCAAGGACGGCACGAACACGATCGTGTCCACGAATCTCGTGGGCAGTGCGCAGGGCGGCGTGGCGACGGGGATTCAGGCCGTCGACGCCGGCGGGACGTTCGAGAAGCCCAGCCTGAATACCCAGGATTTCGCTGGCGCTGGAACCTACAAGACCAGCTTCGTTCCGATCGAGGGTGTTGCGACCAAGGAAGGAGCCAAGACCATTGGCAAGATCGGCGTAGCCATCAAGGAAGGTTGGTTCACGTCAATCGTCCGCCGCGTGCAGTTGACGATCCTCGTTGTCACTCTCGTCGCGCTCGCGCTGGCGATTGTAGGAGCCGTGATCGGAGCGCAGAAACTGACCAGACCCATCGTCGAACTGACGGAGGCTGCCAACCGGATCAGTCTTGGCGAACTGGATGCGCCGATCGCGGTGCAGTCGCAGGACGAGATCGGCACGTTGGCCGAATCGCTGGACCGAATGCGCATCTCGCTCAAACAGGCAATCGAGCGACTCAGGAAGCGGTAAGGAGGACGTCGTGAGCAGCGATTTCAAGGACGTGCTCCGCGAGCGGGTAGAGGGACTCGTCCGCGCTCGAATGGCCGAGATGGAAGGCGCGGTCGCTTCCGCCCGCGAAGAGATCGGATCCGTCCTCGAACGACTTCACGGATCCACATCCGGGACCTCGTTCAATCTGCAGGAGAGTCCGGCGCTCGATCAGATTTCAGCCGAGATCGCCGCACAGGTTGGACAGGCTGCAGCCGAGTCGAGTCGGCTGAGCGGGGATCTGGCTCTGCTGCGCGATTCCGTCGTCGACATCGATAGCCAGTCGTCGCAGGCGGATGTGCTCAACGCCCTGGTCGAGCGCGCCTACAACTTCGCACCCCGCGTGGTGCTGTTCGTCGTGAAGGGCGACGATGCGATCGCCTGGGCTGCTCGAGGATTCGACGACGAACAGGGCGATGACGCGGTGCGCGGGCTGACAGTAGCACTAGGGTCCGACACGATGCTTGGCGCCGTGCTGAACGGCCAGACGACGTTTCTCGGGGAGCCGCTCGATCAGAAGGACAACGGCGTGCTGCTCGACCGGCTCGGCTCGATCAAGCCGGAGCGGATTTCGGGGATTCCCCTTCGCGTGCGGTCGAAGACGGTCGGTATCCTGTACGCCGACTCCTACGACACTAGCGTCGGTTCGATCGGTATCGAAGCGTTGGAACTACTGGTGCACTCCGCCGGCATCATTGTGGAGCTCGCATCGCTTCGGCAACGGATAGGCGAGCCGGGCGGCCGGCCCCTTGGATCCGGCGCGACGGCACCGCTGTCGGCGGTTGCCCGCCAGGTGACAGTGCCTCCGCCGCCGGCCGAGCCCGTCCCGGCTGCCGTCGTGGAGGAAACCCCGCAGGCCGGGGAGACCGAAGAGACCGTAGTCGGCGGCTCGCCGGAATATCGGCAGGGAGTAGACGAGCCCGCGCCCGATGTCGAGTCGGAAACCGTGATCGCAGGGTCTGCCGAACCGGAGCCGGAACCCGTGATCGAACCCGCGCCCGAACCCGAGCCCGAACCCGAACCGGCTTCCGTCGAGCCGTTCGCTTCCACGCCGGCGGAGGTAGTGGCCGAGCCGGACGCCTGGGCAGAGCCCGAAGTCGTCGTCGACGCGCCGAGCCCATTCGAGTTGAGAGTCGAACCGGCCCCCGTATTCGAGCCGGAACCGGAACGATCCGCCGAACCCGAATACGAGATTACGATTCCACCGGAAGCCGAACCGGCTTCACCTGCAATATCGCCGTTCGAGCTCACCGTGGAACCGGCTTCGGCCGAGCCGTCGTTCGACGATCGAACGATACCGGTCTTTTCGGAACCAGCGCCTGAACCGGAGCCTGAGCCGGAACCGGAGCCAGCGGCGGCGCCGTTCGGGTTCACCGACGAAAGCCCGACCGTGCCGTGGACACCTGCGCCCGTCGTCTCGGCGTCCGCGCCACTGACGGCAAGCAGGCCTCCGGCTGCGGGAGAGCTCACGCCCGAAGATGAAAAGCTGCACAACGACGCTCGCAGGTTCGCGCGGCTGCTGGTGAGCGAGATCAAGTTGTACAACGAACAGGCAGTCGCCGAGGGGCGGACAAACAACGACCTCTACGAGCGTCTCAAGGACGATATCGACCGTAGCCGCCAGATGTACGACAAGCGAGTAGCGGCGGCCGTGGCGGATCGATTCGATTATTTCTTCGACGAGCTGATGAATACGCTTGCCGAAGGCGAGCCCGTGAAGCTCGGACCGGATTGCCCGGGGCCGACCGTCTAGCGGGACTCCTGGACCAGGGAGCGGCGATACAGGCGCGAGGTCATCGTCTGCCTGGCATCGGCGCGTTCGAGTGAGCGAATGTCAGTTTTCGATGTTCTGAAGAAGCGCGGGTTCGTTTACCAGTCAACCGACGAAACCGAGATTCGAGAGTTGCTCGACGGTGAACGTGCGACGGTTTACGTCGGATACGATCCGACAGCGGAGAGCCTGCACGCCGGAAACCTCGTGACAATCATGATGCTCGCGCATCTGCAGAGGGCCGGCCACCGTCCAATCGGGCTCGTCGGAGGTGGAACGGCCCTGGTAGGCGATCCCTCCGGCCGTACCGAAATGCGGAAGATGCTGACGCCCGAGCAGATCGACTCGAATCTGGCCGGAATCCGCAACCAGCTCGCCCAGTTCATAGAGTTCGACGATTCCGATTCGGGTGCGCTGATCGTCAACAACGCGGATTGGCTCACGAAACTCAACTACATCGAGTTTCTCCGCGATATCGGCCGTTACTTCGCCGTGAATCAAATGATCAAGGCCAAGGGCTACGCCGAACGCCTCGAGCGTGAACAGGGCCTTTCTTTCATCGAGTTCAACTACCAGATACTTCAGGCTTACGATTACCTCCTCCTTCACCAGAAGTATGGATGCCGTCTTCAGATGGGCGGGGCCGACCAGTGGGGGAACATCGTCGCGGGCTGCGACCTGGTCCGGCGGGTTGCGGGAGTCGGCGCGCACGCCATCACCGTCGAGCTGATAACGACGTCGACCGGTGAGAAGATGGGCAAGACGGCCGCCGGTGCGCTCTGGCTGTCACCGGAGCGCACACCCGTCTACGATTTCTACCAGTACTGGCGAAACGTCGACGATCGCGACATCGGACGATTCGCGAAGATCCTCACGTTCATCGATCTGGACGAGATCGAAGAGCTGGGCCGGATCGAAGGCAAGTCTGTCGATGAGATCAACGCGGCCAAGGAGACACTCGCCGTTGCAATCACGACGCTCGTGCATGGTGAAGAGGCCGCGATGAAGGCTCGCGACAGCGCCCGGGCGATGTTCGGCGGCGGCGGGGACCTCTCGAATGCGCCGACGACCGAGATTGGGCTCGAGCGATTGGCTGGCGGAATCTCGGTCGTCGAACTGCTCGTCGAGACTGGACTGCTGCCATCCAGGAAGGAAGCGCGCCGAAAGATCGACGAGAAGGGGATCTACCTCAATGACGGCATCGTTACCGACGCCCGTCGCGTCCTCACGAACGACGATTTTGCCGCGGGGCACGCCGTGCTTCGCGTCGGCAAGAAGTCCCGACATCGGCTGCTTGCCGTCTAGGCCCGTCTCCTATTCGAACAGGTGCGCCTTGCCAGGGTGGCGGTAGTAGGTCCGCCGGGCGCGGACCGATGTGAACGCGCCGGTCTCCATGGTCCACGCGGTGAGACGCCCCCCGTAAACGCAGCCCGTATCGATGCCGATCGCGTGATCCAGGCGCAGCGGGTCGCGCATCACGTGATGACCGAAGACGACGGTCGGAGCGCCTTTGTGCGCGTCCCACCACATCGGCCCGTCAGGCGCACCGTCGGTGGCCTTGATCTTAAGCAGGTCCTCGCGGCTCTGGTCTCGCAGGCAGACGCCCGGACGGATGCCCGCGTGCACGATCGCCACTTCGTCGAGGTCGATGTATAGGGGAAAGGAGTCGAACAGCGCGAGCGCAGCTTCGAGGATGCCGGCCGCTCTCAGTTGCCGGATAGTCTCGAAGACGGCGGGAGTCGCATAGGCCGGATCTCCGTCCAGCGTTGGACGCAACTTGTCCTCGTTGTTGCCGAGTATCACGTCGGCGCCGGAAAGATCGCCATCGAGAAAACGCCTGACCACGCCGGCGTTGTCGGGACCGCGGATGACCAGATCGCCGACGAAAATGAGCCGGTCCTCCGACGTGGGGCCGAGCACGTCGAGCAGTTCCGACAATTCCTCGATGCACCCGTGGACATCGCCGATCACGTGCGTCGCCATGGCCGGATCATACTCCGAACGCCTCGCCGATGACGCAAGGGCCGTCGAGTCCGTCGTGAGGAAGTCATACAGTCGCCGATCGGTTCCCGCCGATCGCTTTCGGTTCGATGGCCGTCCGGCCCACATTGGCAGACCTGAAACCCGATCCGTATTATCGCCAGATGAATCGATTCGATCGCGTGATCCTTCTCGTCCTCGATAGTGTGGGCATCGGCGCCATGCCGGACGCAGCGGAGTTCGGCGATACCGGCAGTGACACGCTCGGGAACATTCTTGCGGCGCGCCCGACGACGCTTCCCAACTTGGGCGCACTCGGACTTGGCAACATTCGCCCGCTGACGGGGGTGAGCCCCACCGACCGTGCTGCCGGCGCGTATGGCAAGGCCGCGCTCGCCTCCGCGGGAAAGGACACGACCACCGGCCACTGGGAAATGGCCGGACTGTTGACTCCGGTCGCTTTCCCGACCTTTCCCGATGGCTTTCCGGACCGCATCGTCGAGGCATTCGAGCGTGCAATCGGCAGGCGAATCCTCGGCAACGTCGCGGCTTCCGGCACCGATATCATCCGTGAACTCGGAGACGAACACGTGCGGACCGGATCGCCAATCGTCTACACATCCGCCGACTCGGTCTTCCAGGTTGCCGCGCACGAGGATGTCATCCCGGTCGCCGGCCTCTATGCGATCTGCGAAACGGCGCGCGAACTGCTCCGCGGACCCGATGAGGTGGGCCGGGTCATCGCCCGGCCGTTCACAGGCAGTACCGGCGAATACGTCCGCACGTCGAGACGGAACGATTACGCCGTCGATCCTCCCTCGGAAACGCTTCTGGACAGGTTGAAGTCGCTGGGACTCGACGTCGTCGGCGTCGGGAAAGTGCCGTCGATTTTCTGCCATCGTGGCCTTACCTCCGAATTGCCGGCATCTGGGAACATGGCGCTCGTCGACCGGACGATCGACGCAATGCGGGCGGACACGCGCGGGCTCATCTTCAGCAACCTCGTCGACTTCGACATGTTGTACGGCCACCGGAATGACGTCGAAGGCTACGCTGCCGCACTGGAGGCGTTCGACGCGCGGGTGCCGCAACTGCTGCGGGCAATGAAACCCGGCGATCTTTTCGTCATCACGGCGGACCATGGTTGCGATCCGACAACTCCTTCGACGGATCACTCGCGCGAGTACGTGCCCATTCTTGCCTGTGGCGAGCGGGTGGCGGGGCCGATTTCGCTGGGCACACGTTCGTCCCTGGCCGACATCGGGCAGACGATAGCGGAGGTCTTCGGGACCGCTACAGATGCGGGAGAGAGCTTTCTCAGACGTCTCGGCGGGTAGCGGGAGGAAGGGGGATCCGTCTGCCGAAGAGCGCGGAATGAGGGCGAACGCTTCTACTCCGCGAACTCCCGACGCAGCATTCCCACGAGATTTCGCAGGCGTTCGACGTCCGTGCTTTCGACCGGGCCACCGCGTTTCTGCATTGCGTCGCAATGCAGTTCGCCCTCGAGCCCAAGTTCGCTGACGCGGGCGAATCCGTACGTCGCGCCCGAACCGGAGAACTTGTGGAACGCCTGGCGCATTTCTTCCAGAGCCTCCGAGGATTCCGGGCGCGCCAGTTCATCGAGCCGTGACTCGAGCATCGTCAAACGTTCGTGCGCCTTCTCGCGGTAACGCCGGCGCAGCCGCAAGAACGTATCTTCGAACGACTCGTCCGTCACGAGATTCTCAGGATCTGACGGACCTGGTCCGCCAGCGTCAGTGGATCGAACGGTTTCGTGAGCACGCCGGCAGCCCCCGTCTCCATCAGGCCCTTTACCTCCGGCGTCATGGCCTTCGCGGTCAGGAAAATCACCGGGATGTTCGCAGTGGCGGCCGTGCTCCGAAGTCTTGCGAGCGTCGTCGGGCCGTCCATCTGCGGCATCATCACGTCGAGGAGGATGCAGTCTGGCGACTCGCTTGCCGCCAACTCGACGCCCTCGAAGCCGCTTCCGGCTTCGACCACTTCCATCCGTCCAACACGCGAAAGGCTCAGCCTGGCGATCTGCCTGATGTCGGCTTCGTCATCGATGATGAGTATCTTCACGGCCGGTTCCGGATTGATCGAAGTTGTGCAACAGGCCGACCACCAGTTCGCGGAAGTCTTCGTTCGTGGCTTTCGATTTGGTGAGGTAACGCGTCGGCCCGAGTTGGAGACGGTGTCGTTCGAAGCCCGACAAGTCGCGCCCAGTGTAGATTAGCAATGGAATCCGATTCAATCGCGGTTCGCGACGCAACGCTTCGACGACCTCGTAGCCGTCTCCTTCCGGCAATCCGATGTCGAGGACGAGCACCCCCGGAGTCCCGCTTCGCGCGAGCTGCAGGGCTTCGCGGCCCGAGACCGCAGTCCTCGATGCAATCCCCTCGCGTTGCAACTGGCGCTGCATGACGTCGAGCAGCGCCTCGTCGTCGTCGACAAGCAGGATGTCACCCAATCCCTGGGTCGCGGACGCGCGCTGAATCGCCGTTAGCAGCCGGTCGTCGTTGATCGGCGCCGCCGCGAATACCGTCCGCTCGTCGGCCAGTCGCGGTCCGACGCCGTCGTCGATGCAAACTACGGGAATCGAACTGAGCCGGCCGTCGGACCGGAGCTGGTTGAGAATCGAGAACGCGCTGAGATTCGGAGCACTGGCGTCGAGCACGATGATCGAGATCGATGCCTGATCGAGGGCTTCGCGCGCTTCCTCGACGGTTGCCGCGCTCACCGAGTGCAGGCTGGATATCGAGAGAATCTCGGTGATCGTGGCACGCGCCGATGCATCCGGCGACAGGACCAGCACGCTCGAGCATTCGACGATCGCAAACTCGGTCTGGTCGTCCACGACAATAGGCACACGGAACCAGAAAGTGCTGCCGACGCCTTCTTCGCTCGTCACGCCGACCGAACCCTGGTGCTGCTCGATTATCGCGCGACTGATGGCGAGACCCAGTCCCGTTCCGCCTTTCTCGCGGGCGTCAGTGCCTTCGACCTGGTGGAAAGGCTCGAAAATCGTCTCGTGGAACGCCTTCGGGACGCCTCGTCCACGATCGACGACCTGGATCTCGACCATTCCGTCGGTCTCGAACGCGACCAGCCGGACGGCGCCGCCTTTCGGCGAGAACTTTACGGCGTTCGACAGCAGGTTGACGACGACCTGCACGAGCCGGTCGCCATCACCAGTCACCCTGAGTGGAGACTCCTCGAACTTGATCGCAATCCCTGACTGCTCGGCGAAGGCGCGCACGGCCTCGACTGATCGCCTGAAGATCGTGTTTACCTGGACAGCCGTCAGCACAAGTTCCATCTTCCCCTGCGCGAGACGATCCAGGTCGAGAATGTCGTTGATCAGCGTGACCAGACGCTCCGTGTTGCGCGCCGCCACGTGGACCACATCGGACGCGTCGGGCGGCAAGTCGCCGAGCACGCCGGCCGCCAGCAGGCTCATGGATCCGCGGATGGACGTGAGCGGCGTCCTCAGTTCGTGACTGACGGTCGAGATGAACTCGCTCTTCATCCGGTCCACTTCGCGCCGTTCCGAGACGTCGCGCGCGCTCATCGCGATGTAGATTCCATCCGGGATCTCGAACTCGTAAAGCGAGATCTCGAGCGGAAACGCCGAGCCGTCGTTCCGGCGGCCTTCCCATTCCGTTACTCGGCCGACGGCGCGTTCGCGAAGGTTCGCAACGGCTGATACTGTCTCGTCGGAAGCGAGGTCTGGAATAAGGACTTCCAGTGGTCTCCCTGTGATGTCGCGAGCTTCGTAGCCAAAGATAGCGCGCGCCGCGTCGTTGTACGATTCGATCCGAGCCTGGTCGTCCAACGTGATGATGCCGTCCAGGGCATTCGTGACTATCGAGCGGAAGCGGACTTCGCTCGCGCGCAGGGCATCCGATGCGTGGGCGTGATCGATGCCGAGAGCCAGTTCGTCAGCGACAGAAGCCATTGCGATGAGAGTCGTGTTGCTGAGTGGTGTCGGCGAAAAAATCGCCATCACTCCAACGAGGCGGTCTTCGACGATGAGTGGATACCCGGCAAACGCAACGATGCCGGCGCGGCCCGCCCACTCGCGATCCTCGGCGCTGGTGCTGGTCGATGCAAAATCGACCAGCCGGGGCCGGCGCTCCTGCGCGATGGCTCCGATGGCAGATTTGCCGATAGCCGTTTGCGCCTGGGAGGGGAACAGGGCCCGATGAGTGCCCGCCGCGGCCTGCAATTCGAGTATTCCGTCCGATGCCGGCGAACGCATCCAGACGCCTGCAAACGCGCCGCCGAGGTGCTCGGCCATCGCGTCAGCCGAGCGTTGGAGCGTGGTCGCGAGCGAATCGCTTCGCGTGAGAGCAAAACTGACCTCCAGCCCGAAGTTCGCGAGGCGCACGCGTTCCGCCAGTTCTCGCTCCATCGCTATCCGGTCCGTGATGTCGCGCGAATTGACGACGATGCCGGCGACGGCAGGATCGTCGAGCAGGTTGTTGACCGTGGCGTCGAGGACGCGGTAGGCGCCGGACTTCGTAATCAGACGAAACTCGAATCCTTCGGACGACCCGGAACTCGCCGCCGCATTGTTCGAGAGGGAACGAAAGACATCGGCGTCATCGTCGTGTACCAGGTCGAGTATCGATTGGCCGACGAGCGAGTCGGGAGTCCTGCCGATGATGCGCTCGATGCTCGGGCTCGTGTACCGGATGAGCCCGCCGGAGTCGATGATCGTGATGATGTCCGTTGCGCTCTCGATGAGCGACCGGAAGTACTTCTCACTCAGCCGGAGAGCCTGCTCTGCCTGGATGCGCTCCCACTGCTCGAGCGTGAGCGAGACGAGGTCCGCCACGGACGATGCGAACGACTGTTCCTCTGCCTTCCAGCGGCGCGCAGGTCCAACGTGCTCGATGAACACGGCCCCGAGCACACGGCCGCCGGACCGAACCGCCGCCGCCAGCATGGAGGCGATACCGTGCGGTTGGAGGTAACTGCCCGCCAGATCGCTCGTTCGCGAATCGCGAACTGCTTCGTGCGCGTCGATGATGCGCGACGACGTAAGCGACCTGAAGAAATCCGGATAGCTCTGCGAGTCGAGCTCGATACCGCTCGAGTGGCGGCGCGCCTTCCGGTCGAACTCGTCGGCGCACCGGAGTTTCGACTCGACCCCGTCGAACAGCCACACGCCGATTCGCGACGAGCCCATTGCATCGGCGACGACCTCGGTTGTCTCGGCCAGCGCAGCCTGGATGCCTTCAATGCTGTGGGATTCGAGCTTGCCCAGCCGAAGCAGCGCTTCCTGGTGCCTGCGGGCCGTCTCCTCGGCCTCGCGACGAGTCTCTTCGGCCATGTGGCGCGCCGTGACGTCGCGAAGGACGATCTGCAAGGAGCCGTCTGGCAGGTCCTTCAGACTCACCTCGGCGATGAGTTCCGAGCGGTCCCGCCGTCGCAATCGCCCCTCCGTCACGGCGGTCTCTCCGACCTTGAGCTCGTGCAGGCATCGCAGCATTGCGCTCGACGACTCGGCGACGATGAGCTCGCGGAACGAATGACCCTCGAGTTCCCCCGGCGGAGCGCCGAGCATGGTGAACCCGCTGGCATTTGCATCGACGATGACCAGGTTCCGGTCGACGATGAAGATTCCGTCCGATGCGTGCTCCACGAGCATCCGATATCGCTCGTCCTTCTGCCGCGTCGCTGCGTGTTGACGCCACCGATCCGAGAACTCGCCCTGAAACCGGATGGCCACGACGGCCGCGGCGATCGCCATCAGGCAAGCGAAGAGAACGAGCCAGAAGAGCCACCTCTGTTGCGACTCCAGGGTCGAGAGCCGTTCGAGCCTCATATCCCGAATTCGCAGCAGTTCTATGTCAATGGCTGTGACCAGTGCCGCGAAAGCGCCAGTAAGGGCGTGCGGGTCGCGCGAGGACGCCCGCCCGCGCGCCGCGAGGCCATCGTGAGCCGAGCGCACCGAGGCAAGCGATTGAGCCAGTCCTGCAATCGCCTCGTCCGATCCACCCGTGCCCGCGGCCGCCGTCGATACGTCATTCAGCCGCGACTCGGCGGCGTTGCAAAGCAATTCCCAGTCTCGGTCGTTCTCGATCGGCGCCTGCTCCAGATCGCGAACGGAACGATCGAAGAGCATCAGGCTGCTCGACACGTCGCTGACCTGGCGTAAGGCCGCTTGCGAGTCGCGAACCTCCGACAACACCACGCCGGCCTGAACGGCCACGAAGACCGCGATTGCAAGACATCCCCAGGTCCAGAAGCGATTTGTCAGGTCGAAATACGCCATCTCGAGCCGATGGAGGGGGCGAAACCTCGACTGTCGTCACCGTGGTTCGCCCCCGTCGATCTCACTTCGGAAGTGTCATCCCGAGTTCACGAACGAGGAATGCATAACGGTCCGCAGCCTCGTCGATGCGCTTCGACGTGGGCTTGCCGGCACCGTGTCCCGCCTTTACCTCGATTCGAATCAGAATTGGAGCCGGTCCCGCTTGCGCTGCCTGAAGCGCCGCGGCGAACTTGAACGAGTGAGAGGGTACAACGCGATCGTCGTGATCGGCGGTGGTCACCAGTGTTGCCGGGTATTTCACGCCCGGCCTGACGTTGTGCAGCGGTGAGTAAGCCAGCAGTGACTTGAAGTCGGCCGAATTGTCGGCCGAACCGTAGTCCGATACCCAGGCCCAGCCGATCGTGAACTTGTGGAACCGAAGCATGTCCATGACGCCCACGGCGGGAAGCGCCGCTCCGAACAGGTCCGGGCGCTGCAGAAGGCAGGCGCCGACGAGCAGCCCGCCATTGCTGCCGCCGCTGATTGCCAGTCTGGCCGGCGACGTGTACTTGTTCCCGATCAGGAACTTGGCGCCCGCAATGAAGTCGTCGAAGACGTTCTGCTTCTTCGCCTTGGTGCCCGCCTCGTGCCACGCCTCGCCATACTCGCCTCCACCACGGAGGTTTGCGACGGCGTATATCCCGCCCATCTCCATCCAGACGAGGCTGACCACCGAGAACTCCGGAGTGAGCGAAATGTTGAATCCACCGTAGCCATACAGGATCGTCGGGTTCTGACCGTCGCGTTTCAGTCCCTTCTTGTGGCTGATGAACATCGGCACACGAGTCCCATCCGGACTCGTGTAGAAGACCTGGCTCGTTTCGTAGCGGTTCGGGTCGAAATCGACGTCCGGCTTGCGGAAGACCGTGCTCCTGCCCGTCGAAAGATCGATGCGATAGATCGTCGCCGGTGTCGTGAAGCTCGTGTAGCTGTAGAAACTCTCGGCCTCGCCGGGCTTTCCATCGAACCCCGAGACCGAACCGAGGCCCGGGAACTCGATCTCGCGAATGAACGCCCCGTCGAGTCCGTAAACCTTCACCTGGGAGTGGGCGTCTTTGAGGAACTCCGCCACCAGCGAGTTGTTCACGTGGGTGACGTCCGTCAGCGTTTCGGCCGCCTGCGGAATGATCTGTTTCCAGTTCTCGCGTGCGGGACTGCGCGTATCGATTGCGATCACCCGGCCGCGGGGCGCGTCGAGAGTCGTTCTGAACAGAAAAACCGGGCCCTGGTTGCCAACGAACGTGTAGTCGGCGTCGAAATCGTCGAGAAGCGGCGTGATCGCCGCCGCGGGGTCGGCGAGCGGTTTGAAATACACCCGGGACTTGTTCTCGGTCCCTTGCCCGATCGTCACGATGAGGTACGCGCCGTCCTCGGTGACGGATCCGCCGAAACTCCACTCCTTCTGGTCCTTTCTCTCGTACACGAGGGCGTCCTCGTTCTGAGGAGTGCCGATTCTGTGGTAGCAGAGCTTCGGGAAGTAGTTGGCGTCCTCCATCTTCGTCGCCGCGTTCGGCTCGTCGTAGCGGCTGTAGAAAAAGCCCTTCGCGTCCTTGGTCCAGGAAACGCTGGAGAACTTGATCCACTTCAGAATGTCGCTCGTGTCCGCGCCGGTCTCGATGTCGCGAATGCGCCACTCCTGCCAGTCGGAGCCCGACGCCGACACGCCGTAGGCAAGGTACTTGCCGTCAGGACTAACGACGGTGGAAGTCAGCGCCACGGTCCCGTCGGCAGAAAGCGTGTTCGGATCGATGAGCACTCGCGGCGATGCCGTCAGCGACGACATCGTGAACAGGACGCTCTGATTCTGGAGACCATCGTTCCGGAAGTAGAAGTACCGGCCGCCCTCTCGAAACGGCACTGCATATCGCTCGTAGTTCCAGAGCTTCTTCAATCTGGCGTGTATCCGATTGCGTTCGGGAATCCCAGCCAGATAGCCGAACGAGAGTTTGTTCTGGGCTTCGACCCACGCACTGGTCTCGGCACTGTCCAGATCCTCGAGCCACCGGTAAGGGTCGGCGATCTTCGTGCCGTGATAGTCGTCCACCTGGTCAGTCTTCTTAGACTCTGGATATGCCAGTTTCGACTCGGTGGTTTTCACGTCCGTCCTCCGTTCCTTCGGCAGCGCCTGCGCCATCGATGTATGGACGGTCGTTAGCAGCATGCTAGAGACGAGCAATCCCGTCGGCATCCATTTTGACATTCGTCCTGTGTCCTCTTTTTGAATTGGCCCCGGAATGGCGGGGCTGAGCAGTCGAGTTTACACCACCGGCCGCGACATCCCGGATTACGCGCCGGATCGGCTTGGCCGGGAGCGCGCTCGGGAAGCTGCAATTCGAGCTTCGGCGCTCGGGACCGCCGGCTTGACACTCCAGTGGTCGCTCTGTATATTGCCCGCCTTGCGTCCCGGATGGGGGGCGGTTAGCTCAGCGGTAGAGCTTCGGTCTTACACACCGGGGGCCACTGGTTCGAATCCAGTACCGCCCATTGCAATTGCCGCGACGCCGGGCGCACACGGTCTTTCAAGAGTGGAGTCGTAGTTCAGTTGGTTAGAACGCCGGCCTGTCACGTCGGAGGTCGCGGGTTCGAGTCCCGTCGGCTCCGCCACTTCTTGAAGCAAAGGGTCGCCCACGCACGCGGGCGGCCCTTTTCTATTTAACCAACGCGCGGTACGGTCGAAAGCAATGGATTTTTCGCAACGAGAGATTCTCGAAACCGTCCGGATGACCGAGATGGAGCATCTCGATATCCGGACCGTCACACTTGGTCTGAACCTGGCCGATTGCGCGAGCCGCCGAACGCAGGAAACAGCGGATTCGATCTACGAAAAGATCACTCGGCGCGCGGCACGGCTGGTGGCAACCGTCAACGAGATCAGTGCGGAATACGGCATGCCCGTCGCAAACAAGAGAATCTCGATCACTCCCATCGCTTCTGTCGGCGAGGCTTGCCGGGATGTCGACTACATCTCGATCGCGAAGGCGGTTGACGCTGCGGCGCGTGAAGTCGGCGTCGATTTCATCGGCGGTTACTCGGCTCTGGTTCACAAGGGTGCGACAGTCGCGGAGGCGCGTTTCCTCGAGACGATTCCCGAGGCGCTGGCCGTGACCGAGCGGATGTGCTCCTCCGTCAATGTCGCAACGACCCGCGCCGGAATCAACATGGACGCCGTCGCGACCATGGGGCGGATCATCTGCGACGCGGCGCGGCGAACTGCGGACCGGGGCGGCATCGGTTGCGCAAAGCTCGTGGTGTTCGCGAATGCGGTTGAGGACAACCCGTTCATGGCCGGCGCGTTCTACGGCGTCGGCGAGCCGGAGATGGTTGTCAACGTTGGCGTGTCCGGCCCTGGTGTCGTCGCGCACGCCGTTCGGCAGGCTGGTCCGGACTGCGACCTCGGCGAGATCGCGGAGATCATCAAGCGAACGGCCTTCAAGGTAACGCGCGCCGGCGAGCTCGTCGGTCGAGAAGCGGCGCGCCGGCTCGGCGTTCCATTCGGCATCTGCGACCTCAGCCTGGCGCCGACGCCCGCGATCGGCGACAGCGTTGGAGAGATACTCGAGCTCATGGGCCTTGCACGCGTAGGTGCGCCCGGGACGACAGCGGCGCTCGCACTCCTGACGGACGCAGTGAAGAAGGGCGGCGCGATGGCCACCAGCTATGTTGGCGGGATGAGCGGGGCATTCATTCCAGTGTCGGAAGACAGCGCTATGATCGTGGCCGCGGAGGAGGGCGCCCTCACGCTCGAGAAGCTCGAGGCGATGACGAGCGTTTGCTCGGTCGGCCTCGACATGGTTGCAGTTCCTGGCGACACGTCTCCTGCGACGATAGCAGCCATCCTTGCGGACGAGATGGCAATCGGCGTAGTGAACACCAAGACGACGGCCGTACGGATCATTCCGGTACCAGGTGGTAAGGTAGGGGACCGGGTCGAGTTCGGCGGGCTGCTTGGCAGTGCGCCGATTATGCCGGTGAATTCATTCGCTCCGGACGGATTCATCAGGCGGGGTGGCCGTATTCCGGCACCTGTACAGAGTCTTCGGAACTAGCGCGGTTCGTAATTCAAACGGGTAACTGACGGCGTCATGACTGGCTCACGGATCGGAACGACGGCAACGCTCGATCCCGCCGCGGACACTGCGGACGGAATCGTCGAACGTTACTGGAAGCTGTACGTGCATCCTTTCGGCCAGTCGCCCGATCCTGCTTTCGTATTCGAGTCGGAGCCGTTCCGCGAGGCGCTCGCCAGAGTGCTCTTCGACATCGTCGAGATCGGCGGCGGACTCTCGGTCGTCACCGGGGCCGCTGGAACCGGTGTCACGACTCTCTTGCGGAGCATTGCCGTGACCCTGCCTCCGTCGGCATTCTGCGTCGGCCAGATAATCGAGCCGGCCCGGCCCGTTGCGGGCCTCTTGCGGCTGATCCTCGAGGAACTCGGCGTGCGCAAGCTGCCCAGGACGAGATCGGGTCTGTTCGACGCGGCAATTTCCTTCCTCGCCGGCCTCGCGCGCGAGGGCCGTGAAGCTGTAGTGCTCATCGACGAGGCTCATACGCTGGGCGCGGCCCAACTCGAGGCCATCCGCCGCCTGATGAACATCGAGACCAACGAGCGAAAGTTGCTCCATATCGTGCTGGCGGGGCAGCCGAAACTGCTTTCGTCGATTCGCCGGAACCCGTCGCTCGCGGATCGGGTGACAATGCGCGCTGTTCTCGAACCGCTCGGCACGGCCGATGCCGACAGGTACATCGCGCATCGGCTTCGTGTGGCTGGCGCCGAGCGTGATCCGTTCTCGCTTCGCGCGGCGGCTCGCATCGTCTCTCGCTCGAAGGGGAACCCGCGGCGTATCAACGTGATTGCGACAGCGGCACTGCTTGCCGGTGCGATGTCCCGGGCGACAACGATAACCCCGGCTATCGTCGAGGCGGCGGCCAAGGATGCGCGGGAGGAACCCTCGTGAATCGCATCCGATACTCCGATCTGCTCGAAGAGATCCGCCAGCGGGACCTCGAGGTGTCACAACCTCGGAAGTTGCTAGAGGATGCCGTCGTCGCCCCGCGGCGTGAATCGCGCGCCAGGTTGAAGGTTCGCCTGACCGCCGCACAGCGCGCATTTCTCGAAGACGCGGCGCATTCGACGCGAGGCACGGCGATCGACGAGGCCGCGATCGTTTCCGTAGCTATCCGGATTCTCGAGGAACTGGATGTCGAGTGGGGTTCAATCGCCACTCGGGAGGACCTCGTTTCGACGATCCGGCGCGCGCTTGGGGCGCGCACGTCTAGGTAGCCATGGCGAAGGCGTGGGAAGTGGCCGGTCTCGGTCCGGATGTGCCGCTTGGCCGATGCGCCCGGCTCATCCTCGAGACGAGGTTTCGAGAGATGATGTCGTACCGTGAAGGCACCCTGCTCGGTGCCGATATCGAGCAGTTGCACTCGATGCGCGTGAGTTCGCGGCGGCTCAGGTCCGCGATGCGCAACTTCCGCGATTGTTTCGATCCCGAGGCGATGCGGCACCACTCGGACCGGATGCGCGAAATCGCCGCGACGCTTGGCACAGTTCGGGACCTGGACGTCCGTATCGATTGGTACGAGGACCTTCTCGCACGCGCGGCCCCCGCTGAGCGTGCGGGGGTCCGTCACCTCATTCGCGTTGCCCGGCGCGACCGCCGAATCGCGCGCGTGCCTCTCGATGCGATGCTCGTGCAACTCGATTCCGACCGGTACGCTGACAGCTTTCTCGCGTTTGTGTGGAAGGAGTCCTGATCCGATGGCGAAGATGTGGAACGTCGAGGATGTCGATTGTGCCGAGTCGTTTGCCTGGAATGCTACGCGGGCCCTGTCCGTGCGCATTGCGGAGGTGTACGCGCACGCTCCGGCGCTCGACGATCCACACGACTCGCACGGTATGCACGACCTTCGGATTTCGATCAAGCGGCTCCGGTACAGCCTCGAATTCTTCGCTCCCTGTTACGAGAGCGAGCTCGTGGCCCCGATTCTGGAAGCGCTGTCGGAGATACAGGACTATCTCGGCGAGCTCCACGATGCCGATGTCTTCATCCCGGACTTTCAGAGATCGCTGGACGAGATGTCGTCGAGCGCTGCACTGCTCGTTGCTCGACGAGCGTTGCGTCCACGGGCCGTCCGACGTCCGATGACGTTCGAAAAGTTCCGCCGGGAACTGGCGAGACGTGCCGCGGGCTCGGAGCGCGCCGGCGTGCTTGGCGCAATCAACAAGATGCGCGGGCAGCGACACGAAAGTTACCGGTCGGCAGTCGCAATGTGGAAACGGCTGGAGGCGGACGGGTTCCGTGAGCGACTGGACCGCTTGACGTTCGAGACGGTCGCCCCGAAGCGGGAGGACGACTCGCTGACTCAGATTGAAGACGCTGTCGAAGTTCCGCGTATTGGTCCGCCCGCCGGTGACTGACTGGTGACTCCGTGCCATTGCGCAGGAGTATGGCCGTCAGTTGTCGTCGTCTTCGTCGGACTTCACGCGTCTTGGCCGGTCAGATTTGTCCTTCTGTTTTCGGTCCTTCTTGTCGCCGCTCTTGTCGCTTTTCGGCCGATCGCCTTGCGGCGGCGCCTTGTACGGCGGAGTGTCGAGGTCCGACCCGTCGTCTGGGTTCGGCTCGGCGAAGCTGCTGTCGTGAATCGGACAGGGATCCTTCGGTTCGGAGCCAGCGATGAAGAGTTCGACTCGGTGCGACAGGCAGTGTGGGGTAGCGAGCCCGCCCGATTCCGGATCGACGTCCACCTCGACGTATCCGTCCGCGGGCTTCTCGAACTCGCTGCCGCCCAGTTCCGGCCGGTATTTCAGCGCCGACTTCATGAAATCCGTCCAGATCGGCAGCGCCGACTTCGAGCCCTCGAGCCCGAGCTGCTCACCCTTGTCGAAGCCCACATACACGACGCAAACGAGGTTTGGAGTGTATCCGGCGAACCATCCGTCCCGGGATGTGCCGGTCTTTCCTGCCGCAACGGCGGAAAATCCACGAGCCCGAGCGCCGGCCGCAGTTCCGCGATTGATAACGTCCTTCATGAAATCGGTGATGATGAAGGCGGTCTGCGGGTGGATGGCGGGTTGGACCTCCGGACGAAGAGCGCGAACCGTCGCTCCTTCACCGTTCGTCACGCGCGCAAGTCCAGTGGGCTTGGCGCGCTGACCGAGATCGGCGAATGCCGTGTACGCCTCGGCAACCTCGAGCGGTGTGGCTTCGGTCGTGCCGAGCGCCGTAGAGAGAAACGCCGGCGGCTTCGGCAGGCCGAGTTTCGTCGCTACCTGTTGAACCTGGAAAAGGCCGATTCGCTCCGCCACCCGGACAGTTATCACGTTGAGGGACTTCACGAGCCCTTCGCGCAGTGGAAGCTCCTTCTTGGTGTAGGACTTTCCGTAATTGTCGGGCTCGTAGACGTCGCCCTGCGGTGTGATGAACTTCTCCGGCGCGTCGAGGAACGGCGTGACCGGCGTGATCGGCTGCGGCAATCCGGTCGCGCCGTATGCCGATTCGATCGCGGCGGCGTAAACGACCGGCTTGAAAACGGAACCCGGCTGCCGCTTCGCGTCAGTCGCCCGATTGAGCTGGCTCGCCTCGTAGTCCCGTCCGCCGACCATTGCGTAGATCTCGCCGGTTTTCGGGTTCAACGCGATGAGCGCCGCCTGAACCTGCATGTCGGGATTAGCGAGCTTCGTCTTCTTGTCGGGCACCACCTTGTCGAGCGCGGCGAGATTTTCGCGCACCGATCTCTCCGCCGCGTGCTGCAGGTCCATGTCGATCGTCGAATAGATCCGCAGCGACTGACTGGCGAGTTCCGTACCGGGGAATACGGTCTGCAACTCCTTCTGCAGGTAGTCGATGAAGTACGGAGCATCCGCGTTCGCGACCACGCGCCTGGCCACGACCTCCAGGTCGCGACTCTTCGCGGCGGCCGCTTCCTCTGGCGTAACGAACGTCATTTCGACCATGGCGTCGAGCACCTGGTTGCGGCGCTCGAGGGCCTTTTCCGGATTCGAGTACGGGGAGTAAAGCGACGGACCGCGCACGATGCCGGCGATGAGCGCGCACTCGTGGAGCTCGAGCTTCGAGACGTCCTTGTCGAAGTAGACGGTTGCGGCCTCGCCCACGCCATTTATCGAGTACGTGCCCTGCTGACCCAGAAAGATCTCGTTGCAGTAGAGCTGCATGATCTGATCCTTCGTCAGACGGGTCTCGAGAACGATCGCAAGAAATGCTTCCTGGAGCTTGCGCTTGTAGGTTCGCTCCGACGTCAGGAAGAGGTTCTTGACGAGTTGTTGCGTGAGCGTGGACCCGCCCTGGGTGATCTCGCCGTTGGTCACGTTGACCCAGACGGCGCGAACGAGTCCCCGGTAATCGATTCCGCGATGCTCGAGAAACCGCCGATCCTCGATGGCTACGATCGCATTGACAAGGTTCTTCGGAATGTCGTCGTAGGCGACGTTCTTCCGCTTCTCGCGGTTGTGGTTCGAGACGGTAGTAAGAAGTTCGGGCTCGATCGTGATGGCCGAGATCGGCTTGTTCGTGCCCGGCTCCGCGATCCTGGCGATCGAGCTTCCGTCCTTGGTGAACGTGATAGTCGCTGCAGGGAAGATCTTCTGCCCGTCGACGATGGCGTCGGTGCCGGGGACGATCGTCATTCCGTTGCTGTCGAATGAATATCGCCCGCGGTTCGGATCCGTCGCCTCCGCGGTCTCGGCGTATCCGAGATCGTCGAAATGAGACTTGAGCTCCGCGACCGATACACTCTGACCGGCTCGTATCGTGCGAGGCTGTGCGTAAATGCCCGACGTACGGATCAGGACGTCGCCACGGAGCTTCGCGTCGAGCATCCGGCTGTACTGCACGTAGAAGTAACCGAACACTCCGAGCCCGATCGCCGCGAAAATGCCGAGCACAGCGACCTTACGCGGCGTGACGATTCGGCGCCAAAGGCTCTTGCGGCGGAATCGAGGCTGCACCTTCTGGGGCTTCAAGGGCGCGCTCATGTCTTGGAAGCCGGGCGATGCGTCAGCGCAATCGCTCGTAGTCCTCCTGCGTATCGATGTCGTCGAGGACGCCGAGCGAATCCACGGGAACTCGCAGTGTCCGGCTGCGGTTCGCATACGTGACGGATCGAAGACCCACGGACGGATCCACGGCGAGTATCTCGGATCGCAAGGAGGGGGCGAAGATGACGGGATGTCCCGTGTCGCCCGCGATCGCCGGCATTACGATGGCGGCGCCAGTGGACCTGTAAGCGCCAATGACGGTTTCGAAAACCTCGGGCAGCAGATGAGGCTGGTCGCAAAGGCAGATCATCATTGCATCTTCGGGCTCGATGGCGCATACACCCGCGAGAACGCTTGTCGACATACCGTCAGCATACGCCGAATTGTGCACCAGGCGGACTCCATATGGAGAGAGGCACGCGGCAACGTCCGAGGATCGATGGCCAGTCACGACGACCACGTCGTCCACTGACGTTGCGAGCAGCGTCCGGACGCAGGCTTCGACGATCGTGGTTCCTCGAAAGTGCATGCACTGCTTGAAGTCTCCCATTCGTGTCGATCGCCCCCCCGCAAGCAGGATTGCCGCGACTCGCCGCTCACGTTCGTGATCGCTCATCGCGCTCATTCTACGAAGTCTTGCTTCTCCAAATCAAAACGGGGTATAGTGCCCGCCGTTTGGAGGGTCGCTCCCCCGGTTGCCAACGGGCGTGGGGCGAAGACGCAGCAGGGAAGTGCCGGTCACCCGGTCCACTGGGACGGACAGCCCGAACGATTGAGACGGTAACAGCCCAGGTATTCGGTAGCCGATAGCGTGGGTAATCTTCGGCGGAGTCGGCAGGCAGGATCTCCAGACACGTTGCAGTGAATCGAAGAGTGCAGGAAACGAACATCAGAATATGAGCGATCTGACGATCGAGCGACTTGCAAGTCTTGCAGGCGAGTCCATTTTTGATCGCGGCCAGCAGTACTTCCGTACCGGCCGCGTCCTCAGCGTAACGGCAGACAATGGATCGGTTCGCGGCCGGGTCAAAGGAAGCGATCAGTATCCGTACCGGGTCGAGATCGACCTGCGGCCGAGCAAGTTTGGCGCTCGCTGTACGTGCCCGTTCAATGTAGGTCCCTGGTGCAAGCACGCTGTGGCTGTCGCAATGTCGTACTGCCTCGACGGTTCGAAGCAGGCAGCCGCCAGGCCGCGCGGCAACGGACGATCTTCACGCAACGGGAATCCGGAGAGCGCTGCAAACAGTGCGGCCGGTGTCGATGCCGATGCCGCGAGTCCGGATGACGCGGTCGAACCGGCCGCCGATGCGAAGCCGGAAGGCGAAGCCGTCGAGCGCACCCAGAAGCGGCGCCGACGCCGCCCTCGCCGGCGCCGGCGCGGAACGCCGGGCGAGGATGCGCCGCACGTCGATCCGGCCGCGTTCCTCGGCGAAGGCGGAGCGGCCGTTGTCCCGATACCCGCACCGGTTTCGGTCGGCCGCGCGGCTGTCGACCTCGGTTCTCCGCTTCTCAACATCATCAGCGCAAGCGGCACACGGCAGGCCAGCGACCCCGATGCGAAGCGCTTTCGATACCGGGTTCGCCAGGCCAACGATGGCCTCGAGTTGACGATCGTCGACTCGAGGACCACCCAGCCCGTTACGAACCTCCGTCCGATCCTGTCCGGGCAGACAGTCGCGCGTGCGGGGCGCTCGCGCCGTCGCAGGACGCCTGCGCCGGCGGCGCCTGTCGACGAGATCCGCTTACGCCGGTCCGACGAACTGCTGCTCCAGTTCGTCGTGCAGCACGGGACGGCGGATACGCGCAGGAAGGTGTTTCGGCTGACGAATGAGGACGCCGCGACGCTGCTGCACCTGTTGAGCGCTTCGGGCGGTGTGTTCGACGATTGGACCGGAGAGCGCATCGTCTTTTCGGCAGAACCGGCGCGTCTCGTGCTCGAGACGGACGTGACGTCGGAGGATGAGCTGACCATGCGGGCTACCTGGCGGCTTCCGAACTCGGATCGCGCCGTCGCACTCGCTGACGTCCGGCTCTTTGCAGGCGACGTCTCGTGGCTCCGGGCGGGATCGCTCGTTTGTCGCGTGACACCGCGGGCGTCGGCACTTGCGGGCCAGCTTGGATCGAGCGGCGAGCAGAGAATCGGCGGCGACGACACCCCGCGATTTCTGTTCGACGTTGCACCGGAACCTGCGCCTGGTATCGAGATCCGTTTGTCGGCGGCGGCAAGCGCCGTCGAGCTCAAGAAGGTTTCGCCGTCCGTCGTGCTCACGCTTGCGCCTCGACAGCTCGGCGCGCTCGAAGCTCGTCTCGGTTTCGAGTACGCCGGCCTTCGAGTGACAGGCGACGCCAAGTACGTTCGCGCCGGGGAGCGCCTCTGGGCAGAGCGTGAGGCTTCGTCCGAGGCGCTGGCTCGACAGAAGCTCCTCGATTTCGGCTTCTCTCCGACATACACCTCGAGCGACACATTCGTAGCTCTCGGCGACGCAGCACTGGATTTCGTGAGCTCCGAACTCAAGGGGCTTGGCGCGGAGTGGAAGATTTACGGCGCGGAGAGCCTCGGAGATTTTCGTGTCTCGCGCAAGAAGTTCGATCTGTCGATCAACGTCGATGCGTCGAGCGGAATCGAGTGGTTTACTCTCGACATCACGGCCAAGGCGGGCGATCACGTCATCGACATCGTCACGCTCCAGCACGCCCTGGTTTCCGGCGAGCGCTATATGCAGCTTGCGGACGGCAGCCACGTGGAAATTCCGCGAGACCGGCTCGTGAAGCTTTCGGAAGCGCTGAATACCGTTCAGGCGCGGCCGGAACCGGATGGGAAGTTCCGGGTGAACCTGTTCGAGGCCAACGAGCTGGCCGAGCGGCTTGGCGAACAGGACGGTTTGAAGCCGTCGGTTGGCTTCAGGCAGTTCATCAAGCGTCTCCAGGGCTTCGAAGGTGTCGGCCGCAGCGAGCCGCCCAAGACGCTGAAAGCGACATTGCGGCCTTACCAGCAGCGTGGACTCGACTGGCTCTGGTTCCTCAACCGGTATTCCTTGTCGGGGGTGCTGGCCGACGACATGGGCCTCGGAAAGACCGTACAGGCGCTCGCGCTACTCCTGAAAACCAAGAAGCAGGATGGCAAGAAACCATCGCTCGTCGTCGTGCCGGCCAGCGTCGTCGTCAACTGGCAGGAAGAGGCCGAGAAGTTCGCGCCGTCGCTCAAGGTGTTGGACCTTACCGGTCCCGGACGGAACGAGCGCTTCGCGAAAATTGCGTCGCACGATCTCGTCATCACGAACTATGCCCTTCTGCGGCGAGACGTCGAGACGCTCGGGGAACATGAGTTCAGGTACGTCATTCTCGACGAGGCGCAGAACATCAAGAACCCGGAGTCACAGACGGCAAGGGCGAGCAAGCGCCTTCGCTCGGATCACAGGCTTGCACTCACCGGAACTCCGATCGAGAACCGGCTTTCCGAACTCTGGTCGATCTTCGACTTTCTGACTCCCGGGCTGCTCGGATCGCTTCCGCGATTCCGTCAGCACTACGAGGTTCCGATCACCACTCGCGGCGACCGGGAAGCCGAAGCGAAACTGCGGCGCCGCGTCTTTCCATTCATTCTCCGCCGAATGAAGAACGAGGTGGCGGACGACCTGCCGGAGAAGTTCGAATCGGTGGTCCACTTCGACCTGCTCCCCGAGCAGCGGGCGCTATACCGTGACGTCCTTGCACTCACGAGGAAGACGCTGTTCGAACAGATCGACGAGAAGGGGATCGAGAAGAGCCATATCTCGATCCTCGCCGCACTCCTCAAGCTGCGGCAGGTGTGCTGCCATCCGCGGCTTCTGAAACTGCCTGTCGATGAAGAAAAGCTGGTGTCGGCGAAGATGGAACTGCTTCAGGAGATGGTGCACGAGCTCGTTTCGGAAGGTCATCGGGCGCTCATCTTCAGCCAGTTCACGGAGATGCTGGCGATCATGCGTGAGTGGCTCGATGCGGAGCAGATCGACTACGAGTACCTCGACGGCTCGACGAAGGATCGCGCCGAAAGGGTCCGTCATTTCAACGAAGATCCGACGGTGCCGCTCTTCCTCATCAGCCTCAAGGCCGGTGGAACGGGCCTGAACCTGACGGGCGCCGACTACGTCATCCACTACGATCCCTGGTGGAATCCCGCTGTCGAGGACCAGGCGACGGATCGTGCGTACCGCATCGGCCAGACGCGAAACGTGTTTGCGTACAAGCTTATCGCCAAGGGCACTGTCGAAGACAAGCTCGTCGAGTTGCAGTCTAAGAAGCGGGAACTGGTGGCCGGGGTACTGGGCGCCGAGGCATCGCTTGGAAAGACGCTCACGCGTGCCGACCTGGAGGACCTGTTCTCACTTGACGACTGAGGGCGGGCCCGATCGAGCCTTGGCCGATATCGTGGAGGCTTTCTGTAAATGTCAGAAGAGAGACTCGAGTACTTTTCGGCGATAGAGCGACTCCCGATCCAGGCGCGCGACGCCGTCGCCGGTCTCGAGGACGCGGCGCTCGACACACCGTACAGGGAAGGTGGCTGGACGGTGCGGCAGGTCATCCATCATCTCGCCGATTCGCATATGAACTCCTTCATACGGATGCGCCTCGTCGTCACGGAGGACCACCCGACGATCCGCCCCTACGACCAGGACGCGTGGGCCGCGCTTCCGGACTCGTCGACGCTGCCGGTCGCACCTTCGCTCGCGATTCTGGATGGATTGCACGAACGCTGGGGCCGGATGCTGCGATCGCTACCGGACGAGGCGTTTGGACGATCGGCTTTCCATCCCGAGATGGGCGAAGTTACTCTCGACGAGCTCGTGGCAATCTATGCCAGGCACGGTACGAACCACTGCCGGCAGATTCTAGACCTTCGCGAACGGATGGGGCGGTGACCGTGGCAGAACTCGAACGCGATCCCCGCGAGCGGTTTTCGTCGCGCGTCGACAACTATGTCCGTTACAGGCCGAGTTATCCCGCGGCGGTCGTCAAAGCAATCGCCGATCGATGCAGCGGCGCCGGGCAGGCGCGCGTTGCTGACATCGGCTGCGGAACCGGGATCTTTGCCCGCGCGCTCCTCGACGGCGGTTTCCGAGTCTGGGGCATCGAGCCGAACGCGGAAATGCGCGGCGCGGCGGAACGGCTGCTTGGCGAGTGCGAGAATTTCGATAGCGTCGACGGCTCGGCGGCCGCAACGACTTTGCCTGACGGCAGTGTCGATGTCGTTTCCGCGGCACAGGCGTACCACTGGTTCGCCGGAGATGCGACGCGCGCCGAATGGGCACGCATCCTTAGACCCGGCGGGCTGGCTGCCCTGGTCTGGAACGTGCGAGACACCGCCCGGTCCGATTTCATGCGCGAGTACGAAGAACTGCTTCGGAAGTACGGCCTGGACTATGTTGCGGTGAGCCACGAAGGGGTTGGCGATACCGAGCTCGAGCACCTGTTCGGTCACTCGAGCTACGAGCGCATCGTGTGTCCGAACTCTCAGTTCTTCGATCTAGAGGGACTCGTCGGCCGGGTGGAGTCGGCATCCTATGCGCCTGAGCCTGGCCACCCGCTGCACGCCCCGCTCCTGGCCGGCCTGGCCGATCTGTTCGAGCGCGCGGAGTCGGATGGACGCGTCGAGTTCGTTTACGAGACGCGCTTGTTCGTCGGACCGCTTTTGCGCAGCTGAGACACTCGCCGGCGAAAGTTGCTCAGGGAGCCGGCTCGAGCGCGTCGCGGGCCCCGTCACGCAACTGAGTCGCGCCCTCGACCGCGCGGCGATGGAACGAAGCGTACGCCGGGTCCGTTGATTTCGTCTTGATCTGCGCGAGGACCGCCAGCTGGCGATCCATCTCGGACACCGACGACTCGAGCGCCTTCTTCAGCGTGTCCGTCATACCGGTTCTCTCGAACTCGTCGTCGAGCTTGTCCATCAGTTCCTCGACGGTCTTCCGGTAATCGTCAAGCAAGTCCACGGGGGAACCCGACGGAAGTGGCCCGTACTTTCTCGAGCGGGAATCGCCGGTTGGTCCGGCTGGTTCGGTTAGCGCCACCAGGCGTCGGTCCGCCACCTTGAGAAAAATCTCGGCCCGGACGTCGATGATCTGGTTCTCGCGAACGAGATCCAGCTCGCTGCCGGTGAGGTACTCTCCCTTGCGTTGAGCGGAAGCCGTGGAAGCCCCGAACACGAACAAGACGGATACGAGAAGGGTCAGAGCACAAGCTCGTAACGATCGTACGCGCATCAAGGCTCCTTCGGCGTTTCAAGTATGTCGGCGTCGAGGGCGGAGTTGAGTGCGCGCACGCGGATCGACTCTAGCGTGTTGGACACGGATTGTCCGGTAGGCGTGTCATCCGGCCGCAACTCCGACAGGATGGCGTCGAAGATGAGTTTCTGCTTCGAGAGTCGACGCTCGAGGCGCTTGTACAACTTGTCGCGCGGGCCGGCATTGGTCTCGGAGGAGCGAAGGCGCTTGTCCGCGAGGCGCAACGTTGCGTCGTAGAGAAGCAGCAGATCCCGAACCGGCCCGGCATTGCGATCGAGTTCGAATCCGATCGCGGCCAGCCTCAGGTCGCTGATGTCGAGCAACTTGTCGAAGCGGTCACGGGAGTCGCGAACGTTCACGATGAGCGCTTGCTCGCGTTCCGGCAGTTTCCTGATCAGCTCCGCCTCGGTCAGACGGACGAACGTTTCCGACGGCGGCGGCGGAATCGGAACGTCTGGAGGCCGCTGTTGGCCGAAGGCCGCCGAAACGCCAAACACCACGGCTGCCGCAAGGTGTGCAAATCGCGAAATCCGGCCTTTCGAGTAGAATTCGCCAGGGAGTGTCCACAATCGCTCGTTTCTCATCGGGGCCCTACTTGCCTGCGCCTTTCTTGCACCCAAGCTCGGCCTGTCGTCTGAGCCCGGGCAATCGTAGATTCACTTCACCGATTCGCGCACCATCGGCCGAAGCATCCGCCAGCTGGAGAAAGCGTTCGAACGCCGCAATCGCCTTGGAACATTCGCCCGTCCGATCGAGGCTCGCTCCGAGGTAGAACTGCACGAAGGCCGCGTCCGGCTCGTGCTCGGCGAGCCACCCGAACTCGCGCGCGGCGTCGGCGAACTTATGAAGAGCGTAGTAGGCGGCCGCGAGCCCAGCGTGCGCGTCCCGCTCGTTCGGCCGTTTCGCTATGACGAACGCAAGAGGCTCGACGCACTCTGCGAACTTCGTGGCACGCACGAGCGCCGTGCCGAGTTTCAGCCGCGCAGTGACGGCCTCCGGGGCGAGGCGCGCCGCCCAAACGTAGTACCGGGAGGCGTCCAATGGCGCCCTTTCCGCGAACACGTCGCCGGCCATCTCGTGAGACGCAGGATCGTTCGGAGCCAGGGCGACGAGCGCATCCGTCTGAGACTTCGCTTCATCGAGCTTGCCGGCACGGACGAGCATCTCTGCCAGGTCGCGCCGGGCCGCCCGGCTCGCCGGTTCGACGCGCACGCGTTCGCGCAGCGGGCCAAGCGCCCGCTCCGGGTCGTTGGAGCGGGCCGAGAGCGCCGCAAGCTCGGAGGCCAGTTCGGGCGAGGGTTGAACCTGATTTGCGAGCGTCAGATCGGCAACGGCGCCTTCGAGATCTCCGGCGGCCATTCGAAGGCGAGATCGGCCGATTAACGCATCCGAGTGGCGCGGATTCCGGGCAAGGGCCAGGTCGTAGTAACGCGCAGCGTCGGCCTTTCGCTCGAGTTTCAGGCAGACCTCGGCGTGAAGCGTCTCTGTATCGGCGGTGGCCGCGTTCTGGGTTTCGATCAGTATCAATTCGCGTTCTGCGTCCGCCCACGCGCACGTTCTCCAGAGTGCAACGGCTAAGTTCGCGCGGGCTTGCACGAGCGCCGGGTCGATTGCGAAAGCCCTGCGGAACTCTACGATGGCGTCGGCTGGTCGATCGAGCGCAAGCAAGGCGTTGCCGAGTGCCGCGTGGGCTGCGGCGAATTCCTGTTCGATTTCGACGGCGCGTCGCAGGGAGCGCTCGGCATCGGCAGGCCTGCCGCTCTGGAGCAAGGCGACACCCTTCTGGAAATGAGCGCCCCACAACTCGGCATCCAACTCGATCGCCTTGTCGTACAGTGCGATCGCTTCGGGGAGGCGGCCCTGCTGATGTGCCTTTTGTCCTTCCTCGAATGCGTCGAGCCCGCGCGTATCCAGTTGCGGCGCAGGCGCCGATTCCGCTGGACGCTGGCCTCCCTTGCCTGTGCCCGTGAGCGTGAGAAGGCTCACGACAACTGCGGAAAAGACGACGAACGAACGAATGCGACCCATTGATCGGTGCTCCCCCGGAAAGCGTGTCATGCTACCACAGCGGCCCGATGCTATAGTCGCGACGGACTGTTGCAATGACGAGCTTGAATTCAGTCGTGGAGACAACTGAAACGGCGGCCGCCGGCGAGCGCCATTGCGAACTGAGTCGGCGCCTTGACCGTTGGTTCGTGGACGCCGGCTCCGTTGTCGTAGCGCTATCCGGCGGCGTGGACAGCGCGTTGCTCGCGGTGTCCGGTTCGCACGCGCTCGGACCTCGCGCACTGGTGGTCACCGGGATCAGTCCAAGTTATCCGGCCGTTCAGCGCGAAATGGTCGAAGGCATCGTGGCGCGGTTCAACCTTGCGCACCGATGGATCGAAACCAACGAAATCGACGACTCTCGATACGTTCGCAACTCTCCAGACCGATGCTACTTCTGCAAGAGCGAGCTCTACGGTCAGCTCGCCTCGATCGCTTCGAACGAGGGGTTTGCCGTCGTCGTCGACGGCACCAATTCCGACGATCTTTCGGACCACCGGCCGGGACGAATAGCGGCCGCGGAGTGCGACGTCAGGAGCCCTTTGGTCGAGCTCGGTTTCCGGAAGGGCGACGTTCGCGCCGTCGCCCGCCAACTAGGCCTTGCCGTCTGGGACGCGCCCGCATCGGCGTGCCTGTCTTCCAGGATCCCCCACGGCACCCCGGTGACGATAGGAAGGCTCCAACGCGTCGAGCGAGCCGAAGCCGCGCTTCGTGCGCTCGGGTTCAGGCAGTTGAGAGTCAGGCATCACGAGACGGACGCCCGGGTAGAGCTGGCAGTCGAAGAACTACCCCGCGCTGAGGATCCGGCGACGGCTGACGCTATCGCCGCGGCCGTGAAAGGGGCGGGATTCGAGGAAGTCGTCATCGATCCGGCCGGCTACCGGAGCCGCGAATAGCCGCGCTGGCAAGCGTGCGGGCGATTCCAGGCGCATTCCCCTGACACGCGGCAGTCGTGCGTATATACTGCCGCACTACCACGGGGAATCACCCCACTACAACTGCCTGGCAGGAGAACAAGAATCGATGGCGCCAAGTCCGTATGTCGACGACGCCCGCGACATCAAAGAGGACAATCCGTTCGAGTCCATGATGTCGCGATTTGACGAGGCCGCGCGGCTGCTCGACCTCGATCCCAATCTGTACACGATCATGCGGTGGCCGAACCGCGAGATCACCACCTACGTCCCCGTATTCATGGATGACGGCCACGTGGAGGTCTTCGTCGGCTATCGGGTGCAGCACAGTTTCGCGCGCGGTCCGGCGAAGGGTGGAATCCGATACTCACCGGATGTGAACCTCGACGAAGTTCGCGCGCTGGCCGCGTGGATGACCTGGAAGTGTGCCGTCGTGAACGTGCCGTTCGGAGGCGCCAAGGGCGGCATCATCTGCGATCCGCACCAGATGTCTCCAGGCGAACTGGAGCGACTTACGCGCCGCTTCACGGCTGAACTGATCGACTTCATCGGACCGGAGCGCGACGTGCCCGCGCCCGATATGAACACGAACGAGCAGGTGATGGCGTGGATGATGGATACGTACTCCATGCACGCCCGTCACACGGTCACGGCCGTCGTAACCGGCAAGCCGGTTGACATCGGCGGCTCGCGCGGGCGTCGCGACGCGACGGGGCGCGGGTTGCTCATCGTCAGCAACGAGGCGGTCAAGAAGTTCAAGCTCAACATTCCGGACACTCGGGTCGTCATCCAGGGTTCCGGCAATGTCGGCGGCACGGCTGCCAGGCTTATGCACGAAGTCGGTTACAAGGTGACCGCAATCTCGGACATCTACGGCGGCATCGTGAACGAGAAGGGCCTGGACGTGCCGGCGGTGCTCAAGTACCTCGGGGAAAACAAGACCCTGGAAGGGTTCGAGGGCGCGGATCGCATCACGAACGCCGAGATTCTGGAGCTCGAGTGCGACATTCTCATGCCCGCCGCGACGGAGAACCAGATCACGTCCAAGAATGCGCACAAGATCCGCTGCAAGGTGCTTGCGGAGGGCGCGAACGGGCCGACGACGGCGAATGCCGACAAGATCCTCGCCGACGCTGGCGTCTTCGTCATTCCGGACATTCTCGCGAATGCGGGCGGCGTGACGGTCAGCTACTTCGAGTGGGTCCAGAACCGAATGGGCTATTTCTGGCGTGAGGACGTCGTCAACGAGCGATTGGCGGACATCATGGTCGCCAGTTTCAACGATGTGGTCCGATTCGCCGAAAAGCACAGCGTGAATGCCCGTATCGCCAGTTATATGCTCGCGATCGACCGGGTGGGATCCGACGTGAGAATGCGCGGGATCTACGCGTAGGGGAATCCGGGGCAGGCCGGTCCCGCAAGCGTCAGTGAGACGCTCGCGGGACCGGCGCCGGCCCAGCAAATCCGAGACGGACGGAGCGGCCCGGATCGCGGGAAAGTGAACGGACGGTTGGGTTTCGGGTTGACTCGACTCTTTCAACTGTGTATAACGGCAACGTCTTCACAATCTATTTTGCGCTCTGGCGTGTGACTCCCGATGTCGATTCGATCGACGGATAGCGCGGCGGGGCATTGAATGTTTACGAGTTGCAGCGCCTCAAATGCACCTCCGATCAAGTAGCGGGATACGACAGCGAGCAGGGGTTGACATAGAGGGGGAACACCCTCGCGCAGCGGATTCCTTGGGCAAGGTATCCGGCAAAAAAGCGCACAGTGAGGATCGCGAAGCTGGTCCGGTATCCTCAAACTAGACAGATAACAACGGTAACGTCAGGAGGCGAACGATGAGTCATTTTCGCAAAGCTCTCGCGCTGGTGTTCGCAGTGCTCTTGCTGAACAGCACGGCTTGGGCGGCCGACGACGGCGACAAGTTGGACAGTGACGAGTGCGAACTGCTCCATCACATGAAAGCGCCGACGGTTTACGGTGGAACGGGTCTTTTCAATACGTATTCGACGCGCACCCTCAACAAGTGGGAAATGAGCGTTGGGTTCTTCTGGAATAACTTCGACCGCGAACCGGGCGCCATCGACATCAATCAGGTTCCCGTGAACTTCACTATCGGTCTCCACGATCGGTGGGAAGTCTGGGCCAACCTCAACACGTGGCAGCAGACGACCATCCGCCAGCCGTTCCTGGTTTCGGGAACCGGCTACAACGCGGTTCTGGCGTATCGCCGCTCCCCTTACGTGTTCTTTGGACCGCCGTTTGGTGGCACGGATGGCGGCGCTGCCTATTTCCCGGGAACGGGAGCGCTTGGTGGCGGCATCCTTCCTGTGCTTGGACGTTTCGGCAACCCGATCGTTCCCGCGGGCACGGTGATCGTGGACAACTTCGGTCTCCCCGGTGGATCCGTCGGCCTCGGCCCGGCCATCGTGACCGACCGTCCGGCTTACTACCCGGATCTTCCGTTCGCCGGCCAGGTGGATTTCCTCGGATTCGACAACCTGGGACGTCCGATTTTCGGCGCCCGTCAGTCCGGCAACGGCATTGGCGATGCGTCCCTTGGTACCAAGTTCGAAGTGATCGATCCGGACGAGCATCCGCATTTCTCGCTCGCGCTCGGTGGCACCGTCGTAATTCCGACGGCGCGCAACCAGAATGCGCTTGCCCGCGGACGCACGTCGGGTGAGGTCGATTACGGCGCTTTCCTGGCCCTCGGTCACGAGTTCAACGACGGCCACTTCCGTCTCTACGAGAACATCAGCTACACGGTCGTCGGCGACCCGAACGTTGGTGACGTCAAGACGGTCGACCGTCCGAACAAGCTGGGCCTCGGCCTTGGCGCTTCGTATGCGGTCAACAAGCACGCCGAGCTCATCGGCGAACTCAACTGGACGAACTTCATCGGCGGTCAGACGCCGGTGGTAAACCAGAACGATCCGCTCGACCTTACGCTGGGCGCTCGTTTCTTCTTTTATGACGGGCGTTTCTCGGTCGGCGGTGCCTATCGCCGGCTGCTGAACGGTGGCGACAACGAGACGTACCCGGTTCTCAACCTGAAGGGCTTCACGTTCATCCCGGCTCCGCCGACGGTGATCCAGGTTCCGGTGTACAACTTCGTCGACCAGACGTTCGAGAATGGCGATCACAACGGGTTCATCGCGTACGTTGGCATTGGTACGCGTGACGAGTGCGAGGAGCCGCCTCCGCCCAACAAGCCGCCGACCTGCTCGGGCGTCTCCGCTGCCAGTATGGACGTCTACATCGGCGACTCGGTCGCGCTTATGGCGAATGCCAACGATCCGGACGGCGACGTGCTGACCTACAGCTGGTCGGCCACGGGCGGTCGCATCGTCGGCTCGGGCGCGAACGTTACGTTCGACGCTTCGGGACTCGCCGAGGGTTCGTACACCGCGACTGCGCAGGTCAGCGACGGATTCAATCCGGCGGTTGACTGCTCGGTATCGGTCAACGTGAAGAAGCGGCCGAACCAGTGCCCGACCGTCTCGCTTTCGGCGAGTTCTACTTCGGTCACCGAGGGCGAGGTCGTCACGTTCCGGGCAAGCGCTTCGGATCCTGACAACGGCCCGAGCGCGGTCACGTACGAGTGGAATTCGTCCGAGGGCTCGCTCCGTCGCAACAGCGACAGCGAAGTCTCGCTCGACACCACGGGTATGGGCGGCAAGACGATCACGGTTTCGGTCACGACTGGTGACGGCGACCCGAACTGCGTTCGCACCGAGCGCGTTACGGTCAACGTCGATGCCAAGCGCGTTGCGGAGATCGAGGAGATCTGTCCTGATGGACGCCGGTACTTCAAGCGGAACACGGCTCGTGTCGACAACGTCGTCAAGCTCTGTCTCGATGAAGCAGCGGTCCGGCTCCAGCAGGATCCGACCTACCAGTTGGTGATCGACGGTCACTCCGAGAAGGGTGAGCGCGCCGGTATCGCTCTCAAGCGTGCCGAGAACGCTCGCGATTACCTCGTTACCGAGAAGGGCATCGATCGTAACCGGATCATGGTCCGGAGCTACGACGACAAGTGCCCGAAGGCCGATGCGAAGGAGAACCGTCGCGTCGAGCTCTATCTCGTTCCCGAGGGTCGGACTGCCGACGAAATCACCAAGAACTGCCAGGGCACGATGTAGGCCCTTTCGGTTCGGTGGCTCCGGCTTCGTGCCGGAGCCACCATCGGATTCGGTATACCAGCGCGAATATGGGCAGGATCTCCACCAGACCTGGTGGAGACCCTGCCCGTTTTTCTTTCGTGAGGCCCGATAGAGTGTAAACGGAGCTCGGAATTCGCTGTGATATCATTCGCAACACGTCCTGAGATTCCTCGTGGAGAAGATGTTTTCATGATGCATTTGTTCAGTGTCCTCGCGTGCGTCGCGCTGCTCGGTTTCTCGAGCGTTGTCAGCGCGGCCGCCCCCGGAGCGAGTGGCGACGAACGCCAGTCATCCGTCGGAAGTTGGAGTGTGACCGGTCCGTATGGCGGGAGCGTCCGTTCGCTTCGTATTGCCCCGGACGATCCCCAGAAAATATTCGTCGGCACGTCTGACGGCCAGATCTATCGTTCGCGAGACGGCGGGCGTAACTGGTCGCGTGCCGTACCCGGCTTCAACCGGCCCGGTCTGGTCCTCGACAAGGTGATCATCGATCCTGGCGACCCGAGCCTGCTCTACGCGGCGGTCTGGTCGACCGATCGCGCGAAAGCCGGCGGCGTCTTCAAGAGCGTCGACGGGGGCGACACGTGGAGCGAACTCCATGACATGAAGGACGAGTCGGTTCGGGCAATTGCGCTCGACCCGAACGACTCGAAGATTCTGGTGGCCGGAACGCTCACTGCCGTCTACAGGACGACGGATTCCGGCGATTCGTGGGAACGCATCTCGCCCAAGAACCACCCCGATCTGATCAATTTCCACTCGATAGCCATCGACCCGCGCGACACGAACATCATTTACGCCGGAACGACACATCTGCCGTGGAAGACGACCGATGGGGGCAGAAACTGGACGTCCATCAAGGACGGAATCATCGACGATTCCGACATCTTCTCGATCGCGATCCTGGACGACAACCCGGAGAGGGTGTTCGCTTCCGCGTGCTCGGGTATCTATTGTTCCGAGGATGCGGGTACGAAGTGGACGAAGGTTCAGGGGATTCCGTTCTCCAGCCGGCGCACCCAGATTATCTATCCTCATCCGACTCGGCCCGAGGTCGTTTTCGCGGGAACGACGCAGGGACTCTGGCGGTCGATCGATTCGGGGAAGACCTGGCAGCTAATGACGACCAAGACCCTCGTTGTCAACGCCATCGATATTCATCCCGACGATCCGGACCGCGTGATGCTGGGCACCGACGAGCACGGAGTTCTCATTTCTCGCGACCTGGGAAAGACGTTCGTCGAGAGCAATGCCGGCTACATTCATCGGCACATCCTCACCGTACTACCGGATTCGGCCCAGGCCGACCGGGTCTATGCGACGGTCTTTCACGACGGCATCGCGGGCGGCTTCTTCATCAGCAATGACGGCGGACGGACCTGGCGGCAATCTATCCGCGGGCTGGGCGGGCGTGACGTGTTCGCACTGCTCCAGAAACCTGAGGATCCTTCGGTTCTGATCGCCGGAACGAATTTCGGCGTTTATCGATCCAGGGACCGGGGCGAGTCGTGGTCTTTCGTGGGTAAACCTGCGAAGAAGGCCGCGCCGAAGAAGGGAACCGATACCGAGCGAACTGACAGGTCCCCGCGCTCGACTCGAAGAACCCGCGCGTCACTCGGAGCTCCCGCGAACTTCCATCTCGTGTCCGTCGCGAAGACTTCTGCGAAGAAGCCGGCGGCGAAGGGCAAGAAGGCTCCGAAGAAGCCGGCCGGACCAAAGCTCGTTACGCTCGAGGAGCAGGTCAACGGGTTCACCGGTTATGTTGACGCCAACGGCGGCAAGTGGGTGGTCGCAGTGACCAACCGTGGAGTCTTCCGGTCCCAGGATATCGACAAGGGCTGGGAACAGGTGGCTACTCCAGGGCTTGTTGCGCCGTTCACGTGCGTGTCGACGGGACCGGCGGACCCGGATCGCACGATTTACATCGGAACGGTAAAGGGACTCGCCTACACACGGGATTTCGGCGTCACCTGGGAGAAGGTGCATCGCGGACCTGACGAGTTCCCAGTGAAGTCGATCGCGCAGGATCCTCGTGACGGCCAGGCCGTGTATGTCGGGTCGCGGGGTTACTTCTACAAGAGCGAGGATGCCGGCCGGTCGTGGAAGAAGCGCGGTGGCGGACTGCCAGCCGGCGACATCAACATCGTGGCCGTGGATCCGGTAACCCCGGACACGGTATATGCCGGTGATTATCTGGGCGGCGGGATCTACCGGTCGACGAATCGCGGGGAAGACTGGGAGCGACTCGATGCCGGATTGCCGAGCGCCCGCGTGTGGACGCTGGCTGCTGATCCGTTCGACTCGGGGCGTATCTACGCCGGCAGTTATTCCGGTGGCGTTTACGTGATGAGGTCGAACACGGTCGCCGCGACTCTGACGGAGTAGCGAGCCCGATCGAACTCGGCCTGCCTGCATCGTGCCGGAGTAGCGGACTTCTGCTACCTCCGGCGATATGACGGTAGCGCACCCTGAGCGGCGGTGACGGGCCGCCGCTCGAGGTACGCTTCCGGTAGTGGCGAGCCGTCCGCCGCCGGCGTCCGGCGTGATCCCGCTACACCTCGACGGCGCGTGCTGCGCGCAGCATGACCGGCTCGCCGAAGTGCGGAGCCAGAACCTGCAATCCCACGGGCAATCCTTCCGACGTGCCGCACGGGATGCTCACCCCCGGAATTCCGGCAAGATTTGCCGTGATCGTGTAGACGTCCGACAGGTACATCTGAAGCGGATCGCCGGATTTCTCGCCGAGCCTGAAGGCCGTAGATGGTGAAGTGGGTGTCAGGATCACGTCGCATTCCACGAACGCCTTCCGGAAATCGTTCTCTATGAGCGTTCTGACCCGGAGCGCCTTGTCGTAGTAAGCGTCGTAATAGCCGGACGAAAGCACGTACGTTCCAAGCATTATTCGCCGCTTCACCTCCGGCCCGAATCCCTCGGATCGCGACCGCATGTACATCTCACGCAGGAGTTCCGCGCCCTCGGCACGGTAGCCATAGCGAACTCCGTCGAAGCGGGCGAGATTCGAGCTCGCTTCGGCCGTAGCGACAATGTAGTAGCAGGCCGTCGCGTACTTCATGTGAGGAAGCGAAATATCGACCGTCGTGGCCCCACGCTTACGAAGCCGCTCGATACCCGACTCGACACATTCGCGAGTGCCTTCGGACAGCCCGTCGGCGAAGAACTCGGCCGGAATGCCGATCCTCAATCCGTCTACCCCTGACTCGAGATCCGCGAAGTCCGGGACCGGTGCCTCGCTCGACGTCGAATCGCGCTCGTCGTGTCCTGCCATTACGCGGAGTGCCACACTCGCGTCCTCGACCGACGCGGCAAACGGTCCTATCTGGTCGAGCGAACTGCCGAACGCGACGAGACCGTAGCGTGAGATCCGCCCGTAGGTCGGCTTCAACCCGACAACCCCGCATAGGGAAGCAGGCTGACGGATCGAGCCGCCGGTGTCCGATCCAAGCGCCAGCATCGCCATTCCGCTCGCAACGGCGACCGCCGAGCCACCCGAAGACCCGCCCGGCACCCGCTCTTCGTCCCAGGGATTTCGGACCGGGCCGTATGCCGAATTCTCGTTCGACGAGCCCATCGCGAACTCGTCGCAGTTCGTCTTTCCCACGATCACGGCACCCGCTTCGCAAAGTCGCTCAACAGCCGTCGCCGTGTAGGGAGGCCGATAGTTCTCGAGGATCCGCGAGCCACAAGTCGTTGCCACCCCTTCGATGACGAGGTTGTCCTTGATGGCCACCGGAATTCCGTCCAACGGACGAAGCTGCTCACCCGCTCGCACCCGTGCATCGGTCGCGTCTGCCTGCGCGAGCGCCGTATCGGCCGTAACCGCAAGAAACGCATTCAGCCTGGGATTGAGCGCCTCGATACGCGAGAGAGCGGCTTCGGCGACCGCTCGCGCCGTCGTGGTTCCGTTCGCGATGGCTGCGCGAGTCAGCGCGATCGTCGATCGATGTTCCGGGATCGAGTTCATGTCCCTACGACTCCTCCCGCTCGCGGGGCGCGCGCGTGATCACGCTTGGCACCTTGAAATACCCGCCGAAGCCTTCGGGCGCATTTGCCGTGGCAAGCGCCGAGCCGAGGCTCGGCTTCACGATGTCGGCCCGCCAGGTCCGCTCGACGTGCTCGGCAAGGGTCGAATGCGACATTGGCGGCACACCGGCCGTGTCGAGCTCGGCGAGTTGGTCCATGTACGCAAGAATCTCGGACATCTGGGCGGCGAACCGGTCGGCGTCCTCGGCCGGCAGTTCGAGATGCGCCAGGGCCGCCGTTTTCAGTACAACTTCGCGCGAAATCGACATAAATCCCCCGTTCTGATTTCGAACGGCGGATTCTAGCAGAAGCCCTTCTTGCGGTCAGGGCAGGATCGATTCTTCGATTCGCTCGATGTAGCGGGGCCAGGCGAAGCGCTCGGAGTCTTCGGCGATGGCAGCTTCCATGGTGGCCGCCCTGTCGTTGTCGAAGAAGTCGGCGACGGCATCGGCGATTGCGGGCGGATCGAACGGAGCGACGACGTAGCCCGTTTCTCCGTGGCAAACCGTCTCGGGCAGTCCGCCCACGCTCGTGACCACGACTGGACGGCCGGAATCGAAGGCGATCTGCGTGACGGCGCTCTGCGTGGCAGTTTCGTAGGGCTGAACGACCAGATCCGCCGCCGCGAACAGTCGGCCGACTTCCTCGTTTGCGACGTACCGGTCGATTACGGTAACTGCGTCGCGCAGCCCAAGCCGGCCGATCTGGTCGAGGTACTGCTGGCGATCTCTCCAGAACTCGCCAGCGATGACAAGACGCACGGGACGGCGGGCAAGTATCGCGGGCATCGCATCGAGCACGTGTCGCAGGCCCTTGTACGGCCGCACGAAACCAAAGAAGAGCAACGTTGGAACGTCAATGGCGAGTCCGAGCTGTCGGCGCGCCTCTTCGCGAGAGGGTCTTTCGGAAGCGACGGCGCCGAAGCTCGGAAGGGCGGCGCGCGTTATTGGACGGCCGGGAACGAGCTTCGCGAGATTTGCGAGGTCTTCGTCGGAATGCACCACAAACCGGTCTCCAGTTCGCAGAGCAGCCTGCGTCACGAGTCTGCGCGCCGCGCTCGATTCGTGCTCGACGACGTTGTGGCAGAGAAAAACGATACGCGTCCGGCCGCCCCGCCGCGCCAGCTTCGCGACCGTCCACATCGTGGGAGCCCAGAACGCCACCCACCAGGGGATGATGACCGCGTCCGGCGCGAACGCTCGCAGCCGGCGCCCTGCGCCGATCCACGTCAATGGGTTCATCGAGTCGAGCATGCAATCGACGTCCGGCTCGACCAGCGGCTTCGCGCTTGGGTCGCGATCCGTAGCCGCCGGGTAGATCCACATCGGATACTGCCGCCGAAAGGCGATGAACCGCATCGAATGGCGTTCGCGGAGGTGGCGGTACAGGAGCGTCGTGTGGTGGGCTATGCCTCCGCGAAACGGATGGGTCGGCCCGACTATCGCTATCTTCGCCGGTTCCGTCATTCGATGTACCCGAGACCGCGCAACCGCTCGCGAACGTCTTCGTCGTCGGCAGCTTCGGATTCGGGCGACCCGGCGAAAGTCGCCGCAGCCGCCGGGAGCCCGGTGCGCTCGCCGGCGAATGAGGGAAGAATACGGCCGCGGCATTCCTGCGGCGCTGCAAGCCCGAGACACGCCAGTACCGTCGGAGCGATGTCGAGCACGCTCGCCGGTGCGAGATCTGTGGACGGTTCGAAGCAGGGACCCGAGGCCACGTACACGCCGTCGATTCGATGCGATCCCGTGTGCCGAGCCGAGTACGGACCTGGAACGAAAAGCGGCCCGTCGAACTCGGTCTTGGAGAACGTCGTGCCCCAGTCGTCGCCCGACACGAGCAGGTCGGGCAACGAGTCCGGATGAGACTGTGCCTCGAGCCAGGGCCGGCGGATTTCGAGCGAGACACCCGACTCGAAAGCCGACTCGGTGAGAAGCGTTCCGACGCGGTCCAGCGTCATCGCGTAGACTCCCGAGCCACGCTCGACTGCCGGTCCAACGTAGAGTCCACCGAACGGAATCGTGTGCCCCGGATCGAATGCTTCACTGGATCCGGTGTCAATCACGGTGGACAGATAGGCCGAGTCGTCTCTCGGCAGAAAACGCCTGGCTCGTCGCCGCACGCTTGAAAGCGTGCGTCCGATCGAGCCGGGAGCGCGCGCGGCCGCCACGCCGGCGCGCTGCGCCAGCCGCACACTTGCGCGGTGAATCGCACTTGCGCCGCGACGCGACGGCGCGCGGCGCTTCAACAGTCCGGCGCGTTCGAGCGCGGCGTTTACTTTGAATGTGCCCGTGTTCGATCCGAATCCGTGATCGGAGCAAACGAGCAGGCTCGCGCCATCTCCGATTGCGTCCATCAGCAAGGGCACGGCTCGGTCGATCCGGGTAAAGATGGCGCGCGCGCGGTCGCGAAGGCGAGCGTCCTCCGGCGACGGCGCGGCCGATTCGTTCGCGTCGAGGATGTGCCAGCAGCGGTGCATCAGCCAGTCCGTCTCCGAAAACACGCAGACGGCCAGGTCCCAGTCTTCGCGGCTAAGCAGCCATGAGGCCGCCCGAACGCGCCGATCGATCGAGGCCTCGAGGTCGCCGAGGAAGAGCGAAACGTCGTCATATTGCTCGGAGTGGTAGTTGACCGAGAGGTTGTAATCGCGCCCGGCTGCTTCAATGAGTTCGGCCTTCAATGTCTGAGGCGAGGTCCATTGCGTGGATTCGTCGGTTCCGAATCCGCTCACCATCAGTCCGTTCGCGTCGTACGGCGGGAAGAGAATCGGGAAGTTGAACACGCACGTGCGAAGTCCAGCCGCGGCCGCGTGGTCCCAGATCGACCTGCCGCGGAACTCGCGCGATCCTATTGCTCGCAGGTCGAAAAGCGGCGGCCGGCGCACCAGGAAGTCGGCGACTCCTGTCTGATCGACATCCAGGCCGGTCGCAATGCCCAGCCACGAGGGCCCCGTAATGGGCGGGACAGTTGCACGTAGCGGCCCGCAGCAGCCTTTCTCGATGTGACTGGCGAGGTTCGGCGTCAGCCCCTCGGCGATGAGACTGCGAAGCACCGCTGCTCCCACACCGTCGAGCCCGATCATGAGCAGAGGCCGGTTCATCAGTCGCAGGAAGTCATTTCGCGTCGCTCTGTTTGACGTACTGCTTCATCACGACCGTCGGCAGGACGATGCTCTCGGGGTTCGTGGTGATCGCGCGCGTCGACGGATCGTACACGTACGGCTCGCCGTTCGGGTCGACGGGTTGACCGGAAGCGTTCACGCGAATTCGCACGCCGGCGGTCTCAGGTATCCGGACCGCGCGAACCAGCAGCTCCAGATTTTGCGGCGGAGCGCCGAAGCGCGACTCGTACACGGCAACGGCCTGGTCGAGAGCGTCAATTTCGCCGAGCGCTATGTAACCCTTCATCCGCGCTTCGATTTCTTCACGAACGCGCGGATCGTCCGTCGAGTCGTACATCGACTGCAGCATCCGCAGGGCAAAGTCACGCTTTCCGCACTCGGCGAGCACGATAGCGGACATCTGCGCGACCCAGGGTGCCGCGCCCGGAATTCGTCCTCCGCCGGCATACGCCTCAGAGGCTGATTCGCAGTCGCCCGTGCTCCAGTACAGGAATCCGAGATCGAGCCTGAGACTCAGGTTGTCGGGATTTGCGGCGATGCCCTTTTCGATGAGTTCGACGGCAAGCTTCCGGTCGACGAAATCCGCCAGAAAGAACCCACCAAACCTATACGGTTCAATGTACTGGGGATCAAGCGTCGTCGTTACATCGAGCAGCGGATAAAGGAGCAGGGGAGGAGTCCTGGTCGGATTTGCAGGGTCGCGGTTCGCTAAGGCCTTCTCGCCGAAATGCTGGATAGCGCGCATCCAGTAAACGTCGGCGAGCAGGGCATCGTAGCCAAACGCCAGCCGTTTGACCTGGTCGCCGTTCGAGAGATAGAGCGCTTCGTCCTCGACCAGGGCAGTCGCTGAATGAGCGTCCGTCCATTGTTGAAGTGGCACGATCAGGCCGAAGCCGCCAAACACCGCTGCCATGAGAATCAGGCGGGCGGAGCGGCTCATTTGAAGTCTCTACGATCGAAGACGAGCACGGCTATCGACACGAGAATTCCGCAGTAGATCACTACGTAAAGAGTCGCAAAGCCAAGCCGCGCACCGGAAATCATCTGACCGTGTGCGGCCGTCGATATTGCACTGAAATTCGACAGGTTGGGAATGACGAAATAGAGCGATTTCAGGAGCCACTTGAGCGGCGCGGCGTCGGTCGTATCCGCCATTGCGAGCAGGTTCGACGAAAAGTTGCCGGCGATGTAGAGGAGGAACGTCACCAGTGCGGAGACCGTAGGCGACGAAAGTGTCGACATTGCCAGCGCAATCCCTGTGATCACCAGCAATTCGAGAAAGATCATGTACGACGCCGGCAGCACGGCCGATATCTGTGGGACGTAGCCCCAACTCACCCACAGCAGCGCCGCGACGATTCCGGCGGCCATGATCGAAGAGTTGATCGCCAGCGTCATTCCAAGGCCGAAGAACTTACCGATGACGAGTTCGTACCGATGTACCGGCTTCGAAAGCAGGCTGTAAATCGTTCGCCGGTCGATTTCCTTGGAAACCAGTTGGATCCCAATGAAGATCGCGATGAGCATTCCGAAGAACCTCATCGAGCTGAGTCCGATGTCGCTTATGACCTTCTCGAGATTTCCGATGGCGAGTTGACCGACGAGCAGCGATGCCCCGATCAGCAAGAGCGCGAAAAAGATCAGGTTGTACAGAACCCGATCCCGGACCAGTTCGCGGAAGGTATTGCGGGCAACGAGCGCGACTTTCGTCATCGAGTTTTCGAGTCTCCGGGCGCGTGGTGAGCCAGCGTGACCTTGTTATACCCCGTGCCGCCGATTCGGAAAAGAGTGGACTTCGAGACACACTGAAGCTTGATCCCGCGCAAGACCCCAGTGCGGACCGTTGCGGGCGTGAAGTAGACTTCGCCCTGAACGTGCTCGAATCCATCCGTCCAGGAGTCGCTCTCGAATGTCTCGTTACACCTTTCACCGCGCTATCGCCGTCGCAACGCTCGCCGTACTGTCCGTTTTTCCGGCCGGGGCAAGCGCTCAGAAGAAGTCGAAGTCGGAGTCGGATCCGCTTTCGGGGCGTTGGGATGCCGCGCTCCTGGTTCCGTCGGGACCTGTAGCGTTCGGACTCGACCTGAAGCGGCGCGGAAAAGCCGTGAGTGGCGCCATCCTCAACGGTCCGGAGCGAATGGCTTTTTCGGCCGGTTCGTTCGACGGCACAACGCTCGTGCTACGGCTCGACGAGTACGATGGCCGGATCACGGCGACGTTCGAAGACGCCGCCCGGACGCGGCTCGTCGGGCAGTATCAGCGGCAGACGCGCAGTGGCGTCGGCACTTACAAGTTCGTCGCCGAGCGATCGCCAAAGCCATCCAAGGGCCCCATTCCGGCCGCCGGCATCGAGCCATCGATGGAGGTTTCGGGTGACTGGCTGATCACGATACGCGATCCGAATACGAAGGATCCTGACGTGAGCGACGCCACGTTCACCGCCCGCCCGTCGAGGGTGGCCGGTGTTGCCGACCTGACCGGAACGATCATCCCGGTGAGTGGCGATTATGGATTGCTTGCCGGGACGCTCAGGCGCGACCCGGTATCCGGTGCGGCGGTACTGCATATGAGCCGGTTCGACGGAATCCACGTCGTGAAAATCGACGGAACGCTGCAGCCGGACGGATCACTGATCGGGAAACTTTCGTCAGGACTCTCGTACGAAGGAACGTGGAAGGCAATCCGAAAGGAACGTAATGCAGTCGGCGATCCCGTGCCGGCCGATCCCTTCACGCTGACGAAGGTGAAGGATCCGGCCGCGCCATTCGCTTTTTCGCTTCCCGACCCGTCCGGGGCGATGGTGTCTCTTACGGACGCCAGGTTCACCGGCAAAGTCGTAGTCGTCGATATTATGGGCACCTGGTGCCCCAATTGCCACGACTCGGCGCCACTGCTGGCCGACCTTTCACGCCGGTACAAAGCGAAGGGGCTCGAGGTCGTGATGCTCGCGTACGAGTACACGCCCGACCTTGCGCGGAATGCCCGCCAGATAGAGATATTCCGGAAGAAGTACGGGATCGAGTTCCCGATTCTGATGGCCGGCACGACGGCGGACGGCGAGATTGCGCGAACGCTTCCTCAGCTCGAAGGATTCGGCGCCTATCCGACGACTATATTCATCGGCCGGGACGGGCGCGTGAAGCGAATTCACGCCGGTTTCTCGGGACCAGCGACGGGCGAGCGTCATGCTCACGTCAAGCGCGAGTTCGAGTCGCTGGTTCTCGAACTTCTCGACGCGAAGCCCTGAGGCGATCCACGGTCCGTTCCGGAAGGTTCCGGCTGCCTACTTTGGAACAAGTTCCAACGCCTGGCCAATTGGCGTTCCGAAGTTGATGTTCTGAGCGTTCATCGATGCCAGACCCTGCGTGAGCACTGCGATGACGTTGCCGTTCCGATCGAAGACAGGTCCGCCGGAGTTGCCGTTGTTGGCCGACGCATCCAGCTGGATCTTCTTTGCCGCCACCTTGCTGATTACACCCGTCGAGAGGCTGGTTTCGGCCGTCTTCGCCTGCGTGAACGTGAAAAGGTCCTTGCCGAGCGGGTATCCGATCACTGCCACCGGGTCGCCCTGACCGAGTGTGGAGATGTCGGTGTTGAAATTCCTTAGATAGGGCATTTTCTCGAAAGGCTTCACGCGCAGGATGGCGAGGTCGGTGTCGATCGAGTCCGACAATCGTACGAGTTCTCCCGGGATGGCGGCATCCGGACTGCGATCGGCGAAGACGACCTTGATCTCGCGGATAACGCCCTTGTACCGGTTTCGCACCCAGTTCTCGTCGTACTCCCACAACTGCAGAACGTGCCGATTGGTAACGATGTAGCCGTCCGGCGACACGACGAAACCGGAGCCAGTCGCCGCGTCTTCCTCTATTGGAGTCCCGTTCTCGTCCGTGAGTGAGAACCTGACGTAGAGAAACACCACGGCGGCCTGGTTCTCTGAAGCAATTGCCCTGAAGTCGAAGCCCTGCGACACGGGCGACGGACGCATCGCCAGATAACCCACCACAACGACCAGCGAAACCACGAGCACCGAAAGGACGGCCACCAGGACTTTGAACTGCGTCGACGTCTTCTTGACCGCACGGTCGATCATCAGGCGGACGGTCGTCCGGCCGAACTCTTTCGACTGCGGTGCTCGCGATCCGTTGCCGGGGATCGCGGAGTCGAGTCCCTGCGTCGGCGCGACCGTCGGGGGCAGGTCAGGACCCGGATCTCCCTCAACGTCGAACTGTACCTTCGGGCCGCCAGTGCCGAACTCGAGCACGTCGCCAGACTTCAAGCGAAAGCTGTAAACGCGCCGCCCGTTGACGAAGGTTCCGTTCGTCGAGCCGGTATCTCGGACGACGTAGCCTGCCCCGTCGTACGTGATCTCGGCGTGGTGAGCCGAGGCGCGGGTGTCTCCGGGTGGAAAGGCGAGAAGACTCGCCGGAGCGCGTCCGACCGTGATCTGTGGCTCGGCCAGCACCTGTCGCTCGCCTCGCCGGATTCCTGTTAAATGAGTGAAGACCGCTCGCATTGATGCGCGAGACTCCGACAGTGGACCTGGGCTACCCCGGAGGACCTCTTGTACCACAGACGGCCTGTGAGAGTCAGGGACCTGAGGGCCGCGCGCGGTAAGCAGGCGCGGCGCCGGCCGTTTCGCGCACGAGGGCCACACGCTCGTCGAGAGTCGGGTGGCTCCAGTACACGAACCGGACGATCGGGTTCGGGCTGGGGTCCGACAGTGCGAGTTGGCCGAGCCGCTCGAACGTAGAGGCGGCGGCCTCTGGCGACACGTCTTCCGGTACGGTGAGTCGCAGCGCAAAGCGATCCGCATCCGTTTCCATCGAGCGGGAAATGGTGTTGCTCACTGGTTCTCCCGCAAGCGAAAGCACGCCGGCGACAAGCAGGATTAACGGAAGGCTTGCCACGTCCGCCAGGGCCGTGTAGCCGAGCCGGCCGTGGTATCGCCGCAGAATGCGGTCGAGAATTCGCTGGAGCAGCCAGGACCCGAACGCCGACGTTACTACCGCCACGGCGAGTCCGATCCACAGATGGTTTCGGACGTAGTGGCCCATTTCGTGCGCCATGACGAACAGCGTTTCCTGTTCGCTGAAGTTCTCGAGAAGGGTATCGCCTAATGCGATGGTGGCAGTCGGCCCGATACCGGTCACGAATGCATTTGCCGCGCGCGTCTGGCGGCTCATATCGATCTCGAACACCTCGTCCGCCGGAACTCCGGCGCGTCCCGCCAGTTCGAGGATGCGTTCGGCGACGGCACGATTCGATATCGGCGCGAAGTCGTTGAACAGCTCGATGTAGAGCGGCGAGAGCAGGACAGCCAGCATCGAGAGCGGCACTCCAGCGCCAGCGACCCATCTCCACCAGGTTGCCGGACGCCGCCGGAGCAGCGAGTAGAAGAGCTGGCCCAGGAACACAGCCGATGCCGATGTGACGGCAAGTCCGATAGCCTGATCGCCCAACCACGCGCCTAGAGGCTGACGCCCGATCCCATATGACATCGACACCGCGTACCTGGCGAGATCGAACGGCAACGAAGCGACCGTCACGGCAATCGTCACAAGAAGAATGGAGATCGCCCGGACGAGCCACTGGCTGCGGATGAGGGCCGACAGGACACTTCGGAAACGCGCCGCGGCGCCGGAGAAGGCAAGCCAGGCCAGGAAACCAAGTCCGGTCAGGGTATCGGCAAGCCTGATTCCGATCACTAGCTGGCTCCGCGTCTTGCCCGTCCGCCGCCACTCGGCGTTGGGATCCGGCTCGAGGAGCGCCGGTTCGGCAGGCGCCTGTGCGGAAATCCCGGCCTCGGGAACCGACTGCGGATCGACGCCCGCGAAGGAGGAGACGAACGGTATGAACAGCACCAGCAGCGCGATCCCGATGACGGCTAAACGGACCCGGGCCAATGGCCCGCCTGGTGGGTTGCTCTCCGTCATCGCGCTCCTGTTGCTGGTCGATTGCTGCTGGAAACGGATTCGACACGGCGGCGGGTTGGTGGATAGCCGCCAGCGTGCCGCGTTGATACGCGAACGAAACGCTGAAGTTGCACCAGCTTGACACTCCGGACACCGGCGGGTAACGTCCAAAGTCCGGGCGATGCCCCGGCGTGGCGATTTTCGGCAATTGCTCCACGGAAAAAACTGCTAACTGTCCGGGACTTTCGTTAGGCCCCGCGCAGTTGGCGCGGGGCCTTTGTCACGTCTGCGGAATGGAAGAAATCTGATGGCGAATTTCAGACAGTTGCTCGACAGCGACCGCGCCCATGTTTTCGACGGTGCAATGGGCACGATGTTGTACTCGCGAGGCGTTTACATCAATCGATCGTTCGATGAACTCAACCTGACGAGTCCCGAACTGGTTCTTGGCGTGCACCGCGAATACGTGAGGGCAGGCGCCGAGATCATCGAGACCAATACCTACGGCGCCAACGCGGTCAAGCTCGCCGGATACGGCCTCGAGACCAAGGTCCACGAGATCACGAAGCGCGCTTCCGAGATTGCCCGCGAAGCGGCCGGCGATCAGGTCGTCGTCGCCGGGGCTATCGGGCCTCTCGGCATTCGGATCGAGCCGTACGGCCCGACTTCTATGGATGAGGCTCGAGCCTATTTCCGGCAAGCCGCCCAGGGGTTGGCCGACGGCGGCGTTGACGTTTTCCTGCTCGAGACGTTCAGCGACGTAGCCGAAATTCACGAAGCCATCCGTGCCGTCCGTGAGGTTTCCAGCCTGCCGATCGTGGCGCAGATGGTGATCGACATCTACGGCAACACGCTGTACGGAACCGCACCTGAGGTTTTCGCGCCGAGGTTGGAAGAATGGGGAGTCGACGTAATCGGCCTCAACTGCTCGGTCGGGCCGCAGGCCATCCTGTCTGCGATAGAGCGCCTGCGTACGGCAACGTCGCTTCGACTCTCAGCGCAGCCGAATGCCGGGCTGCCGCGCGAGGTGGACGGCCGGAAGATGTACATGTGCTCGCCCGAGTACATGGCGAAGTATGCCAAGCGACTCATCCAGGCCGGAGTTAAGTTCGTCGGCGGCTGTTGCGGTACCACGCCTGAGCACATCAAGCAGATCGCGAACGCGGTACACGCCAGTTCGCCCGGACGGTCACAGGTGCAGTCGTTCCTAGTCGAAGACAGGCCTGTGAACGTCGAACCGGTCCCGCAGGCACAGAAGTCGAGGCTGGCGCGCCGGATCGCGGAAGGCAAATTCGTCACCAGTGTCGAGATCGTGCCGCCGAAGGGCGTCGATCCCGAAAGGATGCTCGAGGGTGTGCGACTCCTGAAGGAAGCCGGCGTCGATGCCGTGAACGTTCCGGACGGGCCGCGAGCCCAGTTCCGGATGGGTGCGCTGCTCGTGTCGGTGCTCATCGAGCAGCGCGTCGGCATCGAGTCTGTCACGCATTACTGCTGTCGGGATCGCAACCTCCTGGGGATGCAGTCGGATCTGCTCGGCGCGGCTGGAATAGGACTTCATAACCTGCTGCTCATCACCGGCGATCCTCCCAAGATGGGACCTTACCCGGATGCGACAGCGGTCTTCGACATCGACTCGATCGGCCTTACGAACATGGTGACGAGGCTCAACAACGGGCTCGACATCGGAGGCAATCCAATAGGCAAGCCGACGTCGTTTTTCGTTGGCGTTGGGGTGAATCCCTGTGCAATCGATCTGGATCACGAGATTCGCAGATTCGAATGGAAGGTCGAGGCTGGGGCGGAGTACGCAGTGACCCAGCCGGTTTTCGACGTCGAGCAACTCCGTGTCTTCCTGAAGCGCATCGAGCATTGCCGCATCCCGATCGTTGCGGGCATCTGGCCGCTTGTGAGTCTCAGGAACGCCGAGTTCCTCAAGAACGAGGTGCCGGGAATCAGTCTTCCCGACCACGTGATAGATCGGATGGCGCGAGCGCAGGAAAAAGGAAAGGAAGCCGCGCAGGCCGAGGGGCTCCTGATTGCGCGCGAGATGTTGGCGGAGGTTCGCGACGTCGTTCAAGGGGTACAGGTGAGCGCTCCGTTTGGTAAGGTACAGCTTGCACTCGAAGTGTTCGACGGTCTCGTGGACCGCGAGGAGCCGGATTCGAGGCGAGGCTCGCCTAACGTGTCCGTCACGGCTTGATGTCCGGTCCGCGTTGCGCTCTTGATCGAGTCAGGAAGGAGGTAGGAAATGAATCGTCGCCGTGCCCTCGTGTTCTCGCTCGTGGTGATGGCCGGGCTGGCGTCGGCGCCTGTCGCCAGGGCCGCAATCACAATGGAGCGGCTGCGCGATTACGTACTGAAGGCCGGCGCGAAGATCGAGTCCTCTGAAGGGAGCCTGCTCGTCACGAGTATGGCGACGGGAGGTCCGAAAGTCGAAATCCGGGTTCTGAACGATGCAGCCCGCCACAGGATCGGGCTGTATGCCTATGGGTTCGGAAACGCGACGGGAGCGACTAGCACCGAGGCGCTCCTCGATTATTTGCTGGTCGCCAACAGCGAGCTGGGAACCGGCGGGTTCTTCGTCGACAAGGATCGCGACATTGGATACAAGCTGCTGCTCGACACCCGGGATCCGTTGAGCGCCCAGACCTTCCAGATCAAGTATCTGGCGATGGTCGCCGTCATCAGGGAGCGGCGTCCTGCCATCCTGAAGCTGGTTGGCAAAGGACCGCAGCGCGAAAAGCCCGTGGACGAGGCGCCGGCCGACACAGAGGAGCCCGCGCCGCAGACCGAACTCGCCGACCCGCCGGCTCAGAATCCTCCGCGCACGCGGCGTCGTTGAGCCTACGGGAAGCCCTCTCGGCCGGGCCAATCGTTCTCGATGGCGCGACCGGCACGGAACTGATGGCGCGCGGCCTGCCGTCAGGCACACCGCCAGCCCTTTGGACGATCGAACGGCCAGACGAAGTCCGTCGTCTCGCCGCGGAGTATGCCGAGGCCGGCGCCCGCGTCCTGTTGACGAACACCTTTGCCGCCGCACCGGCTTTCCTGACGGGATCGGGCTGCGATACATCGGAAATCATCGACCGGGCGGTAGCGATTGCGCGAGAGGCGGCCGGGGCGCGGGCTTACGTCGCGGCCAGCGTGTCGGCCGCGACTCGCGACGGACTTGGCGGCGCCGGCGTGTCCGGTGACTTCCTGATGCAGTTCGAACGATTGGCCGCCCTTGGTGTCGATGCAATCGTCGTCGAAACGATGTCGAGCATCGACGACGTCCGGGAAGCGGTCGCTGCAGCGAATACGGTGCGGGGAGACACTCCGCTGGTCGTCTGCATGACTTTCGGAGCGGACCTTCGTGCATTGGACGGGACGCTGCCCGAAGAACTTGCCTGGGTGCTCGAGGACTCCGGGGCCGACGCCGTCGGAGTGAACTGCTGCGACGGTCCCGAGACGGCGCTCAGAGTGGTCGAGGCGATGGCTCGAGCAACCGGCCTGCCCATCTGGGCAAAGCCGAACGCGGGGTTGCCATCGTGCCCCGTCACGGACGCGGAGTTCGTTGCCACTGCTGAACGAATAACTTCTGCGGGTGCTTGCGCCATCGGAGGCTGCTGCGGGACTACTCCATCGACAATCCGAATGCTTGCTGCCGCGCTATCCAACCGAATCTGACGGCCCGAAGCGGAAAGGCAATCTCGAGAGACCTTCCACCGCGAACTTTTTCGTTGTGCAATACGAACGTTCGTGCTACAAAGACGCCGCTCCCGAAGGAGGATACGTCGGATGACGACGACGATGCCGGCAGGTGAACAGCACGCGACTCGTGGGCGAGCGCTGCAGGGCGAGCGGACTCGAGCCGCGATTCTACGCGTTGCCGTCGATCTGGCGTCGATCGAAGGGCTCGAGGGGCTGACGATCGGTCGGCTTTCGACCGAGCTTGCGATGAGCAAGAGCGGGCTTTTCGCGCACTTCGGTTCCAAAGAGGAGTTGCAACTTGCAACGATCGAGGCTGCGCGGGCGATCTTCATAGAGGAGGTCGTCCAACCGGCGTTGGAAGCGAGCGAACGCGGACTTCCAAGAATCTGGGAGCTTTGCGAGCGTTGGACGGAATACGCACAGCGTGGCGTTTTCAAGGGCGGTTGCTTCTTCGCTGCAGCGTCTTCTGAGTTCGATGGACGTCCCGGTCCCGTCCGCGACCGGATCGCCGGGATCATGCTCGAATGGCTTGCGGCCCTCGAGCGAGGCGTACGCGAGGCGCAGGACAGCGGACATCTCGACCCGAAGGCAGATGCCAAACAGGTGGCGTTCGAATTCAACGCCTTGGTCATGGCAGGTAACTGGGCGTTCCAGCTGTACGGCGATCTGAAGGCATTCACGCGGGCACGCGAGGCAATCCGTGACAGGCTGCGGTCGATCGCCACCACCGGCGCGCCTCCGATGGCGGCGCTCGGGATTTCCAGGCGAAAGTCCTCTTCGGAGAAGATTGCGCGCGCCAGCGCCGGAGAATAGGCTGCCGCTCATGAAGAAACGAATTTCCAGCAAGGCCGCCAGTTTTACCGAGTCAGTGATCCGCGACATGACGCGGCAGGCGAATGCCCACGGCGCGATCAACCTGTCACAGGGCTTCCCTGACTTCCCGGCTCCGGAACTCATCAAGCAGGCTGCGTCGGACGCGCTGTTCGCGGACGTCAACCAGTACGCCATCACGTGGGGCGCCAAGCGATTTCGCGACGCCATTGCCGAGAAGACCGCCTGGTATCTTGGCCTCGAGGTCGACCCGGAGCGGGAACTGACGGTCACGTGCGGTTCGACCGAGGGGATGATCGCGACGATGCTCGCCATCATCGATCCGGGCGACGAGGTCGTCATCTTCGAACCGTTCTACGAGAACTACGGCCCGGACGTGATCCTGTCGGGCGCGACGCCCCGGTTCGTCCCGCTATCGGCGCCGGACTGGACGTTCGACCCGGACGAGCTTCGCGCCGCGTTCTCCGAGCGCACCAAGGCGATCGTCATCTGCAATCCCGGAAATCCGACCGGGCATGTCTTCACTCGTCCCCAACTGGAAGCGATTGCCGCGCTCTGTCAGGAATTCGACGCGGTCGCCGTCACGGACGAAATCTACGAGCACATTCTCTACGACGGAGCCGAGCACCTATCGATTGCGACCGTGCCCGGAATGCGTGAACGGACGGTGACGATAAACAGTCTTTCGAAGACCTATTCGGTCACGGGATGGCGCGTCGGGTACGTCATCGCGCCGCCCGATCTGACGTCGGCGATCAGAAAGGTTCACGACTTTCTCACCGTCGGCGCAGCCGCGCCCCTGCAGGAGGCCGGCGCGGTCGCGCTCTCGCTTGACCGCGGCTATTACGAGAAGCTTCAGTCCGATTACACGCACCGCCGCGATCTGCTCTTGCCGGCGCTCGAGGAAGCTGGCTTTCAGTGTTTCCGGCCGCGCGGCGCCTATTACATTATGACCGACATCGCATCGTTCGGATTCGCCGACGACGTTGCGTTCGCACGGCATCTCGTCACCGAGGTGGGAGTCGCGGTCGTTCCGGGCTCCAGCTTCTACAGCCGGCCCGAGCTCGGCCGCACGCAGGTGCGCTTCTGTTTCTGCAAACGTGACGAAACGCTCACGGCTGCCGCCGAGCGGCTCGCCACGCGAATGCACGGTCAAGGATCCAAGGCGTGGAGTTGACGCGCCGCGCAACATCGTCCTGGGAGGAAATATGTCGTCAGCAAAGGAAGCACCGGCACTCAACGTGCAGATGAAGAGGAACTACGAGTTTTCCCGGCGGATGCTCGACGAGTTGTTGACGGGATTCACGGCCGAGGAAGCTGTTGCCCGTGTCGGCGACTTCAAGCCCCTTGTGTGGTATCTGGGACACATTGCGGTAGCGGAGGACGGCTGGCTGCAACTCCATCGCGGCGCCGCAACGTTGCTTCCGAAAGGTCACTCGGAACGCTACACGCGCGGGTCGGACGGCGCAGCCGACTTCAGTGACGCGTCGCTCGACGAAATGACGGCGCTTCTTGCAACGCTTCGGCAACGGATGAAGGCGGCCATCGCGGAAGTCGATGCTGCCGACCTCGAACGCGAGACGCCGGTCGACACGTTCGCGCCGCTCAAGCATTGCGGCAATGCGTTCGCGCTCATCTGCAGCCACAACGCTTACCACGCGGGCCAGATACAGCTCCTGCGGAGAGCGATGGGCAAGACTGCGACGTTCGGATAGAGCTGGCTCCAGGCCGGCTTGACCGTCGCGCAGGAGCACCTGGCCGCTTGCGGCGATTGCCGGTCATCGCGTGATGTCCTCGCCGGGAGGGCTTCGTCACGAGGTGACCGGCCTTCGATTGCGGCGGATACCAGGATCGGCACAGCGGAAGGAATGGCCCGATCGCGGCCTCGGTTGACAATTTTTCCACGCTCGACCGATAGTTACCGCCGGGAAGCTCTCCCACCCTTAAGTTCAGCTTCGCGCCAATTTCACTGCCTGATTTCCGGTGCGAGGTGATCCATCAAGAGAAGCAAAACAGAAGAGGATTGATCGCAATGTATACCGCAGCCCAGCTCAGGCGATGGTCTCGGATCGCTATCTGTTGTAGTTCATTGACCGCACTCCTTCTAGGAATTCTGGCCACGGCGGACGTTTCCACGGTCCGCGCACAGGTAGGTGACAGCGACAGGCCGCAGAACCGGAAAAGCACGACAAAGGCGCCTTCGACGCGGCCAAAGCCGGCGCGGCCAAAGGCGCCGGTACGCAAAACGCCGAAAACGGCTCGCGGCCTCGTCGTGTCGCCTTCAGGCCCGTACCGGTCGATTGGCAATGCCATCGCCGATTCGCCAAGCGGCGGTGTGGTGACCGTGCGTCCGGGAACCTACAACGAAGGCGTCGTCATCGATCGGGGCATCAAGCTAGTCGCGGAGGGTGGAGTCGATGAAGTCCTGATTCAGTCACCGGACAAGGACGGCATTCTCATCGACACGGATGAAGCGGTCACGATTCGCGGGTTCACGGTGCGAAGCATCGCTGGACGTCAGGGTGCCAAGTTCTACGGCATCGACATTCCGATGGGGCGTCCTCTGATCCAGGACTGTGACGTGAGCTCCGACTCTCTGGCGTCGATTGCAATCCACAATCGTGGCACGAACCCGACAATCCAGCGCTGCCAGATCGGCGGCGGTGCGGCTGGGGGCGTGTTCGTTTACGAGGGGGCACAGGGCAAGGTCGAGGACAGCAGTATCTGGGGACACGAGCTTGCGAACGTCGAATCGAAGGATGGTGCGTATCCGACGTTTCTGCGCTGCAAGATTCGCGACGGCGCGGCCGGCGGCATATTCCTCAACACTGGAGGATCCGGCGTTTACGAAGACTGCGACGTATACCGAAATGCGCTGGCCAACGTAGAGATTCGCGATGCGACATCGCCGATCTTCCGCGGCTGCAAGATGCGCGAAGGCAAGCAGGGCGGGATTTACATATACGGAAATGGCAAGGGAACCTTCGAGAACTGCGAGGTCGTCGGCAACGCTCTTGCGGGCGTGGAAGTAAAAACGGGCGGAGCGCCTACGCTCCGCAACTGCCGGATTTATGGGGGCAAGGTGAGCGGCGTGTTCGTTTCCGCCGATGGGCTCGGCCTGTTCGAGGGCTGTGAGATTACCGGCAATACCTTTGCCGGGGTCGAGATCCGGGAACGCGGTAATCCGGTGGTCCGGCGATGCCGAATTCACTCCGGTCAACAGGGCGGCATTTTCGTCTACGACGGTGGCCGCGGGACGATAGAGGACTGCGACATCGTCGACAACGTGCGCGCCGGCGTGGAGATCAAGACGCAGGGGAATCCGCTATTCCGTCGATGCCGGATCAACCGAAATGGTTACGAGGGCGTGTGGGCTTACGAGAAGGCGGGCGGGACGTTCGAATACTGCGATCTGACCGGTAACACGAAGGGCGCCTGGGACATCTCGGCCGACGCGACGCTCAAGCGGGTCGGGAACCGGGAGTAGTCGAGTGCGTCAGTTTGCGACTTTCCTGCTGACGGTCGTCGCCCTGGCAGCCGCGACCGTCGGCGTGGACGCAACTCAGCGGCGTTCCCGTCCTTCCTCTGGGCGCATTGCTGCCGCGCGGAGGGATCTCGTCGTTTCGCCGTCGGGTCCGTACCGGACAATCTCGGCCGCGCTCGAGGCAGCGCCGGTCGGAGGGCGGATCGTTGTCAAGCCCGGGACTTACTCGGAATCGCTCGTTGTAGCGCGCCCCGTGTCGATAGTTGCCGAGGGTTCGGGTAGCGGCGTGGAGATCGAAAGCCGCGACGGCGACGCGCTTCTGGTGACGGCTCCGTGGGCGACGGTGCGCGGATTGTCGATCCGGGCCGACGTGGACGAATCGGAGCCCGATGCTTACGGAATCGACGTAGCAGGAGGCCGGCTGGTGCTCGAGCAGTGCATCGTCTCGTCCGGGGCTCTTGCCACGATCGCCGTCCACGGCGCTGGCGCCCGGTTGAATGCGACTGGCTGCCGGTTCGTCAACGGAAGCGCCGGCGGAGTGCTTGCCTATGACGGTGGAGTGGCCGAGATCGACCTGTGCGAGGTAACCGGAAACAAGCTGGCTGGAATGGAAGTAGCCGACGGCGCTCGAGTGCAGGCGCGCCGGACGCGGATTCACCACAATCGGGCAAGCGGGGCATTCGTCCATTCGGACGCATCGCTCGAGCTCGAGGACTGCGACGTCGCCGAAAACGCTTTCTCGGGCGTGGAGGTGCGCGATCGCGGGCTGGTTACTATTCGCCGTTCGCGAATTTCGGCCAACGAGCGCGCGGGCGTTGCAGTGACGAAACAGGCGACGGCAGTGCTCGAAGACACCGACATCACGAAGAGCGGGTTCGCCGGACTCGACGCTTCGGAGTCGGGAATGCTCGTCGTCCGCCGCAGTCGAATTTCGGATGGGAAGCAACAGGGCATCCTGGCAGGCCGGGGAGGGTCCGGGACACTCGACGACTGCGACGTCGCGGGAAACGGTCTGGCGGGAATCGAACTGTCTGATGGTGGCTCGATGGTCGTCAGATGGACAAAGGTGCACAATGGACTGGCCGCCGGCATTCTTTGCGCGAAGTCCAGCGGCGTCTTCGAAGATTGCGACATATCCGCGAATGCGCTTGCCGGCGCGGATGTCAGGAGCGGTGGCGCTCCGGTCTTTCGCCGGTGCAGGTTCCGGGACGGACTGACGTCAGGAATCTTCGCGAGCGATCGAAGCGAAGCGGTTTTCGACGACTGCGATGTGGTGCAGAACGCGCTTTCGGGGATCGAGGTGAAGTCGGGAGCGAATCCGCTGCTGCGGCGCTCGAAGGTGCGGGACAACAAGCAGGGAGGTGTATTCACGTACGACAAGGCGCTCGGAGTGCTCGAGGACTGCGACATCGTGGGCAACGCGTTTGCGGGAGTCGAGATAAGGGACGGCGCGGCGCCGCTGGTCCGCCGCTGCCGAATCAATCGCAACGGTTACGAGGGCGTCTGGGTGCACAAGGGCGGCGCGGGCCGAATCGAGGGCAGCAACCTCTCCGGAAACGGCCGGGGCGCATGGGACGTCGAGCTCGATGCGGCCGTCGAACGAGTAAACAACACGGAGTAGTACCAGCTGCTGGAGCGATCCCGGATCAAGCGGCGCGGAGGTGGACCGCAGTCGCCGTGGCAGGATCGTGCTCTGACGGGAGTGTGGCGACCTCCGCGACGGGATCGGCACCGCAAGCGAGAGCGAACGGGTGAGCGCACCGAGACGGCTTCGTTCCATCGATCCGGGGCGTGCCGGGTGGCCAGCCCGCTCGCTGTTGCTCGCGGTACTGATCGCGACTCCTGTCCGTCCGCCGATCGTGACCGGCGGATGCGCGAGCAGTCGAGCGTCTCGAAGCGGATGCACTCGCCGGGGTCAGCGGCTGCCGCGGCGTGTGCCGCCATCCCGCCTCGTGGCAGCCGCGACCGGGTCAGTAGCGCGAGTGACGGCGAGTGGGCGCGCGCCACGAACGAGAGGTGAAACGACGCACCGCGCTCACGTCACGCATTCGTAGGCGTCTCGTCATCGACGAGACGGACATCGCCGTTCCTGATCAGTTCTACCAACCGCCCGACTTCGAGCCGCTCCTCCTCGGTCAGAGCAGGATCTTCGGCCACTGCGTGAACCAACTCGGCACGTTCCGACCGCGTGACGACGCCGTCGGCGATGATGCGGTTGACGATCTTCCGGATTTGCATGGTCTCGGTCTCCCCGTCGAGTTGACGAAGGATACGCGCCTCGCGGACCTGTCTCAAGAGGGTAGTCAGTCACTGTGCTAGACTCGCGCTCATGTCGAAGCCAAAGGGGCCGCGCCTCGTCTACGCCTGTCAGAGCTGCGGATTCCAGTCGCCCAAGTGGCTCGGCAAGTGTCCCGATTGCGGAGAATGGAACGGCTTCGTCGAGGAGCGAACGTCGCCAGCGGCCTCCACGGCTGCTGCCAACCGCGGCATGTTCGGACTCAATGCGATGCGTCCGATGCCGTACGCCGAGATCGAGAGCCAGGACGACTCGCGCCGGGAGTCGGGGATCCCGGAGTTCGATCGCGTTCTCGGCGGTGGGATCGTTCCCGGCAGCCTCGTACTGATCGGCGGAGAGCCTGGCGTTGGCAAGTCGACTCTGATGGCGCAGGTGGCAAGCTCTCTCGCGGCTTCATATGACGCCGTGCTCTACGTCAGCGGCGAAGAGTCGGGGCGTCAGATCAAGCTGCGCGGCGAGAGGCTCGGTCTGGCGGCCGATGGTCTCTTCCTGCTTCCCGAAACGTGCCTCGAACGCATCTTCGAGCAGGTCGATTCGATGGGCCCGGGAGCCATCATCGTCGATTCGGTACAGACGATCTATTCGACGAAACTTGAATCGGCGCCCGGCAGCGTTTCACAGGTTCGCGAGGTGGCAAACCAGTTCCTCGTGCTCGCGAAAAGCCTCTCCGTCCCGGTGTTCCTGATCGGTCACGTCACGAAAGACGGGAACATCGCCGGACCTAAGGCGCTCGAGCACATTGTCGATACCGTCCTTTCCTTCGAGGGCGAGCGTCACCACAACCACAGGATCGTGCGTGCGGTGAAGAACCGCTTCGGAGCCTCGAACGAGATCGGAATCTTCGAGATGACCGAGCGCGGGCTGGTGCCCGTCCTCAATCCTTCGGCGATGTTTCTTAGCGAGCGTCCGGTGGGTGCCGCTGGCTCGGTCGTGGTCGCTGCCCTCGAGGGCTCGCGCCCGCTTCTCGTGGAGCTTCAGGCGCTGGTGTCGTCGAGCCAGTATGGAACGGGGAAGCGGATGACGGTTGGGGTGGACGCAAGTCGAGTTGCCCTGCTGATGGCCATGCTCGACAAGCGGCTCGGCATGCAATTGATCGGAGACGACGTCTTCGTGAACGTGGCGGGAGGGATCGAGCTCGACGAGCCGGCCGTCGACCTTGGAATCGTAGCCGCGATTGCATCCAGTCATCGGAATCGGGCGCTCGACGAACGGACGGTGGTATTCGGAGAGGTCGGACTTGCTGGCGAAGTGCGCGCGATTTCCCAGGCATCTCTGCGGCTGCGGGAAGCCCTGGCGATGGGGTTTCGGCGAGCCGTGTTGCCCCAGACGAACCTTGCCGGACTTCCAATGCTCGACGACGGGCTGGAACTGGTGGGAGTGCGCTCGGTGGCCGAGGCTATCGAAGCGCTGTTCTGAATCGCGCAACGGCCCACAGGTTCGCCCGCCGTGTGCCAGGAACCCGGCCTCCCGGTCAGGGCGCAACCAGGCAGCCGGAACGAGATCGATCATCCGGTCCTTCCGCTCGCATGTGCAATGGGCTACGATGCGACTGGAGCCGCCCCACGCTTCGGACGGTCCAATTACATATGCAACTCGATTTCCTGATCATCCGCATTGGATTTACGGCATTGCTCGTCGGCGCCGGTTATCTGCTTTCGCCGATTCCAGGTGAGCGAGCCATGTCGGCCGGGCTGGCGCTTCTGATTGCCGCCGCCATCATCTTCTTCGAAACGCGAGTCAGGCGGCTGACGCTCAAGACGCTTATCGGAGCGGCCGTTGGCTCAATTCTCGGCATAGTCGGTGCGACCCTCATCGGGTTTCTGATTTCGGCGCAGGATGCCGTACCGAAAGAGCTCGGGTCTTTCGTCACCCTCGCGCTGACGCTCTTCATGGCATACGTGGGATTGATCGTTGGCGCGGCCAAGGGCGATTTCCTCGACCTCTCGGCACTCGGAGGGATCTTCAGCGAGCGGGGAACGCTTCGAACTCCGCCGCTTATTCTCGATACGTCGGTGATAATCGATGGACGTGTCGCCGACATCACGGAAACGGGATTCATGGGCGGCCCACTCGTCATTCCGCAGTTCGTGCTTCACGAGCTCCAGCAGATTGCCGACAGCTCGGACTCGATCAAACGAAATCGCGGCCGGCGCGGGCTCGACATTCTCCAGCGAATTCAGAAGAACGCGAGCGCCGAGGTTCAGATTTCGACGACGGATTTCCCCGAGGTACGCGAGGTGGACCACAAGCTCATCGAGCTTGCCCGGCGACTCGAGGGAAAAATCGTTACCAACGACTTCAACCTCAACAAGGTCGCCCAACTACGCGGCGTTGCCGTGCTCAACATCAACGAACTTGCCAACGCCTTGAAGCCGGTCGTCCTCCCGGGCGAGATCATGCGGGTATACGTGCTCAAGGAAGGAAAGGAATACAACCAGGGCGTCGCTTACCTCGACGACGGCACGATGGTCGTGGTCGACAACGCTCGACGCCTGATCGGGAAGAACATCGATATCAGCGTGACGAGCGTCCTGCAGACCACCGCTGGCAAGATGATCTTCGGCAAGTACGGCGAGGACAGCCGGTCGAGGGACCGCGACCAGCAGCGCGAAAATGGCCGCGATCCGGCTCAGGCGCCGCCTCGAGACTCGAGCGGGGAGCGTGACGCGAAATCCGTCCCTGCGGGCTCGGCTTCCCGCGCGACCTGAAGTAACGGATGAACACGGTCCTGATTCCGGCTGCGGGACGCGGGACGCGCATCGGGGGGCCGACGCCGAAGCAGTACCTCGAAGTGGCTGGCATTTCGATTCTCGCCCGCAGCCTTCGCAATGCGCAGGCGTGCGATCTGGTCGACGCCATCGTCGTCGCCACGGGTGCCGAGGAACTCGACCGGGTTCGCTCGATCGCGGAGCGAGAGGGCATTTCGAAGCTTCGCCAGGTTGTGGTGGGAGGAGAGCTGCGCCAGGACTCGGTTGCACTTGCGCTCGCCGCAGTGACTGAATCCGGTGACGACATAATCGCGGTTCACGATGCGGTACGCCCTTTCGCGTCGCCGTCTCTCTTCGGGGCCGTAATAAGCCGGGCGCGAGTTTCGGGCGCCGCGATTGCGGCGCAGCTCGTTCCCGACACGGTAAAACAGGTCGACGGCGATCGGATCGTGGGCACGATCGATCGCTCCAGGATCGTTCTGGCCCAGACTCCGCAGGCTTTCCGTTATACGGTTCTGAAGACATCCATCGCCGCCGCGATGGAAGAGGGCTGGATTGGAACGGACGAGGCGTCGATCGTTGAGCGCGCCGGGTATCCGGTCACCTTCGTCGAAGGCTCGCCGTTCAATATCAAAGTGACGCGCGCCGACGATCTGATCGTCGCCGAGGCCTTCGCGCGCCACTTCGACGAATCCGGAGCGCCTTCCAGCACGGATGCGGCCAGCCCCGCCTGAGCCCGGTCTGCTGTGCTATCATCGCCAGATGTCGAGTTTCCGCGTGGGAATCGGATACGACGTCCACCAACTCGTAGCTGGGCGCAAACTGATTCTCGGCGGCGTGACGATCGAGCACGAAACCGGACTGAAGGGACACTCGGACGCCGATGCCCTCACTCACGCCATCATCGATGCCCTCCTCGGCGCTGCCGCCCTCGGCGACATCGGGAGTCACTTTCCCGACTCGGACGAGAGGTGGCGGGGAGCCGACAGCCTCGAGTTGCTCCGGCGTACGGCGGGGATGCTCGATGAACGCGGCTACGCGATCGGCAATGTCGACTCGATCATCGTGGCCGAGGCGCCTCGCATGAAGCCTCACATACAGTCGATGAAATCGCGACTCGCCGGCGCCATGCGCGTCGATGTGGATTGCGTCTCGGTCAAAGCCACGACCGACGAAGGCCTTGGACCGGTCGGCCGTCGCGAGGGCATAGCCGCTCGCGCGGTCGCGCTCATCCACCGGGTGAAGGATGTTTCGTCGTGATGGCCGAACCCGGCATCGCGGTCGCGCGCTGCGAGGCGTGCGGAGAAGCCCTGGCCGACGACGGCGCGCCGTGTGAGGTCTGTTGCGCCGCCCCCCTCGAGCGCGCAATCGAGGCCGCGGCGTCTGAAGTGGGCCTGATCAACGATCTGCCTCCCGAAGAATGCGCGTCGGGCCCGCTCTGGGTCCGGATATCGGCTGCGACGGTCTACGCGATCGTTGGACTGCTCTGTGGGCTCGGAGCTCTGTCGTTCTTCATGGAGAAGACCGTCGTGGCCAGCGATGTCGTATTTGGCGCAATGGCGGCCGGACTGATGGTGATCGCGATATTCGGCGTGAAAGAAAGCCTGTTTCCAAGCGACTGGCGGCCGGAGTAGCCGGGCCTGACGTCCGCTGCCGCGAGCGAGGGAGAGCGGGCGGGATTCACGTGATCCTCGAATTGGATTGACTGGAACGACTCCCGTGAGTCTTCTCCAGTAGTTGTTGATTACTGTCCGCGCTCCCCGCGGTTGCCGCGCCAGAGGCCCGTACGCTAGTCTACCCGGTTCGCGAGAACGCACCATTTTCATAGGAGGCGTCCCGTGGCGACCACGCTCGCACGGTGACCGGCGACGGATGAGCGACATACTGAAACAACTCGGACTGGGACCGGTGAATTCCGGTGTGTACACGGACAGCTGGGTCGAGGCGCCCGGCGGTGGCGACCTCGTGTCGATCAATCCGGCGACCGGCGAGGCAATAGCGACGGTTCAGATGGGGAGCCGGAATGACTACGATCGCGCAGTCGAGGCGGCGCGCCACGCCTTCGAAGTCTGGCGATTGATGCCGGCGCCGAAGCGCGGAGAAGTGGTCAGACAGATCGGCAACGCGCTTCGCGAGAACAAGGCCGCACTTGGCGCCCTCGTGACAATGGAGACCGGAAAGATCCGCGCCGAAGGCGAGGGTGAGGTTCAGGAGATGATCGACATCGCCGACTTTGCCGTTGGACTTTCGCGCCAACTCTACGGACTGACGATTCACTCGGAGCGACCGTCGCACAGAATGTACGAGCAGTGGCATCCGCTTGGGGTCGTCGGGGTGATCTCCGCCTTCAATTTCCCCGTCGCAGTCTGGTCGTGGAACGCCCTGCTGGCTGCCGTGTGCGGCGATTCAGTGGTCTGGAAGCCCTCGGAGGAAACCCCACTGACCGCGATCGCGACGACCAGGATAGTCGAGCCCATTCTTCGCGAGCACGGCGTTCCCGGACTCTTCCCGCTCGTCGCAGGGGGCCGCGAAATTGGTGTTGCAATGGCAGAGGACCGGCGCATCCCGCTGGTTTCGGCAACCGGTAGCTGCGCGATGGGCCGCTCGGTAGGCGAAACGGTCGCCCGGCGTCTCGGCCGGTCGCTCCTCGAACTCGGCGGGAACAACGCGATCATCGTACTCGACGATGCCCGCCTCGACCTTGCCCTTCGCGCCGTCCTGTTCGGTGCAGTCGGGACGGCCGGGCAGCGCTGCACGTCGACGCGGCGAGTGCTGCTTCAGAAGGGAATAGCCGGCGAGTTCGCGGCGAAGCTGGTCTCGGCATACGAGACCGTCGCGATTGGCGATCCGCTCGAAGAGGGCACATTGATGGGACCGCTGGTCAACGAGCGCGCGGTCCGGAGCATGACGAGCGCGATCGCACTCGCGAAGGAGCAGGGGGGCGAGTTGCTCTACGGTGGCAACCGGCTGGATCGACCTGGCTTTTTCGTCGAGCCGGCTATCATTCGCGCAAACGCCGGGATGGGGGTCACGCACGAGGAGACTTTCGCGCCGATCGTCTACCTGATCGAAGTCGACTCGCTCGAGGAGGCCATCAGGATCCAGAACGACGTGCCGCAGGGCCTGTCGTCGGCGATCTTCACTGACAGCGTGCGGTCGTCCGAGCACTTCCTGTCGGCACTTGGTTCCGATTGCGGCATTGCGAACGTCAATCTCGGAACGAGTGGCGCGGAGATCGGCGGCGCCTTTGGCGGTGAAAAGGAGACGGGTGGCGGCCGTGAGAGCGGCTCGGACTCGTGGAAGGCCTACATGCGCCGGCAAACGAACACGATCAACTACGGGAGCGAGTTGCCACTCGCCCAGGGAATCCGGTTCGGCGACTAGATCGCACGCAACTTCAACCTTCGCAGACTCGATCATGGGTCGCCGACCTGGACCGCCGCCACAAGCGCCGGCCACGGCTGCGGCCCTTTTTCGTAAAGCGGAGGTCGATAACCGTGCACTTTACCGTCAAGACGGCGTCGCTGATCGGCGTCGAAGCAAGTCCCATCGACGCCGAAGTCGATATCAAGCCTGTTCCCGGCGATCAGAACAGCACATTTCACATGGTTGGACTGCCGGATGCCGCAGTCCGCGAGTCGCGCCAGCGGATCCGGTCGGCGATCGCGAACACCGGGTTCGCCTTTCCATTCGCACGCGTCACCGTGAACCTGGCGCCAGCCGACATCCGGAAGGGGGGATCCGGGTTCGATCTTCCCGTCGCCGTCGGGATTCTCGCGGCGAGCGGAACGTTGGGAAAGAACATCGAGCGGATAAGCGACACGCTTTTCTATGGCGAACTCGGTCTCGACGGGCGGGTGCGGCCGGTCCGCGGAGCGCTGGCTGTCGCGGTCGCGTGTGCGCGCACCGGTGTCCGGCGACTCGTCGTGTCGGAGGAATCGGTGGAAGAAGCCGCCGTCGTGCGCGGCGTCGACGTTTTCGCCGCCGCGACACTGGCCGATGTCGCGCGCCTCGTTCGGTCGATAGCGGATCGGCAGTCGCCGATGCCGGTACGGCTCGATCCGGATGCGCTGCTCGATGGCCTGAATGCCTACTCCGTGGACTTCTCGGAGGTGAAGGGGCAGGCATCGTCGAAGCGAGCGCTGGAAGTAGCGGCGGCCGGAGGTCACAACCTGCTGATGATCGGCCCGCCGGGAAGCGGCAAGACCATGCTCGCGAAGCGAATTCCTACAATTCTTCCTCCATTCACGTTCGAAGAAGCGCTCGAAACGTCCGTCGTTCACTCGGTGGCCGGTCTGACCAACGGCGGCGGACTCGTGCGCGTGCGCCCGTTTCGAGCGCCCCATCACACGGTGTCCGACGCGGGACTGGTTGGCGGCGGCGCTCCGCCGCGCCCGGGCGAGGTCTCGCTCGCGCACAATGGAATACTCTTTCTGGACGAGTTGCCGGAGTTCGACCGCAACGCGCTCGAAGTGCTGCGGCAACCGCTCGAAGACGGCAACGTGACGATCAGCCGCGCGATGATGTCTCTCACGTTTCCAGCGCGGTTGATGCTCGTGGCTGCGCTCAATCCGTGCCCGTGCGGACGATGGGGCGACCCGACCGGTCAATGCCGCTGCTCTCCACACCAGATCCAGCGTTACGTTGCGCGGATCTCCGGCCCGTTGCTCGATCGCATCGACATCCAGATCGAAGTACCGGCGCTGCAGTACGCCGAACTCTCGTCGACGAAGGCCGCCGAGCCGTCATCCGCCATCCGGCAACGAGTAGTGGAGGCCCGCGAGCGCCAAGCGCATCGCTTCCGGAGCGCTGGCGAGCCAATCCGCTCCAACCATCTCATGTCGGCGCGGCTCGTTCGCGAGCACTGCGCGCTCGACGCCGCGTCGCAATCGCGACTGGAGTCGGCGGTAAAGCGAATGGGACTGTCTGCACGCGCCTACCATCGGATTCTCAAGGTGGCGCGAACCATGGCGGATCTGGCCGGGCGCGACAACATCGCCGCATCGGATGTGGCCGAAGCCGTGAGGTACCGCTCGCTGGATCGGAGTTACTGGATGTCCTAGACCGCCAGATCGCACATCCGCAATGGTTTGAGCGCTCGTAGGAAGGACTTCGCGAGCTTTCCCGACTTGAAGGGACTGGCGCGAGTCGTATTCGGGGCGGTGCGTTGACACGGTCCGGGGCCGGGCCTAGACTTCAGGCGGTTCGAACGGGAAGAACGGTGAGCGGTAACGGGCCGCCGAGGGAGCGTTTCATCGGATGTTTGGAAGCCTCGGGTTCACGGAACTCTTCTTCATCTTCATTATTGCGCTGCTGATTTTCGGTCCGCGGAAGCTGCCCGAGCTCGGCAAGACGATCGGCAGTGCGCTTGGGCAGTTCAAGCGTGCGTCGGAAGACTTCAAGCGGACCTGGGAAGACGAGGTCGACCTCGAGAAACGGCGTCCGGTCGAGCCGAAGCCAGCCGTCAACTCGATGGCCCGATCCGCGGAACCGACGATCATCGATGCCGATCCGGATGCGGCCAGAGCTTCCGCGGAGAAACTCGCTCACGCCACTCTCCCGGCGGTCGAAGAGGTCGAGCCGCAGCCGGTCGAGCGCACGACGCCATCGGTGTCGTAGTCACGATGCCCGGCACCCCGTCCGCGTCCGGTCACGAGATGTCGTTCCTCGAGCATCTCGACGAGCTGCGTTCGCGCCTCGTAAGGTCGGCGATCGCGATTGCGGTGATGTTCGTGGTCGGCTGGGTGTTCGCCGACCGGATCTTCAATTTCCTGTCGGTTCCGGTTACCGCGGCGCTAGCCGAGGCCAAGGCGGCCCAGCAGGTGTCGGTCACGTCGGCAGGCACAACCGACCTTCTCGCGATCGCGGCCGGCACCGAAATCCAGTACACGTTCCGGGCTCCCGTGCAGCTCGATGGAGTCGAGATTCCGGCCGGAACGACTATCGCTGCCCGCATCGAGGATTCGGACGCCGGGAGGACCATCGTTCCGTCGCGACCTTGGGGCGTCGGGCAGAAGCTGTTTCCCGAAGGCTCGCCGCTGCCGGCCGAACTCGTCGCGACCGCTACGTATGCGCAGCCGGGCGACAGGCTGGTAGTCGAGACCGTGCAAGGGACGTTCAACCTTTATGTAAAGGTAGCCTTCTACACGGCGATAGTCTTCGCGATGCCGTTCCTGCTCTTCCAGCTTTGGGGATTCATCTCGCCCGGCCTCTACGCACACGAGCGATCCTACGTTGTGCCATTCGTCGGCCTTGGAACGGTGTGTTTCGGCCTGGGCGTGTTCTTTGCGTACGAGATCGCATTCCCGGCTGCGTGCAAGTACCTGATTCAACTGGGAGAAGGCAACTTCCAGCCGCTCATCAACGCCGACGAGTACTTCGACCTCATCCTCTTCATAATGCTCGGCCTGGGCCTCGTGTTCCAGATCCCCACGGTGACTTACTTTCTGGCCCGGTTGGGTCTGCTGACGGCCGGTATGCTCATCAAGTTCTGGCGTTACGCGTTGATCGGGATCTTCCTGGTGGCGGCGGTCGTGTCGCCGACAGCCGACATCCCCAACCTGCTCGTTTTTGCGGCGCCGATGATCGCGCTGTATACGGTGAGCGTCGGAATCGCCTGGTTCTTCCATCGGAAGAGACGAACGGAAGCGGAGTACGAAACCGAGTGACGGCGCCTGACCTCGAAATCGCGAGTCAGCGCCGAAGGCGCCGATGACTCGACGAGTCCTGACCGTGCCGAACCTGCTGACCATCGCGCGTGGCTTCGCGACGGTGCCGCTGGTCTGGTCGATCCTGGAGTCCAGATTCGGGTTGGCAATCGCCATCGTGGTCGTCGCGGGACTCACGGATCTCTTCGACGGCATGATCGCAAGACGTCTCGAGCAGTCGAGCGACTTCGGACGACTGCTGGATCCGATTGCCGACAAATTGTTGCTCGTTTCGACGTTTCTGGCGGCATCGCTGCCCGGATACGGGTTCGAGCCGCTTCCGTGGTGGTTGGCGGCGCTTGCGATCGCGCGCGATGTTGGAATTCTCGGCGCGGGGGTCGTGATAAATCGAGTGACCGGGTTCTCGGGGTTCACGCCGACGTTTCTGGGTAAACTCAACACAAATGTGGAGTTGTGGGTCCTTTTCTACTTCCTGCTGGCCCGGGCTTTCGGACTTCCGGAATGGCTCCTGACCCTGTCGGTCTACGTTACGGCCACAAGCATCGTCGTTTCGGGCGTGCACTACATCTTTCACGGACGCCGCCAACTCGCCGCGTGGCAGGTCGAGAGGATTCCACCCTCAACCTGACCCGTCTGTTTCAAGGATTTGACTGCCAGTTCGAAATTAAATTTGACACTCTCTCACTCAGGTTTTATATTTCGCCCGTTGATAATAGAAGCGTGGGTGGCTAGTAGCCTGAGAGCGCATTGGAGGCAATTGCAGGATGAGCAAGATCATTGGAATCGACCTTGGAACGACGAATTCCGTCGTTGCGGTAATGGAAGGCGGCGAGCCGGTAGTCATCACGAATTCTGAAGGTTCGCGGACGACGCCTTCTGTAGTCGCTTTCACGAAGGACGGCAACAGGCTGGTGGGCCAGGTCGCCAAGCGCCAGGCCGTCACCAATCCCGAGAACACGATCTATTCGATAAAGCGTTTCATGGGCCGCAGTTTCGCTGAGGTCAATGAAGAGCTTACGATGGTTCCCTACACGGTCGAACCGGCAGGCAACGACGTTCGCGTCAATGCGGGTGGCAAACAGTGGTCGCCGCCCGAGATCTCGGCAATGATCCTTCAGAAGCTCAAAGCGGCCGCGGAAGACTACCTCGGACAGAAAGTTTCGAAGGCCGTGATCACGGTTCCCGCGTACTTCAACGATTCCCAGCGTCAGTCCACGAAAGACGCGGGCAAGATCGCCGGCCTCGAGGTGATGCGTATCGTCAACGAGCCGACGGCGGCGGCGCTAGCCTACGGCCTCGACAAGAAGAAGGACGAGACCATCGCGGTCTTCGACTTTGGCGGGGGCACTTTCGACATCTCGATCCTCGAGGTCGGCGAAGGCGTCGTGGAGGTCAAATCGACGAATGGCGATACGCACCTGGGTGGCGACAACATCGACCAGAAGATCATCGACTGGATCATAGAGGAGTTCAAAAAGGACCAGGGAATCGACCTTTCTTCCGACAAGATGGCCCTCCAGCGCCTGAAGGAAGCGGCGGAGAAGGCAAAGATCGAGCTCTCGTCCACGTCGGAGACCGAAATCAACCTGCCGTTCATCACGGCCGATCAGTCCGGTCCGAAGCACCTCGTGATGAAGCTCACGCGGGCCAAGTTCGAGCAGCTGGTCGAGGAGATCCTTCAGCGCTGTCTGAAGCCGTGCGAGCAGGCGATGAAGGACGCCGGCGTGCAGGCGAACCAGATCGACGAGGTTGTCCTCGTCGGTGGCTCGACCCGCATTCCTCGCGTCCAGGAGCTCGTAAAGAAGTTCTTCGGCAAGGAGCCGCATCGCGGAGTGAACGCGGACGAAGTCGTGGCGGTTGGCGCGGCGCTTCAGGCCGGTGTGCTTGCCGGCGACGTGAAGGATCTGCTGCTGCTCGACGTGACCCCGCTCAGTCTGGGTATCGAGACGCTCGGCGGCGTGTTCACCAAGCTGATCGAGCGCAACACGACGATCCCGACGCGAAAGTCGGAGACCTTTTCGACGGCATCCGACAGCCAGACCTCGGTCGAGGTCCACGTGCTGCAGGGCGAACGTCCGATGGCGCGTGACAACCGGACGCTTGGCAAGTTCCACCTTGTTGGCATTCCGCCTGCACCGCGCGGAGTGCCGCAGGTCGAGGTCACGTTCGACATCGACGCCAACGGCATAGTGAACGTGTCGGCAAAGGACCTCGGCACCGGTCGAGAGCAGAAGATCACGATCACGGCCAGCTCCGGTCTCTCGAAGGAGGACGTCGACAAGATGATGCGCGAGGCCGAGTCGCACGCCGACGAAGACCGCAAGATGCGCGAGCGCATCGACGCGCGCAACAAGCTCGACAGCTTCGTCTATCAGACCGAGAAGTCGCTGTCCGACTTCAGGGATCGGGTTGAAGCTTCGACGGCTGCCGAGATCGACCGCGCTCTCGAGGACGCGAAGCTGAAGCTGCAGAACGATTCGGCGGAAGCGGCCGAGCTCAACGACGCCTTCGAGAAGCTGCAGACCGCCTCACACAAGCTGGCGGAGGCGATGTATTCGCAGGCCTCGAGCTCGGAGGCCGACGCCGCGGCGGCGGGCGCTTCCGGGGCCGGTGCGTCGGGGAGGGCGGGTGACGACGACGTGATCGACGCTGAGTACTCCGATGCGGATGAGGATCGCAAGTAGGATCCGTCGCCACGGCCTGGTCGTGTATGGACGCGGGGCGGCTTCCGAACGGGAGCCGCTCCGGCAGCACGATGGCCTTGTAACACCGAGATCGACGCTGGTGAGCCATGGCACGCGATGACTTCTACAAAACGCTCGGCGTCTCGCGAGACGCGAAGCCCGAAGACATCAAGAAGGCCTACCGCCGCCTTGCCCGCAAGTATCACCCGGACGTGAATCCGGGCAAAAAGGAAGCGGAGGACAAGTTCAAGCAGATCTCCGAGGCCTTCGATGTCCTGTCGGACCCGAAGAAGCGGGAGATCTACGATCGTTACGGAACGTACTCCGAAGCCACGGAACGCATGGCCCAGGAGGGCGGCGGGCCGGGATTCGACTTTTCGGGTTTCGGCGCATCGAGTTTCCGCGACATCTTCTCGGATCTCTTCAGCGGGGGCGGAGGGGGCGGCGCCGCGGGGTTCCGGCCGCCGGGGGGCGGTCGCGCCCCGCAACCTGAGCCGCCCCAACCCAAGCGCGGTGACGACATCGAGTATCCGTTGTCCATCAGCTTCGACGAATCGCTGAGGGGTCTTACGACGAACATCACGATCAGCCGGTCCGTGGTCTGCGCGGACTGCGGTGGCACTGGCCAGGTCCGCAATGCGCCCGCCATCTGTCCGGCGTGCCGCGGCCGCGGCACCGTCGAAAAGCGCGATGTAATCCGGAACGTTAAGATCCCCGCGGGAGTCGACACCGGCAGCCGGGTGCGTGTCGCGGGGAAAGGTCATTCCGGCAAGCGTGGAGGACCAACTGGCGATCTGTTCATCATCACGAAGGTGAGCGACCACGCTTTTTTCACGAGGAAGGGCGACAACCTGTACTGCACGATCCCGCTCACCGTGCCGGAAGCCGCACTCGGAGCGCGAATCGACGTGCCGACAATCGATGGTCCGACCGTTATGCGGGTACCGCCGGGTACGCAATCGGGCCAGAAGTTTCGATTGCGCGATCGCGGCGTGCCGTCGCTTCGCGGCAACGCGCGTGGCGACCAGTTCGTTGAGGTTCGTATAGTTCTCCCGACGGTGATCAGCGAGGAAACCAAGGACGTGCTGTCAGAGTACGCCAGACTGAATCCCGAAAACCCTCGCGCCAGCCTGCCCGGACTGGAACCGGCCGGCAAGGCCTGACTTCGCAAAGGAGGGGCCCGACACAATGCGAAAGAAGTCCATGACATACACGATCGGCGTCGTGTCAGAGACTTATGGACTTCATCAGCAGACGCTGAGGCTGTACGAGCGCGAGGGCCTGCTGAAGCCGTCGAGGTCGAAGGGAAACACGCGGCTCTACACTGACGAGGACCTCGTCCGGCTCGAGACCATCCTGTCGCTGACCCGCGATCTCGGTGTGAACCTTGCTGGCGTGGCGATCATCCTCGACATGCTCGAACGAATGGACAATATGCAGCGCGACTTCGAACAGATTCTGGGAGCGTTGCGTGAGCATCTTTCCTCCGAGCCGGATCAGGCCGACGAGCGGGTTCGCCTGGCGCTTGTGCCCAGGCGATACACGTCGCTGGCGGTGCTCCGACGCTCGTCTGACGACTGACGCCCGACCCTCCAAAGCATGCCTCTTTACGATCTTGCTTTGGAACAGTGCTCCGACGACCTTCGGCAGATCGCGGCTCGTGGTGAGTCCCCGGCCGTCGTCGGGCGCGATGCGGAGGCCAGGCAGCTTCGCGAGCTCCTGCTGGCACGCCGAAGCGTGCTCCTGGTGGGCGAGGCCGGCGTCGGCAAGACATCTATCGTCAACCGGATGGTGTCGGACGACTTAGCGGCCGGCCCCGATGCGCAGCCGGGTCTGAGGGTATTCCGGACGTCGACGTCGCGAATGATTTCCGAGACGAAGTACCTCGGTGAGTGGCAGTCGAAGATCAGCATGCTCGTCCGCGAGCTCGAGGGCATTCCGGGCGCCGTGCTCTTTGTGACGGACGTCTGGAACCTCACGTCCGTCGGCCGGAGCGAATCGACGCACGAGACGATGGCCGACCTCCTCAAGGAGTTCATCGACTCGCATCGAATCGCGCTCGTCGGTGAAGCAACAAAGGCACAGATCGCGAGCTATCTCGACCTCGCGCCTTCCTTCCGGAACCTGTTCGCGCAGGTTCGGGTGGAACCCCTTCCAGCCGAAAGCGTCAGGCCAGTGCTCTCGTCATCGGCGACTGTACTCGCGGCGCGGGGAAACGCGAGATTCGAAGAACCTGCGCTCGATCGGGCCGTCGAGATAACCAACCGCTTCCTGCCCCATCGTCACCAACCCGGGAAGGCGATAGAGCTCTTCGAACGCGCCGTCCACCTCGCGGGGGAGTCAGCATCGCAAGGCGCGGCCGTGGTGTCGGCGCGCACGATCGACGAGGCGTTTTCCGTTGTCAGCGGCCTTCCGCTGTTCGTCCTGTCCGATTCGGAGCGGATATCGACCTCGGCGGTTCGCGAGTTCTTCAACGAACGGGTTCTAGGACAGGAGCACGCGCTCGACCGAGTCGTCGAGACCATTGCGCTCTTCAAGGCCGGACTCAACGATCCGGCGAAGCCGATCGGGACTTTCCTCTTCGTAGGCCCCACGGGCGTCGGCAAGACCGAGCTCGCGAAAGCTCTGGCCGAATTCCTGTTCGGAAGCGAGAGCCGGATGCTGCGTTTCGACATGTCCGAGTTCAAGGATTACCACAGCTTCGAAAAGCTCATTGGCGATCCGAAACGGCCAGGCACTCCCGGAACCCTCGTCGATGCGATGCGCCAGCACGGATTCGCGGTCGTGTTGCTCGACGAGTTCGAAAAGGCGCACGCGAACATCGCGGATCTGTTCCTGCAGGTCTTCGACGACGGCAGGCTCACGGATGCTGCGGGGCAGACCGTGGATTTCCGTAACTCGATCATCATCCTGACGTCGAATATCGGAACTGACCCGCGACTGCAGGGAAGGCCGATTCACGGTTTCTCCGACGCAGCCACAGAGGCGGGCGACGAGGCCGACGAGCGCGTGAGGCGCGCGCTCGACGATGCGTTCCGCCCGGAGTTTCTCAACAGGATCGAGCATATCGTGGTCTTCCGCTCGCTTTCTCTCGACATCGTGAAGCGTATTGCGCTTCGCGAGCTCGCGCGCGTGTACTCGCGCCGTGGCATTGCCGACAGGCAGATCGGTGTGGAAGTCGACGACCGCTTGCTCGACCGTGTGATGGAGTGTGGATTCAATCCGAAGTTCGGCGCCAGGGCCTTGAAGCGCGAGATATCCCGCTCGATCGTTGTGCCCCTCGCGGTCGCGATGATGGAGCGGCCGCTCGAAGCGGGACAGATCGTCCGTCTCGAGCCAAAGGGCCGAAGCGAGGTTGCAGCTCGCATCATCGACACGGAGGAAAGCCGCCGGGCGCGAGAGGTCGACGAGGAAGTCTCGATCGAGGGGCGCCGGCTTTCCCTGGGCGACGTTGGCGCCGCATCGGCGGCCCTTGGCGCACGCATCGCCGGTATCGGTGATCTGTACGGGCTCGACGATGCACGCCTTCGGCTGGAAGAGATGCGCGCGGCGCGCCACGAGCCCGGTTTCTGGACGGATCAGGCAGAGGCGCTCGAGGCGTTCGACGCCTATAACCGGCTTGCCGGCATCGTCGGACGATTCGACGAGCTCGAAGGTCGCTGCGCCGACATCGGGAGTCGCGCCAGTCGAGCCATCGCGCGGAGGGAAGGAAATCTCCGCGACGAGCTCGTCCGTGCGTTTCTGCGGGCTGAACTGGCGGTCGACAGGCTCGCCGTCGAGACCACGACGTTCCTGGATTGCGACGACCGCCCGGCGCTGGTGACGATACGAGTGCAGGGAACATCGCCGTACGACCTCGAATGGCTCGAGCGACTGACCGGAATGTATCTAGGCTGGGCCGGGCAGGTGCGGCGGCCGGCCGAGCTCCTGCACGAGCACGTCGAGGCCGATGCGTCGAGCGAGACGATGGCGACGATTCGGATCGATGGGCCGTACGCCTATGGGTATCTGGCAGGCGAGACAGGTGTGCACCGGATGCGCGAAGAGCGGGCGGCGGCCGACGGGCAGCGAGCGATCTCTGCGGCGGCGAACGTCCGTGTCGTGCCGATTGGCGACGAGCCGGCTTCACCGCTTCCTTCGGTCGAGGTGATCGAAGCTCGATCGCTGCGTGCCAGCGGTATTCGGTCCGGGCGAATCAGGTCGAGAGTCGTAGCGCGACGCGGCGCCATCACGCTGCGGCTCCAGAACGGCGAAGGACTCGAACGTAATCGCGAAAGAGCGACCGAGTTGTTGATGGCTATCCCAACCACGCCCGAGTCGCCGCTCGAGGCCGTGCGGACCGTCGTATTGTCGGGCCGGCGGAAGGTGCGCGACCCGCGCTCTGGCCTCGTGGTGAGCGGGCGCGACGTCGAGGCGTTTCTCGACGGCCGGATAGACTCGTTTCTTCGGCGCAACGTCGTCGCACTCAGGCGGCGCGACAGCGGAGACAAGCAATGACCGAGCCCGTCGAGCGGCGATTCACGCAGGAATTCGCGCGCTATTACGATCTTTACGTCCCGGAAGGGGAAGGACCGTTCCCGCTGGTCCTCGGTATGCACGGTTACGGTGGAGACAAGTCGTCGATGATGCGGCTGTGCCGGCGGATAAGCGAGACGCGTTATGCGTTCGTCGCACTCCAGGCGCCGCATCAGCACGTCGTCTACCCCGAGAAGCGCGAGGAAGCTCTCAAGTACGCGTTCGGCTGGGCCTCGAACTATCGATTCGACGAATCGCTCGCATTGCACCGGGACGCAATCCATCGGGTGCTCCGCGATATGCAGGACGACGCGCGCATTGCTAAAGGAGGCGCGTTTTTCCTCGGATTTTCACAGGCGGTGGCGTTCAATCTGCGCATCGCGCTCACTCAACCGGCGGTCGTACGTGGCGTCGTCGGCATTTGCGGTGGCGTGCCTGGCGATCTCCAATCGAACGCGGATTACGTTCCCGGCGAATTCGATGTGCTCATGATCGGCGGGGCGGCGGATGAGTTCTACGGGCCCGAGCGAATGGCGAGAAACTGCGAGGCGCTGGAGAAGCACGTGCGGACGGTCGCGGTACGGACCTTCGAGTGTGGACACGTCGTGCCGCGCGACGTGCACCCGTTAATCGACGCCTGGCTGGCGGAGAGGGCTTGACGTCAGGGCGCACCATTCGGCGAATCCGCCAGATCCGCTCGATCCGGAGCGATCAATCTATTTCCGATCGTCGGACGCGAGACCGATTGTGGAACGGAGGCCCGGCGCCCGATCCTCGCTCACCGGCACCTCGGCGCCCCCTTCGAGCGTGAGCATGAGCTTGCCGTGAAACCACGGCGCGACTTCGCGCACGTGGCCCAGGTTGACGAGGTACGATCGGTGCACGCGGAAAAACACTCCAGGCGGCAGGCGGAGTTCGAGGTCCTTTATCGTGAAGTTCACGAGACATTTTTCGTCGCGAGTATGAGCGAAAACGAGCCGATCCTCTGAAGCGAAGTGCGAGATCCGTTCCGCATCCAGAAGCACGATCCGGCCCTTCGCCTGTACTGGCACGCGAGTGAGAATGGGCGCCGCTGCCGGGTTCGCGGCTTTGCTTTCGAGTGCATCGAGCAGTCGTGCCAATCTTTCGGCGGTTTCGTCGCGAACGCCTTCGCGCGTGCCGCGTCTGGCCTCACGCACCCGGTCGAGCGCGCGTGACAGCCGGTCGCCGTCGTATGGCTTGAGAAGGTAGTCGGTTGCGCTCAGGTCGAATGCCGCGAGCGCAAACTGATCATATGCCGTCGTGAACACGACAATCGGCGGATCGTCCGGCGGCAAGGCCTTTGCGACTTCCAGTCCGTTCATCTCGGGCATCTGCACGTCCAGGAATACCAGGTCGGGCCGCAAGTCCCGGATCGCCTCCAGGGCGCGGCGGCCGTCGCGGGCTTCGCCGACGATCTCGACGTCGGCGTGCCCGGCAACGAGTTTGGCGAGGTAGGCCCGCGCGCGGCGTTCGTCGTCGACGATTAGTGCGCGGATCATTCGAGCGCGCGTCAGGCCTGCGCGAGCGCGCGCGCCAGCTCGTCCGCGGGCTCGAACGGGAACTCGAGCACGATGGTTGTTCCTTCGCCAAGACGGCTCTGAACCGTGACCGAAGCGCGATCTCCGTACTGCAGTCTCAACCTGTCTCGCACGTTGGAAATACCGACACCCGCGTTACCGGTCGTCACCTCGGCCAGCCGGCTGTCGTCCATTCCTCTCCCGTCGTCCTCGAGGACGATCCGCAATCGGTTGGCGCTTCGCAGCAGCGAGGTCCGCACGACGAACGTTCCGCCGTTGGCGGCCGGGCAGATCCCGTGCCTGACCGCGTTCTCGGCGAGCGGCTGAAGCATCATCGTCGGAACGCGGGCGCGAAGGGTCTCCGGCTCGATGAAGGACTTAACGTGGAGCACGTCGTCGAATCGCTCGCACTCGATTGCAAGGTAGTCGGCGACGAACTCCAGTTCCTCGGCCAGCGTCGTCGTCGCGTCCGATGAACGCTCGAGCGTCCTGCGGAATATTCGGGCGAGCTTCTCGACGACGCGCCGGGCGGCGCCTGGGTCTTCCTCGGTCAGGTAGGCGAGCGTATTGAGGGCGTTGTAGAGAAAATGCGGATTGATCTGCGCGCGAAGCGCCGAGGTTTCGGCGCGTGCGGCAAGCTCTCGAAGTTCGGCGGCCTGCCTTTGCGACTCGATGAGCGCGACCTGTTGTTCCTCCGTTTGTGCTGTAAGTACCTGGAAGCTCGACATGATCGTCCCGACGGCTCCTACGCCGAGGCCGAGCGCCCCGCCCCATCCGAAAGTTGCCCGGAACGCTTCGAACGTGTCGAATGGACCCGCGAACCTCATTGCGAGTGGAATACCGATCGTGATCATTCCGATAGCTTCACCGGTCACGAAGATGATCGCGGCGCGAAGCGGGATTCGCCACTCGCCAGCTACTCTGATTCGCGGATACACGTACGTTTCGACGGCGTAGTACGCAATCGCCGAGACGAAGCCGGTAAGCACCGCCAGAGAGGGGAAGTCCACGTGGAGGGCGAGCAGAAGCCCCGCAAGCGTGAAGACCACGATGCGGTCTACGAGACAGAATCTCAACTTCGACAGCTTGAACACGGGAACTCGCTGCGGAATGGAAAGGGCCGGCTCGTCGCCGGCCCAGTCGTGTCGACGGACAGTCATCTCTGTATCACGGTTTCTCGACGAGGGCCACCCCGGAGTTGTCGGCGACGAGGAAGCTCTCGATGGCTCCCTTGAAGTAGATGGCGACGACTTCCCTGGAGCCGTCGTTCGCCGTGCGGACGTCGACACGGTCATATCTGGACTGGGAAGCCAGGTCCTTGCGCATCACGCGCACGCGGGCCAGTTCCTTGTTGCCGCGCTTCAGGACGAGCGTGGCTGGCTCGGTCAACTCGACGACGGCCTCGTACTGGCCAGCTTCGAGCGAGGAGCCGCCGAGGGTAGCGGAATTCTGGATGGTGACGGTCCGCTTCAGGGCCGTCGCGTTCTTGTTCTGTCCGGCAAGCACAGATGGCACGACGGCCAGCGCAAGGGCCGCGACGACGGCGAGCCCGATCGATGGAAAACTGAGCTTCATGAATCACCTCTTTTCGAATGTGAGTGGGTCGCATCCGCGATCGAGGCGACGATACGCCGTGGTCTGCATGACGGTGATCGGAAACGGACGAATCCGGCATATCGGCTGACGAAACCGGAGTCCGGGCCACGAACCCGCCGGGGGGCACGATCGCGTTTGCGCTGTTTCCGGGCCGTCTGATACTAAGGATGGCCGTGGAGCTGCGAAGGGCGAGTAACGAGGATGGCGAAGCGGTCGTGGATCTCGTGTTCGGAGTGCTTGCCGAGTACGGACTGGAGGGCGACCGTAAGGGGACGGATCGGGACCTCGATGACATCGAGGCCAGCTACGAGGCCAGGGGCGGCCGATTCGACGTCCTCACGATGCCTGATGGCCGCATTGTCGGCTGTGTCGGCCTCTATCCACTGAGGGATGGAGTCGTTGAACTGCGGAAGATGTACGTGCGGCCAGAGTGCCGCGGGGTCGGCGCGGGCCGCTTGTTGCTGGATCACGCGCTCGACGCGGCGCGCCAGCTTGGTTTCAAGCGCGTTGAGCTCGAGACGAACTCGAGACTCGTCGAAGCGATCCGGCTGTACGAGCGGAACGGGTTCCGCCGGATAGAGGGCGAGCACGCGGCCGCGCGCTGCGATGCGTCGTTCGGGCTGGATCTTTAGTCTTTGCCAACCGTCGCGCGGTCGACAAGACAACCCCCGGCGCGCCGCAGCGGCGCAGTCCCTGGAATGGAACGGCCGGCACGTGTGGCAGCAGCCGGCAGTCACCGCAGTGACCGCGAAGCGGTCACAGAAGATAGCCGGGGGTCAGGGCGGTGAGCGAAGCGATCCGCCGTGACCCCCGGATCACGCACCCCACGATCCGACCGCGGAGCGGTCGCACCCAACGTCAAGCCCGCAGCTCATCGCAGGTCGATCGAACCTGCGCGGGGCTGACGATTGACATCATCGGCTCAGCCCGTCCGCGGTTGCGCACTCGCCGTGCACGACACGCGACCGCCGCCGTGAAATGCGGCGCCCGTCATTCGCCACAGGAGACGCCGAAGCGTGAAGGCCAGTCCTCGATCTACCGGATCCCGAAGTACTTAATCTTGCTGTTGAGCGTCGTCGTGTTCATTCCGAGCAGCTTCGCGGCCTTGCTCTGATGACCGTTCGTGATCTCGAGCGCACGCAGGATCAGGTCCTTCTGGAACGCGTTCACCTCGTCGTAGAACGAGATCCCTCCCGCCACGTCGATCTCGGCCGCGACTCGTCCAGCGCCGCGCGATCGCGATCCCGACGGCGGGTGAAGCACTTCCTCGCGCAGCTCGTCGAGGGTGATGCGATCCGACCGCGAGATGATCACGGCCCGTTCGATCGCATTTTCGAGCTCGCGGATGTTCCCCGGCCAATGGTAACTCTCGAGAGCTCTCACGACGTCCACGTCCAGAGTCTCCGAAATCTGCCGGCCGTTTTCTTCCGCGTACTTCTGAATGAAGTGCTGGGCGAGGGGAATGATGTCTTCGACACGTTCGCGCAGCGGCGGCAGGTCGATGGTGATGACGTTGAGCCGGTAGAAAAGATCCTCGCGAAACGTCCCTTCGTCCACTGCCTGCTTGAGCGATACGTTCGTCGCCGCGATGATGCGGACGTCGACGCGCCGCGGATTGGTGTCGCCTATCGGGATGAACTCCCGTTCCTGGATGACGCGGAGAAGCTTCGACTGCGTTTCGAGAGAGATGTTCCCTATCTCGTCAAGGAAGATCGACCCGGTGTCCGCAACCTCGAAGAGCCCCTTTTTCGCAGCAATTGCACCGGTAAACGCCCCTCGAAGGTGGCCGAACAGCTCGCTCTCGAGCAGTTCCGTCGGGATGTTGCCCGAGTTTACGGTCACGAACGGCTGATCTTCCCGCGGGCTCTGATTGTGCACGGCGCGCGCGACGAGCTCCTTGCCCGTTCCCGATTCGCCCTGAACGAGAATCGTGGTGCGCGCGGGCGCAACCTGCGCGACGAGCTCGAGCACTCGCTGCATACGCTCGCTGCGCGCGATGATCTCGACGCCAGCCTTGCGCATCGAGCGTTTGAGAGTGCGGCGTTCCTCGTCCTTGCGGCGCCGGCGGATGCCGGCCGCGACCAGCTTCAGTACATCGGCATTGTCGAACGGCTTTCGAAGACAGTTGTAAGCACCTCGCTGCCAGGCGGAGATTGCAGTCTCGAAAGTCGCGTAAGCCGTGATCATGAGGATGACGGCTTCCGGGTCGATCTTCAGGATCTCTTCGAGCGCGCGCAGTCCCCCCATCCCCGGCATCGACACGTCTAGCAGAACGACATCGGCAGGACGGTCAGCGTATCGGGCAATTCCTTCCTCGCCGGTCTTCGCCAGGTCGACCCGGTAGCCCTCGCCGGAGAGGAGGTTCTCGAGGACATCCCGCATGACTTCCTCGTCGTCGATGACAAGGATGTTTCCTTTTTTCGCCATAAGTCAGTCTTTGGCCCCCGCGCACCCCGGTTCAGGTGCCGTCACCCTATCACGCGACGGGATTGCCGGAGCGAGTCAGTCGCTCGCAACCTGAAGCCGCCGGTAGCGAGACGGAATCTTGATCGTGAACGTCGTGCCGACGCCAGGCTGGCTGTCGACGAAGATCCGGCCGGCGTGTTCCTGCACGATACCGTAGGAGACCGCGAGCCCGAGACCGGTGCCCTGGCCCACGCTCTTCGTCGTGTAGAACGGGTCGTAGATCTTCGTGATGTTCTCGGCAGCGATGCCGATTCCCGTGTCCCTGATCCGGACCACGAGCATGTGGTCGGCCGTTTCGGTCTCGATGTCGAGCGTCCCACCGCTCGCCATTGCGTCGCGAGCGTTGAGAATCAGGTTCATGAAGACCTGCTGGAGCTTGCTGGCGTTGCCGTAAGCCTCTGGCAATTCCTCGGCGTACGTCCGCTTGATCGTCACGTTGCTCTTGTGAAGCTGGATCTCCATCAGCTGAAGGGTGTCTTCGAGCACCCGGTTCAGGTCGAGCGCCGCGAAGTCGGATCCGCTCGTGCGCGAGAAGTTCAGCAGGTTGTTCACGATACCGCTCGCGCGCTCGGTCTGGAGCAGGACTTTCTCGAGAAGGCGCGACTTTGGATCCGAATCAGGAATCTGACCGAGCAGCATCTGCGTGTACGACGATATTCCCGCAAGCGGGGTATTCACCTCGTGCGCGACGCCGGCGGCAAGCAGGCCGATCGAGCTGAGCTTGTCGGACTGCTGCAATTGATCCTCGAGCTTGAGGCGGTCGGTGACGTCTTCGACGACGACAAGCGTGCCGGCAAGCGTATGCGCTGTGTCCTCGAAGGGTGCAAGCGAGAGGTTGATGACGATCGGCCTGTCGTCGCGCCGCACCGTGCGGAACTTGTAGAGATGGCGGACGTCTCCGACGACCCACGCCGCCGTTCCGGTAACGGCGCGAAGCGTCGTGATCATCTCTTCGTTGAATATCTGGAGTGCGGAAGAGCCGAGGGCTTCGTCGCGGCCGATGCCAAGCATCTCCTCGAGCGCGCTGTTCCAGGTGGTGATGATGCCCGAACTGTCGATGACCAGGATACCGACGTTGACGCTCTCGATGATCGAAGCCGAGAACTGCTGGAGGTGCGCGAGTGCTTCGGACTTCTCGCGCTCCGACTGCAGGAGCAGGCTGTTGTCGATGGCAACGGCGACGTAACCGGACAGCGCTCTGAGGATTTCGATGTCCTCGCTCGTCAGCAGTGAGCCATCCGACGTCTGCCGTCCGATCCCGATGACGGCGACGAGCCGGTCGCGTACCACGCAGGGAACCAGATAGTGCACTCCGGCCCACTCGGCGTCCTGGCCGGATTCGTCGGCCAGCGCATAACCGCGCATCACGGCGTTGGCGCGAACCCAACGAGAGAAATCCGACGGAATCCTTATATCGCCGTCGATTCCGTCGGCAAGAAGCACGTCGAATCGCCCCGTCTGATGTGCGTTCTCGACGACTATCGCGAGCTGGTCGGCCGACAACATGCGCCGAAGCCGCGCTGCTAGCGACGCGAGGAGAGAATCGAGCTCCGAAGTGGAAGCGAGCGCGCGGCCAAACTCGCCGAGCCCCTTCCTGAGCGTATACCTCTCGCCGTAGAAGAGCCGGTCGGCCGTCTGCTGAAGCCAGGTCTTGACCGGTGCGAACAGAATAGTGATCAGGAGCATCACGGCGACGGTCACGGCGCGGACGACCCAGGTCGAAGCCGTGGGGTTGATCTCCTTGACGACGTCGCCGACTGTGAGCAGCAGGAGCAGGTAGAGTGCCGCCACCGTCGCAGTGGCGACGACGTGGACGAAGCTGCGGCGGACGATGACGTCGACGTCCATCATCCTGTAACGCACTATCGAGTAACCGAAGCTGAGCGGAACCAGGATGAGCGGTCCAAGTCCGAGAACTTCGGAAGCCGTCGAAACGGCCTGGCCCAGAAGGTACGGAATCGCGTAGAAAACCGCGAACGCGCCGGCCGCAAGCGCCACGCCCCACATGATCCATCGGAGTTGCAGCCGAAGCGCCGGGGTCCTGGCCCTCAGGTACGAGTTGACCAGCAACACGTCGGCCGCGACAGCGCCGATGGCGAACTGACCGACGCCAACCGTGTCGAGCAGGCTGCGGCCCGCGACCAGATAGTCTCCGGCGAGGTTCTGCCCGAACAGCAGGACCGCCTCTGCCACCCCCATCGTCACTGCCGGAATGTAGAGCGCGCTTGGGCTCAACCACCGAACCGAAAGCCATTCCGGCTTACTCGGAAAAACCATGCAGAAATGGACGAAGAGTGGCGCCGCGAGCAGGAACGCGACGTGGTCGACGAGCAGCACGCACCGGTCGAAGAGCTCCCACTCTCCGTCCGGACCCACCGTCAGTGTCGGCTTCAGGGCATAGAAAAGGAACGCCGTCAGACAGATCCAGAAGAAATGGAAACTGTACGGCGCGCGTCCCTGCCGCAGAAACACGAACACGCCGATGATGAGATAGACGATCGCGATGAGGCCGAAGTAGAAGGTCTCGACGCGGCGAAGCGGAGCCGGTTCTATCTGTTTGACATCGCCTTCCCACAGACCTTGCGAGACACCGAGCGAGTTGAACCGTTCGACCTCGTAGACGAGGTTGCCATTAATGCCGACATCGTCGAGGTAGTAGGCGACATCGTCAGGACGCTCGATGTATTCCCAGGCACCGTCGTGGTAGATGTAGCGCAATATCTGCCCGGGCCGAATGCCGGCATTGAATGCAGGACTGCCGGATCTGACATCGAGAGCCGTTACGCCTTCCTCGGTCGCGACCCATACCACGCCGTCGTCAGGAGTCGGCGGAGCCTTCACCCGATCCCGAGTATTCATGGCGACGAACAGGACTGCGCCAACCGTCAGCGCGACCACGAGGAACGCCTTGATTGCAGCTCCGGTGATCTTCATTCCTGGTTCGCCAACTCCTCGGAATCAATGCACGATTTGAACACGGGAAGCCCGTGAAAGTTCTGCAAATAGCATTCCACCGAACGGGTGTCGCATAGCCACACGTAAGTAGGTGAAAATACGGGAACTTGCACAGAACTGTCGCGGCCGGAAATCCGAACTTTCGGACAATGTCCAAGCCGATGGATTTCGACCGGAAAAAGCTCGCAAACGCTTACTGCTGAATGGCTAATCGAGGGCGAATCGGGGACGGGGCCGTGTGGGGCTGATTGAGGCGGATGGCCCGGGTCTAGAATCGGAATGTGACCCCGGCACGAACGAGTCGACCGCAGTCGACGAGAAATACTTCGCCGTCTTCGGATCCCGCTCCGGCTGCGAAGGCGTTTCTCACGTCCACGACCGCTTCCCATTGACCGGGGAAGAAGTCGGGCAAAGGAAGTTCCTGCGTCACGAAGAAACTCGCGGCCGGTTCGCTTGCGCCGAGGCTGCCCGCAAACGGGTCTATCGCAAAAACGACGGCATCCGGGCTGAAGCGATAAATTGCCGCCAGGTGCGTACCGCTACGAAACCGGGCTTCGAGACGGCCGGCCAGGACCTGGAATGTCGCGGAACGGAACAGTTCGGCAGGATTGGAGAGTCCATCTGGATCTATCCTCATGCCCGATCCGGCCGCATATCCAATTGTCCCTGTCAGCGATTTCGCGAGCCGGCGAGTGTAGAGCACGCGAACGCCCGATGTCCGCCCGTTCAGAGATCCCGTCTGGAATTCCTGTTCGGCCGAGCCCGCAGGAACCGCAAGAAATCCGATGCCTTTCCCGGAGGCCGCATCGATAAAGGCCATCACTTCGACGTTTGACGACTCGTCGATGAGGTGCCCGACGCCGAATTCGAGCCGTCGGCTGCGGTCGGGCGTCGCCTGTTCGATCTCGGCTGCCGACACGTTTGGCAGAGCAGGTTCGTCGAACGTTACCTGGCCGCTCTCGAGGTCGAAATGTGCCGAGTCGCTCAGCATATCCGCCGGAGTCAGGCGCGCGAATATCTGGGTCCGGCTGGATGGCGATACCTCGACGCCAAAACGGGGAACGATCGCGCCGGCGTTCGAGGCTCCAATGAATTTTGTCGCATTCAGTCCGTAAACGATCACTACTGGATCGAGTACCTTCCAGCGGTCGACGGCCTGGACCGTGAACTGATCGAGGTGCCCTGTTGATGGCCCGCTGCCCGCGGCGAGCCTCAGCCGTCCGTATGCCGCTGCGACTTCGACTTCGTGAGTTTCTCCCAGCTCTCTGGCGATTCGGGCCTCGAACCTTCGCGGCGCATTCGGTCCGATTCCAAACTGTCCAGCGACAGTCAGATCGGTCCCGGAAACTTCGTGTGCGACCGCGAAATTCGTCGCCAGGTAGCCTGAGTCAACGCCTTCAAGGCCGGAGACTGCCACTGACTGTACGACACCGTGAATTGACCTGTCCGTGTCCGTAAGCGCCAGCGCCTCGCCATCCCGGCGATCCCGTTCCTCACTGCTGGCGACAGTATCCGACTCATCCAGATGGAAGACGTGTCCACGAGAGTTCCGGACGACGTTGCGATAGGGATCGGGTCTCTCGGAACGCCGTCTCTCCGCGAGGGTGTTCACGCGGCGCAGCGAGATCGTGTCGATTACGGTTTCCTGATTGGCCGCGACCCGCGCTCGAGCCGAGAAGGACGCGAATCCGGCGGCAACCGCTCGCAGAACGTATCTTCCAGGCGCGACTTGTGTGGCAAAGGCTCCCGAACCGTCCGTCGTGGTGCTGCGAACGGGTTTCGATGACTTGACGTGGGAGTCGAAGACTGCAACGGAGGCACCAACGAGGGGTTCGCCAAACTGATCCAGAACGGTGCCGCGAAGGACACCGAGAGTGGAGGCCTGTACTGGGACTGCGTTCAGGCTCGCGAAGACCAGCAGACCTAATGTCGCGAACACCGCACCACGCTTCATCTTCTACATCCTCGACAAGGGTGGCAGAGGAAGACCGAACTGGCATCTTAGCACGCGATTCAACCCTGTCAACGACAGGAGCGAACCCGCTGGACGGCAAAACGCCGCTCGGCTCGGGGTCTTGCATATAAGGAAAGGTAGCGAATTGCAGCTTGGCGTGGAGACAGTGGGTCGGGGGCGAAGGCCGGACACAGTGGTTGGGAGACAGAGTCCGGGGAACTTGGCTCGTTGCACTCAGGGGCTCACGACCCACGGCAGATGACCGCGAATGCGCGCCAGAATCCCGGACCGGCGATTAAACCCACTACCGCCTGTCCTTCAGATTCGCTCGTAGAACGCCAACGTCGAGTTGCCGTGCCTGACGTCGCGATAGTGCCGCAGCGCCCCGGCCTCGCCAGGAAGCCGATGACGCGTCCAGCGCTCGACCACGACGATTCCATCCGGTGCGACCAACTCACTAAGGCCCAGCAACTGCAGGATCGACTTGTACAAATCCGCGTCGTAGGGAGGATCGACGTAGACGATGTCGAACTCCTCTTCCCGCGTTATCAGTGCCTTCAGTGCAGCCACGGCGTCTTTCGCAATAATCTGCGCCCTGTCGGCTACTCCGCAGCGCTCGATATTGTCCTCGAGGTGCTCCAATGCCCGCCTGGAGTGCTCCACGAACACAGCTCTATCGGCTCCTCTCGACAACGCCTCTATACCGACTGCCCCCGAACCGGCGCAGAGATCCAGAAACGCTGCGCCGTCAATGCGGCTCGCGAGAATGTTGAAGAGGGCTTCGCGAACCCGGTCGGATGTCGGCCGCGTGGCCACGCCGTCAGGCGCTCGCAGGCGTCGTCCCCTAAGCTGACCGGAAATGATTCGCACGGCCGGCAGTCTACGGACCGCTGGGATTTCTCGCCAGCGGTCCGGTTCGATTCTGATGGTGCGCCGATCAATCGCTAGAACGGCCAGCGGGCCCGAGTCTACTTTACGAGCTTCGTGGAGTAGAGAATGCCGTAGAGAGCGTCGACGTGCGTCTGAAAGCCCTTGCCCGTCGAATGCACCATCAGATTTACGAGTTGCTTCTGGCCGTTGTAGTTCCTATAGGCCTGCCATTGGATTCGCTGGACGTCGCTCGAATCCTCAGGCGCTTTCTCGCGGAATTGCACGCCGCGCACGCCGTCGAGCACCAGCCAGCGCACCTCCGTGTACTTGCCGAGTTTCTGCTGGTCCAGCGCCGCCTGATGTAAGGCATTCAGACTGGCGTCGGTCGGCATAGAGTCCGGCATCGCCGAGATCGACACCGTGAGCCAGCCGGCATCCCACGTTCCCGGCGACTTGCACGAGAACAACTCGCCCGTCGAGGACTGCTTGGTCCAACCAGACGGGACCGTCCACGATATCCCCTGGCCGTCCCACGCGACCTCAGTCCCACCAGCGATTGCCGCGCGCTGCTCGGGTGTGGGCGAAGGCGTCTCACCTTCCGCGTCCGGCGACGAGCTCTTCGAGGACGGGCCGGATACCGGCGAGGAGCCCGTCAAGGGAGAGTCGTTGACAGCGGGCGGGCCACCGCGATACGCGAGCAGGCCGAAGGCAAAGAGTCCAAGGAGGATGCCGATAGCAATCACGAAGAAAACACCGACGATTGTGGCGATGATGCAGCCAGCGGATTTTTTGCCAGACGATTCCATGCAATCAGATCTTCCTTGTAGGGGGGATTTGCCGTGGATGAATTCCGGGCCCGGCGATTCTCACGCCAATCATCCGCCGTGTCCACCTTCCTCCGTGGCCCAGCGAACTACGGCTTCGACGAGTCCGGCGGTGGTATGGGGCGAAGCCACGGCAACCACGGAAAACCCGCACGCTCTTGCAGCGGCGGCGGTGACGGGCCCGATGCAGGCGGCGCGGATGCCCGCGATCGGCCGTCCGCCGGAAAGTGCGGCGAATTTCTCCGCAGTCGACGAACTCGTGAACGTGATCAGTGGATCCAGGTCCGCCTCGAGCAGATCACTTACCGAGCCGGCGGCGCCTTCAGGCGTGATCGTGCGGTAAACGTCGACGACCTCGACCAAAGCGCCCGCGTTCCTGAGCGCGTCGGGAAGTACGTCTCTCGCAATTGATGCGCGGGCGAGCAGGATTCGGGATCCGTGGAGCGGCCCGACGGTACCGAGCGCCTCGAACAGCGCTTCCGCGACGTAGGCCTCCGGGACCACATCGACGTGAAGGCCACGCAATCGCGCGGCCTCGGCGGTCGCCGGCCCGACTGCCGCAATGCGTAACCGACCGAACTGCTGCGCGTCCAGCCCAGCCGCAGTCAGTTGGTCGAAAGCCCGTTCCACGCCGTTGGCGCTAGTGAATACGATCCAATGGAACTCCTCTAGCCGTCCGGCGATCCGAGCCAATTCTGTCGGATCCTCTGGGTCGGCAATCTCGATCGTCGGACAGGCAACGACCGATGCGCCGAGCCTCTCGAACGCGCCAGCCAGTGAATCGGCCTTTCGGCGCTCTCTCGTCAACACGATCGTCAATCCGCGCAACGGCGCGGAACCAGTCCACGGACTGCTTAAAACCGGATCGAGCACCCTGGAAAGATACGCGAATGGCGAGTAAGCCGTCACTAACGCTTGATCCAGGCGAATCCGTTGTACAATCCGGCCACTTTACCCGGACGGTCGAGGGGCGGGAATCGACTGCAATGACGAAGGACGATCCGAACAACGAGGCCTCATCCGAGTCTCGGCCGACCGCGAAGAAGGCCAAGGGCGGCATCGACGTCGTCGAAGCTACCGACGACCGGCTTGTCGAAAGGCTTCGCGAGCGCTTTGGCGATGCGATCCATTCCGCCGTGATCATGGTCGGTCAGCGCGTGGTTGTCGTCGCCGTCGACTCGCTCGCCGAAGTCCTGACCTACCTGAAGTCGGGCGACGAGTTGAAGTTCGACCTCCTCCTCGACGTTACGGCTGTTCACCGGCCGGCCGAGACGCCCCCGTTCGAGCTCGTCTACCAGCTTTGTTCCACTTCGACACTCGAGCGTGTCCGGATCAAATCGGGGATCGAGGACGGAGCATCGGCGCAGTCGGTGACCGGAATCTGGCGGACGGCGAACTGGCTCGAGCGCGAGTGTTTCGACATGTTCGGGATCGTCTTCGAAGGCCATCCGGACCTTCGACGGATCCTGCTTCCCGAGGGATGGGAGGGGCATCCGCTTCGCAAGGAGTATCCGGTCGAGTTCCGCGAGAATCGCTGGGTTGCCGACACGCTCAATATTCACGCGCTTCCGGACGACGCCGACTTCTCGGGAAAGGTCGAGATCTAGCCGATGGCCTCCGACACGCCCAGTGCCGCCGCGCACGTCTTCGAGCAGACCGAGATGCTTCTCAACATGGGGCCGCAGCACCCGTCGACGCACGGCGTGCTCCGGGTTCTGCTCAAACTCGATGGCGAGACGGTCGTCGACCTGGATTGCGACATCGGCTATCTGCACCGGGGCGTCGAGAAGATCTGCGAGCACGACACCTATCCCATGATCACGCCGTACTTCGACCGCCTCGACTACGTGGCGGCCGTCAACGGCGATCTCGTTTACGTCGAGGCTGTCGAGCGCCTCATGGGTGTGGAATTGCCCCGCCGTGCCGAGTATCTGCGCGTCATCCTGGCGGAACTGCAGCGAATTGCGTCTCATCTGTTGTGGCTCGCGACGCACGCGCTCGACATCGGTGCTGCAACGATCTTTCTCTACGCGTTTCGTGAGCGTGAAGAGATCCTCAAGATCTTCGAGAACTTCACCGGCGCACGCTTGACGGCGCACGCCTTCCGGATCGGCGGGCTGCAATGGGATGCGAATCCCGAATTCGTCCGCGACGTGCTCGCGTTCCTGGACATCCTGCCCGGTAGAATCGACGAGTACGAGACGATTCTCAGCGAAAACAGGATCTGGCTCGCCAGAACGGTGGGTATCGGGGTGCTCACGGCCGCGGATGCGATCGACACCGGGCTGACGGGCCCCGTGCTGCGAGGTAGCGGTGTTGCGTACGACGTGCGCAGGGCGGCGCCGTACTCCGTGTATCCGGAGTTCGACTTCGAGATTCCGACGGGCGACACCGGCGACACGTACGATCGCTACCTCGTCCGGATGCAGGAACTGAGACAGTCGGTCAGGATCGTGAGACAGGCGATCGAGGGCCTTCCCGAAGGAAGCGTGATGGCCGCCCGGGTCCCGCGAGTCATCAAGCCTCCCGCCGGTGAGGTGTTCCACACTAACGAGAGTCCGAAGGGAGAGATCGGCGTCTACCTCGTGAGCGACGGAACGAACACGCCCTATCGGCTGCGCGTGCGGCCGCCGTGTTTCGTGAACTTGCAGGCGCTCAAGCAGCTTGCGGTCGGCCACCTAGTTGCTGACGTCGTGGCCCTGATCGGTACGATCGACATCGTGCTTGGGGAGGTTGACCGATGAGTGGGCCGATTGCGCTCCATTGGGCGCCCCAGGCGGCCTCACCACCGCCCCCGCCGCCGGTCGTGCCCTCGTGGTCGCCCGTCGAGCTCATCGAGTCCATTGGCGTTCCGCACGGCTTCGCCGAGTACGTCGTGTGGCCGGCTGTCCAACTCGCGCTCATCCTGTTCGTCGTGTTGACGGCAGTCGCTTATCTGACGTACCTGGAACGTAAAGTCGCGGCATTCATTCAGGCGCGTCTCGGCCCGATGCGTGTAGGTCCGGTCGGTCTGCTGCAGCCGCTCGCGGACGGACTCAAACTGCTGTCGAAGGAAGACCTCGTTCCGGCCGGAGCCGACCGTTTCGTCTACCTTGCGGCGCCGGTGCTGGCTGTCACTGCCGCGCTGGGGTTGCTTGTTCTGGTTCCGTTTGGCGCGGCGTGGGGAACCGTCACGGACATAAACATCGGATTGCTGTTCCTGCTCGCGGTAGCGTCGATCGGCGTGCTGGGAATCGTGCTGGCGGGGTGGGCGTCCAACTCGAAGTACGCTCTATTGGGCGCGATGCGTTCATCGGCCCAACTCGTGTCGTACGAGGTCGCCCTCGGACTCGCGCTTGTCGGCCCGCTGCTCTTTGCCCGGACGCTCTCGATGCAGGAGATCGTCGAGTCGCAGCGATTCACCGGTCTCTGGTGGGTTGCAGTTCAACCGCTTGCCTTCGTGGTCTATTTCATCGGATCGCTTGCGGAGACGAATCGCGCGCCGTTCGACCTGCCGGAGAGCGAGTCGGAACTGGTTGCGGGCTTCCACGTCGAGTACTCCGGGTTCCGCTGGTCACTATTCTTCATGGCCGAGTACGCGAACATCATCATCACGTCCGCCATCGCGGCGACGGTGTTTCTCGGCGGCTGGTCCATGCCCGGACTCGAAACGGCCGTCTCGTGGATCGCGGGCACGGATGCCACGACGCCGCTCTACTCGACCGCGTTCACGCTGCTGTCGATCGGCGTGTTCGCAGGCAAGGTGCTAGTGCTCGTCTACGTGGTGATGTGGGTCCGCTGGACGCTGCCGCGTTATCGCTACGATCAGCTGATGGACCTCGGCTGGCGGTGGCTGATCCCGGTGTCGCTCGCGAACATCCTCATCTCGGCGTTCGCGTTCCTCGTCGCGATGCGGCCGGATCAGGGAGGACTGCTCGGTCTCGTCGAAGTGACGAAGAACGGTCTCTGGATGGGCTGGGCCGGGACGGCCTACTTCCTCCTGGTCAACCTCGCAACGTTCGCGATGGCCGCGTGGCTCCTCGCGAAGCTCAACAAGACGGCGTGGAGCACGGACCTTCACGCGCTGCGCCGTGTCGAAGCGCTGCGACGCGCGGGCCGTCTCGCGACGGCTGAAGAAGCGAGGGCCGAATGAGCGAACGTCGATCCATCGGCTCGGTGCTCAGCCGCCTGCTTCTCGTCGACCTCTTCAAAGGTCTCGCGGTGACGCTGCGCTACAACGCCCGCGCGCTGGTCGAAGCCCGTGACGGCGCAGATCCGACGCAGGCAATCTACACCGCTCAGTATCCGAAGGAGCGGCCGCTAGTCGGCGAACGATGGCGCGGCGCACCGAAGCTCAACAACGATCCTCGCACCGGCGAGTCGCTCTGCATAGCGTGCAACATCTGCGCGCTTGTCTGTCCGGTCGACGTGATCTCCGTCGGTCAGGCGAATCGCGAGGTTCGGGACGGCGAGAAGCGGAAGAAGAAGAAGGTTCTGACGACCTTCGAGTTCGACACGTCGCGCTGCATGTTCTGCGGTCTGTGTCAGGAACAGTGTCCGACACTCTGCCTGGAACTGACTCAGGAGTTCGAGCTCGCGGTCGAGTCGCGGGCCGGGCTCGTTTGGGACCGGGAGATGCTCGAGAAGGGCATCCACGTCGTCACGTACAAGAAATAGCAGTCGCACCGCGCTTACCTGGAAATGTATCCCGACCTCCAATCGAGTCCGTGGTTCCTCGGGGCCGTCATTGCGTTCGGCCTGTGGGCTGTCGCCACGGGCTCCGTTGTAATCACGGCCCAGCGGCCCGTGCACGCGGCGCTGGCTCTGGTATCGGCGCTTATGGCGGTCGCGGGACTTTTCGCAGTGCTTGGAGCGGAGTTTCTTGCCGGCGCCCAGGTGCTCGTATACGTCGGCGGAGTAATGGTGCTGTTCGTCTTCGTGATCATGGTTGTCGGCGGAGGCCGAAAGACCGCTGAGGTCGAGCCCGTCTCGGGAGTACGTTTTCTGGCGGCCACCGTGGTCGTGCTCGTCATCGGCGGCTCCATCGTACTGGGGGCGAGGTCGGCTCAGCCGGCTTTCGAGCTTCGGCCCGGCCCGCGGGCTGCCGCATCGAAGGACGCGGTTCGTGCGGGTGTGTCCCGCAACACGGAAGATGTCGGAACGGATCTCTACACTCGGGCAGCGCTGCCGTTCGAAGTCGCGTCGTTGTTGCTGCTCGTGGCAATCGTCGGGGCTGTGGTCCTTGCAAAGGGAAGACGGGTGGAGCAGGACGACTAGCAGGGTCAGAAGCATCGCCAGCCTTAATTCGTCACGCGGGTCCAGCTGGATGCAATCAAACGTACTAATCGAATGTTGACGACGGTTCTGACGATCAGCGGTCTGATGTTCGCACTGGGAGTGGCGGGCGTGCTTACCCGTCGCAACATCATCGTCATTTTCATGGCGATCGAGTTGATCCTGAACGCGGCGAACCTGAACTTCGTCGCCTTCTCGCGATACTGGGCTTCGATTGGCGGTATTTCGCCGCACACCGGCGAGGTGTTCGCCGTGTTCGTGATGGTGGTCGCAGCCGCAGAGGCGGCTGTCGGCCTTGGTCTCGTCATCGCTCTATATCGAAACCGCGGCACCGTGTCGGTCGACGACATCGATCTGCTGAAGTGGTGAAATGATCGGATTTGCCTGGCTCATCCCCCTGTTTCCGCTTGCCGGCGCCATAGTGCTGGGCACTCTGGGCCGCCGCTTTGGCGAGCGAGCGGTGGGAGCGATTGCAATCGCGGCCGTTGCGGGTTCGCTGATCGTGTCGGCACTGGCGGTGGCCGAGTATGCCGGCTCTCAGCACCACGGAGCGGCGGTAGCCGTCGGCGACGGATTCCCGGCGTCGTTCGAGTGGATTCCGGGCGGAGCCGCCCGCACGTCGGCGGACGGCATTGCCAGCGCTCCGGTTGCCGGAGGGCTTTCGATTCGATGGAGCTATTCGGTCGATGCGCTTACGTGCGTGATGCTGCTGGTCGTCACGGGCGTCGGCCTGCTCATCCACGTGTTTGCCACGGCGTATATGCGAGGCGATCCTGGATTCGCGAGGTTCTTCGCATACCTGAACCTGTTCATGTTCTCGATGCTCGTGCTCGTGATGGCGGCAAACTTCCCGGTGTTGTTCGTGGGATGGGAAGGCGTCGGGCTGTGCAGTTACCTGCTCATAGGCTTCTGGTACGAGCGTGATGCGGCGTCCGACGCCGCGAAGAAGGCCTTCGTCGCGAACCGGATCGGCGATGCAGGGTTCCTGCTCGGCATCTTCGGTGCGTTTGCCGTGTTCGGATCGATGGATTTCGAGACCATCGCGAGGGTGATCGGCACTGGCGACATAGTGCCCGACGCTCTCGGCGAGTGGGGAGTGCTGTCGGTCATCGTGTTGGGGCTGTTCGTCGGTGTCGCCGGCAAGAGCGCGCAGATCCCGCTCTTCGTGTGGTTGCCGGATGCGATGCAGGGGCCGACGCCGGTCTCGGCACTCATTCACGCAGCTACGATGGTGACGGCGGGAATTTACCTGATGGCTCGCGTTCACGGCGTCCTGCTCGCCGCACCGTCCGCCATGCTCGTAATTGCGTGCGTTGGTGCGGTGACCGCGTTGGTTGCAGGGCTGGCCGCGACGGCCCAGGACGACATCAAGAAGGTCCTGGCGTACTCGACGGTTTCGCAACTGGGGTTGATGGCGCTCGCGTGCGGCGCCGGCGCCTTCGGTACGGCGATTTTTCACGTGATGACGCACGCGTTTTTCAAGGCGCTGCTTTTCCTTGGCGCCGGGGCCATCATCATCGCGCTTCACCACGAACAGAGCCTCAGTCGAATGGGCGGGCTCGCCCGCCGCATGCCCGTCGTCTGCGCAACGATGTGCATTGGAGCACTGGCGATTGCGGGGGTGCCGCCGACATCGGGCTTCTTTTCGAAGGACGCGATGCTGATCGGTGTACTCGAGTCGACCGTGCTGCCGTTACCCCTCAGGACGGCATTGTTCTTCGTCGGTCTGGTGGTTGCCGCACTTACGGCCTATTACACGACGCGAATGATTGGAATGGCCTTCTTCGCCAGAGGCAGCGACCACGATGAAGCACACGGCGGAAAGCTGAGCGTGCCTGCCACCATGACCGTACCTCTCGTCGTGCTCGCCGTACTTTCGGTCTTCGGGGGCCTGTTCGACGTTGGCCACTGGCTTGCGATCGGAACGGTGGTAACGCACGCAGGCTGGATGGTGCCGGCGCTTGCGACGGTGGCTGCAGTGTCGGGCATCGGCCTTGGATGGTGGCTGACGGTAGTCCGGCCCGGTGCGGGACGCGCGATTTCGCTGCGGCTCGGTCCGGTACGGGAAGCGGCAGCCGGGGCGTTTGGGTTCGATGCCGCGGCTGGCGTGGTGCCGGTTGGCGCCACTCTGAGTCTCGCGCGCGCCGCGATGCTCGCGGATGTGGAGGTGGTGGACAGGGCCGTGAACTCGACTGCGGCAGGTACCGTCTCGGGCGCGGGGGGGTCGAACTGGACCGATGCAAATGTTGTCGACGGCATCGTCCGGGGCACGGGCGAGGCTACGGTCTCGGGATCGCTCGTATTCCGGGCGATGCAGAGTGGACGGTTCGCGGGGACGTCTCTCGTGCTGGCTATGGCGGTGGCGGCGATCGTCGTGGCGTTTGGCTGGAACGCAGCGGTTGCCGCTTTCGGACACTGGTTTGGAGGTGGTCAATGACCGAGCGCGCGCTCGCCGACATCCACTGGCTCTCGATCGTCGTGTGGCTCCCGGTACTCGCCGCGCTCGTGGTCATGGCCATACCCGCCGCGCAATCGCGGGCGATCAAGTTTGCGGCGAACGTCGCGATGAGTGTGTCGTTCGTCACGACGCTGCCCCTCGTCTTCGCCTACAGTCGATCGGCGGGCGGTATCCAGTTCATCGAGGACGCGACGTGGATTCCGGCGATCGGCGCGCGCTACGCGCTCGGCGTCGACGGCATATCGATCGCGCTCATCGTCCTGACGGCGCTGCTCGGTGCCGTGGCGTGCTGCAGCGCGTTCAACGCGGTCGCGAAGCGCGAGAAGGAGTTCTACGTCTTCCTGCTCCTCATGCAGGCCACGACCATCGGCGTGTTCGCGTCGATGGACCTTTTTCTTTTCTACGTCTTCTGGGAGGTCTCGCTAGTCCCGATGTACTTCCTCATCGCCATCTGGGGCGGGGAACGGCGTCTCTACGCGGCAATCAAATTCTTCCTGTTCACGCTCGTGGGCTCGGTGATCATGCTGCTCGCGATCCTGAAGCTCTATTCGATCACGATCGATCCTTCGACCGTGGCGAGCCTCACGCCGGTGCAGGCGGCGGCGAAGACGCTTTGCGGATCGAACGCGGCGATGCAGTCGCTCGTCGACGGCGCGATCGCCTCGATCCGCGCCGGGGACGGCACGTTCTGTCTGCCGGCATTGCACGCGATCGGCGGCGCGCGCCTGCTGACGGGCGCGGCGCTCATTCCTCTGTCGATCCAGATCTGGCTCTTCGCGGGGTTCTTCGCCGGATTTGCCTTCAAGGTGCCGATGTTCCCGTTCCACACCTGGCTGCCGGACGCTCACGTCGAAGCGCCGACGGCCGGTTCGGTCATCCTCGCCGGCGTGCTCCTCAAACTCGGCGGTTATGGGTTCCTGCGAATCAGCATGCCGATCCTGCCCGATGCAAGCCGCGACGCGGACGTACTGAACGTCGTCGTGGGGTTGGCGATCGTCGGCATCATCTACGGGGCGCTATGTTCGATGTACCACGTTGCCACGCTCGGCGACATGAAGAAGCTGGTTGCATACTCCTCGGTCTCGCACATGGGCATGGTCGTGCTCGGTCTCTTCGCGCTGAATCCGAACGGCATCTCGGGTGCGACTCTCCAGATGGTCAATCACGGCATCTCGACCAGCGGGCTCTTCCTGATCGTCGGCATACTTTATGAGCGACGGCACACGCGCATCATCTCGGAGTACGGCGGCCTGTCGGCCGTGACGCCGGGACTTGCCGTCGTGTTCCTCATCATCGTCCTGTCATCGATAGGTCTGCCACTTCTGAACGGTTTCATCGGCGAGTTCCTCATACTGCGCGGCGCATTCGAAGCGAACCCCTGGTGGGCGGCGGCCGGCGTGATCGGCATCGTGCTCGGTGCAGCGTACACGCTCTGGCTCTACCAACGCCTGATGTTCGGGAAGGTCGAGCGCGACGTAAACCTCGCTCTCCCGGATATGTCGCGGCGCGAGTGGTGGTACATGCTGCCGCTTGTCGTACTCGCGTTCTGGATCGGAGTCTATCCGAAACCCGTGCTCGATCTGTTCGAGCGGCCGAGCCAGATGCTCGCGTACCAGGTGTGGCACCAGACCGGCGTCGAAGACCGATACGCTCCCACGCCCGAAGCGCAGGAGAAGCTCGCCAGGGATCGCGCCGCGCGTTGGGCGAGCGAGGCGAAGCCGGCTGTCGATCCGGCGGTGTTCGGGCCGGAGCCGGAGGCCCCGTCTGCTGGCAGTGACTCACCGAAGCCCCTCTTGCCGCCGCCCGGCAGCGAGCCGCGGGCCGACGCCCTTCCGCCTCCTCCGGGAGGAAACCGCCCGTGACCGTGGAAGGCACTGGACTGGCGGTCTTCGTGTCGACGGCCGTTCCGTCGGCGGTCGACTTGCTTGCCGAAGTCCGCGATCTCGCGATGCCCGAGATCATCGTTTCGGTCTTCGCGTGCCTCGCCTTGCTCGTCGCGGCGGGTGCCGGTCCGCGCCATCAGCGGCTCGCTGGCTGGGCGTCGCTCGGAGGCACGGCTCTCGGTCTCGTCTCGGTCGTGTCGATCTGGATCGCACAAGGCCGCACGCTGCCGCGAATCGGTCTCGCGGGGATGTACGTCGTCGACGAGTTCGCGCTGCTCTTCAAGGGTATTGCGGTCGTCGCTGCGGCGGTCACGATTGCGATCTCGATGCGATTCCTCACGGAGGAGCGCACGGAGCGTGGCGAGTACTACGCACTCGTGCTCTTCGCGACCGTCGGCATGATGCTCGTGCCGAGCGGCGCCGACCTGCTCTCGCTCTTCATCGCGCTCGAGCTCATGTCACTCTCGGTGTACGTGCTCGTCGGCTACCTCCGTGGCGACGGCCGGTCGAACGAAGCCGCGATGAAGTACTTCCTGCTCGGCGCGTTCTCGTCGGGCGTGCTGCTCTACGGCATGTCGCTCGTCTACGGCGTGGCAGGCTCGACACGGCTCGTCGACCTCGCGGTTGCGCTGCCACAGGCGATCTCGGCGAATGGCGATCTCGTCCTGCTCGTCGGGGTTGGCGTCGCGCTGCTGGTCGCGGGGCTTGCGTTCAAGGTCGCGGCCGCGCCATTTCACGTGTGGGCTCCCGACGCCTACGAAGGCGCGCCGACGCCGGTAACGGCCTTCATGTCGGTGGGCGTCAAGGCGGCGAGTTTCGCGCTTCTCGTGCGGATTCTCGTCGACGGGCTCGGTCCGCTCCGCGCCGCAGTGGAGTCCGGATGGCCCGGTTGGGACTTGTCGGTCGGGGTGCTCGCGGCGGTTGCGATGACTTGGGGAAACCTCGCGGCGCTCACGCAGAAGAACGCGAAGCGGCTGCTTGCATACTCGGCCGTGGCGCACTCCGGGTATGCACTGCTCGGCGTCGTCGCCGGAAACCGAATGGGCTACACGGGCCTCGTGCTCTACATCGTCGTGTACGTCGCGATGAATTTCGGAGCGTTCGCGGTGCTCATCGCGCTTCGCCGCGGGACGATAGCTGGCGACGGCATCGAGGATTTCCGCGGGCTCGCGGCACGGGCACCCGGCATGGCGGCGCTCATGACGGTCTTCATGCTCGGGCTCGGCGGCATCCCGCCGACCGCGGGCTTCGTCGGGAAGTTCTATCTTTTCGCCGCGCTCGTCGAGACCGGGGACCGGTGGCTCGTCGCGCTCGCGGCGCTCGCGCTCGTGAACACGGCGATCTCGGCGTACTACTACCTGCTCTTCGTGAAGGCGATGTACGCGGACGCGGACGAAGCCGGCGCCCCGGCCCTTGCGACGTCGCCTGGACTGCTCGCCGTCGTCGTGGTGTCGGGCGTGCTGACGCTTGCCGTGGGCGTGTATCCTCAACCTGTCATCGCGGTGTCTGGCGCGGCTGCCGAGCGACTCGAGCCCGCGCCGGGTCCGAAGCCGACGAGGAATTCCGCGGAGCGAGCCGCACCAGGTGGACGAGCACGATAAGCAGGTGGACGAGCACGGTAAGTTCGGACCGAAGCCTTCGGACGACGCCAACGAGCCGGCGAGCAGCCAGATGTCGTGGAATCAGGGCGTGATCGTCGGCGGACTCGCCATTAGCCTTCCGGGCATGCTCTTCGGACCGCCGCTGTTCGGAATGGCGCTCGACGATTATCTGGGAACATCGCCGTGGTTCACGCTCGGACTGCTGATACTTGGGTTCATCGGCACGGTCTACAACGTCTTCCTGATCTTGAAACGCGTGAAGCTGCTCGGCTGAGGCGTCGTTCCCGCAGGGCGAATCGCCTGGACCTCTCACGTCGTCGCTGGAACGTTGACTGTACTGTTAAACTTTTTGGATTGTCGGCGTACGGAAGTCTCGTCCGACGTCGGATCCTGTCGAAACGTATCCGGAGATGTCACGTGAGCGAGCCGGTGTAGAGTGAACAATGTGCCTCAACGATCAACAATCGCACTCCTACTCCTTTCAGTTCTTGGTAGCGCCTTCGTAGTCTACCCTGCGTACTCGGCCCCAAGAGGGCACTTCGAGGATCGAAGAGGAATCTCCGACGGCCCGGTGCCTAGCAGTCAACCGACTTGGAGATTTGCGCGCTACGGCGAGGGAATCGGACTTGGGAACATTCGAATTGGTTACGACGGCGGAGTGCCCGAAGTGTATGTCGTTTGCGACGAAGGCCGCTATTGGGCCGCGATGCGATACAACGTTGCAACCTCCCAGTATGACCAGACCTACGTGAGCCCATTTGTTCCGACTGTTGACAGCGTTTTTGAGCACTCACCGAGCATCTTACGACTTGAGCTTGGGGACGTTCTTGCTGAACCGGCTAAAGAGATCGTCGTGCTGCAGTCGGACGGTCGCGTCATCATCACGGATCAGGGCACTCGGCAGGTTGTTTCGACGTTCCAGTCCTCTGTCACGGATCCGCCCGGTCTAGATACGTTTGGACTCGCCGTCCGCGACCTTGACAATGACGGTTTGGCCGAAATTCTCCTGTCGGATCACCTCGGCCTGTTGGTGTACGACGGAACGGGACAACTGGAATGGAGTGTTCCCGGCACGGGCGGCTTGGACATTGAGGTCGCTGAGATGGACGGCGATCCGGCCCTCGAGATTTGCCTCACTGGCGGTTCTGTCGTCGATGCTGTTGCGCACACCGCCCAATGGGTGTGGCCTGATGGGTTCGGAAGGGGGGTCTCCTCAGCCGACATCGACAACGACGGAAAGAACGAATTGCTGGTGTCCGAGATCTTCCGAATCCGTGCGTACGATGTGGATCTACAGTTTCCGAAGTGGTCTTACTCGACCTCGAGTCACAAGGACATCGAAGTCCGAGATATGGACGGGGACGAATTGCCCGAAATGCTGATCGGGAACCAGAACCATCGCATCGAGGTTGTCGATACTACGTCGCTCCTGCTCGAGGGCTCAGTCCCGGTGCCTGAAAGCGGCGTGACCGACGTTGTTACGGCTGATTCAGATGCTGATGGCGATTTCGACGTCATTTACGGTTGCGGCTTTAGTACGGGCGGCCCTGACTATCTCTGCGTCGCGGACTGGAACAGCCGTACCATCGTGTGGAAATCCGACGATCTCGTCGGTCCATTCACGGACCCAGCTATTGGCGACCTTGACGGGGACGGTCGTCCGGAGATCGTGATCGCTCCTTACAATACGGATGCGGACTATTATCCTCGACTGTTCGTGTTTGATGGACTTACGAGGAAGTTGCGCGCCGTTTCTGCCTTTCTCGGAAACCGATCGTACGGAGCTGAGGATGTGAAAACTCGGGACGTTGATGGAGACGGTCGAGCTGAGATTCTACTTGCATACGATGGCTCGAACGGAGCGGTTGTCGAGATTTTTGACTTTGACGCCTCGGGCGCCTTCACAAGTCAGTGGACCAATGGCAGCAGACCGAGCGGTGGTCCATTTGTGTTCTCTGAAGCAGCGGATGTGGATAACGACGGTCAACTCGAGATCGTCGCTGCAATCTCATCAATGAATTCTGGAGATGAAGGGAGGATCGTCTACGTCTACAACTATGCGACCCGTGCCTTGGAGTGGAGTTCCCCTGACAACATCAGCTTTCCTCACGCAGTAGGTCTCGAAGTCGCGAACGTTGACGCCGACAATTCGCCTGAAATCATTGTTGCCGATACCCGTCGGAACTTTTATGTTTATGATGGAGTGACGAAGACTGCGGAAGCGGCGATCATTGCAGACTGTTCGACCTTGACGGTTGATCGCTCCTCGTTGCCTGCGACGATCGTTGTCGGCACGCACACGGGCGAGATTATTCGATATGCATACACAGGCGCACCGGGTCCAAATTCGTATGCGGAGACATCTCGAGTGACAGTGTCGGACGTGGGGATCAGTGGCATCACCATTAATGCGACTGGGACGTACGTCGGAAGCGGAGGTCGGCTGAAACAGCTAGACGCGGTAGGGAACGTGCTGTGGTCGAGCGACAATTTTGGCCCCGGGTTCGGGGGCCGTGTTGCGGAACTGCCAGGCACGGATGAGTTCTTCGCAGCCGGACCTTACGTATTGAACGGGTTCAACACGCCCGTGTCGGGTGGTTCGTCAACCATTGGTGTCTACAGAGGATCGACTGGGACGTGCTTCCTGCGCAACATCAATGCCCCGGGGCCGGCCAACGCGGCGTTTGGATTCGGTCCGGCCGGACTTGGATGGGTTCCGCTCGCGGGGAATTGGGACGGGTTGGGTGGCGACAGCGTGGGACTGTACAACGCTTCGAACGGGTTCTTCTTCCTGCGGAATACGAACGCTGGGGGCGCGGCGGACCATGTGTTCGGCTACGGACCGGGAGGCATCGGGTGGGTGCCGATCAGCGGTGACTGGGACGGCGACGGCGACGACACCGTCGGTCTCTACGATCCGGCGAGCGGGTTCTTCTTTCTGAGGAACTCGAACAGTGCGGGTGCGGCCGATCTGGTGTATGGATTTGGCCCCGGCGGGATCGGGTGGAAGCCTGTTGTCGGGGACTGGAACGGTGACGGAATCGAAACGGTCGGACTCTACGATCCGACGAACGGGTTCTACTTCCTGAGAAACACTCACGAACCAGGCGCGGCTGACCATGTCTTTGGCTTCGGACCCGGAGGAACCGGGTGGACGCCGCTCGCTGGAGACTGGGACGGCGATGGTGTCGATTCGATCGGCCTGTACAACGGGGCGAGTGGCGGGTTCTTCCTGCGAAACACGAACGGGTCAGGCGTGGCCGATATCGTGTTCAGCTACGGACCTGCGCATCTGCTGCCGCTCGTCGGCGACTGGGATGGACTGTGACGGATCGTTGAGTGTATCGGGAGGATGGCAAATGACGCCGCGCGTCGTTTCCATATGTGTCTCACTCCTCGTCGCCGGCATCGTGGTGGTCGCGTTCGCGTCGGTCGTGACGCGTCCACCGGAGCGGAGCTTTGCCAAGCACTTCGAGGCGGGCGTGTACGTCTGTGCAACGTGCCGGCAACCGCTGTTCGAATCGAGGGCGAAGTTCGCGTCGACGACGCGGTGGCCGAGTTTCCGGGCGGCCGTCGAATCGTCAGTGGCCGAGCGTGAGGATCGTTCCGAAGGTCTCGAACGGACGGAAATACTTTGTCGACAGTGCAATGCGCACCTCGGGCACGTGTTCGACGACGGCGAACGAACGGGCGACGACCATCCGGATGCAGGATTGAGGTATTGCGTGTTGTCGTCAGCACTGGAGTTCGAGGGAGAAGCGCGGGAGTAGGGTTCCCGACTTCCTCGCCGTGTCCTCTGCGCCTCTGCGAGGATCTCGACCGCACGACAGGTTTGCGCAGGTGAGCAGAGGACACGCCGAAGGCGCAGGGAAGACAATTGAAAACGCACGGCCTGCGACGCCGCAACTCCATCCCCCCATTGACTCTCGCGTAGTTTGTGAAAGACTGGACATGCACATTCGGCTTCGCTATGATGGCCAGCTTTTTATGGAGAGCACGCACGAAACCGTCCGTCCCGCACCGCTCGGCTCGATCGACGACCCGGCGGCGGTGATCCGCCGGCTCAAGGTTGCCGTTCCGGTCATCGGGGCCGTTGTAACCGCGATAGCGCTTGTGTGGTTCGGATGGCGCGACGCTGTCGGCGCCGTCGCGGGCACCGCGCTCGCGATCATCAATTTCCGCTTTCTCTCCAACAGTTTGCGATCGTTTCTCGGAGCCGGTCACGAGGCCGCTCCGCCGGGAACGACCATGATGTTCGTCTTTCGGTGGATCATCGTCGGCACGGTCGCGTACGCGATCCTCACGGCGGGCGTCGCTACGATCGGAGGCGTGTTCGCCGGGCTCTTCACGCCCTGTATCGCGATCGGGATCGAAGCCGTCCTGCAGGTGAACCACACCCTTCGACACACGCACGACGCCGGCGACGCCGGTGCGAGATGAGGACCAGGACGCCATGAATCTCTGGCTTGCAGTTGCGGAAGGCGCATCGGAAGGCGCGCACGGCGGTGGTGATGGCGGTGGCCACGGGTCGCTGCTCGTCGAGACGATCAACTCGGTGACGGGACTGCACCTCCCTGAGCAAGTCGTCCTCGTCGTGATCTCACTTCTCGTCTGCACGCTTGGTCTGTATCTGTTCCGGGGAACGCTCTCGGTCGACAAGCCGTCGAACGGGCAGCAGCTGCTCGAGGTGGTCGTCACCGGCGTCCGCGGCATGCTTGACGATATCGTCGGGCCATACGGGCAGCGCTACTTGCCACTCATAGGCGCCTTCGCGGTCTTCATCTTCGTCAGCAACATCATGGGTCTCATCCCCGGACTCGGCGCGCCGACTGGCAACATCAACGTGACGCTCGCGCTCGGCATCGTGTCGTTCGGGTACTACGTCTTCAAGGGCTTCCAGCAGCAGGGAATCAGGTATCTCAAGCACTTCACGGGTGGACTGACGAGCGGGCCGCTGCTCATCGTCGGCGTCATCGTGTTCTTCTTCGAGATGATCTCGAACTTCGTCCGTCCGTTCACGCTCGGCATCCGTTTGTTCCTGAACATCTTCGCGGATCACCAGATCGGCGGCGCCTTCGAGCAGATCATGCCCTGGATCCTGCCCATCGTTCTTCCGCTGCCGCTCGCGACCTTCGTGGCGATCGTGCAGACGATGGTCTTCATCATGCTCTCGATGATCTACCTCGCGGAGACGGTTCCGCACGAGGAACACGACCACGACGAGCACCATCACGCCGAGCCAGCGGCGGCGCACTAGGTTTTGCAGGACGACGCGAGGAGGACACGGAGCACGCTTCCATTCCAGGGATCGCAACGCTGCTGGGGCCGTCTGTTGTACGTGGGGCAGGGCTACCTGGGTGTCGCACTTATTCGAAGCGGGTTCCGGATCGACTTCTGCGTCACGATCGACAGACAGTCACCACAGGAGAAACAACAATGATCAAGCTTCGAGTGATGCTTTTCTCGATTCTCGGCGTGCTCTTCATGGCCGCCCCGGTGTTCGCGCAGACGGCCGGCGCGGGCGAGACACACGACGGATCGCTCATCAAGATCACGGGCGCCCTTGCGGTCGCCATTGCGGCGGCCGGCGGCGCGATCGCCGACGGTAAGGCGATTGCGGCGGCATGCGAAGGCACGGCGCGGAATCCCGGTGCGGGCGGCCGTATCTTCACGATGATGGTGCTCGGCTGCGTCCTCATCGAGACGCTCGTGCTCTTCACGTTCCTTCTGGCCTTCCAGGGCAAGTAAGACGGAAGAGTGGACAGGATTACAGGATTAACAGGATTGACAGGACTGACAGAAGAATCTCTCTTCAGCCAATCCTGATAATCCTGTTAATCCTGTCTAACTCTCCTTCTTACAGCGGCTTCGTCCGCGGCCGGATTGGAACGCCCATCGGCTCTGGCGGAATGACGACCGGTTCGGCATCGTCCGATTCCGCGTCGCCGGCCTGCTCGCTGAACACCTGCTTGAGCGCGCCGAGCGAGGAGAGTACGCCGCTCGCCTCGAACGGCATGAAGACGATTTTCGAGTTGCGCGCGGCGGCCATCTCCTTGAGCGATTCGATATAGCGCATCGTCACCAGATAGTGCGCTGGATTGCCCGTGCCGCTCAGCGACGACGAGATCAGCCCGAGCGCCTTCGACTCCGCGTCGGCCTGAGCCAGTCGTGACAGTGCAGCGCCCTCGGCGCGAAGAACGGCCGATGCCTTGTCGCCTTCCGCGCGGGTGATAGCCGCCTGCTTTTCACCCTCGGCTCGCGTGATGTTCGCCTGACGTTCGCCGTCGGCCTGCAGTACGAGTGCGCGACGGTTCCGCTCGGCGGTCATCTGCTTTTCCATCGTGACGCGGACGTCCTCGGGCGGATTGATGTTGCGAACCTCTACTCGAGTGACCTTCACGCCCCAGCGATGCGTCGCCTCGTCGAGGATCTGCCGCAGCTTGGTATTAATCATTTCGCGTGAGGACAGCGTGTGGTCGAGTTCGAGCTCTCCGACGACCGAGCGCATTGCCGTCAGCGTGAGCTGCATGATGCCGCCGGTGAGGTCGTTGACCTCGTAAACTGCCTTGATCGGATCCGTGATCTGCCAGTAGACGACGGAATCGACCGCGATGGTTACGTTGTCCTTCGTGATGACAGGCTGGAGCGGAAGGTCGGTGAACTGCTCGCGAAGGTCGATCGACGTGAGGCCCGGCCGAACGCCCGTCCAGTAAACAGAGCGAGCCCGGTCGATGAAGGGAATGAGAATGTGCAGGCCGCCATCCGCAAGTCGGCTGAAGGTTCCCAGCCTCTCGATGATCAGCGCGGTCGCCTGCGGAACGATCCGCACCGTCTTGAACGCGACAATCAGGAGCGCTATAGCGAAGAAGAGAAACAGAACGAGGAGAATCGGACCCATGCGGCCTCCTTTCGAAGGTGACTTGCCGAGGCGCTACGAGCGCCAGGATCGTTCGCCGGATTGTTCCTTCCGGACGTAGATGACCGTACCGTCGATACGGTCCACGGTAACGCGCTCGCCGACCTCGAGCGGATCCTCGCCGTCGACGGGAATCGCGGTCCAGGTAGAGCCAAAGACCTTCACCGCCCCTTCGTTGGCTCCACTTCTGGCTTCGACGACCGTTCCAGTCTGCCCCGGCAGCGACTCGATGCCGGTCTTCAGCCGTCCGTGCCTCTGGAAGATTGTGTTCTCGAGGATCGTTCGCGACGCGACCGTCAGAAGTATCGACACGGAAAAAAACACGAACACCTGCCAGCCGACGCCGAGACCGGCAAGCCCGACCAGACTTGCGGCGATGGCGCCGACCGCGAACCAGAGCAGTACGAAGCCGAGCGTGAAAACTTCGGCAATCGCAAACGCCACGCCAGCGATCAACCAGACGATCCAGAGGTAGTCCATAGAGCGCGGGCGGATTATAGACCACGACAGCCGCCAAGCCGACGTGCGTGTGAACGGTTGGGGACTTTCCCTGGCAGCAGCCGATCTGGCAAGCTCGCCAGGCCGGGAGGTGGAAGAACGATGTTTGCGGCGATCATGGCAGGCGGTTCGGGAACGCGGTTCTGGCCGGCGAGCACGCCGGCGCGTCCGAAGCAGTTCCTTTCGCTCTTCGGTGGGCGGACGATGCTCGAGCATACGATGGACCGCCTCTCGGGACTCGCTGGCGGTTCCGGCCTGGCGGTCATCTGCGGCGGCCGTCACGAAACCATTGCCCGTCCACTCGTCTACGCGGCAGGCGCGACGCTCATCGTCGAACCGTTCGGTAGAAATACAGCGGCCTGCATCGGACTGGCGGCGCTCCATTTCGAGCGGAAGAACGCGGACGAGCCCATCGCCGTGCTGCCTGCGGACCACTTCGTTGCCGACGTAGACGCTTTTCGCCGCACCCTGTCGGCCGCCGCGGAACTTTCCAGCCGCGGCGGCATCGTCACGATCGGCGTCGTCCCGACGGCTCCCGAGACCGGATTCGGATACATCGAGTCAGGCGAGGCGGGAGGCGAAGTCGCAGGGATCGAGTGGCGCAACGTGAAGGCCTTCGTCGAGAAGCCGCCCGTCGAGCGGGCGATGGAGTACCTCGCCACTGGCCGGCATTGCTGGAACGCGGGCATCTTCGTGTTCACGGCGCGCACGATCCTCGCCGAACTGGATGCGAGTATGCCGGCGCTGGCGGCCGGGCTGAGCCGTATTCGTTCGGCGATGGAAACGTCCGAGGAGGCCGCGACGGTTGCTGAAGTCTACGGCGGCCTCGAGCCGGTCTCGATCGACCACGGCGTCATGGAGCGCGCCAGGTGTCCAGTATTCGTCGTCCCGGCTTCGTTTGGCTGGAGCGATCTAGGTTCCTGGCCCGCGCTGGCGGAGTTGCGGGCGGACGAGCGCGACGAGGCCGGCAACATCGTGCCAGCAGGATCTGTTGCCATCGATGCTTCGAACTGTTTCGTGGAGTCGACGACAGGCCGTCCGGTCGGCCTGCTTGGCGTGCGGGACCTGGTCGTCGTGGATTCGCACGATGGCCTTCTCGTGTCCGCCCGCGATAGGGCACAGGATGTTCGCCTCGTGAGCGAGCGGATCGGCCTCGAAGAGTCCGAAATCCGATAGTCGGCTTTCTGGCACGGTACGGTCAACGAATACTGCTTCGTGACTGTCGCCAGGGCTGCCGGTCCGCGTGTTAGACTGCGCCGATGTTTCCCGAGCTGGTCCGCATTCCTGGTCTCGACTACGCGATCCCCACGTACGGTGTGCTCCTCGCGCTCTCGTTCCTCACATCCCTTTTCGTGGCTGTGCGGTTGGCGGGCAACGACGGCCTGGACCGCGATCGGGCGTACGATCTGGCGCTTTACACCATCGGCGCGTCCCTCGTCGGATCCAAGGTCCTGATGCTGATAACGGAGCCGTGGCTCGCCAATCCGTCGCGCTTGCTCTCCAGCGAGTTCTGGTCTAGCGGCGGCGTCTACTTCGGGGGCTTCCTCGGCGCGTTTACTGCAAGCATCGGTCTGGCCCGGCTATACAAAATGCCCTGGTGGCGGGTGGCGGACGCGTTCGCGCCGGCGATCGCCATTGGTCAGGCCATTGGCCGGCTGGGCTGCTTCGCCGCAGGGTGTTGCTGGGGCGTGGAGTGCCCGTATCCCTGGGGCGTGCAGTTCACTGCTGCGGCGCATTCTTACACCGGGGTTCCTGTTGGAGTGCACCTTCATCCGGTCCAGGTGTACGAATCGGTGCTCACGCTGGGTATCTTCCTGGCGCTGCTCTGGCTCAGGCGCCATCGCGCCTTCACGGGACAGGTCGTCCTTGCGTACCTGATTCTCTATTCGGCCGTTCGCTTCACGCTCGAATTCTGGCGCGACGATCCCCGGGGCGACATTCTCGGAATCACGACCGCGACCGGGCTCTCGACGTCGCAGGTGATCTCGCTTGCGGTGGGTCTCGGCGGCATCGTGCTGATGATGCTGTTCTGGGGTCGAGCGCGGCGTTCCGGTGACGGAGTTCCATCAACGGGTGAAGACGATCCTGGGAGTGATGCTCCGAGCGACGCCCCCGGCGATACGGTGGAGGCACTGTGACCAGAGCGGAGGCCACACCAGCGAACGCGGACGGGACAGGACTCGAACTGGCGGTCGAACCCGAGGATACGGGCACGCGCCTCGACGTCTTCCTCGCCGCTTCCGTAGAAGGACTCAGCCGGACGCGGGCCCAGCGCGCCATCGACGATGGCGACGTCCTTGTGAACGGCGCGCTCGCAAAGGCGGGAGTCAAGCTGCGGGCTGGCGACCGCGTCGATCTGGAACTGCCTGAACCCCCGCCTGCCGACCTCGTCGCCGAAGACATTCCGTTGTCCGTCGTTCACGAAGATGCTGAGGTGCTGGTACTCGAGAAGGCCGCCGGTATGGTAGTTCATCCCGGATCCGGCATAGCGTCTGGAACCGTCGCCAACGGGCTGGCCTGGCGTTACGGCACGGCGCTCGGAGGCGATCCCTGGCGGCCTGGCATCGTGCACCGCCTGGACCGGGATACATCGGGCCTGATGGTTGTTGCGCGGACGCCGGCGGCCCACGCTCATCTTTCGGCACAGTTCCAGGCGCGAACCGTTACGAAGCGTTACCTGGCTATGGTGTACGGCCGTATCTTCTCGGGTGAAGGGCGATGCGAGCAGCCGATCGGCCGTCATCCACAGATCCGCGTCCGGATGGCAATTGCGAGGGCGGGAAAAGGCCGGCCGGCCCTTACGATTTATCGCGTCCTGGAACGGTTCGACGAATGCACGCTGTTGGACGTGAATATACGTACCGGCCGCACCCATCAGATCAGGGTGCACCTTGCTGCCGCCGGTCACGCCGTGCTTGCCGACGAGACCTACGCGAAGGGCCGTTCGAAAGGGCTTAGGTCCGCGCCCTTGCGAGGACGCGTCGACTCTATCGGCCGGCAATTCCTGCACGCGGCGTTTCTCGCTTTCGATCACCCCGCGAGCGGCGCGCGGCTCGAGTTCAATTCCTCGCTACCGGAGCCCCTTTCCGGATTTCTGGAATATTGCCGGGAGCACGTTCGATGAACGCGCCCGATGTGTTCGCTACGCTTCGCGGGCGCGTGTAGGCCATTGGAGCCGGTCCTCCGCATACCTCGAACATCTGCCGGACCAGATAATCCTGAAGGCTCCGGAATCTTGCGGGATTGCCACCCGAGTTCATGATCGCAAACAGGACGATGCCCTTGTCGCGAGTGTGCATGTAGCCCGCAAGGGCGCTGACGCTGCGCAGCGTGCCGGTCTTCGCAACTACGGCGCCCCGGAATGCCGGGTCGAGGTAGCGGTCTTCGAGAGTTCCGGGGTCGATTCCCGCGACAGGCATTATGTTGATCGGTCCGTACGCCTTCGGCTGCAATTTTGCGCGCGTGTAGCGGAGCATCTTCACGACGTCAGCCGGCCTCATCCCGTTGGATCCGAGCCCAGAGCACGAATCCAGATGGAGTTCGCCATCCGGAATGTTGAACTGGGTCGTCATGCTGCGCTGAACCGACAAGGGCCCGCCGACCTTCTGACCCACGACCGAAGCCATCCAGTTGTTCGAGTAATTGTTCAGCTGCTTCAGAATCTTCACGAGTGGAACCGAACGCAGAACGAAGAGAGGCGTAAGGCTGGCGGTCGAGTAATCGGAAAGGACCACGACCGATCCATCGATCGTGACGCTTTCGTAAGTGTCGTTTCCGGTCTGCAGGCGGAAGCGTTCATAAGCGGCTTCGATCGCAGGTGTCCAGAGCTCGATGTCCAGAGCCGCCTTCAGAGCGCGTCCCGCGGCGGGCCGGTCCGTCGAGAAGTTCAGGTAGAGCGGTCCCGTCACCAGGAGATTGCCGGTGATTCGCGTTACCCCGCGAGATCGTAGTTCCTTTGCGATGAGGAAGGCGTTCTCGGTCGTCATCATCGGATCCGCGGAACCGACTACGACGAGGTCGCCTACTAGCTCCCCGGTATCCGGCGAGAACCGCCCATTCGTGTAGAACCCGGTCCCGTAGCGGTAGTCGACACCCAGTTTGTCTATCGCTACGACAGAGGTCGCGAGCTTGACGACCGAGGCGGGATTGAAGGGACAGTCTACGTTGTAGGAAAGCAGTCTCTCACCGTCGAGCGTCTCGAAGAGCACGCCCTGGCGGTCCATGTCCAGCCGGCTCTCCTCTAACGCCTGCCGATAGAGTTCGAGCGCTGCGGCGGAGTTGGGCGCGGCAACGGCGGCTCGTGGCAGGCAAAGGGCGACGGCAATGAAGATCAAGGAGACGATCGAGCGCATTCCGCAGGTGGGTGCCGAGGTCATGCCTCAGAATAACATGCTCGTCCAGCCTGCACTGGCGGCAGATTACACAACTATTACAAAACGGAATCGGCGGACTTGCTAGTGTTGCGGTCGCGATAATTCGCAATCATCCAAACAGTTAATGGAGCCTCGATGACAACGAGAACCTGGACAGACCGCCCATGGGAAATGCCGTTCTGGAAGCCCGCGCCCGGTAAGGAATTCATCCTTCTATATCTGGTCCTGATCCATTTGCTGGCTCTGGCGGGGCTCATCCTGTTTCCGCTTCCTGGCCTGACGGTCCTGCTTGTTACTATTGCGGGCATTCTGCTCGGCGGATTCGGAACGACCGTCTGCTACCACCGGGCGATCTCGCATCGCACGCTCAAGCTCAACCCGGTCCTCGAGCAGTTTCTGATCTTCTGGACAATGTTCAACGGGTCTGGCGCGCCGGCGAGCTGGTCTGCTTACCACCGGCGCCACCACGCGCGCTCGGATCAGCTCGAGGACGTGTCGAGTCCGGCGCACGGCGGTTTCTGGTGGGCTCACCTCCGATGGCTCTATCAGTCGGAGCGAGCGGACGTGAAGAGATGGGCGCCGGATCTCGAAACCCCGGCTTATCGATTCTGGCGAAGCGCCGAGGTGCCAGTGATCCTGCTCTCGCTGTTCGCTGGCGCTTACTGGGGCTGGGAGGGCTTCTTCTGGATCGGCGCAATACGCCTCGTTTATTCGCTCCACATGCAATGTCTCGTGAACAGCGTCATGCACCTCGGGGCGAAGGTCGGCGACAGCGACTCAAGCCGTAACATCTGGTGGCTGGGTCCGTTCCAGCTGACGGCGTGGGGCGAGAACTGGCATCGTAATCATCACTCTTTCGCCAACTCGGCCAAGTTCGGATTGAAGTGGTACCAGATCGACATTGGCTGGTACTCGATTCTCGTGCTCGAGAAGCTGGGACTTGCCAGGAACGTGAAACGCCCGAAGCTGCTCAAGCGCTCGATGAAGGAGCCGGACGACGTTCAGCAGGCCGCCTGAGCCTGCCTACTTCATCTTTATCGTCGCAAGCAGGGCGTCCATCTCAGCGCGATGGTCGTCTCTTTCGTCGCCTGCGGAATATAGATACACGGCCGTGCCCCGGTTGTTCTTTCGCGCTATCGCGGTCCCGATGACGAGCCCCTTTCCGGTGGTCGTCTTCAGGCTCGCGACCACACGAAAGGCTGGGGCGCCGTCAACCGTCACCGGGCCGTATTCGGTGACCGTGCCTTCAGAGGCGAGGCGCCGTTTTACCTGGTCGCCGAGCGTGTCGGCCGACTGATGGTTGGCGAACTCCGTGAGACCCAGGACGAGTTGGCGTTCCTTGTTCTCGAAGTACGACGTGTACGGCCGGCCCAGCGTCGGGTACGCGGCCCAGCCTTCGGGGAAGTTCACGGCGATCCCGGCCTTGGTGTCGGTAATGCCGGAAACCGGCGTTGGGCGCTCGGAGAGTGGGACGTTGTCCACTGGCTGGCCGCTCCCGCACGCGCTTGAAAAGATGGCAGTCAGTCCGATGAAGAGCAGCCGAGTTGCGATTCTTCGCTTCATGAGGCCGGTATGCTAGCATCCGGCCTTTGGGCCTGGAAGGCACGGAGTTGATGAAACGGACCAAGGCTGGAAACACAGCCGAACTCTCTGTCGAGAAGAAGTTCCAGCTCATGCTCGAGATCTCCGAGAAGATCAGCACGACGCTGGACCTCGACGTATTGCTCGGTCACCTGATCGACACGGCCAAGTCGATCCTCTCTTACGATGCCGCCGGAATCTACGTCCTTCAGCGCTCGAACACCGGCCAGCGCCTGATCGAGGGAATGGTTACGCGGGGCTACACTCCCGGCGGATCGGAGAAGGATCTGCTGCTCAAGTTCGGTGAAGGCGTGGTCGGCAACGTCATCGAGCAGGGCAGGAGCCTCATCATTCCGGACGTTCGGCTCGACTCGACATATGTAATGGCGCGGCAGCACACGCGGTCCGAACTTGCTGTCCCGATTACCCTGAACGAGCGAGTGATCGGGGCCTTCAACGTCGAGAGCGACTCACTCGACGCTTTTACGGAGGCCGACGCGGAAGTACTGCATTTCTTCGCGAACGCCGCGGCGATCGCTATCGAAAAAGCGGTGCTCCACGAAGAGCTCGTCGAGAAGAAACGGATCGAGAGTCAGCTTGAGGTCGCTCGCCAGGTGCAGGCGAGCCTCCTGCCCGACCGCCCGCCTGGACCGGACGGCTACGACATCGCAGCCGAAAACCTGCCGACGTACGAAGTCGGCGGCGACTACTACGACTTCATCGAGTTGCCGGACAAGCAGATCGGGATTGCGATCGCCGACGTCGCGGGGAAGGGCGTGCCTGCGGCGCTGATCATGGCTACTTTTCGCGCTGCATTGCGGACCCAGGTCCGGAACGATTTCGCGATCCGTCAGATAATCCGGAAGGTCAACTACCTGCTCTGGGAGTCGACTGCGGATTCGCAGTTCGTCACCGCCGTCTACGGCGTTCTCGACGCTACGTCGGGCCGCTTCACGTACACCAACGCCGGGCACAACCCGCCCTTGCTCTTTCGCGTTGACGGAACGGTTGTCGAACTCGATCGCGGCGGACCCGCTCTCGGAGTCTTCGAAAACGCCGACTACGAGGAATCGATTGTCGACCTGCTGCCAGGCGATTCGCTTCTCCTCTACACCGACGGTGTGATCGAGGCCGCTGACGAAGAGACAAGGGAATTCGGAGTGAAGCGCCTGCAGCAGACCGTTCGAGAAACGAGCGAGCTTTCGGCGTTCAAATCGGTACGGGCGATCCTCGACGCCACACGTGCATTCTCGGGCACCGATTCGTTTGCGGACGACTTCACGCTCGTCGTCATCAAACGCTGACGATCAGTTCCCGGGGCCCGGGCTCGGCCGATCGACGGGTTTCCCCATCGCGATCGTGAGGCGCCCGCCAGATGTAAGTTCGAGGCCGGGGCCACCGTTGCCGATGAATCCCTCGAAGGTCTGACCGGGCTCGTCGTCACGATCTCCACGCAACAGAATGCCGCCCTGTGCCTTGAGCTTCGCATCGCCAGAGAAGCCTCGCGGCGCGTTGATAGTGACGTCCCCGGACGCCGATGCCGACAGATTGCCCCCACGCCAGGTCCGCTGACTGGTCGTAATCTCCACGTTGCCGGCGTACGCCGTGAGCCGGGTTGCGCCGCTGACTTCTTTGGCGCGTATGTCGCCGTGGAGGCTCACGACACTGACGATGCCCTGCACGTTCTCGACGACCGCTTCGCCCTCACCAACGTCGATAGTCAGTGACGTGAATTCGGGTACTACGACCATGTAGTCGACGCGCCAAGGCATTACCTTCAGGCGGTCGGGGAACTTCTTGAAGTTCTTCATCCACTTCTTGTCGTGGGGACCCTTTGTAAGGACCTCGATCGTTGTCGGCGTCGTATCGGCAAGAATGCTGATTACCGACGCCAGCAATTGCAGATCGGCCTCTCCGGGCGCTTTCAGTTCCACGCGGCCGTCAATCGACATTACGTTCGTGCGGCGCCCCACTACGCGCACGTTGCCCCACGGACCGGCAGTCAGCACCACCATCGTTCCCGGGGCGCACGCGACTTCTCGATGAATGTAAGCCGATCTGGTGACGAGAGGCAGCCCCGTCGGCTTTCGATCGTCCGCCGCCAGGGACTCGGTCCGCGGCGCGATCAATCCGAAAGCAACGAGGCCGAGGACGGCAGCAAGGATGGATCGACTGGCCAGGACCATCTCAGTTCACGGCTACGTCGAGCGGATTGGACCTTACGCCGCTACCGTTGTACGTGCCGCCCGGGTTGATCACCACCACTTTGAAGGTCCGGAGTTCGGACAACCGCTTTCGGGAGAGCGAAACCACGATCTGGGTCGAGTCCTTGAACCGGATGTCGTGCGGACGCCCAACTTCGGTCCCTCCGGAGTCGAGCAGTTGAACCATCGCTCCTTCACGGAAGTTCGTGCCTGTAAGTCTCAATGCGTATTCGTCAGGGTCGCCGGCGCGAGGCAGCAGTTCGTAAGTCGCGATCGCAGGCGCGAGAACATCGATGGTCAGCGTAGGCGCCACGTCACCGCGGGCGGAGCCGGGATTGACGACCCGAACAGTGATCTCGCCTGGACGCGCGATCAGCCTGAGAAGGTCGGGCGTGTCCATGTGGATGTTTATACGTTTGCGATCCTTGACGTCCGCGTCTTCGACCGTTACGCGTTTTGTAACCTCTCCGGTTCCGTCCCGCCGCGTGAGCTTTACGACGGCGCCACGCCGGAAATCCGTTCCTATGAGCTTGAGAACGAAGTTCTCGGTGCCGGCAATTATCGCCTCCGGCGACGACGACTCCACGTTCGGTCCTGCCACCGTAAAGGCCGCATCCGCGCCGTCTCCGTTTCGCCGGCGTTCGCCACGCACCGGATTGATCACGCGGACAAACAGGCCTCCGGTCAGGGAAACATCGCTTGGAGACAGGCGAATCGCCATTCGTGTGGATTTTCGCCACTTCACGGCAGTGGAGGGTAGCTGCCGGTAGACCGCCGGTTCGCTGTCGCCACGTACGGGCCGCTTCACGTAGACAACAGCGTCGCGGTGAAAGTTGTTCCCTTCGATCTGAACGGTGAGGGATTCGTCGGCCTTGAGAGCGCCCGCGACGAAACGATCGGGCGTAAGACCGGCTATCGAGGGCCCCGCGACGATGACCGGCAGCACCTGAGATATCGTTGCGCCGTCGCGGTCGATTATCGAGATACTGAGCGTCCGGGCTCGAGTCGTCAGCTTGTAGGGCAGTCGCGCGATGATCTGCGTGAATGAAATTCGATAGGTTCGGAGATCGACGACCTGCACGGCACCGCTAGAATCGGTGTACGAGGCCTTCGCCAGGGCTCCATCGCGGAAGTGATCGCCGCGGAGGTTGATGTCTACGCCTCCACTTCCGGAATCGATCGTCGACGGCGATACCTTCTGCAGCAGCGGAACGAAGGGCGGCACCACCTGTAGATCCAACGAATTAGAAAGCGTGCCGTCAGGGTTGCGAATCTGGACTGGAATAGATCGGGCCGTGGTCAGTTTCGAGGCCGTGATGGTGAAGTTCACCCGCTTCGCGTTGCGGCTGACCTCAGCCGAGAAAACGTCACCATCCGCCAGGACAACCGCGCCAGGCCCAAAGCCACTTCCCACTATCGTGATCGGAAGATCGCGGCGCCGGCCAACCTGAATCGTCCCCGGACTCAACCTGTCGATGGTGGGCGCCGAAATCTTGTCAGCTTCCTTCTTGCGGGACTTGTGGCGTTCGTCTCTGGAGTCCTCACCGGAGTTTTCATCGCCCGGCGACTCAACCACCTCCGGTTCGGCGGCGGTCGGCGCCGCGGCCGAGAGGGGCACGATCTCGAGACGGCCCCGATCGCCCCCGGACGTTACTACGGTGACGGCTTCGGCGAGAGGCGCCGGCGCGATCGACTGGACACGCCCTTCGAACGACTCCTTTGCCCTGGCTGACCCGGTTGCGGAATCGACAACATAGAGGGCGCCAGTTCGCACCGGAACGAGGATTGAGCGGCCGTCAGCCGAAAATCCCGGATTGTTGGATGGGGTGATCTCGTCGCCCGTTTCCGGATAGAAGCGCGACTGAAAACTGAGCCGTCCTTCGGGGGTGGCCAAGGCTACCATCGCAGACGGCATGCCGAATGGGCTTGCGGCCTCCGGCTCGACGATGCCGTCCCTGCCCCCAGGACGCGAGAGATTTACGACCGCGAGCACGTCACGGTCGGGCTCGTGATAGATCGAAATCCGTCCCGAAGATCCGTCCGTATCGAGCCTGTCGATCAGTTCGCCCGACTCGACCGAGAAACTCATCAATGCACGGCCCTTCACGGAGGCCACGTAGCCCAGCTTGCCCGTTGCGTCGAACACCACGTTGTTGGCGGCGCTCAACGGAGCATCGGCAGGTGGCTCGAACGCAGAGACCGGCAGCAGGACGCCGAGGTCGTTCAGGCTGACGATCGAGACCTTGTTCGTCTCCACGCTGAGAACCGCAATTCGCGTTTCGTCCTTGACGTCGACGGTCGAGACCTTGTCGCAAGGTCCGTCGAGTGTAATCGCACCAAGCTGCTGGCCAGTTTCGAGATCGAAGGAAAGAAGCGCGGGGACCGGCAGGGTTATGGCGATGCAGGCCGACTTTCCGGATCGCGCGATCTCGGCTCTGGCTCCCTGCGCCGGAATCGTCGACTCCGGAAGTTTGAAGGTCGAGACCGGCTTAATGTTCTGCACGTCCGTGACGTCGAATACTCGCACCGACGCCGGAATGGCTTCGGCGACATCCGCGTCGAACGTTGCAACGAGCAACCGCCTGATACCGTCATCGTGAAGCGAGATGCCCATCGCGGGCCCGAGCTCAGGGATTCGCGCTACGATCTCGCCAGTGCGCACGGCGAATACGACGATCGAATCGCCCCTGGCCGGAGCCACGAAGCCGAACTGCCCGTCGAGTGAAAGCGCAGGCTGCGTGCCCGCTTCGAGGATCGTTCCTTCGGGCAGGGTAACCTCTAGCCGCTTCTGCGCGAGGGCCGGAACGATCGCCGACGAGACGACCAAGGTACTTGCAAGGGCGCCCGCTACGGCGAGGGAGAGCAGCCGGCGTGGTGCGTGCGAGCGCGTCACTTCAGTTAGTCTGGTCATCGAATTCTGTAGTCTCGAATGCTGAAAGTCCCGGCAGAAGCACTGCTTGCGCCGGTTAAACCGCAATAGTATCGTGGCGGTTCCCCGAATCGCAATTTCGCGGGACGGAATCGGAGCTCAGGGAGGACGCAATGCCGGGAACGTGGGTGCGGGTCACGTACGAAGCGCGAGGCGAGGGGCTCTATCACTTCGTAGGGCGCGTGGACGGCGATCCGAAAGAAGCCATATTCGATCGGCCCGGCGACGAGTTCCTGAAGTTCGATTACGTGAGGTGGCTTGACGGCGAGGAGGAAGACGTAGACCGGCCCGAATACTCCAAGAACGAAGCCGACGACGAGTCGGGCAGCGACCACTGCATCTATCTTCGGCAGCGTTCCATTCTGCAGGTTGAGCCGATCCGGGAAGCGTTCATCGAGTTCTGGAACGCCACAATGGCCGAGGGCGGGTCTTTGTGGTGAAGAAGGAAGCGGGTATCGGTTACGAGTCCCGGCCCGCCACGAAGGCCGGCCGGGGCTCCGATGTGCCGGGAGTTGAAGCTACCGAATCCGTTCCTGGAGACTGGCGATAATCGCGTCGTCCTCCGGGAACTCGCCCGTGTCGAGTTTCGAGTAGATCAACTCGTCGCCCACGGAGATTTCGAAGCATCCCCCTTTTGACGGGATCAGCTTCAGGCTGCTCACCTCCGTTCGAAGGGTCTCGAGAATCTTGTCCGTCAAACTGACGGCTCGCGGCGTGTAGTTTCAGGCGGTGCAGTATTCGATGGTTACGTTCATTCGTTCGGATTCTCCTTATCGAGGGTTCGGGCAAGATACCCGTTCGATAGATTCGCGACAACCCGGCAATAGGGACTCGTGATTGCCAGTCACTCGATCAGGGTGATAGATTGGCGCGTTTGCCGCATAGCGGCGAACCAGACTGTTACAGGAGCAATTACGTGGCGAACCGTACTGCGACGATCGAAACCAGCAAGGGCACGATCGTCTTCGAGTTGAGCGAGGACCTGGCGCCGGTGACTACGGCGAATTTCATCGGCCTCGCGGAGAGCAAATTTTACGATGGCCTGAACTTTCACCGGGTCGAGCCGGGATTCGTGATTCAGGGTGGATGCCCCAACGGAACGGGCACCGGTAGTTCGAGCAAGAAGATCCCGCTCGAGGTCACGCCGAATCTCAAGCACAACCGCGCGGGCGCTGTTGCGATGGCGCGTTCACAGGACCCGAACAGCGCGTCCTGCCAGTTCTACATTACGCTCGGCCCGGCTTCGTTTCTCGACATGAATTATGCGGTATTCGGATACGTCACTTCCGGGCAGGATGTGGTGGATTCGATCCGTATCGGCGACAAGATTTCGTCGATCACTATCAACTAGTCTTTCTGACGGGTCCGCGCGGATCGGCGCGGACCGCCGAAGCCGCTGTGAACCTCGTTCTCGGAATCGAGACCTCCTGCGACGAGACGGCGGCCGCCATCGTCGAAGGCGGCCGCCGGATTCGGTCGAACGTGATCGCATCGCAGGTTGCCACGCACGCGTTGTATGGCGGCGTGGTTCCCGAGATCGCCTCGAGAGAGCACCTGGATCGCATCGGCGATGTAGTGGATAGCGCGCTCCAGGACGCGTCGGTCGGACTGGAAGACGTCGATGGCATTGCCGTCACATACGGGCCGGGACTGGTTGGGGCACTGCTGGTCGGGCTGAGTTATGCGAAGTCGCTGGCGTACGCTTGTGGCATTCCCATGGTTGGCGTGAACCACATAGAAGGGCACGTCTATTCGGTCGTGTTCGAAAACGACCCGATCGAATACCCGGCATTGGCGCTCGTCGTGTCGGGCGGGCACACGAGTCTGTTCCTGGTGCCAGGTCCGGAAGAATACCTACTGCTGGGACGGACTCGGGACGACGCGGCTGGCGAGGCTTACGACAAGGTGGCAAAACTGCTGGGTCTCGGGTATCCGGGCGGACCCGCTATCGACCGCCTCGCCCCGACTGGCGACCCGGACTGTGCGCCGCTCGTATTCAAAGTTCCTCAGATGCGAGACGGCACGCTCGACTTCAGCTTCAGCGGGCTGAAGACCGCGGTGCTTCGGTTCGTCAAAGAGAATGGCGTCAACCCGGTGGCGCCGGCCTGCGAGCCTGCTCAGGTAGTGCGCGACATTTGCGCCAGCTTCCAGCAGCAGGCGGTTCGCGTGCTGCACGCCCGTCTCCGCTCCGCAGTGCGGATCCACGCCCCGAGGACGATCCTGCTGGCGGGCGGTGTTGCTTGCAATTCGGCGCTTCGGGCGGCTGTCGACGGGCTCGGTGACTCGACGAAGACTCGCGTTTGCAAGCCGTCGCCACTTCTCACGACCGACAACGCCGCTATGATCGCGGCGGCCGGCTATCCGAAGCTGTTGCGCGGCCAGTTCAGCGGGCTTGGCTTGAATGCCGACCCCTCACTTCGACTTGGAGTCACTTCCGGGTGAGCGATCGCGATCTACATTTCGCCGGTATTGCGCTCGAGGCCGCGGCGGAAGGCATTGGTCTTGCCAGTCCGAACCCACTCGTCGGCACGTTGATAGTTCGCAATGGCGAGATCGTTGGCCGGGGAACTCACCGATACAACGAACTGAAGCACGCCGAGGTTGTCGCGCTCGAGCAAGCCCGCGACCTGGCACGGGGCGCGACGGCATACGTCAACCTCGAACCGTGCAGTCATTTCGGGCGCACTCCGCCGTGCGTCGACGCGCTCGTCGAGGCCGGAATCGAGCGAGTAGTCGTATCGATCGGGGATCCCGCTCCTTACGTGAACGGCCGCGGATTCGAGCGGCTGCGAGCCGCCGGTATCGAGGTCGTAGTTGGCGCCGGGCGCGAGGCGGCTGAGCTTCTAAACGAGCGATACCTCCATTTCATGAGATCGGGGCTGCCGTTCGTCACGGTCAAGTTCGCCGCAACACTGGATGGCCGAGTTGCGACTAGCTCGGGACGCTCAAAGTGGATTACTGGCGATGCGTCTCGCGAAGCGTCCCAGCGACTGCGGCTCGCCAACGACGCGATCGTCGTGGGCGTCGGCACCATCGTCGCCGACGATCCGTTGCTTTCATACAGGGGTTCTGACCCGAAAAGCAGGCCGTTGCTGCGCGCCGTTCTCGATCCACATCTGCGAATCCCGGCGAACGCTCGCGTGGTGTCCAGCGCAACCGACGGACCGGTTGTCGTCTACACGAGCGGGACGGCCCGTGCCGAACGAATCGGGCACGCTGGCGAATTGAGTAAAGCGGGTGTCGAGATCGTCGAAGTTCCGTTCGACACAGAGCGGGGACTGGCGCTCGACTCGGTTTGCATGGACCTGGCTGCTCGAAAGATCCACGGGCTCATCGTGGAGGGCGGGCCAGAGACGACAGCGGGCTTCGTTCAGGCTGGATTGGTCGACAAGGTCGTCGCCTATATCGCACCGAAGCTGCTAGGCGGACGCTCGTCGCTGGGCGCGGTCGGTGGGGCCGAGCGGGGGTCCGTCGACGAAGCGATGGTCCTCGAACGGGTGACGACGAGGCGGCTTGACGCCGACATCGAAGTCACTGGCTATCCGGTGAAGCGCTGACCGTGCGGGCAAAGAAGCACCTCGGCCAGAACTGGCTCGCCGACTCCAGTTACGCGCAGCGCATCGTCGATGCAGTCGATCCCCGGCCCACGGATCTCGTCGTCGAAATCGGGCCCGGGCCCGGATCACTCACGGACCGGATAGTGCCACGGGCGGGTCACACGCTCGCCATCGAGCTCGACCCGCGTATGCGTGGGCCCCTGGAGGCACGGCACCCGAAGGATCGTCTGACGGTGCTCGAGGCGGATGTGCTCGAGACGGACCTGACTTCGATCGTGGCGGGCGTTCGCGCGACCAGGCCGGACCTTACGCGAGTCAGGGTGGCGGCGAATCTTCCGTACTACATTTCGTCGGCAGTCCTGATTCACCTCATTACTCACCGTGGGTCGTTCCACGATGCGCACCTGATGCTGCAGAAGGAGGTGGTGGCGCGGCTCGTCGCGCGGCCAGGCGGGAAGGAGTACGGCAGCCTCACGGTTTTCATACAGATGTATGCAGAAGCGCGGCGGCTTTTCGATGTTCCGCCCGGGGCATTCCAGCCGGCGCCGAAGGTCATCTCCAGTGTGATCGCGCTCGGATTTCGCGACTCGCCGGTAGAGCAGGTCGGTGACGAGGCCAGGTTCAATCGGATAGTCCGCGCGGCATTCGCTCAGCGGCGGAAGACGCTGGGGAACTGCCTGGCGGCCGGGGGATTCCGCGGGCTCGCGGAAACGGCGGGTATCGATCCGCGCCGTCGCGCCGAGACGCTGTCGCTCGCGGAGTTTGCGCAACTCGAGAGGGGAAGCAGATCGGTTTGAAGCCAACGCCATTCGGTCAGTATCTGCCACGCCCGGACGGAATGATCCGCTATTGACAATTCGGGAACACTACCGATGCTCCGGGCGAGGTCGTGTGATCGATGCGCGGGCTGGGTGACATCGGGTTCGATCTCGTCAATCCGGGACGAACGGCTCTCGAGCTACCTTCGAATCGCCTTGGTGGCGGTACGGGGCTTCTCTATCTCTCGCGTGCGCACAATTCGGCGTCGCGCCTCGGCGTCCCGTGGCTGCGACGATCGCGACCCGGCGTGAGCATCGTCCGGGGCCGGAGGCAACAGCGGAGTTCGTCTCATTGCTTCGCACTGACAGTGCAGGCTGAAACTCGGAATCCGCTGGGCCTGGAATCCACAACTTACCGGGGGAGTTTCGCGAGAATTAGCGAGACGGCGAATGCAGAGGCGATCGCACCGGCTGTCGCCATACGGCAGGTCTTCCGGGTGAAGTGGTTACTTGCAGGCGGACACAACGTGCGCCAGGGGGTGAGAAGTCCTCGACCTCAACTCAGGCCAGAAGGCGCTTCCGGAGCCGTTTTTCTATCCGGTCCATCTCGCCGTCGTCCGTCTCGTGGTCGTACCCGCAGACGTGCAGCGACCCGTGAAGCACCAGAATCTCGAGTTCTCTTTGCAGCCCGTGACCCTTCTCCTCGGCCTGAGCCCGGGCGCGGTCGATCGACACCACGACGTCGCCAATCGGGCCGCAAGGCTCGTCGTAGGGAAACGAGAGGACGTCCGTTGGCCTGTCCTTACCGCGATATTGCCGGTTCAGCAGGTGCAGCCGACGGTCGTTGGTGATCGTGACGGCCAGTTCGCGTCCAGGATGACCGGCCGCTGCGATCGTCGCCTCGGCAATCGCGGCGAGCCGGGACGCATCAACCGGAAACCGCCGCTGGCGATTGAGTACCTCGACGGCCACCGGCTAGGGCGCCGCTTCCAGGCCCTTCTTCGAATGTTCCTCGTAGGCCCGAATAATCATCTGCACGAGCCGGTGACGCACCACATCGCGATCCGTGAACGTCACGAACTCGATGCCCTCGATCCCCCGCATGATCCTCTCAGCTTCGATGAGGCCCGACCGCCGGCCGGCCGGAAGGTCGATCTGCGTGAGGTCACCAGTGATGACGGCCTTCGAGCCGAGTCCGATGCGAGTGAGGAACATCTTCATCTGCTCGGTCGTCGTGTTCTGTGCCTCGTCGAGAATGATGAACGCATCGGCCAGCGTGCGGCCGCGCATGAAGGCGAGAGGCGCGATCTCGATAACGCGCTTTTCGAGCATCTTCGAGATCTTCTCGTAGTCGACCAGGTCGAACAGCGCGTCGTAGAGCGGCCGAAGGTACGGATCGATCTTGTCCTGGAGGTCGCCAGGCAAAAAGCCGAGTTTTTCGCCGGCTTCAACTGCGGGACGAGTCAGCACGATCCTGTTCACGCGCTTCATGAACAGCGCGTGGACTGCCATCGCCACCGCGAGATACGTCTTTCCGGTGCCGGCCGGGCCGATGCCGAACACGACGTCGTTCTGCTCGATCATCTCGAGGTACCGGCGCTGGTTGGCTGAGCGCGCGGTCACCTGCTTCTTGCCGGAAGGGTTGAAGCGGGCGCTGGTCATGTGCTCCTGCAGGGAGTACGCGCGATCCTCGGCGATCTGCTTGAAAGCAGACTTGAGCTCGGCACCCGAAATCTTCTGCCCGTCCCGCACGAGCTGCGTGTAGTCCTCGACTATGCGTTCGACCGCGTCCACGCCTTCCTGATCGCCTTCGATCACGATGTCGTTGCCACGAACGGTTACGGTGACTCCAAGGAGGGTTTCGAGCGTCTTGAGGTTCTCGTCGTAGGGTCCAAAGAGCGTTTCGAGGCCGCGCTCGGGGAGGACGATCTTTCGGAGGGTCGCGTTGTCGTCTGCCATAGACCTCCTGTCAGGTAACCGAACCCTACACGCGCGGTCGGGAGGTGTCAATTCGGGCCTCAGTGAGCGCGGAGCGCCGTTTCGACGGGTCAAGCGACGATGAAAACAACTCAGTACTCCGGTTGCCCTGTGCCGCGGAATTTGTTCGGAGTAGACTCGCTCGAGTCCGCGGGCCACCCGTTTTTGGGTGGCTGCATCAGAGCGGGCGGCTCGCCACTGACCCGGATGGGTCTTCGATCCGAATTCACTACTTACCGTTGCGGCTGACAGCCATGCGTCTTCGATTGCCGGGTGACCGACGCTCACGAGTTGCGATTGTTGGGGGTGCGGTCTGCCTCATTGCGATGGCAGGTGTATGGATCGCCCTTCGCGCGATCGATGCCGAGCGCGAGAGGCTCGGGCAGGAGGGACGCATCGTCGTTGAGTCGGAGCGATGCATCGCGCCGAACGCCACCGGCGTCTCGCTCTGGCTGCCCGCCACCCCGGCTGTGGACGTCGAACCGTTCGGAGGCAGCGTGTATGCTGCGACTGCGGGCGGCCTTGTGGTCTACGACGAGCGCGGCACGTTCGTCCGGCGGTTCACGTCGCTTGACGGGTTGCCGGAAAACGGGATCACGTGCCTCGAACGGTTCGGGGGGAAGCTTTACGCCGGGACGTCCGGCAGCGGGCTTCTCGAATTCGACGGCGAGGGCTTCACGCGTTTCAGGTTCGTTCAACCGGCCGCGTCGCGCGTCAGCGCATTGCGCGCGACGGACGACAGGCTTCTCGTCGGAACGTTCGACTGCGGCCTGTTCGAGTTCGACGGCGCCACCTTCACGAGGCAGTATCAAGCTGATCTCGGAGACGCCTGCCGCCAGATCACGACGTTGTCGGCTGGCGCATCGCGGGTTTATGTCGGAACTTTCGACGACGGCCTCTTTGTGTGGAAGGAGGGTCAGGCCGTCGGAGTACGAACTGGCGATGGGCTGCCTTCTGACCGTGTCACGGGCCTCGCATTACGTGAGGGAGAGTGTCTGGTGGCTACCGATCTGGGTATCGCGAGCCTGAAGGAGTCGGGGGAGATCGCCTTGCAGTCGAGGGTGCCGAATGCGTCGGGCATCGCTGTTCGCGGAGCCGAGACGTGGATCTCGAGTCTTACCACTGGGCTCACCAGCGGCGATTCGAGCGCGATCGTCCCCGTTGCCGACGGAAGATCGCCGAACTCCGGGCACGGATTGCCGTCACACGCAGCGTACGGACTCAAACTCGAAGATGACGTGCTCTGGGCAATGACGGATCGCGGGCTTCTCGCGTCAGTGCCGTCCGACGGGGCTTCCAGATTCGAAACGTTCGCCACGCCGGATAGCCGCGTCGGCCTCAGTGCGAGCCACGTGGCGGCGCTTGCGGTCGACGGGCAAGGGCGGGTTTGGGCGGGGATGTTCGATGGCGGGGTCGACGTGCTCGACGCGGAGTCCGGCGAGCGTCTCGAGCGAGTCGAGGACCAGGAAGTCCGCGAGGTGAACGCAATCTCGGTCGAGCAGGATTCCGGCAAGGTGTGGGTCGCTTCGTCTCGTGGTGTCGTCGCGTTCGATGGAGGCCGCAAGTCGAAGTCGATAGGACCGGAGCAGGGACTTGCCGGAAGCAGCGCAACGGCTGTCAGTACCGGCCTCGGGGCGGGAGGACAGGGCGTCGCGATTGCAACGAACGCCGGCGTCACCGTTTCCGATGGCCGCATATCGAGAACGATCACGGCGTTTCACGGCCTGCCGAACAACCACGTATACGCAATCGCTTCTGCCGGTGGACGAATCTACGCCGGGACGCTCGGCGGCCTGGCCGAAATCGAAGGCACGAGGGTCGGACGAACGTTCTCGGTATCCAACTCGCGGTTGCCTCACAACTGGGTCAATGCCCTTGCCGGTTTCGAAGGCAGTCTGTACATCGGTACGTATGGCGGCGGCGTAGCGTCGCTCGCGCCTGGCGGGGAACTGATCGTTTATGAGGAAACGGCCAAGGCGGACGTGAATCCGGGAGCGATGGCTGTCGTCGGAAGGCGGCTATACGTGGGCACGCTCTCGCAGGGCGCCTTCGTGTTCAACGTCGACACCGGAGGGTGGACGCAACTCGGTGCAGTGCTCGGCTCGCGAAACGTCACGGCGATTACGGCGTCTGATCGCTACGTCTATTTCGGAACGGACTGCGGCATTGCCCGCATCGAGCGATCGGCGCTCCAGTGAACCCGGATCGGCCGGATTGAAATCCATGAAAGCAGACTCTCTCAAGTTACTCCTCCTTGGCGCGATCGCATTCGCGGCCGTATGTGTGTTCGCGACGCCGGCCGGGGCGCAATCTGGCGTGCTCATTCCGTCCAGCGTGAAGGACACTGCCGATGAGTCGATCCTGGCGCTAACCGAGATGACGGTATCGGTGAAAGTAGATCGCCAACTCGCCCGGACGCGAGTGATGCAGATCTATGCGAACCGTACGCAGAATCCAATCGAGGGCACGTACGTGTTCGCAGTGCCGGCCACTGCATCCATAGCCGACTTTGCAGTCTGGGACGGGGATGTGCGGATCCCGGGAGTCATCCTCGAGCGGCGCACCGCCCGGGCCATCTACGAAGAGATCGCTGCGCGGGCCATCGATCCGGGCCTGCTCGAACAGGAGGGCGAGGAGGAAGCGCCGACTGCGTTTACCGTCAAAGTTGCACCGATCCCCGCGTTCGGCACCAAGCGAATCGAGATCGAGTACACCGAACTGCTCTCGATCGACGATCTTCAATCCTACTATTCGTTTCCACTGAAGCCTTCGCAGTACGGCGAGCAGGCAATCGGGCATCTCCGAATCGACGTGGAAATCCTGTCGGGGTTTCCGCTTACCGGATTCAATGCGAAGGGGGGGCAATTCCCCGTCGCCATCGACCGCGAAGAAGAGCTCGCTTTCGCCTCGCACTTCGAGGGCACGAGCGTGGTCCCGAACCAGGACTTCGCGTTCAGTTATGGAATTGCAGTTCCCGAGAGCCGCCTCGACGTCATCGCTTATCGCTCTCCCGAGCGCATTTCCCCCGCCGAGCTGCGGGATCCGGCGCTAGCCGACCGTCAGGCCGACGGTTACTTTCAGGCGACCGCGCTGTTCAACCAGGCGGGCCGGGCGCCCGGAGTGGGAGCGTCGGGATCGAAGCCCAGATCGGTGCTTTTCGTGCTCGACACCTCGCTCTCGATGTCGGGTGAGAAGCTGGATCGCGCGTTCGAGGCGATGCAGGGACTGCTCGGCTCGCTGACACCGGCGGATCGGTTCAACGTCGTGTTGTTCAACGACGACGTAGCACTCCTCGGCAGCGAGCCGGCCACCGGTACGCCGGATAACGTCGAGCGTGCTCTGGCGTTCGTCCGCGCCAGCTACCTGTCTGGCGGCACCGACTTCAGGGGCGCGCTCGATTCGGCATTGAAGGCCGCCGAAGCTCTTCCCGACGTCGACGGCGGCCGCGTCATCGTCCTGGTGACGGACGGCAATCCGACTCTCACCACTGTTCAGACGAAGCAGATCGTCGACGGATTCCGGGAGTCGAACGATCGCGGGCCAAAGGCACGGCTCAACATTTTTGGCATCGGCGCCGACACGCGGATCGGCTTGCTGGCCGAACTCGCGCGCTCGAGCCGCGGGCTCTTCGTCTGGTCGCGCGAGACCGACAGCCTGGAGTTCCGTCTGAAGGCGTTCGTGAGCAAGATCTCGATGACGCCGTTCGACAACGTGCGTCTCGCGATCGAAGGCGGCGGAACGTATCAGGTGTATCCGGATTCGGGAACCACCGGGTTCGACGGCTCGGCGGTCCAGTTCTTTGGCCGGTACAGGCAGCCTGGCCAGGCGTCGTTCCGGCTGACGGGAACCTCGGATCGGGGCAACATCAACCTGAGCGCGGGCCTGTTGCTTCCGGATCGCGACGCGACCCACGGTGAGATTCCGCGGCTCTGGGCGCGCGCGCGAGTGGACGCGCTGCTCGCCGACATCGAACTGAACGGCGAGAACGAGGCGTCGATTGCCGAGATCATCGCGCTTTCGAAGCGCTACAAGTTCGTCACGCCCTACACCTCGTTCCTCGCGGCCCCGAGGTCGTTGCTGCGCCCGCGCACCATTCGACCTGGCGATCCCGTGTTGCGCGTCGCCACCGATCCGTCGGTAACCAGCGTCGTCGCGGTGTTTCCGTTCGGACTCGTCAAGCCGCTCGTTTTCCTGAAGGACGAAGGCGTGTGGGAAACGCGTTTCCTTGCGCCGACCGACATGCGCGACGGTCAATACGCCTGCCGGCTCGTGATGACGGATGCATCGGGCCGGTCGTTCGAAGAGTTGAAGAGGTTCAGGATCGACAGCCGCCCGCCGCGGCTGGAAGCTTCGATCGAGCCGGGCTCGACGCGTGCCGGCAGCGACGTTCGCATCCTGGTGCGCGCCGACGCGGACGCGCGATGGATCTCGGCGCGGCTCTTCGGGGCATCGCCAGTTCGCATCGCGTGGGATTCAGGGTCGAAGGCCAACGTCGGCTTGCTCCACATTCCGGCCGAGTTGCCTGCCGGAACGTACACGATTCAGATCACGGCGGAGGATTTTGCGCGCAACGGAGCGGTGACCGAGGCCACGCTCGAGGTCCTGCCTCGATGAGTAAGGTTCTCCCAGCCGATCCGGCCGGCGGGATCGCCGTAGCCGGGGTGGTGTTGCTCGCTCTGACTATCGGTTGCGCGCGGGCCGAGACCGGTCAGAAGCTGCAGCCGGCCGAGCCTGCGACCGCGAATTGGGACGCGTTTGCTGGCGGGAACGGTGCGACGAACACGGTCAATTCGCGTGCCGTGCCTGTCACGTCGGTCGAGATTACCGGGGTGCCATACGTCCGCTCCGTGAAGCTTGCGTGGTCATCGTCCGAGCGAGTGCCAACCTACGAGATCGAGAATCAGACGCTCAGGCTTCCGGCAGAGACCCGGCAGGCCGTTCTGGAAGTCTCCATCGTCGAATTGCCGAGCGGCGCGGACGTTCGAGTCGACTGGTATCACGGGGACAAGCTCGTGTTTTCGGACGCGCTTTCCGAGAATTTCGACGGCGATCACTACTTCGCCCTCGTCAAGCGCGACGGCGGCACTCTCGAGCGACTGCCGGCAGGCGAATATCGAGCGGTGGTGCATGACGGAGAGACCGAAATCAAGACAGTGCATTTTCAGGTTGGAGGCTAGGCGGGTGGATGGAACGGTGCGCGTGTCGCCCGGTATTGCGGATGACGGAAGTGGAGGATTGAAGACGTGAAGCTTTCACGAATCACGGTCGGTGCAATCGTTGGGTCGTGCGTCGCGCTGCTTGGCGCCGGGGCGCTGGCGACTCCGGCGGCCGAGCCAGCTCAGCGCCGCCGGCCCGCGGCCACGGCGCAGCGGGATCCGATCGGCGTTGCTCTTGCGACACCAGCCGGCATCGCGCCCCAGGCTGAGGTCGACTCCGCACTCTACGTCCTCCAGCCGTTCTTCGACGTCAAGGCCCGCATTCCGCTTCCGTTCGCCGATGCGAAGCCGCGGATCGAAGCCTTGGCCGCGAAGTATCCGAACGACCCGCAGCTTCCGAGGGCGCTCGCCCGGCTCGACGTCAGTCTCGGTCTCGTCGACGAGGCCATAGCCGCCATGGAACGCTCGACCACTCTTTCAGGCCGCAAACCCCGCGCGCTTCGCCGCCTTGCGGCGTTCTATAACGACCGCGCACGCCCGGCCGACGAGATCAAGGTGCTTACGGAGTTGGCCGAGAAGCTCCCCGGGGGCGAGCGGGGGCCTGTCTACGCGCGAGCCATCGTGGCCGCCAACAATGGCAAGCCCTCGGGAGTGCGCGTCGAGGACTTTTACGAGAAGCTGATCGACTCGGCGCCCGACAACGGGGAAGCGTTGCGCGAGTACGTCTCGTTGCTGCTCGACTCGAAGGATCCGGACCGCGCGCTCGCGGCGCTCGACCGCGTGGCCAAAGCGCCCGGAGAGCGGAGACCGGAAGTGTCCCGGCTTCTGCTTTCAGAGCGGGCTCGCGTCTACGATCGGCTCGGCGACAGACTCTCCGCCCTCGCGGTGTACGAGCGAGCATTCGACCCGTTGTGGCCTCGCGCGGTCGCAGCCGACTATTACGCGTTGCTGACGCGCTACGGCGAGTATCGGCAGCGACGGCGTTCACTGCAGACGGATGCAGCGAAGACAGGCGCATCGATCAACTCCATCGGCCGCCTGTTCAACATCTATGCCTACGAGGGCAATCTTTCGGCTTGCTCGCGGCTCCTCGAATCGGCGGAGTCTTCGCGCGGCACGGGCGAATGGGCGAGTTCCGACCTGGAACTGTTCGCGAACCTGTACGCGCAGGTCGGAGATTTCGATCAGGCGTCCCGGTTTGCCTACAGCCTCTACGTACAGGGTGCGATGCAGCCGGGCGCGCCCGGCCGTGAGCGCATCCTGGCCCGCCTCTTCAGCACGCTTGCCGAAGCGAGCGAGGGCGCGACCCGCATTGCACCGGGAGGGATCTCTCTTTACGCCGATATCGCCCGCGTCGACCAGAGGCCGGGCGCAGTCAACGCGTTGCTTTCGATCATCCTTGCTGGGAACAGCCCGACGATCGAGTATCGCCTGGAGGAGGCCAAGGCCGGAGGCTATCTGAATCGGGCACTGGCGCATTCCATCTACGAACAATTTGCAGCGGAGTACCCGTCATCTTCGCGATTGGGCCGGATGACAGTGCAGTTACTCGAAGCTTTCGGGGAACTGGGTGCGAACAAGGAAGCCGTCGCCGTGGGATCGGCGTTCCTTGCCGCTCAGCCCGGCTCTCCCGACTACGAGTTCGTTGCGCTTGCCGTTGCGGATGCCCACGTTCGGATGAAGAACCGCACGGCGGAACGGACAGTGCTGACACAGTTGATCGACCGTAGCGCCGCCCAGCGTCGCGGACGAACCCTCGTCGAGCGCTCGCCGTCGCGCTTCATCCCCGTGTTTGGCTCGGAGCGCATCTTCGACGGCGAGGATGACTGGAATCCGGACACCCCGCCCTCGATGTTCATCGCGCCGAACGGCACGCCGGTCGCTTCGAGCGTCGCGGGGCGCTTCGACGACGAATCCGATGGCAGGTTCGATGCCGACGAGTTCGGCGATAGCGGCCAGGACGAGTATCGCAGCGTCCCCGACGACTATCGCGGCTTGACGGAGCCGGAGCGAGAGCGGCCGTCGTACGGTGACTTGCTCGAACGCACGGTGGCCTCATTCGAGGCTGACAACAGGAAGCCGGAAGCGCTCGCGTTCTATTGGGCCGAGCTTCGGAAGCATCCATCGGACGAGGGATTGCACGAGCGGTTCCTTAAGTGGCTCGGGGGCACCAGTCTGATTGGCGAAGAGTTGAAGGCGTACAAACTCGCACTGGAGCGTTACGACGACCCGACGTGGTTGCATCGCGTGGCCCGATGGTACGTGCGGCGCGGTCGCGGGGTGGAAATGCAGCGACTGACGAATCAGGTGCTCCGTACCCTCGATGACGAGCAGGTCACGGCATACCTCGAGGAGTACGCCGGATACGGCGGACGAACCGAAGACGATTCTCTCGACGTCGACAATGCACTGGCTCTGCAGATGACGCGAATCGCATTGCAGCGATTCCCGAACAACGAGCGCATCGCAGGCCTGATGCTTGACCGGCTCGCCGCCGGCGAGGCGTGGCCGGAGTGGGAACGCCTCTCGAGAGAGCACTACTTCGGCAACGCGGCAATACGCGCCTCCTACCTCGAAAGGCTGTCGAAGTCTGGGAAGCTCGAGTCGGACTATGCCACGGCGCGTGCGCGCGCGGAGGGCGGACTGGAGGCACAGTCGACTTCGTCGTTCGCATATGCGGTATTCACGGCCGATGCGGCGCGCTGGTTGTCTCGATTCGACGAGTCGGTCGCTGCGTATCGCCGCCTGGTCGCGCTGTACCCTGGCGAAGCGCAGTACGCGGTCCCGCTCTCGGACCTGTTGCGCTCGTTCGGATCGCGCGATCCGAAGTTTTATGACGAATCGGCCGAGGTTCTAGACCGGATGGCGGGAATTCATCCGACTGAGACTTCCTACGCGACCAGGTCTGGCGAGGCGCTGGCGGAAGCAGGCCGAATGGACGAGGCCGCGAAGCGGTGGAGGTCGCTGGTTGCAGCCGCACCGGGAAATCCCGCGACACGGCTCGAAGTGGCGACGATATTCTGGGACTACTACCAGTTCACGGACGCGGCGGCCGAGCTCGAGGCACTGCGCATATCGACACACGACGATTCGATCTATGCCTTCAGGCTGGGCGCGATATACGACTCCAAGCGTGACATTGCGAGGGCGGTTCCGGAGTATGTGAAGACGCTCGGCACTCCGGACACGGAGCGCGAGCAGGCGATGGCGCGACTTGCCGAGCTTCAACGCCGGCCGGGAGTCGCCAGTCAGATAGAGGGCGCGTACAAGGCGATTCGGTCGTCCAGACCCGACAACTGGCAACTGGTGCTCGGATACGTCGACTATCTGAAGCGTATCGAGAACGACGGCGAGGCGACCGGCGCCCTGAACAGGGCGGTAGACGAGATCGCGGATCCGGTATTCCTCGACGAGGCCCGTGGCCGCTTCCGGTCGTGGCGACTGCCGGAAGGCGAGATCCACGCTCTCCAACGTCTGTCGGACAGGGCGCGTGACGAGCGCGAGCGCATTCGCGCCCGACTCCAACTGGCATCGGTCTACGAGCAGGAGAAGCGCAACAACGATGCAGCCGCAGTTGTCGAACGGCTGGTCGCCGAGTACTCCACGAATTTCGGGGTGCTCGACGAATCTGCCCGCATCTACTGGCGTCTTGGAATGCTCGATCGATCGGTGGCGCTTTCGCGCGACGTGATTGGAAGGTCCACTGGCGAGTACCGGAAGGCTTTCGTCGTGGACCTCTCGCGCAGGCAGACCGAGGCCGGCCGGCTTTCGGACGCTGAAGCCACGCTGAGGGCCTACCTCGCGGAGAACCCGCTCGACACGGATGTTTTCGCCGCGCTTGCTACCGTCGTGGGCGACCAGAAGAAGGACGAAGCCCTTGCCGCTCTCTACGCCGAAGGCCTGAAGCGCATTCGCGAAGCCGGCCTTGGCGAAGACGAGCTCAACATGAAGGTGGCCGAATTGCGGGCCGGAACTATCGCGGCTCTTACGAGACTTGGCCGCCACGCGGAAGCGGTCGATCAATACATCGAGATCATCAATCGAGATCCCGAGACGTTCGAGTCGCTCGAAACGGCATTCGAGTACGCGTCACGCCACGACCAGGTAGCGCGACTGGTCGCCTACTACGAGAAGCTGGCGAAGGATTCGTTCAAGGACTTCCGCTGGAGCCTCGTGCTTGGCCGCCTGTACGACCTCACGGGGAATACCGCCGGCGCGGTTGAAGCCTTCCAGCGAACGGTCGTCAACGAGCCTCAACGGGTGGACTTCAGAAGGTCTCTCGCGGCTGCCATGAGCCGCGCGGGGCGCTACGACGACGCCGTGGCCGAGTTGCGTCGCGGCTGGGAAATCGACGGAAAGGAGCCGTCGTGGCTCGTGAGCGTTGCCGAAATCCGCGTTCAGCAGGGACGGCTCGATGATGCCGTCGCAACCATCGAGGAGGCAATCGCCGGTAGAAAGAGCATCACTCCGGGCGAGATTTGCCGTTACGCGGAGATGCTCGAACAATGGGGCCTCGACGAGAAGTCGGTCGCCCTCTATGACAGGGCGATAGATGCCGCGAAGGCGAAGCCGGACCAGTCGGGTCTCACATCGGCTCACTTGACGAGCTACATCTCGGTCGCCTCGAGAGTCAGGTCAGCGGTTGACGTCTTCAACCGGCTCGAGGCCCTTCGCGCAACCTTCCTCGGGCAGGGATCGTCCAGCTCGTTTTATGGTGGCAAGTCCATTGCGGACTCGATCGAGGAGGCCGAGCAGCGGGGGCTTCCACGCGCCGTAGCGGACTTCGCCTCGGGCGGCGAGCGTTCCGCTCTCGACGCAGCGCTCCGCGGGGCCGCGAGTCGAGTGTCCGAGGCTGCGGCCAAGCGCCGTTATCTTGGCATTGCGCAGGCTTGCGGGCTCGCCGACGCCCAGGAAGCCATTCTTGCAGCCATCGTCGAGCAGACACTTCTGACGGCGCGCGCCGACCGGGGCGCTGCTTTCCGGAGCGCGCTGACTGAGCTTGCCGACTCGCTCGCCAGTCGCGCCCAGTTCGCGCGCGCGGCCGTCGTTCTCGAGAGTTTCCGCAGCAGGGATCCTCAACCGGGCGACTTCGACTACGACCGTCGAATCGCCGGGTACTACCGGCTTGCCGGCGACACTGCAAACGAGATCGCGTCGCTCGAACGCGTCTACGCGACTGCAAGCGGAAGCGTGGCGACGGGAGGGGAGATGGTGGACGCGGTCGAACGGCTGTTCGACATCCTGATCTCTTCAGGACGGCGGGACCGGCTTGTCGAGCTTGCCGGCCACCAGAGCCCAATGCAGCTCGTCCTCGTGAACTACCTGATCGAGCTGGGTGACCAGGATCTTGCTGCGCGTGCGATTGCCAACACGGGCTTTACCCCAGTGTGGGGAAAGGCGAAGACCGCGGAGATGGGGCTCTATTTCCGAAACGCGTCGCCAGCTGTCGAATCGGCGTTCAGGGAGGCGCTCTTCGTGCGCCCGATAGGCGAATTGGTGGGACGGCCGTTCGACGAGAGCACGATGCTCAGGGGATCGGACTATTTCCTGGTTGCTCGCAACTACGGTGTCTGGCTCGACGTCGTTGCCGGCCGCGGCAACGAGGCGCGCGGTTTCATCGTCGGCCGCACCGAGCAGCGGCCGCGAGACGCCGCCCCGCAGGAGCAACTCGCCCGCTACTACCTCGTGAGAGGCGATACTGCGCGCGCGGGGCTTCACGCCGAGCTTGCGGGCGAGATCGAGCCGAACACGCCTTCTGTCATAGGCATTCGCGGTGAGGCGCTCGCGGCTGCCGGGAAGACCGGTGAGGCGGTAGAGATGTGGACACGCCTGATCGAAGCCAAAAACGCTGGATCAGAAAGCTATGTCCTGTACTTCAACCTCATGTCTTCGCACGGAAAGGTGGACGTTGCGATAACTCGGCTTCGCGACATCATTGCGGACCGAATGTACGTGCGGGAGTTCGGCGTGGTGCGTGACGTGATAATCGCGATGGCCGACTACGGGCGCGCGAATCCGTCGGACTGGCCCGCAATTGCCGACATGTTCTACGGATCGGCTGTGGGGTCCGTCGACGACGTCGAATTGCTGCGGCTGGCGCTTTCGGAGGAGCTCGTTCCCGAAGACCGGCGTGCGCCGTTCTACAGGCTGATTACCGACCGGCTGGAATCGCTCGCCGCTGCATCCTCGAACGACGAGGAAGATGCCTACATTGTCATCGACGGCGAGTACGTGGAGCCTGCCGACCAACTGCGCGTCTGGCAGCGCAACGCCGCGGACTACTTCATCAGACGTGGCAATAGCGCCGAGGCGTCGGCGCTGCTCGATGCAGTGGAGTCGGCGGCGATTGACGCGCACGGGACGCTTTTCGATGCCGAGGCGGGGCTGGACGAGACGTGGATAGAGCTTGCGAGAGCTACGGCCGCGCTCAAGCAGGGCAACAAGGCGTCGGCGCTCGAGGCGCTCGGCCGCTATTGCAACATCGACGAAGATGGCAATGGCGTGCCCGGAGGCGAAAACGCCACGCGCTGCCAGTCTGCCGTTGCCGTGCTTAGGGCCAATGGTGCGTTCGAAGAGGCCGATGCGCTGCTCGAATCGACGTACCGAGGATTGCTTGAAGATCGTCGCTTCGAGACGGCCAACTTCACGGGGCTCGCCGAGGTTCTCTACCGCCGGGGTAGGGCCGAAGAGGCAAACGGCGTCCTGCGGCGACTTGCCGCCGGCCGTAACGTTGGCCCGGACGCGCTTGCCGTTGCTGCTGACGCTGCGGCGAGATCCGGTCAGTTCGCAGTGGCCCTCGAGCTTCGAGGGATGATCTCCAGGAAGGCGCCGGGGAACCTGGATAACCGTCTCGAGACCGCGCGACTCGTGGCGCTTTCGGGAAATGGCGCCGACGCCGTCACGCGGTTCGTCGAGATCGTGAACGACGAACGGGCGCCGAACCGGCTGCGTGCGCAGGCCGTGGATCTGGCGGCCGAGACGGCCGCGGCGGACGCCTCGGCACGGTCCGCGGCGCTGAGTCTATCGTCGTCGGGGCGCAGTGAGCCGGCGCGAATCCTTTCGGCGCGACTGCAGGCCGCTTCTGGCGACGTTGACGGAGCTCGAAAGAGCCTCGAAGCGGTTCTTGCCGGAGGCCCGTCGGCATTTGCCGCTATCGAACTGGGACGCATCGAATTCGAAGCGGGCCGGCCGGCCGAGGCGGCGCGCGCCTTCGAGTTGGCGCTAGCGGCCGACAGCAGCAACGACATCGGGACGGCGATAGCGTTTGGGGGGACGGTACCGATCAACGGCCTGATCAGGGCGTACGTCGGGGCGGGCCGCGTGGATGCGGCGCTCGAACTCGTCGAATCTCGCAGCACGATCTATCAGGCCGATGTCGAGGACGACGAGGCAGGGCTCGTGTTCGAGCCGGAGGTAGTCGAAGCGCGTACTTCGACTGGCCTCGCAAGCCTAAACTCGAGGAACTACGACTCGGAACGAGCCGATCGAATCCTCGCGCTCGCGGCCCTTGTCGATGCGGCGACGCGCACCGAGCGCTGGACGGAAGCAGTTGCCTTCGGGAGGCGTCGCGCAAGCCTGCTCCAGCCGGGCTCGCGCGAGCGGACCGAAGCCGACAGCAAGGTCAGCGAGTTGCTCGCATCCAGCCGGGAGGCGGAACGGCGACATACCGGCGTACTTCGTATCGGGGCTGCCGTGGCCTCGGAAACTATCACCGTCCGCGACTTGGCGCTCGACTGATGTTCAACGACCGACATCGATCGACGGAGATGCCGACAATGACCTCTCGAAGAAGAAAACTTGGAATGATTGCGGTTCTGATCGCGGGTGTGGCGACAGTGTCGCTGGCGGCGCTCGGCGGCGCCACTGCGCAGTCGACAGCGCCGTTGATCCGTCACGCGGGATCGATGCCTGCGGGCGCCATTGCATACGTCGAGGCGCGCGATCTGTCGTCTCTTCTCGGCGTCTGGCTGGCGTCTCCCATCCGGGCGAAATATCTGGAGAGCGCGAGCTATCGGTCGTTCAGGCGCTCACGTCTCTTCATGAAGCTTTCGGATAGGATCAGGGACCTCGAGCAGGGATTCGGCGTCGAGCTCAGCGACACGCTGCTCGCTGAGCTGGCGGGCGGTTCGTCGGCGGTCGCCGTATACGATCCGGGCAAGCTGGAGGTGTTGCTGGTCACCGAGGTGTCGAGTCAAAAGGCGATGGCGTCCAGGCTCTTTGCGCAGTCGTCGTCGTTCGAACAGCGCCAGACCGCGAAAGGCCAGCCGTACTACTCGCGAGAGGTCGTCTCGGACGGCGGCAGCCTGGTGCAGAGAATCGCGTTCGGTTACGCGGCAGACAAGTTGTGGGTCGGAACGAACGAGTCCCTGGTTGCAGAGGCGATCGACGGGCCGAGCGGGGGTGGACTCGGTACCGCCGTCGCTGAAACGGTGCGCGCGGCGTCCGACCTCAACACTGCGCACGATGTCGTCATATGGGCCGACATGCAACGCGCGGTTCGAAGCAGGTATTTCTCGCTTTACTGGATCCATCGCAACTCCAGGGAACTGGAGGAATTGCAATCGGGCCTGTTCGATGTAGAGATCTCGGCAGCTGGCGTCAGGGAACGGCGGTGGTTCGTTCGAAAGAACGCTCCCGCGGCGGAATCGGCGGGTGGAGGCACTGGCATTGCCGATCTGGCCGCGCTCGCGCCAGCAGATGCTCAGTACGTCGAAGCGAGGTCGATGGACGCGCGGATGCCGGCGGTTCTCGCTGAAACGATGTTCGGTCCCAGCCGCACTGGCCGGACGACTGCCGACGTCAGAGCTTCGCGAGTCGACAACCCGTTCGAGTTGGACGATGAGGGCTCGAATCGCAGGCCGGCGGGCGGTCGATATCGTTATCTCGACGACCGTTTCGACCGGGACGTTGACGATCCCGTCGCGACGATAAGAGCAAAGACGGCCGTGGCGGTGACGCCGGCGACTCCATCGCTCGAGGAGCGGCTCGCGCCAATGCTGGCGGCGGCGTCTCCGGTCCGCTATGCCGTGTACGGAAGCATCCGTTTGCCTGAGGGAAAGCTCTTCGCCGGGTTCGAGCGCGCTGTCGTTGTGGAACTCGGGTCGCCGGATCGATTCGATCGCGGCGCGTTCGAGACGCTCGCGAGGGAGGAGTTCGCACGCCGGTTCCTGGTCGGCGGACAGCCATCGAGGGTTTCCTGGGTGGACGTCGACGGAGCGCGGGGACTGGCCGGCGCGCTCATTTCCCAAGGCGGTGCCTACAGGCTTGCTGGCAGATTCCTGATAGTCGCGCGTGACGCGGCGCAGTGCGCGACGATTGCGGCTCGGGTGGAATCGGCCGCAGCGCCGGCAAGCAGCCTTCCGGGCGTCACGGTTCGTGTTGCCGAAGTCAGGCTTTCGACGGCGAGCGGGCCGTTCCGCCGGCTCACGGGGCTCCTGGATGCCAGGGATTCGAACGCGCTCGATCAGGAGATTGCGGCCGAGGGTGGCGAGGCGGACGCGCTTCGTCGTCCGGTGTTGTTCTTCTCCGAGAATCTCGCCAGCCTGTTGAACGTGGTCTCTCAGGTGACGACAGTCCGAATCACGACGACGGAGGACGGAGTGTTGCTTCGCGAGCTTGTCGAGTACCGGACGGGATCGTGATCGGTCCCGAGAATGCCCGGCGCTGCGTCTGGCTGGAAGGCGCGGCGCCGCGTTCTACATCCGCTCGGGCACCTCGATGCCCAGGGCCGCAAGTGACTCGACCAACGTTCGCTGCACCAGTCCGATGATCGCGATCATCAGTGCCTGGCGGTCGGGGTTGGCTTCGTTGCGAACCTGATGCCGGTGGTAGAACTCGTTCGTGAGTTGGGCGGTCTGGAAGGCGTAGCGCGCGACGATCGCAGGCTCCAGCGCTGCCGCCGCGCGCGAAAGCGTCTCGGGCAACTGCGCACAGAGATAGACCACCGGCCAGAAGTCGGCGTTCTCCTCGCCGGCGAGGAGTTCGGATATGCGCTCGTCACCTGTCCGGCCGAGCGGGTCTTCGACCTCGATAGAGTCGTCGCGCAGTTTGGCGAAGATCGAATTGAGCCGGACGGCGGAGTACTGCACGTAAGGTCCGGCCTCTCCCTGGAACGAGAGCGCGTCCTTCAGGTCGAAGGCGATGACACTGTTGCGCGAGAACTTGAGCAGAAAGTAGCGGACTGCACCAACCGCAATCTTGTGGGCGATCGCGTGCTGTTCGTCCTCCGGGTAGTTCATTTTCTCGACGCGCGACCGAACCTCGGCCAGAGCGTTCCGCTCGAGCATCGCGAGCAGGTCGTCCGCCTTCACCCCGCGACCCTTTCGGCCAGACATGCCGATGAAGCTCCGTTTCCGCTCTTCATCCGAAAGCGGGAGGCCAAGGTCATCGCAAGCGGAGACCGTCAGGCCGACCTTCTCGTAGTCCATGTGCGTGCTGTCGGCGACCTTCGGATCGTTCGCGACTGACATCACGCCCTTCTTGACGAAATCCTGCACATAGCTCTGACCGCTGTCGATGACGTTCACATACCTGTCGCCGTGGCCGAAGCTGTCGTGTTCCGCCTCCGCCTCGTGGCCGTCTGGCGTGGTGATCCAGGCGACGTGGCCATCCGGATACTCGAAGAAGCGCCGGTAGGAGAAATCCCTGGGTATCCTGTTCAGCTTCCAGAGGTGATACGCGATGTCCTTTCCGGCGTACGTCACCAGTCCGTTGCTCTTCACGAGGATCTTGTCGGCGGCGAAATCGTCGTCCCCGCCGTCCGATTCCGTCTCCTCCGCCCGCATTACCCAGCAACCGGCGTGCTTGCCTTCGGTCTCGTAGTGAATCGCGCCCGCCGCCTTGAGCATCTCGAAGGCATCCGCCCAGAAGTTGCTCTGCAGCACTTCGCTCTCGCGAGGCATGACGTCGTAGACGATTCCGAGCCGGTACATCGTCCGCAGGAGCGCCTCGAGGTTACGCATCGCCACGTACTCGGCCATCTCGGCTATCGGTCCGTGGCCGGATTCGATCGCGTGCTGAGCTTCCGCGCGGTGCGCGAGCTTTTCGGGATTCTCGCGGCCGTCGGCGTTACCGTCCCGGTACCAGAGCCCGACACGCGAGTAGAGGTCCCAGCAGAAGTAGTCGAAGGGATCTGGAATCGCCTTGATCTCGTCGAGGGTGTGGGGCTCGAGGTGAAGGAAACCGACGACGACGTCAGCGACCTGCACGCCGGTATTGTCGATATAGTTCTGTATCTCGACGCGGTGGCCTGTCGCCCGGAGGATCTGGACGATCGAATCGCCGAGCACGGCGTTACGGAGGTGGCCGATGTGCGCGGCCTTGTTCGGGTTGACGCTCGTGTGCTCCACGATGACTTTGCCCGTGCCGGCCGATCGCGCGGCCGAATTCCCGGCGATCAGCGTCTTCAGGATCGAAGCGCGATCGAGGAACACGTTCACATATCCGGCTCCCGCGACTTCGAGGCGGTTGACGCCCGACGGCAGGCGTCCTGGCGCCTGTAACCATTCGACAAGCGTCGCGGCCAGGTCGCGTGGCGCCCGCTTGGCGCCCGTGGCGGTCTTGATCCGCTTCGCCAATTCGAAGGCCACCGGGCAAGCCAGATCGGCGTGGGCGAGGTCGCGAGGCACGTCGATGACGGGATCGTCGATTCTCACACCGAAAGTGGCTTCCGTTGCGTCGGCAATCCGCGCCTTCAGTGCGCTTGACAGGGAATCGAGCATCTACTGCTGTCTCCAGAGCCGGCGGATCCGGCGAAAGAAAGCGGTGAGTCTACCACGGGCCCGTGGTGCGGGTGGCCGGACCCGGGCGGATTGGATCTGGCGAGAGCGTGTCGATGCTTTGGCGTTTCGCGTGACCGGAGCGCGGTCGAGAGTGGATATGTCATGGATCGCGACCGGGGAGAGGTCCCGCAGATTCCAGGGAGATGCGATTTCCGGCGTGCTCCTGATTCGCAGCAAGGCTCGCTGGCTACCATTCTTGACACCGCTTGACCCGGCACCTAGGATCGCCGGTCCGCCAGAGTCGGGCGACGATCCTGATGAGTATCAAGCGTGCACAAGAGGTTCTTTCGCTAGCCAGGAGCGTAGTCGTCTTCACCGGCGCCGGTGTGTCCGCCGAGAGCGGGGTGCCGACCTTTCGAGGTGGCGGAGGGACGGCTGTCTGGCGTGGCATGGACGCAATGCAATTGAGCTCGGCTCGAATGGTCGGTGAAGATCTGAAGCTCGTTTGGGAGTGGTTCGAATATCGCCGTGACCTGCTCGCCAGGTGCGAGCCGAATCTTGCGCATCTCGCGATAGCCGCGTGGGAATCACGCTTCCCGGAGTTCACCCTTGTCACGCAGAACGTCGACGGACTTCACGACAAGGCAGGTAGCTCAGCTGCGATCGAACTTCACGGCAACCTGTGGCGAGGCCGCTGTCTCGAGTGTTCGTCGCGCGTTCCTCTCGATATGACGCCCCATGTGGAGATCCCCCCGGCGTGTCGCGACTGTGGCGGCAACCTGCGTCCAGACGTCGTGCTGTTCGGCGAGTACCTGCCCGCCGAATCGTTCGAGAAGGCACGTGAATCCGCTGGCCGGGCGGATGTCTGCCTCGTCGTCGGAACATCGGCGCTGGTCTATCCGGCGGCCGAGATACCGCTCGTCTGTGCGCAGCGTGGCGCGACCGTGATCGAAGTTAACCCCGAGCCTTCTGGCATCGGCGGTTCACGATCGATCATGATCGCAGGGAGGGCCGGCGACGTTCTGCCGCTTCTCTGAGGTTCGATCCCGATGCGTACGATTTATTTCGACTGTTTCTCCGGCGCCAGCGGCGACATGCTGCTTGGCGCGCTCGTCGACCTCGGAGTCGATCTGGCGAGCGTTCGAGCGGAGCTGAAGAAGCTGCCGCTGGACGGGTATCGCCTCGAATCGCGTCGTGTGGAGCGTTCGGCCCTTTCGGCAACGAAGGTGGACGTCATCGTCGGCGAAAACGTCGAGGGTCCCGGTGGACGGGTTCACAGGCACGGGCACACCGTCTCTCACGATCGTCACCACAACCACGAACACAGCCACGAACACAGCCACGAACACAACCACGATCACGGCCACGAACACGGCGAAGGCCATTCGCACGATCACTCGCACGCACAAGACTCTGGCAGGCCGTCGATGAACCTTTCGCGGATTCTCGACGTCATCGCCTCGTCTTCCCTGTCCGAAAAGACCAGGCAACGGGCCGCCGATGCATTCCGCCGCCTGGGCGACGCGGAGGCCCGGGCACACGGCACTACGCCGGAGGACGTGCATTTTCACGAGGTCGGGGCCGTCGACGCGATCGTCGACGTAGTGGCGACGATGGTCGCATTCGAACTGCTCGGAATCGAGCGATTCTGCAGTTCGCCTTTGAACGTTGGCGGTGGCACGGTGGCCTTTTCGCACGGTACCTATCCGGTGCCCGGTCCGGCGACGCTCGAACTGCTGCGCGGCGTCCCGATCTACAGCGGAGCAGTGAAAAAGGAACTCGTGACACCGACCGGCGCGGCTATTCTCACGTCGGTCGTGGAGTATTGGGGGCCGCTGCCTGCCTTCGTCGTCGACAGAGTCGGCTACGGCGCCGGAACTCGCGACGTGCAGGGCCATCCGAACGTTTTACGCGTGATGCTCGGAACCACGAGCGAAGAGGAGTCTGGACCCGGCAGCGTCGTCGTCCTCGAGGCGGCCATTGACGACATGACGCCCGAAGCCACGGGCTACTTTCTCGAGCGGGCGCTGGCTGCCGGCGCGCTGGACGTGTATGTAACGCCGATTCAGATGAAGAAGAACCGGCCCGGTATCCTGCTCACCCTTCTGGCTGAGCCCGTCGACCGCGAGCGCTTCTCGCGGTTGGTGTTTCAGGAGACCACTACGATCGGTCTTCGTTACAGCGAAGTCGCCCGAACCGTTCTCGATCGCCAGCGCGTTTCGGTCGAGACTGCAGTTGGACCCATTCACGTGAAGGTGGCGAGGCTCGACGGCGATGTCGTCAGCGCTTCGCCGGAATTCGAAGACTGTCGCGAGGCGGCGATTCGCACGGGACTCCCCGTGCGCAGGATCCAGGCCATGGCGGCAGCAGCGTTCGCCGGGAGAAACGAATGAGCGAGCAAACCGTGGATCTCGAGAAGATCGAGCGTGGCGTCCGGTTGATCCTGGAAGGCATCGGCGAAGACGTCGACCGCCCCGGCATCGCCGAAACCCCGTCGCGCGTCGCGCGGATGTACGCCGAGATCTGCGAGGGCCTGCATCTGAGTCCGGAGGAGTTTCTGAAGGTCGTCCCCGACGAGACGCACGACGAGATGATAGTCGTGAAGAACATCCCTCTCTACTCGATCTGCGAGCACCACCTCGTTCCGTTCCACGGTGTCGCCCACATTGCATACATTCCCGAAGGCGGAAGGATCCTGGGACTGTCCAAACTCGCTCGTATCGTGGACCGAATATCGAGGCGTCCACAGATTCAGGAACGGCTTACAACGCAGGTGGCGGAACTACTCGATGACGGGCTTCGTCCAAAGGGCGTGATGGTGCTGATCGAGGCCGAGCACCTCTGTATGTCGATGCGTGGCATCAAGAAGCCCGGTACGACCACCGTGACTTCCGCCGTTCGCGGCAGCTTCCGGCGCGATCCCCGGACACGCGCCGAAGCGATGGCAATCATCGAGAAGGGGTAGGCAATGACGGACCGCTTCTACATAACGACGCCAATCTATTACGTGAACGCCGAACCGCACCTCGGCCATCTCTACGCGACGATGCTTGCCGACACGGTTCGCCGATTCCAGACACAGCGCGGGCGCGAGAGCTACTTTCTGACTGGCACCGACGAACATTCCCAGAAGATCGAGCGCGCCGCCGAAGCGAAGGGCGTTCCCGTACAGCTGTTCGTCGACGGATTGGCCGGCCGCTTCCGTGAGGTCTTCGATCACTGGAAGATCGGCTACGACCAGTTCATCCGAACGACGTCGGATGCCCACAAGGCCGGCGCTCAGGAGTTGTGGCGGCGCTGCCGCGACGCCGGACTGATCTACAAGAGTGTCTATGCGGGCTGGTACTGCGTTCAGGACAATGCTTTCATCGACGGCCCGAAGGACGGTCCCCCGCCTGAGTGCCCCGACTCGGGAGGGCCGGCGGAGTGGGTCGAAGAGGAGAGCTACTTTTTTCGTCTCTCGGAGTTTCAGGATCGGTTGCTCGCTTATTACCGCGAGCACCCCGGCTTCATTCAGCCGGATTCGCGCAGAAACGAGATCGTGAGCTTCGTCGAAGGCGGGCTGCAGGACCTGTCCATCAGCCGGGTAACGACGAAATGGGGCGTTCAGGTGCCCGACGATCCTGCGCACGTGATGTACGTCTGGTTCGACGCTCTTTCGAACTATGTCACCGCGCTTGGCTTCAGCGAGTCGCCGGAGCCGGAGAGGTGGAAGTTCTGGCCGGGTGTGCATCTGATCGGCAAGGACATCCTGCGGTTTCACACAGTCTACTGGCCGGCATTTCTCATGGGCGCCGGCTTGCCCTTGCCCGAAAGGGTCATGGTGCACGGCCTATGGATGTCGGGCGGCCGAAAAATGTCGAAGCGCCTTGGCAACGGCGTGGACATCGGACTGCTCGACCGGCATTTCCAGCACGACGCGGTGCGTTACTACTGCCTTGCGGAGATGGGCTTCGGTCAGGACGGCGATTTCACTTACGGCGCGCTTGTGGATCGTTCGAACGCCGACCTCGCAAACGGGATCGGTAACCTCGCGAGCCGCACCCTCACGATGCTGGCGAAGTACCGGGAAAGCGTCATTCCCGACGCAGCGGTTGATCCTGCCGTCCTGTCTGCACTCGAGCAGGCGGTTACGACGGCCGTTGCGGAGTTCGAGAACTTCGAATTCCGGCGGGGGATCGAAGCCTTGCGCGTAGCGATGGCCACAGTCGACCGCTTCATTTCGGACAGGAAGCCGTGGGCGATGGCGAAGGACCCGGCTCTCGAGCGGGAGCTCGACGTGGTGCTCGTCACGGCGTTCGCTGCGGTTCGCGCACTTGTCGTGACGCTGGCCCCAACCTTGCCCGAGGGCGCCGAGGCGCTATGGCGTAGCCTGAATTTCGAAGGAACGGCATCGGCCGTCGATCCGGGCGCACTCGCGATAGGCGACGTGCCAGCTGGCCATCGAATTGGCGACATCGTTCCGGTGTACCCGAGACTGAACAAGGAGCAGATCATGGACGAGATCACGAAAGAGACTGCGGCAGATGGCGCCGCGCCCGTCGAGCCCGCGGCCTCGGCAGCCGCCGTGGCGCCGGCGCCCACGCCAGCGACGGAAGACGACGCCTTCATCACCATCGACGACTTCGCGAAGGTGGATTTGCGCGTCGGACAGATTCTTGCGGCCGATCGCATCGAAGGCGCGGACAAACTTCTGAAGCTGAGCGTCGACCTCGGCGAGACCGAACCGCGACAGGTACTGGCGGGAATCGCGTTGCACTATGCCCCCGAGGCGCTCGTCGGGCGGAAGATCGTCGTCGTGGCGAACCTCAAGCCACGGAAGATGCGTGGGCTCGTGTCGCACGGAATGATCCTCGCGGCGTCGGTTGGAGACGACGGCGTTCCCGTCCTGGCGACCTTCGCCGAGGACGTTCCGAACGGCATTCGCCTCAAGTAGCGGCCGGGCGGCCAATCTGTGTATATCGACTCGCATACCCACCTCGAAGGGAAGCGGTTCGACTCCGATCGCAGCGAGGCGATTGCCCGCGCCAGGTCGGCGGGCGTTCGCTTGATGCTCACGGTCGGCCAGGTCGGCGCATCGTGGGATTCGATGGATTCATCGCTCGAGCTTGCCGAGACCCACGACGACATCGTGACGTCGGTCGGGATGCACCCGCACGATGCGCGGTTCTTCGATGACGACGCCGCGAAACGAATGCTGGCGTTGGCCCGCCATCCGAAGGTCGTCGCGTGGGGCGAGTGCGGACTCGATTTCTACTACGACAACTCGCCTCGCGACGTGCAGCGTGATGCGTTTGCAATTCAGCTTCGGCTCGCGCGCGAAGTCGAGTTGCCCGTAATCGTCCATTCGCGCGACGCGGCGGATGAAACGCTCGCAATCCTGCGTGACGGGTTCGGATCCGACGCGGCCCGCGGGGTATTCCACTGCTTCAGTTACGGGGCCGACGTCGCTCTCGAAGCGGTGGAACTCGGCATGTATGTCAGCTTCTCAGGGATCGTGACGTTTCCCGGCGCTCCGGAAGTGCAGGACGCGGCGCGTGCCGTCCCTCTCGACCGGATCCTGATCGAGACGGACGCTCCGTTCCTCGCGCCCGTGCCGCATCGCGGCAAACGCAACGAACCGGCATTTGTCACCAGCGTGGCGGCAAGACTTGCCGAATTGCGCGGCGAAACGGTCGAAAGCGTAGCCGCTGCGACGGCTGCGAACTTCCACAGGCTGTTCCGGACATCGCCTCGACAGGCCTGATCGGGGCATTTGCAAACGAACGGATCCTCGATGGGCACGATTGCCTGCGCACCCGGATCTGCCATTTCTTCTAGGGGTTCCGTGCCGTCGAAGCTCATGTGCTAGAATCCGGGCGTCACTTGGGCGGCACGGCGAGTCGCTTCGAAAGGCGATTGAAACGTGTTGTCATCCTGTCGGGGTAGTGCCGATGCGGACCTCCCCTCGCGCATTCGGGTTGTCGCGGCACTGTTCCCCGGAAGACGTTTCCAATGCAAACGACTGTTTCCAGTAGCACATCGCCAGTCGAGGAGCGCGCGCGACGTTCGGCGCCGCAGTTTTTCTCACTGATTCGAGACGATCTGGCCCGCGTCGAAGCGGATCTTGGCAGCTTGCTTGCGTCCGATCTCGGAATCGTCGACGCGATAGGGCGCCACCTTCACGAAGCGGGTGGCAAGCGGATCCGGCCGGCGCTGCTGGTGCTCGCCGCGCGGACCTGCGGCGGAGGCGCATCGGGGGAACTGCCGCTTTCGGTCATTCGAATGGCGGCGGTCATGGAGATGCTCCATACCGCGACTCTCGTGCACGATGACATCATCGACGACGCGAAGATGCGCCGGGGCCGACCTTCGGTCAATGTGACGTGGGGAAACGAGATCAGCGTTCTGATGGGCGACTGGCTCTACATGAAGGCGTTCGAGATCACACTCGAACAGCGCAACTTCGATGTCCTCGACCTGTTGACGGAGATGACAAGGCAGATGACCGAGGGCGAACTGATACAGCTTGATGTACTTGGTTCGGTGGACATCACCGAAGCTCAGCATCTCGAAATCGTCCGGCGGAAAACTGCTTTCATGTTCCGCGCGTGCACCGAGATCGGCTCGATAGTGGGCGGGGCCAATGCCGGGCAGCGCGCGGCGTTGCGCGAGTACGGGCTGAACGCGGGCATCGCTTTCCAGTTGATCGATGACGTGCTCGACTTCGTTTCGACCGAGGACAAACTGGGAAAGCCGGTTGCAAACGACCTTCGCGAAGGCAAGCTGACGCTTCCGCTCATCCACCTCATCGAGTTGGGTGATCCCGAACATCGCCGGCTCGTCGAGATGGTCGTGACAGAAAGCGCATTCGAGTCGGTAACGCGCGAAGAGATCCTCGCCCTCGTGACTCGCCACGGCACTCTCGAGCGCGCGCGCAGCCAGGCTCGTGACTACGCGACTCGGGCCACCGAAGCGCTGTCGGGTGTCGAGGATTCGGAGTTCCGGCAGGCTCTACTATCCATCCCTAACTTCATTGTGGAGCGCGACGTGTAATGTACTGCCGGACTTGCGACATCGAGTATCCGAACACACTCCGGTTCTGCAAGTACTGCGGTGAAGGGCTGGTCGCGCGCGAATCGGTTGGCACGCAGTACTGTCCTGCCTGCGGCTCGACCGTCGAGCGAGAGTGGGCGTTCTGCAACGAGTGCGGCGTCGACCTCGCTACGCTGGGCGCCCAGCCAAAGGACGAAATCTGCCTTTCCTGTAGCGCCACCGTGAAGCGGGGTTGGATGTTCTGCAGGCAGTGCGGAGAGCAGGCGGCGTCGGATCGGGCGCCGCACCGCTGTCCGAATTGCAATGCGGGTGTTCGCGACGGCTGGGTCTACTGCAAGCAATGCGGTGTCGGCGTGTCCGCGCACGGCGATGGCCGCGCCGCTTTCCGCACGGTGGCCGGAATTCCGGCGCTACCACCCGAGGAAGACGAGGCCGAACCGTTTTCGAATCTCAAGAGCGGCGAGTTGCCGCCTCTCGACGACGTCATTTCCGGGTCGCGGAAGCGCCAGCACGAGCGCGCCGCAGCGCACGAAGACGTTCATCAGGGAACGAAGCCGCTCACGGTCACGAGGACAACCGGCCACCTGGATACTGACGCGCTCGAACAGGAATTCCGCAACCATTCGGCCAGCGACGCCGCACACGCGGTTGCGCGTGAGGGGAGACTGGAGGCCTCTGAACTGTTCGACTCCGGATCTGATCTTCCCACCAATGCGCTCGCCGGCGAGGCGGCGCGCCCGTCCGCGCAGGACCCGTCACAGACTCAGTTCTACGTTCCGGCTCCGCCTGCGGGAGGCAGTGCGCAGCCCGGCACGATGCAGGTGGACCAGATTCCTCCGGTTGGTGCCTCGCTGAACGGTCCGGCCCAGGTCCCACCTGCGGCGCCGCAGGATTCCACGCTCGTCATGAGCGCTCCCTTGCCGCCACCGCCTCACTACGATCCGGGCGGGGCTACGATTGAGCAGGACGTGGTGGTGCCGCCGGCCTTCCAGCCACCGTCTCACGAAGGCACGCAGGTCTACGATGTCTCCGCGGCGAACGCGACACAGGTCTACGATGTCCAGGCGCAGGCTGGGGGAGCTCAGCTGACGGAGGTCATCCAGCCTCCGACGGAGTTCGATCCCTACGCGACGCACGTAGCCCCGGTTGGCTCGTTCGGCGTGCAGCCGCAATCGACAGCGCCGTCTTTTGCTCCACCTGCCACTCCACCGCCTCGTTACGTACCCGATAGTACGCCAGGCAATGCGAGCCCCACGTTGGCGTTACCGGTCGATCCCGGCACGTCGTCCTACGCCGCGACGGGGCAGGCGCCTCCAACGTCGCCCTGGAGTGAGCTGCACGCAGCCGCCGGGGTCGCCGGCCATTCGGCTGGCTACCCGGCTGCTGACGGTTCGGCGGCGTACCCGCCGGCGCAGGTAGCGTCTGATCCGTTCCCCTCGCCTCAACACGCTGGTCCGAAGTCGTCTTCGGCATCTGGAATGAAGTTCGTCATACTTGGAGTGGCGGGACTGGTTCTGTTTGCCATCGTCGGCGTTGCAGGTTTCTTTGGTGTGCGGTGGTGGCAGAATCGGCAGGTTGCCGTTGCGCCTCCTCCGGTCGGTTCGGAGCCTTCACCGCCCACGTCGACCGAACCTCCGCCGCCGGTTTCGACCTTGCCGGAAGGTATGGTGCTCATACCTGGAGGGGTGACCTCGGTCGGCACGGATGCTGAAAGTGGCGACGAATTCTCGAAGCCGGCGCATTCCGTTACGGTCAAGCCGTTCCTGATCGATACAACCGAGGTGACGAATTCCAAGTACAAGGAGTTCGTGGATGCGACGGGCCGTGCAGCTCCCAGAGATTGGGTGAACGGCGCGCCAAAGCCCGGCACCGAGGAGTGGCCGGTCGTGTTTGTGTCGTGGGGCGACGCAACCGAGTACGCCACGTGGGCGAAGAAACGGCTTCCCACCGAACTGGAGTGGGAGTTTGCTGCTCGCGGCCTGGACGGTCGCACTTACCCCTGGGGATCCACGTGGGACGCCACCAAGGGAAATCTGGGCAAGTCAAAGGGCGGGTCGATAGAGAAGGTCGGCAAGTATCCGGCGGGTGCAAGTCCTTTCGGCGTGCTAGACATGGTCGGGAATGTTTGGGAGTGGACTTCCAGCAGTTTCTCGATCTATCCGGGAAGCACCGTCGATCCGGCCGAAGCAAAGTCGTTTGACGGATTGAAGGTGATTCGAGGTGGCGCCTACGACAACGTCGGCGGCAACACCGCGATGTATCGCGGCTTCTTCGCGGCAGACGAGGTTCTTCCAAAAGTTGGATTCCGATGCGCCAAGGACGCCCCGTAGTTCCGCCGGTGCAATCGTATCCTGCAAGCCTGGTGACGGTATTCGAGGAGAGAGTCATGACTTCGGTCGGCGCCTTGGGACGATGTGCGGTCATCATCGTCGCGGCTACTTTATTGGTCGGGTTTCCGGCCGCCGCTGACGCTCAGGATGCCAGTGGCCGGCCTACAGGTCCGCCGAAGACACGTAAGACGGGCCGTCCCGGCAAGGTGATCCGCGGCCGTGCCAAAACCGATGTCGAGAAGGTGCCGTCGTCATCGGTGATCATTCGTTCGTACCCGCCCGGAGCCGAAGTTTTCATCGACGGTGCTCTCGTTGGCACCACTGCAGACGACGGCGAGTTGGAGTTGAGCGATGTTCGACTCGGCGCGCACCGCATCGTCCTCAAGAAGAATGGATACCGGGAGTGGGCGCAGACCGTTCGGCTCACCTCGACGACGAAGACGGAAGAGATCGAACCGCTACTCCAGGCAGAGAACTCGCAATATCTGCGAGATCTCGGCAAGGTGCCGGAACTCCCGCTTGGGACCGAAGTGAAAGGCCAGGTGAGCCGCGAGGGCGTCCAGATGTCGGACGGCAGCGGCTTCTATTCGGAGTACCGGATCAAGCTCGAGAGCTCGGACGCGCTGATCGTAACGCTCCGGGCCGATGGATTCCGCCCGAAGCTCAAGCTAGTGGACGACTCCAATATCAACTATCCCGTCCAACCAGTTTCGGATACCGTGTTCCAGACCGTGACCCTGCCGAAGGCGGGCAACTATTACGTCCAGGTCATCGCCCCGCTCGACGAGAGCACATATTCGGCGGGTGAGTTCAGCCTTTCGGTGCAGTCGGAGCGCGTCGCTCGGGGTCCTCAGTCGATCTCGATCGGAGCCTCGGCGACGGGTAATCTGGAAGTCACGGATTCGCAGAGCGGTCCGGGCGATTATTACGATGCCTGGTCTATCTCGGGCCAGACGGGAACTCGCGTGCGCATTGCGGTGGATACGAATGGCACGTTCGCGGCCGGGCTGACTCTGCTTCTGGACGGACGTGTCGTGGCGACTAGCGGTAAGTCAGAAGAGACGAAGAAGAAACCCAAGGGGAAGAAGAACGACCCGCCGGCTTCCACGCTTCCGGAAATCGTCACGACTCTTGGCGGCGGGACCTACACGGTTTACGTCAGGAGTCTGTCGGGACCGAAGCAGGGTGCCTACACCATTTCCGTCACGATGGCGAACTAGGCGGCCGTCGGGTCTCCGGGCATCCCGATGAACCAGGAACGATTCGACGTCCTCATCGATTCGATCGGGAGGCTTGCGCGCCGGGGCGCCACGGCCCACGCGCTCAACATTCTCGAGAAGTTGCGTCCGGTGGAGGTCGCAACAGTCCTCAAGGCGCTACAGGGCCGCACGCGCGAGTCGACGTTTGCGGGACTCGCGGACCGCGATCCCGAGAAAGCAGCCGAATCTCTTTCGGAGCTGGGCCCCGGGTTCGTCCGCGAGCTTCTCGAGCCGCTTTCGTCCGACCGGACACTCGAACTGCTGGCGTTACTATCGAAGGACGACGCGGCCGTTCTCGTTGACGTACTGCCCGAACCGCTCCGTGACCAACTGCTTGACCGGCTGCAGGAGGAGCACGCCCGCGACGTCCAGGAACTGCTGAACTTCGAGACGGAGACGGCGGGCCGGATCATGACTCCGGACTTCTTCGCTCTGGGCGAGGACGTCACCGTCTCCGAAGCCATCACGGCTTTGCAGAAGCGCAGTGAAGACCTGGAAATGTCGTTCTACGTCTACGTCGTCGACGGGAGGAACCACCTGCTCGGCGTGGTGAACATGAGGCAGCTTCTGCTGAACTCGCCATCGACGCCGCTGCGCAAGTTCATGTCGACGGACGTGATTCGCGTGACGACGGCGACGGACCAGGAAGAGGTCGCGCGTCTGGTCGCGAACTACAACCTGATCGCCCTGCCGGTCGTGGACGCCGAGAACAGGCTGGTTGGCATCGTCACCGTCGACGACATCATCGACGTCATCAAGGAAGAAGCGACCGAGGACATCTATGCCCTTGCCGGTGTCGAAGCCGACGACCGGGCCACAGGCAGTTCGCTGCAGTCCATCAGAAGCCGCCTCCCGTGGCTGTTGCTCAGCCTTGGAACCGCCATGCTGGCCGCGGTCGTCGTGAACGCGTTTCGCGATGCCATCGGCCACGCCATCGTGCTCGCGGTACTCATGCCGGTCGTGCTTGCGATGGGTGGAAACGCCGCGACTCAGTCGATGACCGTCGTCGTCCGGAGCATTGGGCTCGACAACCTCGTCTGGAGTGTCGCTGCGCGCGTGATCCTGAAGGAGTCGATCGTTGCGGCGTTGAACGGTGCAGTCGTCGGCCTCATTGCCGGACTGTCAGCAAGTGTCTGGTTTCGCAATACGCGCGTCGGAGTCGTCATTGCCGTTGCATTGCTGCTGAGCACGGTAGTCGGAGGTCTGGTCGGAGCGCTCGTCCCGATGGTGCTCAAGCGTATGCGAATCGATCCGGCAATTGCCTCGAGCATATTCGTCACCACGGTGACAGTCATCGTGGGACTGGTGATTTTTCTCTGGGCTGGACGCCTGTTGCTTGCGAACTGAACAATGAGCGTAACGATGAAGGCGATGCGATTCGACGGCAACAGCGTCGTGCTCGAGCAGTTACCGCGGCCGGATGCCGTTGGCGAATCGCTCATACGTGTGACAGCAGTTGGCGTCTGCAACACTGACCTCGAAATCGTTCGCGGGTACGCAGGATTCCGGGGCACGCTAGGCCACGAGTTCGTCGGCGTGGTCGAGGCTTCGCCCGATCCGTCGTGGATCGGAGCTCGCGTCGTCGGCGAGATCAACTGCGGATGCGGCCACTGTCCGTCGTGCGCCGGCGGCGACCCCCGCCACTGCCGGAACCGAACCGTGATCGGAATCGTCGGGCGGGATGGCGCGATGGCTGAATACGTCAGCGTTCCCGAATGCAACCTGGTGCGGGTTCCCGATTCGGTGACGGACGACGAGGCCGTGTTCGTCGAACCGCTTGCGGCGGCGTGCGAGATCCTTCATCAAGTATCGATCGATTCCGATACGTCGGTCGCGCTAGTTGGCGACGGGAAACTCGGGCTGCTGATCGGCCAGGTGATCGCGGCAACTGGCGCCCGGCTGACCGCTTTTGGCCGGCACGGCTCGAAGCTTGCGCTGCTCGCGGGCAAGGGAGCGTCGACGAGACTGTCGGCGGACGGATTCGACGACGTGACAGGGAAGTTCGACGTGGTCGTAGAAGCCAGCGGCTCGGCGGGAGGTTTTGCGATGGCCCAGGCGATTGTGCGACCGAAGGGAACGATCGTGTTGAAGAGTACGATCCACGGCGACGTCCCATTCGATTCCACAGCTCTCATCGTGAACGAAGTGACACTCGTCGGCTCGCGGTGCGGACGCTTCGAATGGGCGATCGAGTTGCTGGAGCGTCGAGAGGTCGACGTGAACTCGATGATCTCGCGCCGGATGAAATTGAACGATGGACCCCGGGTGATCGAAGCCGCGGGGGAACCTGGCGTGCTGAAGGTTATCGTCGAGGTCTAAGCTCAGAAGGCGGGTGGCCGACAGAGTCCAGTCACCCGAATCAACGCACCCTATCGCCAGAGCTATTTCTGGAACTGGAATCGAGCGACGTCTGCCTCCGAGACGATCACGGTGTCGCCCGGGTTCAGTATTACTTCCGTTATTCGCTGCGAGCCGGCCTGATTCAGGAACGTACCGTTCGTCGATCCCTGGTCGACGACGGCTACGCGGCCGCTTCGTGGTCCTATCCAGACGTGCCGCTTCGAGACTCGACTGTCGTTGATGACGATCTGCGAAAGCGTCCCGTCCCTTCCGATGTACAGGCCTTCAGGGCGTATCTCGAAACGCTGGCCGGCAAGCGGACCGGAGGTGCATACAACGGATCCGTAGCCGACAGGTGCGGTATTGAGTCCGCCAATCGCGCCGACGACCTGCGTCTTGTCCGCGCCGCCTCCAACCGGAGGCAGAGACGATTGGCCCGTCCCGATTCCCGCCAGAGAAGGCGGGTGTATGCCGTAACCAGCTGGCAGCGTCTGACCGGGGCTGAGAGGCGCAGGTGCGGGAACGGGTGCGCTGGCAGTTGGAGCGCCTGCCGTGGCCGGCTTCTTCTTCTTCTTCATTATCACGATCAGGAGAATGAGCCCGCCGCCGAGCAACACCACGATGACAAGCAACAATCCACCGCCTCCGATGATCCACGGAAGCATGCTGCCGCGTTCCTTGCCCTCCGCTATTTTCTGCTGGCTGTCGGTTATCAGCTTCGATACTTCGGAATGCTGCGGAAAGAGCCGCTTCACCTCCTCGAGCTTCACGATCGCCTGTGAGTAGTAGCCGTCCCAGTAGAGCTCGAGCCCTTCGCGATAACGCTGATCCGCCAGCCCCTGCTGGTTCGTCGTCCCAGCCGTCTTGACGAACTCGAGCGCCGTGCTCGTCGGGACGACGAACGCGAAGCCCGAGACTTCCTGACCGTTCACCGTGTCGCCTCGGAACGTGAGCAGGCCGATTACCTCGCCCGCATCGCTCAACACGGGGCCGCCCGAATTGCCGTGCGTCGCCGGAGCCGAGATCTGCAGGATGGGGGCGCCGTCCGCGGTGTTCTTCTTGGCGGAGAGCTTTCCGTCGGTTATCGACGCCTCGAGTGAGGACTTCTTGTCGAGTATGCCCGAGTCGAAGGTATCGGCCGCGCCCGGATAGCCCACGACAGTCACGTGGTCCTGTAGCTGGATCTTGTCCGAGTCGCCGATCTTGAGCGTTGGCGCGTTCTTCAGCTCGATCTTGATGATCGAGACGTCCTTGCCCTGACCGACCGGCGCGCCGAAGGCCTTGATCTCGAACGGGAACGATTCGCCGTTCGGCAGCACGACGTGGTGGATGTGCTGGAAGTCGATGAGCCTCGTGTTGTTCCGGATGTACTCGATGACGTCGGGATCTCTCGGATTGACGTTGGCGCGCTGAGCGATTCGTTCGACAAGTACCTGTAGCAGGATCTCGCGCCCCTTGTCCTCGCCCTGGTGCGTAAGGTCCGTGACGTGCGCATTCGTGAGGATATAGCCGTCCGGATTGATGATTGACCCAGAGCCACTTCCTCCGTAGATAACCGACTCCCGGCCGTCGCCAATCTGGAAGACGCCGGTGTAACCGTCCCAGATTCGGACGACCGCTGGCTTCGTGAACATCGCCAGACGCTGGCCCTCGGTGACTTTCGCTTCTTGAGCGTCGACCGGCGAGCCCAACGGGAGCAAGGTCGCAAGGGCGACCAGAAGGGCCAGATAGCAGGCGAGCCGCTTCAACATCGGTACGAACTCCTCGTTCTCAAGATGAACAGCGAGCTAAAGTCCTATCTTCGAAAGTTGTAGGTTGGACGAGCGCCTGTAGCGCCCGAGTCAATGGTAGACAGACCCGCAAGCGAATGTCAATGCAGGGTTTCCCGGCGATCGCGCCATTTACGCGCACGGCCTCGGCTCGACGAAATTCTCGTCCGATCGACTGAACGCCGGGCCGCAGACGAGCACGATCCGCATGGTCTCGATTCCCGTGTTGGAGAGCGAATGTATGCTGTTCATCGGGATCATTATTGCGTCGCCGGCGCTCACCGTCCGGGCTTCGCCGCCCACCGTCATCGTCCCGGAGCCCTCGAGAACGTAATAGATTTCCTCGGTTTCTCTATGGAAATGAGGAGTGACCGCCTGTCCAGGCTCGAGTCGTTCCTCTGCCAGGCTGCATTGCTCGATGGCGGACGTCGTCCTGTCGATCAGGGGACGTATCTCGGAGCCGTGTCGAGTACGGATGACCTGAGCATTGTCTACGTTTACGATCTTCATGGCGGCGGCTATAGTACCGACCCTGAGCGCCGTATGAAACAGATCACGATCGTGTGCGACGGCAGTTCGCTCGGAAATGGCGGAACCGCGGCGAAGGCGGGGGCGGCCGCCATCCTTTCGTACGTCGACGGCAACGGATCGCGCCACGTAAAGGCTCTCGGCGAATACCTCGGCAAGGCAACGAACAATCAGGCAGAGATCGTGGCCGCCTGCATCGCTCTCGAAGCGCTGAAGCAGCCGTGTGTTGCCAGCGTCGTAACTGACAGTACGTACGTGGTCGAGACACAGAAGGGCAACTACAGGCGAAAGAAGAACCACGAGTTCTGGGAGAGGCTGGACCGTGCAGCCGACGGCCACCGCGTGACCTGGTCCTGGACGCGAGGGCACGCGGGCCACGATGTTCAGGAGCGATGCGACAAGCTGGCGCGAGAAATCGCCGAAGCCGGCGGCGTCGAGGACGCGATGCTCGTTGAGGCCTTGAAAGGACTTTAACGCGTACTGCCGGCACACGGACGCAAGCACACGACGGCGTGCGATCCGTCAGACCCGCCAGCTTCTTCCTCTGCTCATCTACGTCCTGGTGGTGAGGAACAGATACGCGCCGCCCGCACCGAAAAGCACGTTGGGACCCCAGCCGGCGAGCACCGGGGGAAGTATCTCGTACCTGCCCATCTGTGCGAAAAACCCGATCGCACCCCAGAACACCAGCCCGATGACGATGCCCAACGCGACGCCGTACAATGCGCCACGCTTTCCGACCGTCAGTGCGAATGGAAGACCCACCAACGCCATCACGAGGCAGGTGAAGGGAAACGCGAGCTTTCGCTGGAAGTCGATTCGCAGGTCGAGCACGTCGAAGCCGCTGCGCGACAGTTCGGTGATTTCGTGCTGGATCTCCGAGAGCGTAAGCTTGTCCGCACTGCTAACGGGCCGCTTGAAGTAATCCGGCGTCTCGGCCAGGGTCACGGTCCGCTTGCGGAAAGCCTCGGCCGACGTAATTTCGGCTCCGGCGAAGGTACGCATCCAGCCGAATTCGAGCAGCCACGAACCTGTGCCGGCGTCCCAGGTCGCCTCCGAGGCCCAATATCTACGCTTGATCTCGAATGTCGCCGGGTCGAGATCGAAGACGTTGATCTGCGCGAACCGGTTCGCGACCGGGTCGAAATGACGAAAGTAGAAGATGCGGTTCTCCTGTCCAAACACCCACTGGCGGTCCATCTGGTAGATGGTGCGAGCCGGTTCCTGGCCGCTCGTGATCTGCTGACGCAGGTCCTCCTGCTGCCGATTCGACGACGGAAGTATGTAGTTCTGCACTGCGAAGAGTGCGGCACCAACGAGAATCGCGAAACAGAAGACCGGCAGAGCCATCCTGTATATGGACTGGCCACTTGCTTTGAGAGCGACGAGCTGGCTGCCGCTCGCCATCAGGCCAAACGTCACCATCACGCCTACGAGAACCGCAACCGGCGTCATGTAAGTCACGATCTGCGGCGTCAGATACACGACGTAGCCGAGCACGACCGCGGGCCCAACGTCGTTCTCGACGATCTCGCGCACGAGTTCGAATACCGTGAAGACGATGAATATTACCGTCAGACCGGCGATGACGTAGGCGACGTGCGTACCGAGGTCCGAGAGGAGCATCCGATCTATGATTCGCGGAAAAGACGCGGCAAATCGCCACGCCCCGACCGAACGACCGCGATCATGTGCGACGTTCCGCGATTCCGTCTCCTTCTGCTCCGTCCGCCGAGTGGTCCAGCTCGCAGCCAGCATCCACGACGGCAACCTGTTTACTGCGGCAGCGCAGATACCAATGCCGGCAAACAGAAGGTTCGGGGCCCAGACGCCGAGCCACGCCGGGATGGCGCCACTGCGCGCACTCTGATCGCCGCCAAGCGTGAGCACGTAAAAGATGGTCGTGAGCACTAGTCCGACGACAAGTCCAAACGATCGTCCCGCACGAACGTTGTGAATTCCGAAGGCAAGGCCGATGACGGCAAAAATGAGGCAGGTCACTGGAACTGCGACGCGCCTGTGAACTTCGACCGGATAGCTGTACTTCTGTTCGGCTGTTGGCGTGTAGGCCGTCAGGGTCGCAAAGTCCATTTCAGCCAGGGCCGGCGGCTTCGGAGCGAGATTTGGATCATCCTGCTGGGGTGCAGGATTGAACACAATGGACAAGCGTTCGGCGGACACGATGTCGTACTCGACTCTATTCCGCTCTTCGACGTTCGAGACCTTGTGTGCTTCGGCGTCGAAGAGGTGAAACTCCGGAAGCAACTGACCCGGTTCAGGCGAGGACAGCCTCCCGGCGCGCGCCGTGTATATCGTGACGTCGTCCGGTTCGTTGGTGCCTGGCGTGTCGGCAATAAGGATGTTGCGCCACTCGTTCGTTCGACGGTCTATGTCCGAGACGAAGAAGACCTTTCCTGGAACCGATTCTTCGAATACCCGGGGCTTCACCTGCGTGGCGAGACCCTTGTAGATCAGGTCGCCCCGAGTTTCCTTCAGTTGTCCGAGGACCCGCTGTGCGGCCGGGGCGAGCGAAAACGTCACCCACATCATCAATCCAGCCGCAACCAGGCCAATGGCGAGCAGTGGCCAGGTCAGGTGCCGCCGGCTGATGCCGCTCGCGCGCATCGCTGTGATCTCGTTGTCGCCCGACAGTCTGCCGAGGCCCATCAGAACGCCGACAAGCAACGCAATCGGCATCGTGTAGACGAGGATCGTAGGCAGGATCGATGCAAGCAGACCGAGAAGCGGACCAGTCGGCAGTCCCGATCTGGTAAAGACAATGAAGAGCTCGGAGAAGCGGTTCGCCTGATGCAGAAAGATGACAGACGTCATGAGGACGAGCGTCAGCACGACGTAAGGCAGGATCTCGCGAACGAGATATCGGTCGATCAGGCGAACGATCACAGGTTGGAGCATTCGAGTGCGCCGAAACGCATCGTCGCACTCGTGTCCGCTATCACGGAATAAAAGCGAATGGCGCCGAACGTAGCCCGGTGGCCGGGTTCAGGACCGTGATCGTCACCGAAACGCCGGGTGTCAGAGCGGCTACACGGTTGTCCTTGCTCGTGATGCGCGTCGATACACCATTCTCGCGGAACGGCTTCGGGTACTTCATCGATCCCAATGCGGTGCCGTCGATCTCGATGACGGCTGAGCCCGTGGCGAAGTTGCTTCCGTCAACGGTGAGCTTGCCCTTCTTCCGTTTGACGAACGTTACCGTCGGCCCAACGCTGTCGAGAACGATTCCGTGGGCTCCGAAAGCCGACGCAATGGCCGAGGCGTTCGCGCCCGCATTCAAGGCCAGATCGGCCTGGACCATGGCCTGGGCGGCATCCGGCATCGTCGGCGCGCTCGGCAGGAGGAAGTTCGCGTTGAAGATTATCTCGTTAGCCACGTCACGGCCGACCGCCTGGTGCAGATCCCACAGGCACGAGGAGTAGATCTCGCCGTCAGTGTGCACCTGCCGTACCAGATCCCGGGGATAGACCTTGTCGGTGTCGACGCGGCGGAGGAAAGGCGGATTGCCCGGGTTGTATGCCACGGCGTCCCATTCGCCTACCGTCGCGTAGTAACGAGAGTTTCCCGGCACGGTTGTGGACAGCGTCGCAGCCACGTAGTCTCCGAAACCCTCGTGAATAGCGCCGGACTCGCCGCTGAAAGTGATCTGGCCGGTGTTGTCGAGCAGTGCGTGACCGTATTCGTGCCAGACGATCTCGGCGTCCTGCGCATCGTCCACGCCACCGTCGCCGAAGTTCAGGACACCGGTATTCGTGCCGCTGCGAGTGTAGTTCGAATTGTCGTCCGAGAATGCGTGCACGTCGGCGCGGATTGCATAATTTCCGGCGTTGTCGATCCCGAGCGTCGTTTGGATGTAGCGCTGTGCGTAGTCGATCGCCCAGTAGACTTCGGCCTCCGCAAATCCCGAGTCGTCGCGCCGAAGGCCCGTGAAGTCACCGCTCACGGAGTTCACTCGATTGTCGGTGCGATCCGTCGTAACGAACGGACCCGTCAGGAAACCGCTGGAATCGAGGCCCTGCAGATCCACGAGTGTGTAGCCCGACTCGGGCACGGCCGATCCCGAGTTTCCACTGTCGGTCAGAGTTACATCGTTGGTCGCGACGACGGCGTTCGGCACGAAGACCCGCGCCTGCCCGGCACTCGCGAAAAGTGGCTCCGGATCGCCAAGGACCCGGCCAGTATTTGCATCTACCAGCACCGCCCATTCGCCATACGGATTGCTTGCCGCAACCACGATTCGCCACGCGAGCCGCCCACCGTCGATGTTCGCAATGCCGAGCACCGGCTCCGCAGGCTCGTCACGGCGAACCCGCGCTGGGGTCACTCCGGCCGCAGCAAGCGCAACTACAGTGGCCGAATCGACGTCGATCGAAGGTTCGGCGACCGCGAGATCGGAATCGAGCGAAGTTGCCAACGTCGAGGCCAGGCCAAAAACGTCGCCGCTTCCGCTGACGTGGACCGTCGTGCGCGCGCCGAACACCGGCCTGTCGCCGAGCATCTGGTCGAATGAGACGTGCGTTCCAAGTGGCGTGGTTACCGCACGCTGCAGAGACAGCGAGCCAGGGAGATGGGCGGTGCCGAGTAACTCCGGATTTGCGTCGAGGAACGCGAGAACCTCGGATGGATCGGCGACGAACGCCCGCTTGCCCTGCGAATCCAGTGCGGACGGGTCGAGCGGCTGGATCCTGCCGAAGTGTCCGTACGCAATCACAGGAGCGTGGGCAGTCCCGGTCGCCCGCGCATAGCGAGTGAATCGGGAACGGGCCGCGTCATCCGAAGCGGCGGCAGGGGCGCTCGCAGGCGATGCCGCGAGCGACGTGAGGAGAACCGCGGATATGGAAAGTGTGCTGGAGGCCGCACGGATCAGGTCAGGTAATCGAAATGTCATGCGCTGGAACTCCTCGTTTGAACCGACTCTTGGGCGCGGCTGCCTGCCTCGAAGTATATCAAACGCCCCTCGAGCACTGAGGTCTGCCGGACTCGGCCTGATACGCGCTCGAATACGAAACGGGCGCGCCCCGTTGCCGGAACGCGCCCGTGACTGAAACTCAAAGCCACCCCGCTATCTGCAGGATGCGGCAACTACCTTTTCAGCCGCATCCTTCATTGAGCTCGCCGTGATTATGTCGATACCGGACGCCGCAAGCACTTCGCGGCCCATCTCGACATTCGTTCCTTCGAGACGCACGACGATCGGTATCTGTACCCCTACTTTCTTCGCGGCTTCAACGACGCCCGAGGCGACCATGTCGCACCGGACTATTCCGCCGAAAATGTTGATCAGGACGGCCTTCACGTGCGGGTCCGCGAGAATGATCCTGAACGCGTTCTCGACACGTTCCTGGCTCGCGCCACCGCCCACGTCGAGAAAATTCGCCGGCTCCGCTCCGGCCAGCTTGATGATGTCCATCGTCGCCATCGCGAGCCCGGCGCCGTTGACCATGCAGCCTATGGACCCGTCGAGCTTGATGTAGTTCAGGTCGAACTTCGAAGCTTCGATCTCGAGCGGCTCCTCTTCGTTCAGGTCGCGGAGCTCGGCGTAGTCCTTGTGACGGAACATCGCATTGTCGTCAAAGCCGACCTTTGCATCGAGAGCGTACAGCTCGCCGTCCTCCGTCAGCAGGAATGGATTGATCTCGAGAAGGTTCGCGTCAGCCTCGTCGAATGCCTTCGCTAGCGAGAGCATGAACTTCGTCGCCTTGCCGACGAGTTCGGGCGCCAGTCCGAGACCGAATGCGAGCTTGCGGGCCTGGAAAGGCTGCATTCCAACCGTTGGATCGATCGTCTCCTTGAGGATCCTCTCGGGGTGAGTTGCCGCCACCTCCTCGATGTCCATTCCGCCTTCCCGGGAGGCCATGAACACGAGCTTCGACGTGGCGCGGTCGAGCACGATCCCGAGGTAAAACTCCTGCTTGATTGCGAGGCCTTCTTCGATGAACAGAGTCTTGACGGTTCGCCCTTCCGGGCCGGTCTGGTGCGTCACGAGCTGCATTCCGAGAATCTGCCCGGCGATGGATTCGAGGTCGGCTTCCGTCCTCGCCAGCTTGACTCCACCACCCTTTCCGCGGCCGCCAGCGTGAATCTGCGCTTTCACGACGACGGGCAGCCCAAGCGACTTGCCGGCTTCGACGGCTTCCTCGACTGACCTGGCGACGATGCCCCTGGGAATCTTGACGCCGAACTTCGCAAGCAACGCCTTTGCCTGATACTCGTGAATCTTCATGCCGACTCCTCGGACCGGAAAATAGCGGCTTTTGGCCGGAAAAGAGGCGGAGTCTAGTCGACCGGCAAGGGAGCGTCAAGCAACGTCAAGTAGCCCTGCAGTGCTAGACTCGGGCCGTGACTGCGGCAATTTCAGCACACACCGAAATCGCGGACGGCGCGGTGCTTCTGCGGTCGTGGCTGTCCTCGGTCGCGCAGCGGGAGGTGCTCGAGGCCGTCCGGCGGCTCGGCGAGTCGGAGGCTGGCTTCTATACCCCGGTTCTTCGAAGCGGGGCTCGAATGCGTGTCCGCATGCTCTGTTGTGGGCATCACTGGAATGCTCGCACGTATCGCTACGAGTCGATTCGAACGGATGTCGACGGTCTCCCGGCTCAGGCCATTCCCGAGTCGCTCGCGACGCGCGCACGGGGGGCAGCGGCAGCGTCCGGATTTGCGATCAATCCCGACGTTCTCATTGTGAACTGGTATGGGGCCGAGGGGCGACTGGGGCTGCATGTGGACAAGGACGAACGCCCCGAGACCATCGAGGCGGGAGTGCCGATCGTGTCTATCTCGATCGGCGATTCGGGGCTGTTCGAGTTCGGCGGATTGCGGAGGCGAGATCCCGTGCGTCGTTTCTGGCTCGAGTCTGGTGACGCGTTCGTGTTCGGCGGTCCAGCGAGGCTCCGTTACCACGGCATCGCACGGATCGCGCCTGGCACCGGGCCAGCCGAACTTGGCGTTCCGGGCCGCTACAACCTGACGTTTCGCCAGTATTGATCCCACAATCCTCGCACCGGGACTGGCGATTCGCCATACTTCCGGGTCAACACCTGAACGGAGACGCGAGCGATGAGCAGCAAGACTAGCAGTACCGAGCGACGAGATAGGTTCGAAACATCCAGTGGAATCGAGTTGAAGCGGGCTTTCCGCGTCGAGGACAGCTGCGGCACCGATTACGAACGTGATCTCGGGGATCCCGGCAGCTTTCCGTATACGCGAGGCGTGCAGCCGACGATGTATCGAGGACGCCTATGGACGATGCGCCAATACGCGGGATTCGCCACGGCGGAGGAGTCGAACCGCCGCTACCGGTATCTGCTCGGGCAGGGCACCACGGGGCTTTCGGTCGCGTTCGATCTTCCGACGCAGATCGGGCTGGATTCGGACGACCCGCTATCGAGTGGCGAGGTCGGCAAGGTTGGCGTCGCCATCGACACTCTTGCCGATATGGAAACGCTCTTCGAGGGCATTCCACTCGAGCGGGTCTCCACGTCGATGACGATCAACGCAACCGCCGCCGTCCTCCTCTGTATGTACATCGCGGTCGGAAGGAAGCAGGGAGTCGCGTCGACTCAACTGTCCGGCACCGTTCAGAACGACATCCTCAAGGAGTACATCGCTCGCGGAACGTACATCTACCCGCCGCGGCCAAGCCTGCGGATCGTCACCGACATCTTCGAGTTCTGCGCCAGCGAAGCCCCGAAGTGGAACACGATCTCGATCTCGGGCTATCACATCCGGGAGGCTGGATCGACCGCAGTCCAGGAAGTCGCCTTCACGCTCGCCGATGCGATTTGCTACGTTCAGGCGGCAGTCGACAGGGGGCAGGACGTCGACCGGATAGGCCCTCAGCTTTCGTTCTTCTTCAACGCGCACAACAATTTTCTCGAAGAGGTCGCGAAGTTCCGCGCGGCGCGCCGCCTGTGGGCGCGCATAATGCGGGATCGATTCGGCTCGACGAACCCGAAGTCGCAGATGTTGAGATTCCACACGCAAACTGCGGGATCTACCCTTACGGCGCAGCAGCAGGATGTCAATGTTGTCCGCGTTACCCTGCAGGCGCTGGCGGCCGTGCTTGGCGGGACGCAGTCGCTGCACACGAACTCGCGTGACGAGGCGATCGGCCTGCCGACCGAAGCGTCGGCGCTTGTTGCGCTTCGCACCCAGCAGGTCGTGGCGTATGAATCCGGCGTTGCGGACACGGCCGATCCACTTGCCGGCTCATACGCGATCGAGTCGCTGACGGAACAGATCGAGCGCGGCGCCGCCGAGTATATTCGGCGTATCGACGAAATGGGCGGAACGCTGGCCGCGATTGAGTCCGGGTTCATTCAGCGCGAGATTCAGGATGCGGCCTATGAGGCGCAACTCGCCGTGGAAAGGGAAGAAGCGATCGTCGTCGGCGTCAACAGGTTCACCGTCGAAACCGAACCGCCCCGGCACGCTCAATCGATCGATCCGGCGATCGAGTCCGCCCAGGTCGAACGCCTGCGAGCCGTGCGCGCGTCTCGTGACGCTACCAGGTGCGAGCAGGCGCTGGCCGCTGTCGAGGCAGGCGCGGCTGGATCCGACAACCTCCTGCCCCTGATCCTTGCTGCTGTCGAGGCCTATGCCACGGTGGGCGAGATATCGAATCGGCTGCGATCCGTGTTCGGCGAATACGCGGAGGCCCTCACGGTCTGAACGGGCGAGAGGGGAGCCAGGTTCGCCGGGAGGCGGAAGCTGGCTTGTTCCGGGCGGCTGCTACCCTCGAGCCGCAAGGTGCCAGCACCGCCGGAAACTACTTGATCCAGGGCCGCCTGCCTGCGATCCGAATGCCGTCATCGAGTAGAGTGGGCGCCTGCAGTCATCAGTGCCGCAGCCAGCGGCCAACGGAGAACCGATATGCGCCTCGTGACAGTCTGCCTCGTGCTGATTCTGGTGTGCTCGCTGAAAGTGTTTGCTTCGCCGGACGCCGCCGCCACTCTTCACGCGCTTTTCGCAGAGGACTGGGAGTTCCGGCTCTCCGAAGATCCGATGCTTGCCACCTCGGTTGGCGACCACAGGGCAAACGACAGGCTTGCGTCAGTTACGGTCGCAGACCTCACGCGACGCGCAGAGCACGACAGAGAGATGCTCCGGCGGCTCGCGGCGATCGATCGCGCGAGCCTCACGAGCGTCGATCGGGTCAGCTTCGATGTGTTCGCCTGGGATCTACGCAACAGCATCGAGATGTTCGATCGGGGACAGTGGCGTTGTTCGTTGACAGGTGACTGGGGATATCACATGGGCTTTGCCCAGTTGCCAACGGAGGTTCCGCTCGCCACGGTCCGAGACTACGAGAACTACATCGCGCGGCTTCGCGACTTCCCGAGGTACAACCGCGAGCAGATCGCACTTCTCGCCGAGGGCTTGCGGACCGGATTCTCGTTGCCGCGGATCGTGCTCGACGGCTATGACGAGACGATCCGGGCGCACGTCGTCGACGATCCCTCGACGAGCGTCTTTGCGAGGCCGTTCGACGCATTTCCGTCGGCGATATCTGACGCCGATCGCTCCCGCCTTCGTGCGGCCGGGCTCTCCGCAATCCGTGAAGCTGTCGTACCCGCCTATCGGGAACTACTGGGGTTCTGGACGGAGAAGTACGTTCCGGCGGCACGAACGACGACGGGGGCGCGCGACATGCCGGATGGCAAGGCCTACTATGCCTACTGTGTTCGCCGGTACACGACGCTCGACGTCACGCCAGAGGAAGTTCACAAGACAGGGCTCGCCGAGGTCGCTCGAATTCGCGCCGAGATGGACGCAGTCATCCGGAAGACGGGCTTTTCTGGGGACTACGCTGCGTTTCTGAACTTCCTTCGGACCGATCCCAGGTTTCGGCCGAAGTCAGGCGACGAGTTGATGCGCGAGGCCGCCTACATCGTGAAGCGCATGGACGGAGCGCTTCCTCAACTATTCGGAAAGCTGCCGCGCGTGCCATATGGAGTGCGGCCGGTGCCGATGGACCTTGCGCCGAAGTTCACCGCCGGGCGTTACGTCGAGCCCGCGACTGACGGCTCGCGGGCTGGCTTCTACTGGGTAAACACGTACCGTCCCGAAACCCGCACGATGTACACGCTCGAAGCTCTGAGCCTGCACGAGGCCGTGCCGGGACACCATCTGCAGGTCGCCCTTCAGAGAGAACTTCCGGGACTGCCGCCCTTTCGCCGGCAAGTCTCGATCGATGCGTACAGCGAAGGCTGGGCGCTGTACGCGGAGCGTCTCGGGCTCGAAGCAGGCTTCTACTCCGATCCGTACAGTAACTTCGGCCGATTGACATACGAGATGTGGCGCGCCTGCCGGCTGGTCGTAGATACCGGGCTTCACAACGAAGGATGGACACGCCAGCAGGCCATGGACTATCTGGCAGCGAACACGGCGCTCTCGCTCCACGAGGTTAGGACCGAAACGGATCGGTACATCTCGTGGCCCGGTCAGGCGCTGGCGTACAAGACGGGCGAGATCCGGATCCGCAAGCTTCGCGAGAGGGCGGAGAAGGAACTGGGAGCGCGCTTCGACATCCGATCCTTTCACGACGCGATACTCGAGACCGGTCCCGTTCCCCTTTCGATACTCGACGAACGGATAGAGGAGTACATCCGGGAACGTCGCCGCCCGTAGCCCTGGCGGCCGAACCATGTGGCAGGGCTACGGCCCCGTGGCGCCTACCGGCCGCGACAAACGATCTATAACTCTGTTATGGTGGAGGGCTTTGCGCTCAGCGCAATTTTGAGCAGAGGAACTGAAGAACCTGGTGAGTAACACACTCGAAGTCATCCCACTCGGTGGGATTGGCGAATTTGGCATGAACATGATGGTCGTTCGCTACGGCGACGACATGATCGCTATCGACTGCGGATTGATGTTTCCCGAGGACGGACTTCCGGGCGTCGATTTCGTCATTCCGGACCTTACCTTCATTGCCGACAACAAACACCTCCTTCGCGCGATCGTTCTGACTCACGGGCACGAGGACCACATCGGCGCTTTGCCGTTCGTGCTCAAGACAGCCAACGTCCCGGTCTATGGAACGCGATTCACTCTCGGTCTCGTTGAGGGTCGCCTGCACGAGCACGACCTGGCGCAAAAGGTCCAACTCAACATCATCAAGCCGCGCGAGTCGTTCTCGATTGGACCGTTTTCGATCGAGCCGGTCCGTGTCTCGCACTCGCTTGTCGATTGCGTGGCATTGGCGGTTTCTACGCCGGTTGGAACCATCGTTCACACGGGCGATTTCAAAGTGGACGAAACACCTGTGTGCGGCTCGGCTATCGATCTGACGCGTCTGAGAGAGATCGGTGACAAGGGCGTGCTCGCGCTCTTCACCGACTCGACAAACGCCGAGTCGCCAGGGAGGACTGGCTCGGAGAAGTCGGTAATCCCGGCTTTCGAGGACGTCTTCGAACAGGCGGATGGCAAGATCGTCGTCACCTGCTTCAGTTCGTCAATCCACAGGCTGCAGATCATTTTCGACATGGCGTACGAGTTCCACAAGAAAGTGGCCGTGCTCGGACGCTCGATCCAGCGCAATGTCGAGCTCGGCGACAGCCTGCGCTTCCTCGACATTCCGGACGGATTGATGATCAACCCCAACGACATCAAGAAGTACGAGGGTGAAGAACTGGTCGTCATCGCTTCCGGCTGCCAAGGTGAGCCCGCTTCCGCAATGGGCCGCATCGCCGTCGACGCGCACAAACAGTGCGCGATCGACAAGGGAGACACGGTCGTGCTCTCGGGCCGTATCATTCCCGGTAACGAGCGCTCGATCTCCCGGATGATGGGCAACATTTTCAAGAAGGGCGGGACGGTCGTCGACTCGTCGGTGGCGCGCGTACACGTGTCGGGTCACCCGAAACAGGATGACCTGCGAATCGTCACCGAGGCATTGCGGCCGAAGTTCTACATACCCATTCACGGCGAGCCGCGGCAGCTCTTCCGGCACAAGGATTTCGTCGTAAGCGCCGGGCTCGTGACCGAGCGGAACGTCCTGATGTGCGAAAGCGGCGACGTGATCGCTCTCGACTCCGACAGCATTCGGGTGCACGCCAAGGTACTGGTCGGCCGCACTTTCATCGATAGCACGGGAATGGAAGAAGTCGCCGAAATGGTCGTCCGCGATCGCCGCAATCTTTCCTACGACGGTTTCGTCATGCCCATCGTCGCCTTCAACCCGACCAGCGGAGCCATGGAGACCGATCCTGAGCTTGTGACGGTCGGGTTCATGGACGACAGCGACAAGCAGATGCTCACCGAAATGAAGGACGTGCTCGAATCGACGATCAAGGCCGCCGGCCACGACGAACGCACGGACGGATCGATCATGAAGGATCGCATCCGCATCTCCCTGAAGCGACACATCCAGAAAGCCACGGGGCGGCGTCCCGTCATCATTCCTGTGATCATGGAGATCTGATCTGGCGCGCCGTGTTCGGATGCGCCCTCGTTAGGCGATGCTTCTCGACGTCCGCGACCTTTCGACGCACTTCGTAACGCCGCGCGGCACGGCCCGAGCGGTTGATTGCGTCAGTTTCTCGGTCGAGAAGGGACGGACGCTCGGACTTGTCGGCGAGTCGGGGTCGGGCAAGTCGGTCACGAGCCTGTCGGTCATGAGGCTCGTTGCTCCTCCCGGCCGGATCGTGTCGGGAGCGGTGTTGTTCGAGGGACAGGATCTGGGATTGCTTTCCGATGATGCGATGCGTCGCGTTCGCGGGAACGACATTGCGATGATCTTCCAGGATCCGATGACGAGCCTGAATCCTGTCTTCACGATCGGCGACCAGATCGCGGAATCGGTTCGCGTGCATCGTGGCGTGTCGGCGAGGGCCGCGCGGACAAGGGCTGTCGAGATGCTCGAACTGGTAGCCATCCCGGACGCGGCGCGGCGGGCTCGTGCATATCCTCACGAGATGTCCGGTGGTATGCGCCAGCGTGCGATGATCGCAATGGCGCTTGCTTGCGAGCCAAAGCTGCTCATCGCGGACGAGCCGACGACGGCCCTCGATGTCACGATCCAGGCGCAGATACTCGAACTTCTGGCGCGGCTGCAGAACGAGATGGAGCTTGGGCTGCTGCTGATCACCCACGATCTGGGCGTCGTCGCCGAGGTTTGCGACGACGTCGCCGTGATGTATGCGGGGCAGATCGTCGAACGAGGGTCGATGCGTGAGATTTTCACCGCGTCGAAGCATCCGTACACGCAGGGGTTGCTCAAGAGCGTCCCGAAGCTAAGACGTGACTCTTCGGAGCCTGCGGCCGCGCGGCTCGAGACGATCGACGGCGTAGTGCCTAGTCTTTACGAACTGCCCCGCGGATGCAGGTTTGGACCGCGGTGCGGCAGTTGGGCCGAGGTTTGCGCGGACAGCCCGATTCCTCTTACTACCGTTGACGGCGGCCACGAGGTCCGGTGCACGCTCTTCGAGCCAAGGCGGGCTTCGGAGATAGTCGTCGAGGTTTCCGATGCTTGATGTCCGGGGGCTGACGAAGCATTTTCAATTAGGAAACGGCCTGTTCGGTGCGGGAGGCGGCACGGTGCGAGCTGTCGACGACGTGAGCTTCTCGATCGCGCCGGGCGAGACGTTCGGCCTCGTCGGAGAGTCGGGATGCGGGAAGACTACGGTCGGACGATGCGTGCTTCGGCTGATCGAGCCGACTGCGGGCTCGGTCTTCATCGACGGCGAGGATCTCGTCGGGCTGGGACGTGATGCGCTTCGCCGCCGCCGCCGCGACATGCAGATCATCTTTCAGGACCCGTTTGCTTCGTTGAATCCCCGAATGCGCGTTCGCGACATCCTGGAAGAGCCGCTCGTGATTCACGGCGCCGGCGCGAAGCCGGCCAGGCGGCAGCGTGTTCGCGAATTGCTCGACGAGGTTGGCCTGGCGTCGGACGCCGGCGAGCGATACCCGCACGAGTTTTCGGGAGGTCAGCGGCAGCGGATCGGCATCGCGCGCGCTCTTGCGTTGAAGCCGAGGCTGATCGTTGCGGACGAGCCGGTTTCGGCGCTCGACGTATCGGTGCAGGCGCAGATCGTGAATCTGCTGCAGGATCTGCAGCGCGAGCACGGGCTGACATACTTGTTCATCTCGCACGGGCTGGCGGTCGTCGAGCATATTTCGACACAGGTTGGAGTGATGTACCTGGGCAGGATGGCCGAGATCGCTCCCGCTCGCGACCTGTACTCCGGACCGTTGCACCCCTACACGAGGGCCCTGCTCTCGGCGATTCCGAACCCCGATCCAGACCAACGTCGCGAGCGGATCGTGCTGGCGGGAGACGTGCCGACACCCCTCAATCCTCCGTCCGGTTGCAGGTTCAGGACGAGGTGTCCCGTTGCCGAGCCGCAGTGCGCCGAGGTCGAGCCCCAGCTCGTCGAGATAGCGCCCGCCCATCGGGTGGCGTGCCACGTCGCAGCCCGGACGCAAGCTTCCTGAACTTTGCAAGAACCTGATTGAAACCGTCGTCGTACCTCGGTTCGTCCCACAGACAACTGGACAGTTTCGATATTCGACGAGGAGAGGTTGCGTAATGTCTCAGGAATCGCCGTACGGCCAGGCTCCGGACTACGGATCCAGCCTGGCAACGCCCACTGCCGAACCTTCGACGCGCGAGCAACTGAGCGAACCCGCGCAGATGAATCCTATATCGCGGCTTGTCAACGCGGTGTTTTCGCCGGGCGAGATGTTCGCTGACGTGCGGCGCAGCCCGAAGGACTGGATCGTTCCGATTCTGCTTCTTGTGATTGTCGCAAGCGTGGCGGGTTACGTCGCACAGTGGCGGTTTGGCCTGACGCCTGAAGTCATGGCTACGGCGACGGTGGACCTTGGACTGGAGCGGCAGGGGAAGACTCGGAAGGACCTTTCCGAGCAGGAAAAGCAGGCAGTAGAAATGCAGGAGAAGGGAACGGCGTTCGTTTACACCATAGGTCCCGCGCTTGCGATGTTCCTTGTCGTGCTTACGGTTTTTCTGACTGGCAGCCTGTACAGGGGACTCGCTCCGTTGTTCCAGGCGCGCACGACGTACTTCCGTTGCATTTCTGTAGTGGCGTACGCCTACTGTGTTCCCCAGACCATCAAGTGGTTTCTGCAGATTGTGGTTTCGTTCGTGAAGTCTCCGGAGTCCGTCGATCCTGTCGGTTACCTCGAGGGCGGAGGACTCATTCAGGCCAGTCCCGCGGCCTTCATCTCCGCGAAGGCGAACCCGGTACTGTTTGCCGCGATGAGCTGGATCGACCTTTTTTCGATCTGGTTTCTGGCCCTGGCGATCATTGGTATCTCGACCGTCTGCGTCAAGAAGATGAAGGCGGGTTCGGCTGCATCCATAGTGATCACTCCCTACGTGGTCATGATGCTGCTTGCGGTTGCCGGTGCGGCTGTTTTCTCGAAGTAGAATTCGAACTTCCGCGGCTCTGCGTACGTCTCGGGGATCGCCGGGCGCGGAGTCGCGGGAGGCCCTACTCGTACCTCAGCGCTTCGATCGGATCCAGCCTGGCGGCCTTCACTGCCGGCCACATCCCGAACACGAGCCCGATCGCCAGCGAGGCCGTGAGCCCGGCAATCGGTGCCCAAAGCGGTACGTAGCTCGGCAGGATGAGCCGGATGAGCATGGCGAGCAGCCAACCCGCCGTTACTCCCAGCAATCCGCCTAACGAGGTCAGAGTCATCGCCTCGACGAGGAACTGCCAGACGATGTCGCCGCGCTTGGCGCCGATGGCCTTTCTGACTCCGATCTCCTTCGTCCGCTCCGTCACGGATACGAGCATGATGTTCATGACGCCGATCCCGCCTACGAGCAGGCCGACGCTGCTGATCGCGACCATCAGCGCGAATACGCCGCCGACTATCTGGTCGAACTGCTCGAGGATTCGGTCCGAGGTCGTGACGGCGAAGTTGTCCGGGTCGTTGTAACCGACGCCGCGACGCTGGCGAAGCAGACCGCGGATGTCTTCGAACGCTTCGGCGACGCGGCCAGGATAGGCCTGAGCCATGACGAAGTTGTCGTCGTGCTGTGGGTAGAACTTCCGGATCGTCGAGTATGGAATGTAGACGCTCTTGTTTTCGTTGTTGGGGTCGTCGGACGAGACTAGGAAAGTCTCGCGCCGCTGGAGAACTCCAATTACCTCGAAAGGCTGCCCCTTGATCAGGATGCTCTTTCCAATGGCGTCGACGTCAGGCATGAGCGTATTTGCGACGTCGATGCCGATGACTGCGACCTGTGCCCGGCGCGCTTCCTCCGAAGGCGTTGGCGCGCGGCCCTCCGCAATGCGCACGACCCCCATGTTGTAGTACTCGACCGTCACGCCGGTGACGGTGCCGTTGTTCATTTCCACGTCGCGGTATCGAACGGTCGGCCGCTCCTGGAATGGGCCGCTCGTGTAGTCGACCGGCGAGACGAAAACGGCCACACGTTCGACCGAGGCAATATGCTCGTCGATCGCTACCGCGTCGTCGAAGGAAATCGGCTTGCGCATTCTCTCCTCGCGACTCGGATTGATGTTGAACGCGCCGTCGAACTTGTAGATATACAGGGACCGCGTACCGAACGACTCGATCTCCTTCTGGACGGTGGTGTCGATCCCGGAGACGAACGCAGAAATGACGATCACCGTCGTCGTACCGATGACGATACCGAGCACGGTCAGAAAGGACCGCAACGGATTGGATCGCAGGGTATCGAGCGCGATTCGGACGTTCTCGGCGATCTCAGCGAAGGTCATCACGCACCTCGTTCATTCCGCTCTCAACGCGACGATCGGGTCGAGCCCGGCAGCGCGCCACGCGGGGTAAACACCCGAAACGAGTCCCACTATGCCCGAAACGGCAATCGACGCGATTGTCCACGCGACGGGAAGCGCGGTCGGGATCGGCGTGGCGTTCCGTACAACGAGAGCCAGCGCAAAAGCGATCAGTGTCCCGATGATTCCGCCAAGCAGCGACAGAATCGTCGATTCGGCCAGGAACTGCCTCAGGATGTCGTCCCGGCGCGCCCCGATCGCCTTCCGGATGCCAATCTCGCGGGTACGTTCGGTGACCGATACGAGCATGATGTTCATAATGACGATTCCGCCTACGATGAGCGAGATCGCGGTCACGCCGATCGTTGTCGTCTGGATCGTGCCGAAGATGTTGTCGCGAAGCTCGTTGATCGCATCCGGGGTCATGATGCCGAAGTTCTCGGGCTCGTTCGGCGAGAGGTGTCTGCGCACACGAAGTGCCGAGCGAACCTGGTCTACTGTTGCCGAATAGCTTTCCTGGTCGCGGGAGGTGACGAGTATCGTCAGGGATCGTCGCGATCCATAGGTCTCCAGGAAGGTGGTAATCGGGATGATCACGAACGCATCTCGCGACTGACCGAACACGGAGCCCTGCGATTTGGCTACCCCGACGATCGTGTATGGCCGTCCGTCTATCTTGAGGGACTTGCCGAGCGGATCTCCTGTCGGGAAGCAGCGATCCGCGACGTCACGCCCGATGAAGACCACGTCGCGGCTCTTTCTGTCTTCCTGCTCCGTGAAATAACGTCCGGATTCGACCGTAAACCTGTCGATGTCGATGGCATTCGCCGGAGCGCCCTGTGTCTGGACTGCCTGGAGGACTTCGTTGCCGTGTCTGACTTCGGCTATCGTGCGGGCTCGGACGCTGATCTTGTCGACCAGCGGTGCCAGTGTCCGGATCGCATCCGCGTCCGCGAGTCGCACGTCTGGATTGCGACGGCTCGCCTTGATGAAGTTGTCCAGGCTCGCGAAGTCGTCAATGCCAAATTTCTGAACGCTAAGGGCGTTCGTGCCGATATCGGCGATCTTTTCGTCGATGTAGACATTGAATCCCTCGATCAGCGAGACGACGACGATTACCGCAGCCACACCGAAGATGACGCCGAGCAGGGTCAGAAAAGATCGCAACGGGTTGCGCCAAAGAGTGTCAAAGGCAAGTGCGAAGACTTCGGCGAAACGCACGGTGGGACTCCCGTTGTCTGAGAATTTCGGCTGCCGCGTTCTTCAGGCGCGCCAAGTGTACTATCCGATGTTGAGAATTGTTTCACAAAACTCTCGCCGCGGGTCGGGGTTGGTTGAAGGACTGAAGGCCTTCAGTCCGCAAATCAAAGGCAGGAATGGAGTTTTTCACCTTGCTTGCAAAGTTTTCATAGCAGTCGATGCCAGAGCGGGCCTGGATTTCCGTTTTCATCCCTGACCGTGCGGCTTGACACCATATGCGTCAGTCCAGGTGGAAGAGTTTGGCGACTTTCTTTGGGCGAAAGCTACCTAATGGGCGACTGGCACGATTTTGTCGGGAAAATGCCCGAACTGAATAGTTACGGCACGCGTATTGCTTGGCCGAAGCGCGTGGAAGAAGTGGCGAAGTCGCCAGAAGGAGGGCAGCGCGATGATGAATGCGGCAGAGTTCAGCGAAGTGACGGGACGACGCGATCGAACCGCCGATGCGCGCGCCGACAGAGAAAAGCGCCATCGTTTCGATGTTGTCGACCTTTTTGAGGAGCTTCTGGGCCGCCGGGCCGAGCTTGGTCACCGGCCAGTGCTCTTCGTGTCGTCCGAGCGTGACCTCGAGTGCACGCTGATCGGAATGTTCGAGAGTTTGGCGTCCGAGGACGCAACGGGCGAGGCCGTTCCCGACGTTCCGTCGGTTGAGCAGCTTCGACGACGGCTTGGTTGATGGTGCAGTTGAGTCTGTCTTCTCCTTAGTGACGGTTAGCGAGGGTTGAAAACTTTGACCGGTCGCCGCAAACGCGGCGGCCGGTATTTTTGTTCTCTTCACCCGATTTGCCGTGGCGGTTTTGCGTCTGTAGTGGCTACCTTGACACGTCGCGTTGCCAGACAGCTACAATCCCGGGTTCGACCAGGGTGGGATTTCCGGACAGTGGGTTTGTGGGAATGGCATTTACTTCGATCAAGATCCGCGGAGCAAGGCAGCACAACCTCAAGAACATCAGTCTTGATATCCCTCGCCATGCGCTCACCGTCATCACGGGGCTTAGTGGCTCCGGTAAGTCCTCGCTTGCATTCGACACCGTATATGCCGAAGGACAGCGGCGTTACGTCGAATCGCTTTCGTCTTACGCGCGGCAGTTCCTCGACCAGTTGGAGAAGCCGGACGTCGACTCGATCGAAGGCCTCAGTCCGGCAATTTCCATCGAGCAGAAGACGATCAGCCGCAGTCCACGCTCAACGGTCGGTACTGTTACCGAAATCTACGACTATCTGCGACTACTGTTCTCGTCCATCGGCCAACCGCACTGCCCGCAATGTGATCGGCAGATTTCGCGGCAGTCCGTCGACCAGATCGTCAGCTCGATCAAGGAGCTGCCGGAAGGGGAGCGCGTGATGATCCTCGCGCCCGTCGTGCGTGGCCGGAAGGGCGAGTTCCGGAAGGAACTCGATAAGCTTGCCCGTGCCGGTTTCGAACGGGTTCGGATCGACGGTGAAGTCCGGTTCCTCGACGAAGAGATAGTCCTCGACAAACGCAAGAACCACTCTATCGAGCTCGTCGTCGACCGGCTTCTGGTTCGTCCCGGTGTCGCGCAACGCCTCGAGGAGAGCGTTCGGACAGCGGTGAAGCTTACGTCCGGTCTCGTCCTCGTCTCGGTAGTCGACGGCGAGGAGCGCCTCTACTCCGAGCGCCAGGCATGCGCCGAATGCGGAATTTCGATTCCCGCGCTCGAACCTCGCTCATTCTCCTTCAACAGTTCATACGGCGCCTGCGTGAACTGCAAGGGAATTGGGACTACCTGGGAGGTCGATCCGGTCAAGCTGGTGCCGGACGAGTCGCTTCCGATCAGTGAACTCGATCTGGCTCCGTTCGACAGGTCGATGAACTCATACCTGCGCAACGTGCTTGTCGCGCTCGCATTTTCGAACGGCCTGCCCGAATCGAGCCCTTTCTCGGGACTGACGGCCAAGGTCCGCGACTCCTTTTTCCGCGGACAATCGGAGAAGCTGAAGCTCAAGCAGGGCCGCCAGTCATACAGCCATTCGTGGGCCGGAGCGAGCAGCTATTTCAGGCGGCAACGCGACGAGGCACCGAACGAGAAGGTGCTCGAGGGTGTCGAGTCGTTGATGTCGCCTGTTTCATGTGCCGCGTGTCACGGGAGCCGGCTGCGCCGCGAATCGCTCGCCGTTCGTGTCAATGGCAGATCCATCGCCGACTATGCGGCGCTTCCTACCGACCAGGCCGTCGATGCGTTTGCGGAGATCCGCCTCACTGACCGGGAGCACAAGATTGCGGGCCTGGTGCTTCGCGAGATACGCGACCGCCTATCGTTCCTCGAGCGCGTCGGGCTCGGCTACCTTTCGCTGGATCGAGGCTCCGCCACTCTTTCGGGGGGTGAAGGGCAACGGATTCGCCTTGCGACTCAGATCGGATCGCAGCTTCGGGGCGTACTCTACGTTCTCGACGAGCCGTCGATCGGCCTTCACCCGCGCGACAACCTTAAGCTCATCGACACGCTCGAGGAACTTCGCGACCTGGGGAACACGGTTCTCGTGGTCGAACACGACGAGGAGACGATTCGGCGCGCCAACCACGTTGTCGACCTTGGGCCGGGGGCCGGATCCGAGGGTGGCAAGGTCGTCGCGTCCGGAACCCCGGACGAAGTGGCCGAGAATCCGGACTCGGTGACCGGCAGGTATCTTTCGGGTGCGGCCGCCGTTACCGTGCCCCGAAAGCGACGCCCGCGAAATGGAAAGGTGATTCGAGTGCTTGGCGCGAGAGCCAACAATCTGAAGAACATAGACGTCGAGTTTCCACTAGCGGCCTTCGTTGCGGTGACTGGTGTGTCAGGCAGCGGAAAATCCACGCTTGTGAACGAGATCATGTACCGCTCGATGGCTCGCTCTCTCTACCGGTCCGCGGTTACACCTGGTGAACACCGAGCACTCGAAGGTCTCGACCTGATCGACAAGGTCATCGAGATCGACCAGTCTCCCATCGGAAGGACGCCTCGTTCGAACCCGTCGACCTATACGGGGCTTTTCGCACCGATTCGCGAACTCTACGCCTCGCTTCCGGAGTCGCGCGAACGCGGCTACATGCCCGGAAGGTTCTCGTTCAATGTGAAGGGAGGCCGATGCGAAGCCTGTCAGGGCGACGGCTTGAAGCGTATCGAGATGAGTTTCCTGCCCGATGTCTACGTGCTCTGCGACGCGTGCCGTGGCGCGCGCTACAACCGCGAGACGCTGGCTGTCAGGTACAAGGGAAAGTCAATCTCCGAGCTGCTCGACATGACTGTCGAAGACGCGCTAGTTCTGCTCGAGAACATCCCGCAGGTCGAACGGAAGCTCAGGACGCTCATAGATGTCGGACTCGGCTACATCAAGCTGGGACAGTCGGCCACGACCCTTTCCGGGGGTGAGGCCCAACGGATCAAACTCGGCAAGGAACTGTCGAAAAGAGCTACGGGCCGAACCTTCTACATTCTCGACGAACCGACAACCGGCCTGCATTTCGAAGACGTTCGCCGATTGCTGGAAGTGTTGCACCGTCTGGTGGATATGGGCAATACTGTGCTCGTCATCGAACATAACCTCGATGTCATCAAGAGCGCAGACTGGATCGTCGACCTCGGGCCGGAAGGTGGCGAAGGAGGAGGACGTATCGTCGCCGAAGGAAGTCCGGAAATGGTCGTGAAGAGCCGGAAATCCTACACGGGGCTGGCCCTTCGGTCCGTACTCGGGCCCGGACGGCGCCGGAGATTCGCGTGAAGACACCCAAGCGACCACTGGGCGGCTCCGACGACGACGTCTACGAACGAATCGACGCGATCGTCCACGAGAGCCTGAACACCAAGGTGATCTTCTTCTCGAACCATGTGCGAGAGGTCGAACGGTCGGCTCAACTGATCATCGATGCGCTTCGCGCCGGAAACAAACTCCTGCTTTTCGGAAACGGGGGCTCCGCGTGTGACGCCCAGCATATTGCCGGAGAGCTTGTAAACGTGTTCATGAACAAGAACCGTAAGGGCCTGCCGGCGATCGCTCTGACCACCGATGGCTCGATTCTCACGTCGATTGCGAACGACTCGTCGTTCATCCACGTCTTCGACCGCCAGGTTCAGGCTCTTGGCCGTCGTGGGGACGTCGCGATCGGAATCTCGACGTCCGGCAACTCTCCAAACGTGGTCAAGGGACTCGAGGCCGCCAGATACCAGAACATGCACACCATTGGGCTCCTGGGGCGCGACGGCGGGCGCGCCGCCGAGATCGTCGACATTCCGCTGATCGTCCGCCACGAAGAGACGGCCCGGATTCAGGAAACTCACATCCTCATCGGGCACATTCTCTGCCAACTCGTCGAAGAGTCCATGTTCGGCGATTCGACGGCCGATGCGGCCAACGCCAGCGTCTGAGCGCCGCACTTACTCGACTCCGGTAACCCGCCGAATGTCCATTTACGACCTCGAACCGTTCGATATGTCGGCTCTGAAGACGTATCCGCTTGCGTCGCGTCCGAGCAAAGTGTCCGTTGCGGACTTTGCGACGCCGTATGCCGGCGGGTCCTTCAGCGCCTTTCTGTCGTCATTGCCAAAGGTGTTAGCGGCGGTCGAACTGCTCGAACTTGCGCGGCGAGTTCGCGAAGCACGCTCGAAGGATCGGCCTGTCGTCGTGGGTCTTGGCGGTCACGTCATCAAGACGGGCTGCGGTCCAATTCTCATTGACTTGCTCGAGCGCAACATCGTCACCGCGTTCGCGATGAACGGTTCCTGCCTCGTGCACGACTTCGAGATCGCGGTGAACGGAGGAACCTCGGAGGACGTCGACGCAACTCTCGGCTCGGGTCAGTTCGGGGCCGCCGAGGAGACCGGCCGGTTTCTCAACGATGCGGCGAAGGCCGGAGCGGCCGATCGAATCGGCCTGGGTGAGGCAGTGGGCAGGGCGATCGCTTCCGTCAGTCCCGCGCACTCTTCATCTTCGATCCTGCATGAAGCCTACCGCGCGCGCATTCCGGTGACAGTACACGTGGCCTTGGGAAACGATATTCCGCACATACATCCGAACGTCGACGGAGCTTCGCTTGGCGCGACGTCGATGCGGGACTTCCAGTTGCTCTGTTCCGTCGTTGCCGGACTCGACGACGGCGGGGTCTACCTCAACCTCGGTTCCGCGGTAATCCTGCCGGAGGTTTTCCTGAAGGCAGTGACGGTTGTAAGAAACAGGCAACGGCTCGAAGGCTTCACGACGGCGAACTTCGACTTCATTCAGCACTACAGGCCCCTGACGAACGTCGTGCGGCGGCCGACCGCTGGAACAGGCCGTGGTTTCGCGTTGACCGGACATCACGAACTGATGATTCCGCTCTTCGCGGCAGCCGTGCTGGACGAACCCTAGGCGAATCGGGATTCAGAGCGTTGCTTACGTTCCCCACTTAGGGGGATCGATGAGCTTGAAACCAGCACGCAGCCGGTTGTCGAGCCCCTTGTAGCACGCCGTCACTTGAGCCGTTAGCACGCGGTCGTGAAAGGGAGTGCGCAGTTGGATCGTCTCTCCAGTCGACATGGAGTGCGATAGGAGGATTCGCGCACCGCACCGGCTCACCAGTTCCGTCTCGGTCTCTTCGGAGAACGCCGCACCGTGGTTGTCGCGGCCCTCGACGACTACTTTGAACCGGATCGGCTGCCTTTCACCCGAGCGCTCACGCCGGATGTTCCGGCTGACTACAACGCGATTTCGGCCTTTCGTCTGCGCTTCGAGCACAGCTTCGTCCGACATTCGCATCAGGTCGTTCGCGGTTTCGGCGTGTGCTGGAAGCGATGCAACGCCGATACTTACCGTTACCTCGCCAACGGATCTTACCGGAGCCTCGGCGATACGGCGGCGAAGCTTCTCCCCGGTCTGCCGGCCACCGTCGAAATTCGTGTCGACGAGCAGAACGCCGAAGGTATCACCCCCGGTCCGAGCTGCGATCTCGAACTGACGCACCTCACCGCGCAGGCTGTTGGCAACGTGCGCGAGCGCGGCGTCTCCTGCCGCGTAGCCGTGCGTGTCGTTGATGAGTTTCATCTTGTCGACATTGAGCGACAACAGGGTGAGGGGGCGATGGAATCGGAGCGAGCGGGCAATCTCGTTCTCGAGGGTTTCGCTGAACCTGGCGCGATTCGCGAGTCCCGTAAGATCGTCTCGCGAGGCCTGGTCGACAAGTTCGAGGCGCTGCCGCTCGATTTCGGCAAGCAGGCGCTTCTGCGCCACGTGCAATTTCAGGATCGTTGCGAGATGCAATGCATAGTCCGGCGTTGCGCGAATGACCTCCGCGGTCCAGGCTGCGATCGGGTCCACGTCTCCGGCGATCGGGTCGCCTTCCCGGACCGCGAGAACCGGCGTTCCCGGCACGATCTGGGAAAGTTGCTCCAGCAGTTCGACAGGTCTATCCGACGCGGTATCGATGTTGACTACGACTGCGTCGTAGAACGGCTGTGGCGCTCCCGAATGAGCCATTCGCTGTAGTAGCGTCATCGCCGATCCGTCAGTCTTCGACACATCGACGCTGGCGGCGGGCAGAACCCGCACGATCGAGCGCCTGCAGGCCTCAGCCAGGCCGGTGTCGGCTTCGATCAGCAGGACATTCAGCGGAAGGTGAGTCACGACGGTCTCCCGGCGGGGGCGAGGAGAGGGGAACGCTTCAGCGAGACTGCCAGGAATCTGACGGCGTGCCGGGCTTCACACGCACGCCGACAGCACGTTGAGGTGACCGGCGTTCCCATACTACATCCACGTCGGCATCTGCACGGAACTGGTAATCGAGAGAGGTCACGTGCATCCGACGAGAGATGTGCAGGTCTTCGGGGATGTGCAATGACGCACCTTCGCCGCTGACGTCGAGCGTCCACGCCTCGCGATCGTAGGCACGTCCGAGTAGATCCTGGCCGGATATTCGGACCGACACCGCGATGTGAATACGTTCGGACTGTCGATGGGATTGCCAATTCATGATGGCCATGAACACCGTAGCAACACGACTCGAGACCGTCAAGAATCTGTATGTGAGCCGCTTCCGGTGTGAACGCCGGACGAATGGCGGCGTATCGGCCGGGTCCGGCGAAGCCACGGCTTGCGGGATCTCGGGCAGGCTCCTAGAATGCCCGTTCGCGCGAAACTGACGGTCTGAGGGAGGGCCAGTGGACGACGAGCAGGACTCGGGCGCTGCGGTGGCTGTCGCCGAGATGGCGGATCGGGAGGGGTTGTCTCCGAGGGGCGTTGTTGCCTTCGTAGCCGGGTTGCTCATCCCGGGTGCCGGTCATTTGCTCTCGGGTCGCGTCAAGCGTGCCGTGCTGCTTGGAGTGGTGCTCATCGGCGCGTTCACGTTGGGCATCCTGTTGCACGGACGGCTTGCAACGATCGATGTCGAGAACCGTCTCTCCTATTTTTTCGTGTTTGCCGATGCCGGCTCCGGACTACTGTATCTTGGGAGCCTTCTCGCAAACATTGGCCTGGATGCGTCAGTCAAGAGTCCGACGTACGAGTACGGCACGAGCCTGCTGCACGTAGCGGGTCTGTTGAACTATCTGGCCGCACTCGATGCGTACGATGTCGCCGTGGGGAGGAAGTCGTAGCGTGCATTTTCTCTTGATGGCCATTTTCGCGGGAGTTGTGGCGACCGTGATGGCCGTGATCGATTCGGAGCGTCACGGCCTGCGGGCAAAGGCACTGTACGGCCTCAAGGTTTTCGCGGCCTTCATTGGGATCGGATTCGTCATAGGCTGGGTGATGTACTTCATCCCGATGTGAGCAGTCTCCCCATTCGAATCCGTCGCAGGAAGCAGGGAACGATGGGACGAACAGTCGAACTCGACGAGTTGACGTCTGAGGTGGCACGACTCCGGGCCGAAGGCAGAACCATCGTGCTCGCAAACGGGTGCTTCGATGTCGTTCACGTCGGACACGTCCGTTATCTGCGTGGCGCTCGGGCCGAAGCCGATGTGCTTGTAGTAGCGGTAAACGGCGACGAAGCCGTTCGCACTCTGAAGGGCGGGCATCGGCCCGTGATGCCAGCGGGCGAGCGGGCAGAGATCGTGGGTGCAATAGACGGCGTTGCCTTCGTCACCATCTTCGAAACGCTCACGGTTGAGCCCGTGCTTCGGGCGATCAGGCCCGACGTGCACGCCAAGGGCACCGACTACACTCCTGAGACGGTGCCGGAGCGCGCTGTCGTCGCCGAGTACGGGGGACGCGTTGCGATCGTTGGGGATCCGAAGGATCATTCGTCGACACAGGTTCTGGAGCGCATGAAGGGTTGAATTGCACGTTCTCATCGTCAAGTTGAGCGCCATTGGCGACGTGGTCCACGCCATGCCGGCTGTGGCCGCCTTACGGCGCGAACGTGAGGACGTTCGAATATCCTGGGTCGCCGAGCGATCCGCCGCAGCCATTCTGCGCAACTCGCCAGTAATCGACCGGTTGATCGAGATCGACACGCGATCCTGGCGCAGGAGCCTTCTGAGGAGAGAGACCCAGCGTGCGCTAAGGTCACGGCTGTCGAGCCTGCGCGCCGAACCGGTAGACGTGGCGATCGATTTCCAGGGACTGATCAAGAGCGCGTTCGTGGCCTTCGCGTCGGGTGCACCCCGGCGCATCGGATTCGAGACCGCGGCGCTGCGCGAGTCCGCGAGCCGCGTGTTTCTTACCGAGCAAGTGCCTGTTGACGACCGCGGCCACGTCATCGAGAAGAACATCGCGCTCGTCCGCGCCTTCGGCATCGACGCCGGTGGTGATTACGAATTTCCGATTGCAGTGACCGAATCTGCGATCCAGGCGATTGCGGCTCGGGTTCCGTCCGACGGTTATGTCATTCTCAATCCGGGGGGAGGATGGCCAACGAAGCTCTGGCCGGCGAAATCGTACGGCAGGCTCGCAGACACGATTCGAACGCAATATGGCCTGCCGTCACTCGTTACTTTTGGACCGGGCGAGGAGTCCCTCGCGGAAGAGGTCGCAGCTTCGAGCGAGAGTGGCAGTGCAATCCCGTTTCGGTGCTCACTCGAGGAGTTCGTTGCCCTGGCGCGTGGCGCGCGCGTCTTCGTCGGCGGTGACACAGGCCCGTTACATCTCGCGGCGGCTGCTGGCACTCCCATTGTCGGGCTTTACGGGCCCACGAGTCCGCTTCGAAACGGACCGTTCGATCCGAGGGATCGCACTATAGGCCGCAATGACATCGACTGCCGGACAGACTGTTACCGGCGGGCATGCGACAAGTGGATCTGCATGGAGATTTCAGTCGAGGCAGTACAACGACTCATCGACGCGAGGCTTCAAACGACGTGAATGCGGCCAGGCTCAGACGACTCGCGCAAAGGTTACGCGTCCCACTCGGGTTCGTGCTCGCCCCCGTGTTCGTCATCTTTGCCCGGCCGACGCTTCTCTCACTCGCAATGGGCACGGTCATTTCGGTGGCCGGTCTGCTCATTCGCGCGTGGGCGAGTGGTCACTTGAGAAAAATGACTGAGCTCACGACATCCGGACCTTACGCGCACACGCGGAACCCGCTTTATCTCGGGACGTTCTTTCTCGTGCTTGGCGTCACGGTGGCGGGTGGCGTTTGGTGGCTTGGCGTGTTGATCGCGTCGGCGTATCTCGTTGTCTATGTCCCGGTCATGATTGCCGAAGTAGAGACGATGAGAACGCTGTTTCCAGCAGCCTACGACGACTGGGCGGCCGAAGTGCCCCTCTTCCTGCCTCGACTGAGTGCGGCCGAAGCCGAGGGCGCCGGGAGCGTCAGATTTGATGGGTCTCTCTACCTGCGCTATCGTGAGTATCGAGCTGCGCTGGGTTTGTTCGCCGTACTGGCGATCCTGATTGCAAAGATGGCGGTGCTTCCATGAAGAACATTCTGCGGCCGAGCCGGCTTGTCGGGTTTCGGGTACTGCTGTTCGGTGTTCTGGCAGCAGTCGTGTCGTCACAGCCGGTTGCCGGCGCGTCCGAGGGATCTGACACTACTACGAAGTCACCGAAGGTCAGATCGTTCGCAGTCAGACATCCGTTGCCGTTCCGATACGGAGAACGGCTCGTATACGACGTGAAGTTCTCTCGATTTCCGATCTCGGCAAACATTGGAGAGTTGACCTTCACTGTGAGCGAAGCAACTGGTAGCGCCGAACACGTCAAGTTCGAGGTGAACGCCGTGTCGAAAGGCGCTCTCGCCAGTCTCTTTGGCGTTAAGGTCAACGACACTTTCACGACGCTCGCCGATCGCAACGACCTCTTCATCTACTCGTCGATCAAGGTACTGCACGAGAATGACGTGCGGACTTTCGAAGAGGCGTTGTTCGACCGAAACGTGCCGAAAGTCCGCTACAACTCACGCAATCCGGCCGTGCCCGGCGACGCGGGAACGACGGTCGAGCAGGCTACGCGGCCCTGGGTTCAGGATGTGGTCTCGGCGATCTACTTCGCTCGAACGCGGAAACTGAAGAAGACAGGAAAGGAAGTACGGTTTCCTATCAGCGATCGTGGCGAGACCTACGACGTTGGCATTGCGCTGATCGGCAAGGAGAAGATCGAGGTCGAAGGCCGCAGGTACGATGCGTTGCGCGTCGACGCGCGGATCTTCGGCGGCCGGTTCGTTCGGCGCGACGGTGAACTACACGTCTGGTTCACCGATGACGAGAGCCGCACGCCGGTGAAGGCCGTCATGAAGACGTCGAATGGGACGGCGACCTTCGTGCTCACATCTGCCGTTGCAGGGGACCGCGACATCACCGAGACGCGGAAGCGCAATCGCGATGGGGACGTAGGCGAGTGAAGTGGCCGGATTCTCAGGATGGGAGAGGATTGACAGGATTTCGGCAGGCAAACTGCTTACTTGCGCATCCTGGCTGGTCGGCTCGTAGACACTCCCGGTCAATAGGGCAACTCCTGTCCACACTTCTACGAGAACATGTCCTTGACCTTGTCGAACAGGCCCTTTTCGTCGGCCGCAGGTACCGAAGCGGGCGATTCTATTCTCGCGAGTTCTTCGAGGATTTTCCGTTGTTCGCGGTTCAGTCCCGTCGGCGTGACGATCGAGACGGCAACATAGAGGTCGCCCCGGCCCCGTCCGCCCCGCACCGGCAGCCCCTTTCCCTTGAGTCGAAACACCGATCCGGTTTGCGTGCCTTCCGGAATCGATAGAATTTCGGTGCCGTCCAACGTCGGGACCACGATCTCGGCTCCAAGGGCCGCCTGTCCGAATGACACGGGAGCCGTTGTATAGAGATTCGTGTCCTGCCGCTCGAACTGGGGGTGATCGGCAACGTGGACGACGACGTAGAGGTCGCCCGCCGGGCCAGCTCCGGCTCCGGCCTCGCCCTCGCCTCGATGCCGGATTCGCGAGCCGGAATCGATGCCGGCCGGTATGTTTACTTCAAGCTTGCGCTCGCGCTCGATACGACCGTCGCCGCGGCAGTCCGTACACGGATTTTCGATGATCTTCCCGGTGCCGCGGCAATGGTTGCACGTGCGGCTGACGGAGAAGAATCCCTGCTGATACCGCACCTGCCCGAATCCTCCGCACGTCGGGCAGGGAATCGGATGCGATCCTTCGGCCGTCCCGGCTCCCGTGCACGTCTCGCACGTCTCGAGCCTTGGAATCTGGATCGATCGAGAGGTGCCGGCAAGCACTTCCTCGAGCGTGATCTCCAGATCGTATCTGAGGTCGGCCCCGCGACGGACGGTGGAACGTTTCCGAGCCGATCCGAAAATATCGCCGAAAATATCGCCGAGAATATCCTCAAAGCCTGCAAAACCCGCGCCAGAGAAGTCGGGCGCCGTCTGACGGAGCCCGGCGTGTCCAAACTGGTCGTAGCGAGCGCGTTGTTCGACGTCGCTCAGAATCGCGTATGCCTCCGCCGCTTCCTTGAACAGGTCTTCGGCCGCAGTGTCACCAGGGTTCTTGTCAGGGTGGTACTTGACGGCAAGTTTCCTGTAGGCGCTCTTGATCTCGCGGTCGGTGGCCGTCCGCGTGACGTTGAGAACCTCGTAGTAATCTCGTTTGCTGCTCACGAATTCTCGATCTCCATCAGAACAGAACAGGGAAGATAGTCGCCCGCCTGCTCCGCGAAAGCGTCAAAGGCGCAAACGATGACATCTCGATTTGCGCCTTCGCGAAACCCGACGGTTGGAATGCGACGACTATGTGGACTCCGGAAGCGCCTTGGTACCGCCATCCTCGACGACGCCGTCCTCGTCGTCATCAGGTCGCGAAACGGATGCCGGTTTGAACATCGCATCCGTGATCATCCGTGCCGAATGTTCGAGCGTTTCGAGCGCGGAGCGAATCGCGTCGCCGTCCTCGCTGGCACACGCTGCGTGCGCCTTTTCGAGGGCGTTACGGACGATCTCCTGATCCTGCGCCGAGAGCATCCAGCCGAACTCGCTGAATGACCGCTGCGAGTTCTGCAGCAGCCCCTCCAGCCGATTTCGGGCGATGATCACCTCCTTCATCTTCCGATCGGCGTCCGAGTTCCGCTGTGCCTCTTCCATGAGGTCGTAGATTTCCGTGGCCGAGAGCCCTGAAGACGGAGTGATCTTCATTGCCTGTTCGAGTCCGGTCATCTTGTCCTTTGCCGAGACCGAAACGATTGCGTCAGCATCCACTTCGAAGCTGACCTCGATCTGCGGAATACCCCGCGGAGCCTGCGGAATGCCCACTAGCTCGAACCGGGCGAGCGACCGGTTACCAGCGGAGATCTCGCGCTCGCCCTGCAGAACGTGCACCTCCACCGCTGACTGGTTGTCGGCGACCGTCGTAAACGTGAGCGCTTTCTTCGTCGGAATTGTGACGTTGCGCTCCAGAATCTTCGTAAAAAGTCCGCCACGCGTCTCGATACCCAGCGACAGTGGAATTACGTCGAGGAGCACGAGATCCTTGACCTCGCCAGTGAGCACGCCGCCCTGGATTGCAGCGCCGATTGCGACGACTTCGTCAGGATTGATCTCGCTCGACGGCTCCTTGTTGAAAATCTCGCGCACCCGCCTGACGATGATCGGTGAGCGTGTCTGGCCACCGACGAGAAGGACCTTGTCGATGTCGTTCGACTGGAGTTTTGCGTCCCAGAGCGCCTTCTCGCACGGCTCCACGGTTCGCTCCACCAGATCCGTGACCAGTTCCTCGAACTTCGCGCGGGTCAGCGTCTTGTTGAAGTGCTTCGGCCCCGAGGCGTCGGCCGAGATGAACGGCAGGTTGATGTGCGACTCTGTAGCCGTCGACAGTTCGCATTTCGCGCGCTCGGCAGCTTCCTTGAGCCGTTGAAGCGCGAGGCGATCCTGACGGAGGTCGATGTTCGTCTCGGTCTTGAACTCGGCCACCATCCAGTCGATTATCCGCTGGTCGAAATCCTCGCCACCGAGGAAGCTGTCGCCGCACGTCGCGAGAACTTCGAAAACACCGTCGTTCATCTCGAGCACGGAAATATCGAACGTGCCCCCGCCGAGGTCGAATACGGCGACCTTCTCCGTCTCCTTCTTACCGAGCCCATAGGCCAGCGCTGCCGCCGTGGGCTCGTTGATGATGCGCTGGACGTTGAGGCCCGCTATCTTGCCCGCATCCTTGGTCGCCTGCCGCTGGATGTCGTCGAAGTAAGCGGGAACGGTAATGATGGCTTCGATTACCTCGTCGCCGAGGAAGTCCTCGGCCGCGGCCTTGAGTCGCTGCAGGAGAATCGCCGAGATTTCCGGCGGACTGTAGTCGCGCGACCTGACCCGAATGCGGCAATCGCCGTTAGAGGCCTCGGTAATCTCGTAAGGACACAGATCCTGCGCACGCTGAACCTCGGGAGAGCCGTATTTACGGCCGATGAGCCTCTTGGCCGCGTAAATGGTGTTTGACGCGTTGGTAATCGCCTGACGCTTCGCGATCTGGCCGACAAGTCGTTCACCTTTCTCAGTGAAAGCGACGACCGATGGCGTAGTCCGGCCGCCTTCCTTGTTCGGGACGATCTGCGTGACGCCACCCTCCATGACTGCAACGCAGGAGTTCGTCGTCCCGAGATCGATGCCAATCACCTTGCCCATGCGGTTCTAATCCTCCTCGGCGGGCCGCGCTTACGGCGTCACCGCGACTTTGACACGTGCGGGTCTCAACATCCGGTCACCGAGCATATAGCCTCGCTGCAGGACTACCAACACCGTGTGATCCGGCACTTCGTCAGTCGGCTCGGTAGCGACGGCGTCGTGCAGTTCCGGGTCGAATGGTTGTCCATCTGCTTCAATGGACACGAGGCCCATCCGGCAGAGCGAATCGAAGAGTTGCTTGTAGATCAGGTGGACGCCTTCGTGCACCGCGTCCGGGTTCGCGGTATCCGCGTGCTGGACTGCAAGATCGAAATTGTCGAGCACCGGCAGCAGATCGAGCATGAGGTCCGCGCGCGCCCGGACATATGCTTCCTGCATTTCCCGCTCGCCGCGTTTCCGGAAATTCTCGAACTCGGCCTGCTTGCGCAGCAGCTTGTCGTAAAGATCCGATCGCTCGTCGGTAAGGCGCGCGATCGATTCGGACTTCTGTCTCAGCTCAGTCATCAGATCCACGACTGCCTGTTTCGATACAGTCGTCGTTTCGTCCTCGGAGGAGGCTTCACCGGCGTCTTCCGGCCGAGCAACTACGTCAGCCGCTTCGTCGTCTTCGACGCCATCCTCGCCAGCGGCGTCGAACACTTCATCGATCACGTCGTCGTCCGTTACGCTTTCGACGACCGCCAGGTCGTCTTCCTCCAGCGCATCTGCGATGGAGTGCGGCGGGACGTACGGATCCAGAGATTCGGTCGTGATCGGCATACGCGGCTTCGGCAAGTCATCGGACGACGGCGACTCCGTCTCCAATTCATCCTCGTCAACTTCAATCAGGTCGTCTGGGTCGTAAACGAGATCATCGCCGTCTATCTCGATGATGTCTGCCGGATCTTCCTCAACATCAACATCATCGTCTGCGGCTTCGATCGGAATATTGATGGGCGAGTGTTTGAGCTGATCGGACATTATCTTGTCTTTGTGTCCTTGAACTTAAGGGTCGTAAGGTCATCGCTCCGGCGGTGAGGGCAGTACACTACCGCACGGCGATGTTGCGGCTATCGAGCAGGGTTCGCTCGAAGAGCTTTGCTACGTAATCGACGATTCCAATCACCCGAGCGTACTCCATCCGCGACGGTCCGACAACTCCGATACCGCCTATCACACGGTCTCCGACGTGCAATGGCGAAGCGACGATGGCGCAGTCCCGCAGCCACGGCGTCCGGGTCTCCGTTCCGATCTGGATATGGACCCCGCTGTTGAGCGGAGCCGTAAGGCATTGGTCGATAAGCTTAACCAACCGGCTCTTCTCCTCGAACATTCGGAAGAGCGATCGCATCCGCTCCGTATCGGCAAAGTCGGGCTTCTCGATAATGGTTGCAGCCCCATCGACATAAACGTCGGCTCCGCCGTCTGCGAGTCCGCGTTCGCACACGAGCATCGCCGTCTGGAGCAGCTTGTCGTAGAGGGCGTGCTCCTCGGACATCTGAGCCAGAAGGCGTTCGCGGATGTCCGACAATGTCAGCCCGCGGTAGTTCTGTGTCAGATAGCGCGCCGTACGGTCGAGGTCGGACTGGGAAACTTCCTCGTCGAGCCGAAAAATACGGTTCTGGATCTCGCCGCCGCGCAGCACCGTGACGGCAACGACCCGCCCGTCGTTGAGCTTGATGAATTCGAGCTGTTCGATGGAGTCGTGTTGCCGCGACAGTGAAACGACGACTCCGACATTGTCGGACACCTGTGACAGCATCTGCGACGTCCGCTCCATCAGCGATTCCGGCCGCAGAAGCGTCTCTTCGTCGATGAGCCCGCGGTGGATCCGGGCCTCGTCGTGCTTCGATATCCTGAGTTGACCTATGAGGTTGTCGACGTAGAAGCGATAACCCTTGTCGGTTGGAATCCGGCCAGCCGAAGTATGAGGCTGGTACAGGTATCCCGAGGCCTCCAGATCCGACACGATATTCCGGATCGTCGCCGCGGAAAGACCTTCACGGGACATTCGAGCCAGGGTACGCGATCCAACGGCTTCGCCCGTCGACACGAAGAGGCGAATCGCCGTCGTCAGTATCTCACGGCTTCGGTCGTCGAACGTGAACTCTCTCGCTCTCCGCATTCCTGAAACAGCCAAGCGGATCAAGTACTTACCGGCAAAGCTCCGTCGCTACGGTAGCACCCGCACTTTTTGAGTGTCAAGAAAGGCCACACGCGTGATGGGGAGCGGCGAAAGGGCGGCCAAGCCTTCGTTTCCTGGCCATCCGAACCAGTCGGACGCGAGCTAGAGCTTGAGTTTCGCTTCGACGCGCCGAAGGTCCGCCACGAGGTCTACGAGGACTTTCGGATCCGGCGCCTTGATCGCCAGCGCGTTGTCACAGCGACGCATCACGGAAACGAGCTCCTCTCGATCTATCCGGCCGCGTTCCGCCGCCACCGTGGCGAGTTGATCCGTGAGCGAATTCGACGGCATTCCCGCAAATCGGCACAGGCGTCGGCGGAAGTGCCCGTAAATATTCTCGATCGCGAGGTCGGAGGCCCTGGCCAGGCGCTGGATGTTTGCCATCGACGACACGAACTCGAGGGCGCTCGTACGGCGCTCGCGGGCCAGAGGCACCGGCCGCGCGAACCTTGTGCCGAGTGACACCGCAACCACGATTGCAAGCAACGCAAGTTGCATGATGACCCACGGTACCGGCGTTCCCGCGATGTAACCGCGAAGTCCGCCAGAACCGGATCCGGTCACGCTCCCGAATCCGTGATGGAATTCATCGAACGCAATAGCGCCAGCGGTCTCCTTCGAACCCGCCAGATTGAGCGCGAGAGCAAGATTGTCGGATACGGCGATGCCGTTGTTCTGAATGACGTACGGCTCGGTAAGGAACGTGAAGCGGCCGGCGCCGTAAGGACGATCGATGAGCACGGCGCCGTTGTCCGAGGCGAAATGGACGGTAGCGACGTTGTCCTCGTCGGCTACAGTCGTCGCGTAATCCGTGACCTCGACATTCGACACGCCGCGGCACAACGGCGAGACGGCCACCGGTACAACCGCGCCGCGACGGGGCGGACCGGTCTCGATCCTGAGACCCTCGCCACTCAACCGGATGACCCTGTCTGCCACGATCGCCCGGCCGCCACCCGCGACCCACTCGATCAGGGCCGTCAGTTCGGCCTCGGTCATTACGATGTTGGGATCGACCTGCACGATGAAAAGCGTCCTGATCGACGAGTCATGGAGCTCGGTGTACGGACTTTCGAAACGCGAAACCGTATACCCCTGTTCGACGAGCAATTCGTGATAGGCGAGCGTGCCGTAGGGCGATCCCTTGTAGGACGAGCGGCTCCCTTCGGCCTCGTTTTCCTCCCTCGAGCGCGGAGCGATCAGCAGCAGATTAAGGCCGATGATGGCCGCCAGGACCAGCAGGAAGAAGCCTATCGTTAGCGCGTTTCGATTCACCGGATTCAGTTGAGGTCCGTGGGCTCACCTGTATCGAGCAACTGGATGTCCACCAGTTTCATACCACCACCAAGCTTCCGAAGCCTGACAACCGCGGTTGCCGTGATTCGCCGCGTGGCCGGGCCCGTCGTGAACCGGATATCCGCCAACACCTCGTCTCGACCGAGCGACTCGGTGTAGAGGACCTCCGTCGTCCACGCTCTCGCGACGCTCGTAACGAGACCACGGACAAAATCCGGCAGCAGATGCGAGTCGATGAGACGCTCGGCTTGCTGGGTATTGACGCCGGCGCTGACTGTCCGGTCGAAGTCAGCAAAGTAGCGGAGTACGTTCTCGTCCGGAACTACGCTTTCGCCTGCCGACTTCCTGGCCGCGACGATGGCCTCGCGTGCGGCTCTGAGCGCGGAAGATTCGTTTCCGAATGCAATGGCGCGCTGAAGGAACGATATGGCGTCCTTCGGCCGGTTCGCCGCAATCGCAATCTGTCCAAGCACGAAGTTCGACCACGAAAGCGCTTCCAGCGAGGCAGGTTCCACGGCGACGGAGTCTCTGGCCGCCTTCTCCGCATCCGCGTTCCGGCCAAGCTCGAAAAGCGCCCGAGCGAGCCACGCTTTCGCACCATCATTGAGAGGATCGGCGAGCGTCGCTTCGCGCAACTCTGTTTCGGCAGCGGCGAAGTCCTTCTTTCGGAACAGCGTCACGCCATCGGCGAACAACTCGTCAGCGTTGGCAAGGACCGGGCGCGAGTCGTTGCCATACGCCGCCTGCGGGATGATGTGATCCGGATCGATCTGAACCGACGAGACACGCTCCGGGCTGTCGAAGCGGGCCTCGGCAAAGCCGTTCGACAGCACGGAGACCCTTACCGTCAGTTTCTTGCCGGACTCAGTGGTCGCAACTACGTCGACAGTGACATCGCCGGTCCCCAGGTTTCGAAGCGCACTGGTCCAGGCGCCGTTTGCCTGTTGAGGTATGCCCACGATCAGATCCGGCAGCGCGGCAGTGTCGAGCCAGGTTCGGTAGATTGGCCCAAGGTCGCGACCTGCGGCGGCGGAGACAGCCGCCCGAAGATTGTCGGCGGTTAGAGAGCCGGAGGTGCGGGCGGTCGCAACGGTCGCCGCAATCGCCGCAAGCAGTTTATCGCGCCCGATTTCCCGTTCGAGGATACGGAAAACCATCGGCCCCTTGGTTGTGATCAATCCCAGATAGGAGGCGTCGAAAGGCGTCAGCAGCGACAGCTGAATGGAGGTCGAGGCGTCGCGTTGTCGCTGGAGGGCGATGCGCGCCCGATCGAATGCCCGGGCCTCGGCGGATGCGCCGTAGCGGTCTCCGGCAGCAAGCACGGCCAGATAACGAGGAAGGGCATCGCGAACGATCCCGACGCCATTTGGTCGATTCGCCGAGGCCCCGGGAGTCGCGCCCCGGACCGCCGCACCGCCGTCTATCCAGATCCGGGCAATTGAATCGGCGAGCAACTCGAACGTCTCGGCATCGGTCTGAGGCCGGGCCAGAACGCGCAGTCCCAGCGCCACTGCGGACGGACTGACGAATCCGGCTGCTGCGTCACTTGCGACGATCCTGAAAGTGGCCGCCGGTGCAGGCCCAAGCACGCGCGAGTAATACGCCACGATTCGCTCGGCGTCTGCCACGAGGCGCTCTGCTCCGGCGCGGATCTCCGGTGAGGCTCCGTCCGGGAGCCAGGCTTCGATGGACACGGCCCCGGATGCCTTCGTTACCGGCTGACCGTAAGGACCTGAGATCACGAACGGCAATCCGTAGAGCGACTGCGTGAAAGTCTGGCCGGACGCAACTCCACCCGAAAGCGCGCGCTCGCCGTCCGCTCCTGCAATGGACACCGAGAATGGCGCGGTGTTCGCACCGTACTGGACGAACGGGGTCGAAACCATCGGAAACCAGATGCTCGACGGCAACAGGACCGTCTCCCCGATCCCGATCCGTGCGTCGGCTGTCGACGCGGCGAGCGTCAACTTCGACTCGATCACGAGATCGGCCGTCGCTTTGCCAGGGATGGCAGCCGGCAGCGTCACCGAGACTGCCTCGAGCCCGGCGAGCCGCCGGTCCTCCCTCACGTCGACCGTTGCTGCCTGCCCGCCGAGCGTCACCGATCGAATCTCGGACTTTCCGTTGATTCGAAACTGCAGGTTCCGCTTCGGCGCGTCCGTGGGATTCCAGACAGTCAAGGTCGTGCGGATGATCGCGGAGTGAGACGCCGGTTCGAGCCGGACGTCGACTGCGTACTTCCGGACATCGGTTTCCTGAGCCAGAACAACCGTTGCGAACAGGAAAACTACGAGGCAGGCGAACGCAGCGCGCGCCAGGGCGGGGAGCCAACGGATCATGCGACCTCTCGGGCAATTCGATGGATTGGAGTAAGCGACTCGAGCAGGGGGGCGAGTCGCTCGAGCGGCAAGGCGTTCGGTCCGTCGCTCAGCGCGTTGGCCGGGTCGTCGTGGATTTCCATGAAGACGCCATCGACGCCACACGCGACACCGGCACGAGCGAGGTACTCGATGAACTCGGAGTCTCCGCCCGATGCTGCGCCGAGGCCGCCGGGCTTCTGCAGGCTGTGCGTAACGTCGTATACGACCGGCCATCCCATTCTGCGCATTATCGGGAACGACCGCATATCGACGGCGAGAGTGTTGTAGCCGAACGATACGCCGCGTTCCGTAAGCGAAAGTCTGGCGCAGCCGGCTTCGCGCATCTTGTCCACGACGTTCCGCATGTCCCAGGGGGCCAGAAACTGGCCCTTCTTGACGTTCACGGCCCTGCCCGTCTTCGCCGCAGCTACGAGCAGATCTGTCTGGCGGCAGAGAAAGGCCGGAATCTGTAGGACATCCACGACTTCACCGGCACGTTCGGCCTGCCAGACTTCGTGAACATCTGTAAGCACCGGAACGCCGACGTCGCGCTGGATCGTCCTCAGAATGCGAAGACCCTCTTCGATTCCCGGTCCGCGAAACGAGGAGATCGACGTGCGGTTCGCTTTGTCGAAAGACGCCTTGAAGATGAAAGGAACGCCGGCGTCCGCGGCAATCTGCGCGATTCGCTCAGCCATCGACGTCGCGTGGCGCTCGCTTTCGATCACGCACGGGCCGGCAATCAGAAAAAGGTCAGGACCACCAACCTCGACTGGTCCAATGTCGAACGACGCGACCGAAGTAGTCATGCCGGCCGATTGTACAGTACGTCGAGGCGTGTGGGAGCGTGGACAGGATTCCCGGCTCCTCAGCGGTGGTCAGAATCGGCAGGAGGTGTCCGGCCGTCGCGCGATGCAGCGAGGCGGCCGCCCAAATCTGAAGTCGTCTCCTGACGATTGCCAATCACTCGCCGGGTGTCGCGGAAACCCTGTCGACACTCGTCGCTGCGTTCCCCGAGGAACGCGCTATCGGTCCCCGAGGACCTTCTCGAGAGGCACGTACTTGAAGTTCTGGAAGCCCTTGTCGTTGAAGCCGTCCTGAACCACCATCAGTCCGTGCCGGAATCTACCGCCGAGATCGGCGCTTGTGACGTCGAGACCATCCGTGTCCGACGTTCCGTCGATTCCATCGCCATCAACTACTCTAACGGTGCGGACGTATTCGTTCGAGCCTTCGCGGCGGAACACGACATATGTGTTGTTGCCCTGGCTCGAGACGACGATGAATCCCTTTTTCGGACCCGACTTCGCGATCGCCATTCCCTCGACGTCGATCGTCAACCGGCCACCAGATGCCATCGCCATTGGAGTGCGAACGTCGCCGGCGTCAGGTTCGGCCCCGAACTTCCAGATCCCTACCGCTTCTTCGCCAATATAAAGGTGGCCAAGTTCGTCGTCCGCCACGCAGCCTTCGATCTGGCTATCGAGCTTGAACGTGCGAACGAGTTTCCCATCGACCTTGCCCGCGCCGTTGTCGAAGAGTTCCCACTGCTCAACCGTGCCGACCTTGTTGGCGAGAATGTAATAGAACTTACCGGTTTTCGCGCTTCGGTACATGCAGGAACCGTAGGCCGGCGCGGTCGTGATGAGACGCGCCGCTACGTTCTCTACCCGAAGGGTCGCCGGATCCAGGGCGTAGACGGATATTGAATTTGTGGAGCGATTGCCGGCGGTGACCAGCGCCACAGTGCGCGTACCCAGCTTGAAACCATCGCGCAGGTCGACGTTGTTCAGTTTTCCGTCGCGAATCATCTGCAGCTCGCTGCCGGCGAGATCGTAGACGTGCAGTCCGAGTTGCTTGTTCGTGCCGAGGACGAGACTCTTGGAAGAGTCTTTAGGATTGACCCAGATCGCGGGATCGTCAGCCGCATCGCCGCCCACTGGAACGGGAACGGTTTCCACGACGGCGGTAATATCGATCGTGTCGGCCGGCACGGGAGCCGGCGTCAGCGGCTTCGCGACGGGGTCTCCGATGTTCAGGTTGGTGTGGGCCTGTCCGAGCGCTGGAATTGCCAGGAGAACGGCACAGAGGGCGGGAACTGCGATCTTCAGGGACTTGACTGTCATCTGATGAATCCTCGACAGATTTTTTTGTCGCTCACTCGTCGCGCAAACCACGCCGCCGCGCGGCAGGCCGACATCCGCTAGGCCTGAGACTCCGATTTCCCGGATTCGGTTGCTTCTGAGGTTCAACACGGTAAACAGCTTCCACAAATGATTGTACGCGCACTCTCAAGTTTCGAACGACCATCGGGGAGGAGCCTGACGAGGATCTACTTCAACAGAAGGATGGCGGCGAGGACGACCGCCAGTACCACAAGAACTGCAATGATTGCTACCGGGTTGAAGGATCTGGCCGGCCCGGCCTGTGCCCGCGACTCTCTGCCCGATGCAACCGATGGCGCCTGCTCGCTTCGCAGCGGTGCCGACTTGTCAGCCGGTATCCCAGCCACCGTCTCAGAGGCCGCTGGCAATGTGCCTGACTGCGGCAGCGCGGGCATCCCGACCACGGTTGCAGCAGCCGCAGGCAATGGCCTCGATGGAGGCAGCGCCGGCATCCCGACCACGGTTGCAGCACCCGCAGGCAATGGCCTCGATGGAGGCAGCGCAGGCATCCCGACCACGGTTTCGGCGGCCGCAGGCAATGGCCCCGATGGAGGCAGCGCAGGCATCCCGACCACGGTTTCGGCGGCCGCGGGCAATGGCCCCGATGGAGGAAGCGCAGGCATGCCGACCACGGTTTCTGCGGCCGCAGGCAATGGCCCCGATGGAGGAAGTGCCGGCATTCCAACGACGGTCGCCGGGACTGCGGGAAGCGGCGCGGAAGGCGGGAGCGCCGGCATTCCTACAACTGTCGCCGGGGCTGCGGGAAGTGGCGCGGACGGCGGCAACGACGGCATACCGACTACCGTCTTGTCGACCGAAATCGAAGCGCCTGCGAGCATTTCGTCCGATATTGCCGGCACGCCTTTGATCGTCTCTTCGATCGCGTCGTATTGATCGGGTCGCAGGGCGGGCATCGACCTGCTGAGTGGATCGGTCTCGGGAGAATTCGACAGCACGTCGGTAATCGCAGCGGCAATGGCCTCGGCAAACTCCGTGGGCGTTGCAAATCGATCACCTGGTTCTCGGGAAATGCACCTGAGGATTACGTCGTCGATCTCTGCCGACAGTTGAGGGTTGAAGCTACTCGGAGGGGGAGGCTGCTGTCGGGCTAGCCTGACGGCTACCTCGAGCGAGTTCTCCCCGACAGTCGGCTCGAACGGGGCGCGCCCGGTCAGCATCTCGTAGGCCACGATGCCAAGTGTGTAGACGTCGGATGCGGCCGTCTGAACGCCTTCGATCAACGCTTCCGGCGCCAGGTATCTCGGTGTTCCGACGACGAGGTCATTGCCGGTGATCTGACCATCGACCACGTCGGCCGATCGCAGGCTCGCCACGCCGAAATCCAGTACCTTCGCCACTTCGCCGGCCGAAGTCTGGACGATGACCACATTCTCCGGCTTCAAATCGCGGTGGATGATGCCTTTCCGGTGCGCGGCTGTGATCGCCGCCCCGACCTGAAGCAGGACGGCCTCGATTCTCGGCAGCGCGAGCGGAGACTCGTTCGCAATGATCCAACGGAGTGTCTGTCCCTCGACGTACTCCATCACGATGTAAGCCAGTCCTTCGCCGGTGACGCCGCACTCGACGATGCCAACGGCGTTCGGATGCGAGAATGCGTTGAGGATCTGGCCCTCGCGCTCGAATCGCCGGGCGATAGTCTCGTCTCCGCGCCTCGACTGAGTCACCAGCTTGATGGCGACAGAGCCGGATTGCCCGATTCGCTGCGCTCTATAGACCGTGGCGAAGCCGCCCTGGCCGATTCGCTCCAGCAGGAGGTATCGGCCCAGAAGCTCGTATCCGATGAACGGATCGCTGCCAGGCGTCGTCGCTGCCGGAGAGGGAATTCCCAAGTCGACCACATCGGCCGAAGTGGGCAGCGGCCGGGATTCTCGAAGAGGCGATCCGTCGAACGGACAGTAATCGACCTCTTCTGACACCGGTCGTTGACACGACGGACAAAGTCTCGGGGCGTCATCGTGCATTGTTTGGCCGGATTGTACGACGAGCCGGACAGAGTGGCCAGCTAAAGGAGATTGGTAACGCTCAACCGTCGAGCAGCGCGAGAACGATGGAGTCGATCACCGAGCGGACTTCGCGTTTGTCGCCCGGCATATTGTTCACCATGACCGAGAAGACTACGGTTCGTCCCGTCCGCGACAGGCCAAATCCCGCCAGTGCAGAAGCGTCGCCGAGAGACCCTGTCTTCGCCCGGATACGGCTTGTCCCGGCCGTTTCCCGGAAGCGCTTCTCGAGAGTGCCGTCGACGCCGGCTTCAGGTAGCGACGCGAAAAGTACGTCTCCAAATGGCTGCTTGCGAGCATAGGCGAGTAGTCGCACCGTCGCCTCAGGCGTAATCAGGTTCTGCCGAGACAAACCGGATCCATCGCTGAACAGCAGCGGCACAACGTCGACGCCCGCCGCTCGCAGAAACTCGTTGAGCGCCTTGATCCCGGCCGCCTCTGAAGTCGTCTCCGTTGCCGGGCCGGCCACGCGGCCCACGGTTCTGAGCAGCAGTTCGGCATACAGGTTCTGGCTCTGTTTGTTTGTTTCTCGAACCACGCTCGAGAGCGGCTCGGACTCTATCGCTGCAAGTTCGACGGCGGCCGCCGTGTCGAACGGCGCAACCTCGCGCATTCGAGAGTCGGCGGTGAGCGTTCTGCCTTCCACGACGATGCCGCGCCGCGCCAGAGCATCTCGAAGGAGCGCCCCGAAATAACCGGCTGGATCGTGAACCGCGACGAACTGGTCGAACTTCGGCGCGTCCACCGGCACGTGTCCGAACACGTCGATCACATTCGAGCTCTCGGCGCGGTATACGCCAAGGTCATTGAGTCCCTGCTTCGGAGATGTCCGCGTCCTGTTCGTGTAACGGACGAAGCCGTTCCTGGCGCCGAGAGCGACGCTGCACGGTTCGCCTGCTTTCGGCGCCGGCGTTACGGTGAGCGACACGACGTTGTCGCCAACCGATAGCGCGCTGACTTCCGCACCGTATCCCCACTGCAGGTCGTTCCATTCCCAGCCGTACCCGAAACGTTTTCCCGGGAAGTAACTCTCGTCAGCCACCAGATTCCCAGCCACTCGCTTTACACCCGACGCCGCGACGCGGTCCGCGAGCTCGTCGATTTTCCGGGAGGCGACACCGGCCCCGAATGTGTCGGAAATCGAGGGATCGCCACGTCCGTAAAGGACGAGGTCGCCCGCGAGCCGTCCTCGAACATCCGGCCGTCCTTCAGCGAAAACGCTGGTTCGCCAGCGATAACCTGGACCGAGTTTCGCGAGGGCAAGCGCCGTCGTGTAGAGCTTCATATTGGAAGCCGGAAGGAATCGTCTGCCGGCGTCGATCGATGCCAGGACTTCGCCACTCTCGAGGTCGATAGCGAAAACCCCCCAGCGGGCGGCCCTGAACTGCGCCGCCGACGTCAAGGCGATGATCCTTTCGTCGAGGCGCGACTGGGCGGCAGTGCCTGTAGCTGTACCTCGCGCTGTAGATTGCGCCCCTGAGACGGCCGGAAGCAGCGCTGCAGCTGCGAGCGCCAACGAAGCCAGCTTCGTGGTCCGGCGTAGGAACCGTGCGAGCATTACCTGATCGTCAGTGAAGGGGTGTCGCCGTCCTCGTCGCCGACTCGGCGCGGACGTTGCGCCGTGCTTCCGAAGCGGGATCCCACCATCCGGTACACGTCGCCGGCAATGTCGGCTGCGTACTTGCCCCGCGCCGACGAACCGCGGGTGATCACGACGACGACGAGATTCGGATTGTCTACCTGGGCGTAGGATCCGAATAGCCCGATCCACGATCCGTGCCCGATGCAAGTGCCCGTCTTGCCCGCGATCTCCTCGCCGGCGTCGTTGGCGCGACGCGCCGTGCCGACCTCAACCGCCTCTACCATGCCGTCGAGCACGGCGCGGCGGTTCTTCGGGTCGAGCTTGATCTGGCGCCGCAAAACGGGAGTGCAGACCTTTCCAGGAGCGAGCACCTGCGGCTGGTAGAGCGATCCACCGTTTGCGATCGTCGAAATGAAATTAGCAAGCTGGATTGCCGTGATTCCGATGCCGTCTCCGTGGCTCGCGACCCGTCCGAGTCCATCTCCGGACACTGAGGAAGGCAGGACTCCCGGGCTCTCGCCGGCCAGATTGATTCCCGATCGTTCGCCGAATCCATACTGCCGGGCGTAGGACGTGAGCTTTTCCAGGCCCATCTGGCGGCCGAGCTGCTGGAAGTACTCGTTGTTCGAGTAAGCCAGCGCGTCGTCCATGTCGATCTCGCAGTTACACGCCCTGAGCATCCGCACGTCGGAATCGGGCATGAGGTTCTCGCTCAATGCCGCCAGCGCGACTACCGGCTTGAACGTTGAACAGGGCTTGATCGGGCTCGATACGGCCATCTGCTGGTTCACGATCGACAGGACGTGTCCGGTGTTGGGATCCATGACGACAACCGTACCGGCTCGATTTCCCAGTGCGGATATCGCCGCCTGTCTCACGAACAGGTCTTCACCGCGCAGATCGTCCCTTGCAATGCTCGCCCGCGAGGCCTCGAGCAGTGAAGCATCGAAGCGCCGGATTGCCGCGAGCCTCGCCGCCTCGCGACGCCTGGCTTCCGCCGCGGCACGGGCAATTCGCTGCCGCTCCTTCTTGGACAACTTCTTGCCGCCCTTGCCGCGCTTCGCTACGACGTCGCGCTTGGAGGACTTTCGTGATTTTCCGGCCTTGGACGACCTTGCGGACTTTTTCTTCGAAACAGGTTTGGATTTCCTGGCTTTCGAAGAGGCTTTGGAAGACTTTGCAAGCGCGGCGGAAGGCACGAATGGCAGCGCGCCCAGCGCCAGTGCAAGTACGAGCGAGACGACACTCAAACGTCTAAACATGAGGTTCAGTGGCCCGTAACCCTTATCCGTGTTTGTTCGAATCGAAAAATGAAATCTGGCCTGACCATACACCGCTGACCCTGGGTCAGGCAAGTTGGCCAGCCGGCATGGTGGCGCCCTTTTCGATCCGTTTCGAGATGAGGATTCGACGGACTCGGCCTGGCGTTGCCTGCCTTGACCAACCAACGCCCGGCGCGTATCCTCCACGGCTGCTTTCGAGCACGGCTGAAGCTGACGACATTCCGACGAGGTACTTTTTTCATGAACGCGAATGCGATCCGCCGGGGACACATCATCATCTACAACGGTGAGCCATACCGCGTGCTGGACTTCCAGCACCGCACCCCCGGCAACCTTCGAGCGTTCGTTCAGTGCAAACTGCGCGGCCTGAAGACTGGAACCAGCATGGAGACTCGGTTCAGCGCTACCGAGAGTGTCGAACGGGCCACGCTCGAGCAGCACGATATGGAGTATCTGTACTCCGACGGCGACTTTTACTACTTCATGAATACCGAGTCGTACGAGCAGATCGGTCTCAATGCCGAACAGCTCGGAGACGCCGTGGGCTACCTGACCGAGAGCCTGAAGATTCAAGTGGAGTTTTTCGACGGTAGCCCGATCGGAATCGAGCTTCCACCCGTTATCGAGCTCGAGGTTGTCGAGACCGAGCCCGAACTCAAGGGAGCGACCGCTTCTAACTCGAACAAGCCCGCCAAGCTGTCCACTGGCGTAACCGTTATGGTTCCGCCGTTCGTAAAACAGGGCGACGTCATTCGCGTCGACCCGAACGAAGGGCGATACCTCGAGCGGGCTAAATAGCGCCACTAGGTCCCGCGAGCCGCCATCGAGACTCGCCGACGTCCGAGTATTCCGGCCAATCGCGTGTTTCGCGCCGTCTACACCGTTCTTCTGGTTGTCGGCCTGTTCCTAATGGCGCCGGTGCTCGTATTTCGGGCGATTCGCCATCGGAAGTACATCGGCAGCCTGTCCGAACGACTCGGCGCTCCGAACATCAGGCCATCGAAGAAGCCGACCCTATGGATTCACGCCGTTTCGGTCGGCGAGGTCGTCGCGGTCGAGCAGTTCGTGCGTGAGGCCGTCACCGCCTTCCCGAACTGGCGCGTGGCGGTTTCAACGACAACGGCAACCGGCCAGAAGGTCGCGCGAGACCGGTTTCCGGACCTCGACGTCTTCTACTTTCCTATCGACCTGCCAGGGCCGGTCTCGCGGGCGATGAGTCGAATCGGTCCAGGCGTGCTTTGTCTTGTCGAGACCGAGATCTGGCCGAACGTGCTTGCCGCGTGCCGCAAGCGTCGCGTGCCTGTTGCAATCGTCAACGGACGGCTTTCCGACAATTCCTATCGTGGCTATGCGCGGCTGCGGTGGATTCTGCGCGGAGTGCTCGCTGCCGTTGCCCGGTTCCTCATGCAATCGGCCGCCGACGCGGATCGGATGAAGTCGCTCGGCGCCGACCCCACGCGAGTGTCCGTGACGGGGAACATGAAGTACGACCTGAACATTGCCGACTTTCAGGCTCGCACGGCCTCTCGGCGGTCGGATCTCGCCAGCATCTTCGCTCTTGACGACGAGCGGCCGTTGATCGTGGCCGGTTCGACAGGGCCCGCAGAAGAAGCGATGCTGATCGATGCGCTCAAAGAGCTTCGTGGACGCGTAGGATTGGGCGACACTCGGATGATGATCGCGCCGCGCCATCCCGAGCGGTTCGACGAGGTTGCGCGCCTCCTGGCGGCGTCGGGCCTTGGCTTCGTCCGCCGCTCGGATGCCGGTTCTCAATTTCCGGCAAACGATGCCGCCATTCTGCTGCTCGATTCGATTGGCGAGCTCGCGGCCGCATATTCTTTCGCGACCGTCGCTTTCGTTGGCGGCAGCCTCGTTCCAAGAGGCGGCCACAGTATCCTCGAACCCGCGCTCTTCGGCCGCCCAATCGTAGTCGGACCTCACACGGAGAACTTCCGCCAGGTGGTTAGCGATTTTCTGGCCGCCGGCGCGGTCGTTCAGCTCGACCACGCCGATGCAAACGCCAACGGACTGGCGCGAGCGTTCGAGTCACTGCTGACCGACGAGAAGCGACGCAGGCTGCTCGGCGCCAGTGCCGCGGCTGTGCTCGACGCCAATCGGGGCTCTACGATGCGAACGATTGCCGTCATTCGAGGGCTCATCGATTCGTCGGACCCACGCACGTGACCGGAATTCGCGAGCGGCTCGAATCGGGGATGCGGCCAGGGGGTTCGCCAGGCCCGTTGGCGCGCATGCTCGGTCCATTCGTGCGCATTGCCGAGTTCGGCGCGCTGGTCCGTGGAGTGGCATACGAGACCGGCTATCTGTCACAGGTCCGCCTCGATCGGCCTGTCATCAGCGTCGGGAATCTGACTTTAGGCGGAACGGGGAAGACCCCGATTGTCGCCCACATTGTCCGGGTGCTGCGCGACCAGGGGTACGAATGCGCTGTGCTCACGCGCGGTTACGGCCGGCAGTCGAAAGAGCGGGTCGTGCTGGGCGCCCGTGACGAACCCAGGGCGACGAACGACGCGGATCGCGCCGGAGACGAGCCCGCGATGCTGGCGCGTGAACTCGACGGCGTGCCGATAGTCGTGGACCCGGACCGTGCGAAGGCAGCGTCCTGGGCCGCGCTCGAGTTGGGTACCGAAGTCTTCGTCCTAGACGACGGCTTTCAGCACTTGCAGCTGGCGCGTGATCTGAACCTGCTGGTCCTCGATGCCACCGATCCGTTTGGATGTCTGCGGATGCCCCCGGTGGGGCGGCTCCGCGAGCCATTGCAGGGAATGAAGCGCGCCGATGCCGTGATCGTGACCCGCTCGGACCGTCCCTTCGACGAGTCGGCGATCGAGCGCGTCGTCAGGGGAACCTGCCGGCCTGACATCCCGATATTTCATTCATGGCACGACATCGACGCGCTCAGGCCCGTGTTCGGCGGCGAGTTGCGAGATCCCCAGACATTGCGCGGCCGAAAGGTCGGCGTCCTGACGGCCATCGGAAACCCGGTCCTGTTCACGGAAGACCTTCGGAACATTGGAATGCAGGTTGTTTCCGAGAGTGCGCATCGCGATCATCACCCATACTCCCGAGAGGACCTCGCCGCTGCCGCGGCTTCGGCCATTTCGTCAGGCGCCGAGGCGCTTCTCACCACCGAGAAGGACGCAGTCAAACTAGAGCGATTCGATCCGGTCGCCCTGCCTCTTTACGCGGTCCGTATAGCCTTCAGATCCGACGACGAAGGCCGGATTCTGAGCCTTGTTTTGAAGGCGGCGCTCCGCAAGTCATAGCGAACACGGACTTTTGCGTGGCGATGAATCCGTACGCTTCATTCACTCCGTAAATCGCCCGAAAGTCATTAGACACAGTTACTTAGAGAATGAGCTTGACCGCTGTTCCAGTGGCGGCTAGTCTTCGTTTCGCGGCGGATTCACTGCGAGATTCGTGGTTCCACCGGGGTTGAAAATTTTGAACCAACGCTATACGAGACGGGAGGCGTAGCGATATCTGGACAGTGCATCCCCACTTAGGTCGGGGACTCCGAACGCCAGTTGATATGCCGCCCACTTATCTTGGATAGGTTCAAAATCCAGTCCCGACACGGTTGAGCGGTTCTCCATCGCGTCGTGAAAGAGGCCACCTTCGAGCAGTCGAGGGTGGCCTTTTTCGAATTCCGATTGCAGGCGAGGTCAGCGCTTGTTCAGTCGTTGAGTCAGCGCCCGGGCGCGGGCGATGGAACCGCGTGCTTCGGGTTGGGTGACGCGGGCGATTGCTTCCTCGAAAGTCAACCAGGCGCACGCGACGAACGACTCTCCTTTGCGCGGCGCAATGTTGCATTCGCCGTCCCGGCTGAGCATGAGAAAGAGGTCGACGGTCTTTTCACGTCGCCGGCCCTTCTTGCCCTGCTTGAAGTATTGAATCATCCCTACCTTGCCGAGCACCCGCACCCGCCGGATTCCGGCCTCCTCGGCGACCTCACGCCTGGCCGCCTGTCGGCGCGACTCTCCATCCTCCAATCCGCCCTTCGGCAACTTCCAGGCCGTGAAGCCAGGTTTTTCCTTGAAGAGCAGCAGCACGCGTGGGTCCTCCAGATTGCTGATCAGGATGCCACCGCAGGATTGTCTGCCCTTGACGCGCAGTTTCGCGAGCGCGCGACGGTCATCGCACGCAAGCAGGTGGTGCGGAAGCGCCGCCGTGACGCGCCATCCATCACCGTCTGCTTCGAATTCGTGACCCTGGGCCGCGGCTTCCCAGGCCAACACGGTCAGGATTGCCGGTCGACGGATGTCCGTGGCCTTTCGAGCGGCCTTCTCGGAGCAATGCAATCGGATCGGTGCAAGTCCGTCATCCAGGACGTCGAACAGGCCCTCGATTGGAACAGCCAGGAAAAGGCGCTCCGGAATACGACACTCAGAATGTTTAGCTTTCACGATGGACGGCTGGGAAGCTCTCCCGTGACGCGTCGCACTCGGGCGGCGTGCTCGCGGCGGAGCAGCGCTTCGTGCGGGTCAAACGACTGACAGTGAACGAGGAACTCGATCTCGGTCCGATGGCCAAGCGCCTCACGAAGCTTCGTGAGCACCTCAGCGACGGCAATGTCTTTAGCGTCGCAGTCCGCCATCAGCGAGAGACCGTTGGCCATGTCTGAAAGGTGCTGTTTGAGCTCGTCTCGTGTCATCTCGTTTGCCCCAGGACACGTATCGACAAGCACGCCAGATTCATTAGCACGGCCGTCGATTCCTCCGCAATGGTCATCTCGGTCCCGATCGCAAGGCACGTCAGTTGTCGGAAAACCGACAGTACGTGTCGGATTACCGACTCGAGAGCGGGAAAAGAGGGCGAAACAGGACCTGTCCGCCAATAGGCTGCGGCAAAACGCCCCATGTTTCCCGCTTCCGATCTGTGGCGGGTTGTGGCACCAGAGTTGCCCTAGTAGTCGGCGAACCACGAAACGACACCTCGAAATCGTGGAGCTCTTTGATCGGAACCGACTACGAAAATCCAGAACGCAGCCGCGAGAGAAGCTCGGAAGTTCTTTTGAATATTGAGCTTCCGGATTCACTCACACGGCTCGCCATAGAGGGTTCGCGTCGTCGCCCGCGTTCCGAATTTCAGAAATGGCCAACCTTGGCCTGACGGAAAACCGACAGCGCTGCCGAAAACCCGACAGTCGCGATCGAAAGCGAGAATCGACATGGCTACTGCATACATTCCAATCGAAGCGCCCTTCATCTTCGAGAACTTCAATCGCGATTCGCTGATCGAGGACCACTTGAGCCTGGTTCGGTTCCTGGCGGGCCGGGTCTGCAGCAAGCTGCCGTCGAGCATCGAGGTCGACGACCTCATCGGCGCCGGCACGATCGGGCTCATCGATGCGGCCGACAAGTTCGATCCGACACGTGGCATTCGATTCCGCACGTATGCCGAACGGCGAATCCGCGGTGCCATCCTCGATCACCTTCGCAGTCTCGATTGGGCGCCGCGCAGTCTTCGCCGCCGCGCGCGGGAGTTGCAGGCGGCTCACTCTACACTGCAGCGCGAACACGGCCGTTCCGTCGAGGATGTCGAGGTGGCCGCGTTCCTGGAGATTGGCATCGACGAGCTTCACGGCCTCGTCAACGAGATCAATTCTGTTCAGCTCGCGAGCCTTCACCTGGGTGACGACGCGGACGGCTCGCCTGTGATCGATCCGATTCAGTCCCTTCCGGCTTCGCCAGAGTTCAATCCGTTCACGACTTACGAGCGCGAAGAAGCGCGGCAGCAGTTGGCGGATGCCGTCGAAGCGCTTCCGGAGAAGGAGCGGCTGGTCATCTCTCTCTACTACGTCGACGAGTTGACGATGAAGGAGATTGGCAGCGTACTTGGCGTCAACGAGTCTCGAGTTTCGCAGATCCACACGAAAGCTGTGGCTCGCCTCCGCGGTTGCATGCTCGACCGCGCTGCATAGTGGGTGTTTCCTCCGCAGTAGCCTCCACAGGGCCGCCATCCCCGGCGGCCCTTTTTTTGTGCCCTGGTCGTGTAGTCTGTAGGCGGAGGCTCTCTGCGTGCGCGCTCGCTGCCTGCTGGCCATACTGCTCCTGGTCGTTCCGATCGCCTCGACGAGTGCCGCGACGGCAACTCTGCCTGTCACGCTCCGGGTAGACATTCTCGGAATTGTGAAGCCTCGGCGAGTGGTGATTCGGCCATCAAGGGCGCTTCGGCTCTCAACCGGTTGGACGCTGCCGTCAGGGACTCCGATCACGATCGAAGTGGACTCCGGTAAATTGAGAGTCCGGACGCCCGGGCGGCCGGCGTGGCTTGGATCCAGGCTAGACGCCGACAGCGACGCGCCGATCGACGTTGACGTGACCGGCCGTAGCCGGCGGCAAAGGCGTTTGCCCGCCCCGGTTCACTTCGAGTTCTTCGCGGGCCGAATCGCGATCCGCGCCGATATGTCCCTCGAATCGCTGGTGGCAAGTGCCGTATCGGCGGAATTGGACTCTTGCGAACGCCTCGAGGCCCTCAGGGCCGGCGCTATCGCCATCCGTAGTTATCTCGCGGTCTCGGTTGCCCGGCACGCGCGGGAGGGGTTTGACGTCTGCGACTCGACGCATTGCCTGCATTCGGTCGGGTTGATCGGCCAGGACACGTCAGTTCGCCGTCTGGCGTTGGAGGCCGCCGCGGGGACAGCAGGAAAGGTACTTGTCCGCGACGGGCACATAGTCACCGGATTCTTCAGCGCGTGCTGTGGAGGGCGGACGACGACGCCGGCCAGTCTATGGGGAATCGACGACTCGGGCGACTTCACTTCAGTGGAGTGCCGTTGGTGCCGGGGAACGAAGTACTACTCGTGGACGCGAACCATCGCTGCATCTTCTGTTGCTTCGGCGGTGGCAGACCGGTCGGGCCCACCGGTGCGATCCGACTACTCACTCCGCGCCGATCGCGACGAGTCCGGCTGGGTCACGTCGGTCCACATCGTGTCGAGCGCGGGCGATCGACGAATGCCGGGCGACGTGTTCCGAACAACTATCGGTCGCCGGCTGGGATGGGACGCACTGCCGAGTCCGAATTTCAAGGTCGAGCGAGAGCGGGGCGCGTTCGTGTTTCGCGGAGCCGGTTTCGGACACGGGATTGGACTGTGCCTGGAAGGAGCGCAGAGGCTTGCTGTGGCCGGCCAGACCGGGGAAGCAATTGTCCTCCACTATTTCCCGGCCGCAAGTGTCGACACGTTGCCACATCGGACAGGCGACGTGTAGGCTTTGCGGTCCAGTCCAATGCTCCTCACTAGCCTGATACCCTTTGGCGACAAGCTCGCCCAACTCACGAACTGGTTCATTGCCTTCGGGCCGCTCGGCGCGTTCCTGATATCGCTGCTCGATTCGTTCATCCCATTGCCCGGGGGAGCGGACTTCGCGGTAATCGTGTTATCGACGAAAGCGCCGGCCATGGCGCCCGTCACCGTGCTCGCCGCGACCGCCGGAGCGGTAATCGGATCGACGACTCTATATCTCGGGGCCCGGCGCGCCGGGTCGGCCGCCCTGTCGAAGATTGCGCCGAAGCGACGTGAGCGCATCGAGAATCTGCTCGGCCGCTACGACGTCGTGACGATCGCCACCGCTGCCGTTTTGCCTCCGCCGTTCCCGTTCAAGGCTTTCAACCTCACGGCTGGCGTACTGAAGATCCACTGGGTGCGATTCGTAGCTGCCGTCGCGGCTGGGCGCTTGCTGCGGTTCAGTCTCGAGGCCGTTCTCGCCGTCAAGTTCGGTGACGAAGCTGTCGATATCATCAAGCGACACGGGCTCGAGGTGCTTGGCGTAGTCGTTCTCGCCGGCTTGGCCGGCTGGGCCTGGAGGCGATTCGCCATCCGCTCGGCGGCCAAGGCCGAGGAGTAATGCAACGTCTCCTTGCGAAAGGCGTTTGAGGGACGGCTCGTTGTCAGACGCAACCGGCGTCGGGTAAACTTCGACGTTTGAGGGAAGGCACGGTCAACATCTCTATGTTCAGAACGCCCCTGCTGAGTGTGCTCGTGGCCGGACTCGTCATCGCCTGCAGCCAGGCCGGTTTCGCGACTGGCAACGGCGACCTGCGGGTCATGCCGACGCGAGAACTCGTCGAGAAATCGATTCTGATCGCCCGCGCCCGCGTCGAGAAGACCGACGATTCGGATTGGGGAGACTTCAAACAGATCGCCAGGCTCGAAATCGTGGACGTCATCGAGGGCGATTTCACGCTCGATGAAGTACGGGTGGCGAGCAATTCACTGATCGCCAACACCGACGACAAGTACAAGAAGAAGGAAGAGTGGCTCGTGTTCCTGGTGCGCGACGGCGGGCTTTACCGCACGTTGAACTATCAGCACGGTCGTTTCCGAATCGATGGCGACGTCGTACAGGACTGGCGCGATGCCGATAACGCAATATCGGACAAGCCTTACTATTCGGTGCGCGAAGAAATCGAGGTCATTCTTACTGAGCTGAAGTCGCCGCCTGAAGTAGACGCGCCTCCCGCTGCCGAGGCGCCAGCTTCTTCTGATGCGCCAGGCGTTAACCAGCGTCCAGCATCGCCACCGACCAAACCGAAATCGGGACCGCCGAGGATCACGAGGCCGGAACTGCCCTAGTCGGCAGTCTCGATCACGTCAGGCCGTAGCGCTCGCGCAGATCGTCCAGCGGTCGCTCCGGATTCCATACGTTCTGAAATCGGTCCACCGTCTCCCCAGTCGGCAGCCCGTTGTCTGTTGTCCGCGGGTACGAACCCCGCCATCCGGCGTATTCCTGCGTGGCGACCGACAGCAGATAGATGGTGTCCTCCGGCATGCGTTCGCCAAGAACGTCGATCTGCCGGGGTTGCGGGACGAACGGACACTTGTACTCGATACAGACGTGTGGCCGAAGGTGCGATGGAAGGGTGCATCCCCGGTCGAAGAAGATGCAGTGGTCCGCGCCAGGCGGGATGTCGGGAAGCGGCTGTCCAATCAGGAGGTAATAAATGCTGTCCTCGCCGTAGAACGGCGTCTTCTTCAGGAACGGGCGCGTACAGCAATTCTCTTTGCAGTTGGGGCAATCCGGCTGCACCACGTTGAAGACACGCCGATATCCCGTCTGTGTGCGCCGAAGCCGTCTAACGATGGCGTGAAGCACTTCGGAGCGGCCGTCGTCGACGTACTCCGGGCAGTCGATGCCCGAGCGCCTGCGACGGGCGCACGTGATCTTCAACCGCTCCTTGACCATTCGGACGCGGCCGTGCACGCAGGATAGACATTCGCCCGAAGGTTGCAGCACAGCAAGCCGGCGGCCGGGCGCCGTCGAGGGGGAAGCGGTTGTCATGTGAACGGATTCTCCGGGATTGGAATGCTGTTCCAGGAAGTCGGGGTCAGGGTTCGAACGTCATTTCCCGGCGCCAGGCAGGGATCCGAACGCGTCGTCGGCAAGGGTCTGCATTACCAGCAGGGTAAATCGAGCATCGCCATTCGTAATGGAACGCCGCTTCGCGATGCGTCCGGGTCCGAAGACCGGAAGCGAGACCAGCCGCTTTGCCGATTTGGCCGAGATCGCCGTGCGGTAGCGGCGCTCATCGGGATTGACCTCGGCCGCCGCCAGAAAGAGCTCGCGGGCGCGAGTCACGTCCGACTGCCGCATGAGGATCAGGCCAAGGTGGTAGAGGGCCTGGTCGAAAGTAGGATCGAGATCCACCGCTTTTCTAAGATGCCGTTCGGCAACGTCGACCCGCTCTTGCTCGAGGTAGATCCTTCCGACCAGGTAGTGCATCTCGGCCGACGGACTCAGCGTGAGCGCGCGTTTGAAATGGACCAGGGCCTCGCGGAATCTGCCCTCGACGGCGTGCAGCCTGCCAAGTCCGTAATGAGCAAGAAAGGAGTCCTTTCGCAGGGCCAGCGCCCTTTCGAAGTGCAGACGGGCAGACTCCGTTTCGCCGTCATCACCGCACACGACACCGAGCATCAACGCAACGTGAGTGTTTCGCGGCTCGTTCGACGCTGCGCGCTCCAGGTAGTGTCGAGCGAGCGAAGGCCGGCCGGCAAAGAAAAAGTGCTCGCCGAGGAACTTGCCCAGGGGGCCGTTCGCCGGATCGAGCAGCAGCGCTTTCTCGAGACGCCGGACTCCGCGCCGTTCGTCGCCTCCGAGCACCAGTTGCATTCCGTCGTCGACGAGCCGATCGAACGAAGGCCTGTCGGTTCCGCCATACGCGAGAGAGATCTCTCGAGACCGCTCCTCGAGCCTGTCCCGTTCGTCGAGTTCTTCCGAATAGCGGTCGACCAGCTGTCGCCAGCGAAGCTCGACTGCGTCCGTGTCGAGTCCGGAGTGCTCCTCGAGCAACGAGACCACGGCGTCGAGCAGAGCGCGGTCGTTGAAGCTCGCGTTGGCCTGCCGATGAACGAGGTCCAGCAGGCGATCGTTGCGCGCTCGCAACTTCTCGAGTTCCGTCTCCAGCGTCGAGATGCGCTCCAGGATGTGCTCCTCGATTCCGTCGGGCTCGGCGAACAGGTGCCGATGACGTCGCGGAATCGTGACGATGTGCAACTGCGCCCGGCACCGGACGCATAGCGCCTGGCTTCCCGGATTCGGAGTCGCACAGTTCTGACAGAGAATCCTCACGCTGGCATTCTACAACTTTCCGCGAACGTCGATTCGCGCAATTTCAAGCCACTTCTCATTGAACATCTCATCCATAAACATAGAAGCCGCGACCCGACTTCCGGCCGAGCCATCCCGCGTCGACGTATTTCTTCAACAGGGGGCACGGACGGTACTTCGAATCGTTGAACCCGTCGTAGAGCACATTCATTATCGCCAAACAGACGTCGAGCCCGATGAAGTCGGCGAGTGTGAGCGGTCCCATCGGGTGGTTCATCCCCAGCTTCATTACCTCATCTATCGACTCGGGTGTTCCGACACCCTCGTAGACGCAGAAGATTGCCTCGTTGATCATCGGCATCAGGACACGATTCGACACGAAACCGGGCGCATCGTTCACCTCGACCGGCGTTTTTCCCATGCGCTCGGACAGAGCCTTCACGTCCGCATAGGTCTCGTCGGCCGTCGCAACTCCACGGATGATTTCGACCAGCTTCATCACCGGTACCGGATTCATGAAATGCATTCCGATGAAACGTTCCGGCCGCGACGTTGAAGCCGCGAGCTTCGTGATCGATATCGACGAAGTGTTGCTCGCGAGGATCACTCCCGGTCGCGCAATGCGATCGAGCGAACGAAATAGATCTGTCTTGACCGCAAGGTCCTCGGTGATGGCCTCGACTACGATGTCGGCTTCCGAGAATGATTCGAGTCCGGTGGTCGTCGCGATCCGCCCCAGGATTTCGGCCTTGCCGTCGGCCGTCAGTCGCTCCTTATCGACGTCACGCTGAAGGCTCTTGTCGATCGCGGCTATTCCACGATCGATGAAGCGCTGCTCGACATCGCGCAGAATGACCGAGAGCCCAGCCCTCGCGGCCGTCTGCGCTATGCCGTTTCCCATGGTGCCGGCGCCGACTACGCCGAATGTGCTGATCTCGTGTGACACTTTGTCTGATTCTCCTCTCGATTCATCGGCCCTCGTTGCCCGTTTCTTTACCGTTCGACGGCCATCGCTACGGCATTCCCGCCGCCGAGGCAGAGCGCCGCGATGCCGCGCCTGGCTCCCCGCCGCTGCATTTCGTACAGGAGCGTGACGAGGACGCGCGTTCCGCTCGCACCGATAGGATGGCCGATCGCAACCGCGCCGCCATTGACGTTTACTCGCTCGGGGTCGAGTTCGAGCTCGCGTGTGACCGCAAGCGCCTGAACCGAGAATGCCTCGTTGAGTTCCACGAGATCGACGTCCCCACGTTGCCAGCCCGTCTTTGCCAGCACCTTTTTCACCGCCTCAACCGGCGCCATCATCACGAGCTTCGGTTCCATTCCGCTCGTCGCCTGGGCGACGACGCGTGCGAGCGGATCGCGACCGAGGCGCTGCACTCCAGCGGCGTTCGTGACGACGACGGCCGCGCCGGCGTCGTTGACTCCAGGCGCGTTGCCGGCGGTTACCGTCCCGTCCTTCTGGAAAGCAGGTCGAAGCTTTGCGAGAGCTTCGACGCTGGTGTCGGCACGAACCGACTCGTCAACGGAGAACAGGATCGGATCGCCCTTCTTCTGGGGAATCGCGACGGGGACGATTTCATCCGACAGCCGCCCCGCCTCCATAGCCGCGGCGGCCTTTCGATGCGAGTTCACCGCGAAGGCGTCCTGTTCTTCGCGCGAGATACCGTACTTCTCGGCGACGTACTCGCCGGTGTTACCCATGTGCCAGTTGTCCATCGCGCACCAGAGCCCATCGTTGATCATCGCGTCAACGAGCGTGCCGTTTCCGAGGCGGTATCCCTGCCGTGCATTCGGAAGCAGGTACGGAGCATTCGTCATCGACTCCATACCGCCGCCGACGACAACGTCGGACTCGCCAAGCGCGATCGCGTTCGCCGCCAGTCCGACTGCCTTCAGCCCCGAGCCGCAGACCTTGTTAATCGTGAGTGCGCCAACCGAGCTCGAGCATCCGGCCTTCAACGCTGCCTGGCGCGCGGGGTTCTGACCCAGTCCAGCCTGCAGGACGCAGCCCATGATGACTTCTTCTACCTCGCTGGCATCGAGACCCGCGCGCTCGATTGCAGCACGAATCGCGAAGCCGCCGAGTTCCGGCGCCTTGAAGGGCGAGAGCGTGCCCTGGAACTTTCCTACCGGCGTTCTGGCGCCGGAAACTATGAATGCGTCCTGCATGATGTCACTGCCTCCAGAGGAGAGATATTGGGACGAACCCGCGAGTATACCAGCACAGTACCGGGGGCCTATCGGGGGCGTTCCGGCGCGACAGGCGGAAGCCCGGACCGCGACAGACCGAAGCGCCGCAGATCCAGTGAAATCGGGACCGTCCCGCGCATGGCGTCACGTCCGGCTGATGTCAGCGACATCGTCGGGTATGCGCCGGGCGAGACGCTGACGAGTCCCCCGGCTACGAGCGCATCGCACCAGGATCCGAGTTCGTCGACGGTCATCTCGCTGAGAAGCCCGAACGTCGAGAGGTTCGTGAGTCCGGCGTCAGCCAGCTTCTTCGCCTTCGATCCCGCGAGGACGCGCGTCACCGTGCTCTTGCCGAACCGGCCGTTGAGCCGGGCGACACAGGAGAGCACCTTTCGCACGACGAGAGTCTGGTGTTCGCCGAGCGTGGCGGTGCTGGCCGGCTCGGGGTCCGAAGCTCCGATTGCGACTTCACGCGCGGACTGGTCGTCACGATCGCTGCGTGTCTGACGAAGGTGCTCCCTGAGAGAATCGCCGGTCGGCGCGCACTCCAGAATCATCCGATCGGCGACCCCCCGCGCGCGCGTCTGCGCGTGATTCCGCGAAATGCGGGCAGCCGGCACGCATACGCTGCAAGTGCCACATTCGCCGATCTGCTTTCGATCACCGAAATAACGGAGGATGAACGCTCGCAGGCACTTGTCGGAGTATGCGAAGTCGACCATCCGCCGGAGCTTCCTCTGCTCGGAAGCCGCGCGGGCCGCAACCTCGGGCCGATTGATACGCAGCACTCTCGCCGGCTTCGCGTCGAGCAGGCGAATGGACCGTGCGAACCGGTCCCCGCCCTCCGGTGCCGCCACGCGTTCGATGTGCCCGGCGCGCTCCAGCATCGCGAGAGCGGCGCTCAGGCTCATCTCGTTCTTCAGCGCCACGCGACTTGCCACAGAGGCCGTCGTCGGCTCGCGGCCGGTAGCATTGAGCCCGACGATCGCGGCGTATACCGCCGTGACGGTGTCGGGAGACGGAAAGCTGCCATCGATGAAAAACTGCTGATGGCGCGTATCCGCGTAATTGAAGAGCAGCGCGCACGTCGACGGTAGACCGTCGCGGCCAGCGCGTCCGATTTCCTGATAGTAGGCCTCGATGGAACCGGGAATGTGCCAGTGGATCACGAAGCGGATGTCGGGCTTGTCGATTCCCATGCCGAACGCGTTGGTGGCGACGATCGCATCGACGTCTCCGGCTCTAAAGGCGTCCTGGGCGGCGACGCGCGCCCGGTCCGAAAGTCCAGCGTGGTAGGCGACAGTCCGAATTCCCGCCGATGCCAGTTGAGCGGCCGCCGAGTCGACGGCCTTTCGCGTGGCGGCATATACGATTCCCGTGCCGCCGGCTTCGCGAACCAGCGCAACGGCCTCGGTGAGCTTGTCGCGCTCCCTTGCCGTTGGAACAACCCGAAGGGCGAGGTTCGGCCGGTCGAACCCGGCAATGAAGTGGCGCGCGTCCCCAAGGACGAGTTGCTTCGCTATGTCGGCTCTGACTTCGGCGGTGGCGGTGGCGGTGAGGGCCAGAACCTGCGGACTCCCGATCCGATTCAGGCTTGCGCCCAGCATCCGGTAGTCGGGGCGGAAGTCGTGGCCCCATTCCGAAATGCAGTGGGCCTCGTCGATGGCCACGAGCGAGATACTGCTGTCGGCCGCCGCCTCGACGAACCGCTCGCTGCGAAACCGCTCGGGCGCGACGTAGACGAGTTTGAAAGCTCCGCCTCGCATTGCCCGCAATCGCTTCGCGATTTCGCCGGGAGTGACCGTCGAATTGATGATCGTTGCCGGAATGCCGCGCTCGGCGAGCGAGTCGGTCTGGTCCTTCATCAGAGCGATCAGCGGCGAGACGACGAGCGCCGTCCCTTCGCGAACAATGGCCGGCAACTGGTAGCAGAGCGATTTGCCGCCCCCGGTCGGCATTACCACCAGCGCATTCTCGCCGGCAAGTACGGCGCGAACCACATCGTCCTGGCCCTCGCGAAAGTCCCGGAACCCGAAGACTCGTTCCAGCACCGACCGCGCCTCGCCGAGATCGCTCACGTTGCCTCCACGTCGCGTCTAGCCCGCGGACGACGTCATTCGACGCCTTGCGTTCAACAACGCGCAGAAAAGCCGCGCCTGGTAGTGAGCGTCGTAGAGCGGATCGTGCAGGCGAAGCGGATCGACGGATTCCAGACCGGCGCGCCGGCCAAGCGCGTCCTTCGACGTCTCTTCCCAAGAGATGCCGAGTGAGCCCATCGCAAAGGCCTTGATGTCGACACCGGCGAACCCGAACGGACAACTCACGCCGAACTTCTGGTAGTACCAGCGCATGTACATCCAGTCGAAACTTGCGGCGTGCGCCAGGAAATGCGGCCGGCTTGCATTCGCGGCGACGCGTTCGCGCTCGATCCACTCGTTGAGAGCGAGCAAGGCGACGCGCGGCTCCTCACCAGTCGTCTCGAGCTCCTCCGGCACCAGTCCCCCGGCGAACTTGAGCGCTTCGGGATCGTTCTGGGCCCCGGGAATTGGCCGGATCAGAATCTTGAATTCGTGCTCCGCGGATTCGAGCAATCGTGCTTCTGATCCGTCGTCGACGAGTGAGCAGGCGCCGATCGCCAGCAGATTGAACATTCCCGGAACGGGACCGCTCGCTTCGACGTCCAGCGAGATATAGAGAGTGGGAGGCATCCTGTCGTCATCTTTCTCCGGGTTCGTGCGCATCAGCGCGGCCGGTCGGGGAGGTTTCTCCGTTGGATGGAAATCCGGCGAGTCAGGTGACGCCCGCTCACCGCGAAGCGGACCCGCGTGCCAGCTTGGCGTGGTCCACCATGATGCATCTACTCTGCACGACCCTGATGCCGGCTCGCGCCAGGATTTCGGCTGCGGCATCGTCCGAAATACCGACTTGCAGCCAGACACACGCCGGACTTGCGGCGAGTATGTCGTCGACGTGAGCGGCGACATCGGCGGATCGGCGGAAAACGTTGACTATGTGGACCGGAGGATCGATGTCGGCCAGGCGCCTCACAACGGGTTGGCCTAGAATAGTCGTCACTTCTGGAAAGTAGACCGGTACCGGCACGATGTCGAACCCGTGTTCGAGCATGTACCTCGGAACCTCGATCGCAGGTTGGCCCGCCTGTGCTTCGGTCTTGATCCCGAGGACGGCAATGCGGCTGGCGGCGTCCAGGATTTTCGCAATGCCGTCGACATCCGTGACGAGGTTATCGCGCCAGTCGTTCATCCGGCTGCCACGATTCTAAACAGGGAAGTGATTCCGGCGTCGATTGCGTCCGGGTCTTCCTTCGAGAAGGCGAGGCGAAGCGTATTCGCGCCGCTTCCATCCACGAAAAAGGGCTGTCCAGGCACGTACGCGACTCCGGCGTCCACGCACGCGTCCAGCATCTGGCGGGCGTCGCAGGATCCAGGCAGAGTCACCCAGACGAACAAGCCGCCGGTTGGAAGCGTCCAGGAGCAACCTGGAACGGCTTCCCGCTGAAGGGCCGCGAGCATTGCAGCGCATCGTTCGGCATAGAAGCTCCTGATGCCGGGAAGCCGGTCGTCGACGAGCCCCTCGCGGAGCGCCTCGGCCGCAATTGCGTGATCGAGCGTCGACGAGCAAAGGTCGGCGCCTTCTTTCGCCAGTTCCAGGTAACGCGAAATCTCCGGGTTCGCCACCACCCACGCCGCGCGCAGTCCGGGGCACAGTACTTTCGACAGACTTCCGAGGTAGATCACACGGCCGCCGGTATCCATTGACGCAAGAGAGGCGGGGGGAGGGGCCGAAGCGTCGAAGTAGACCTCGCTGTACGGATCGTCTTCGATGACGAGCAGGTCGAGCTTCTCTGCCAACTCGACGAGAGCCGCGCGTGACGAAGCGCTTGCCGTGATGCCTGAAGGATTCTGAAACGTGGGAATCGTATAAACGAGGCGCGCCGTGCGTCCCCCGGACCGCACGGCCAGGACCCTACGCTCGAGTTCGTCGAGGTCGGGACCGTCGTCTCCGAGACTGATTCCCACTAGATCGCCCCCGGCTGCCCACAGCGAGGAGAGCCCCCCGATGTAACTGGGAAGCTCGCAGAAAACGACGTCGCCGGGATCGACGAGCACTCGCGACAGCAGGTCCAGCGCCTGTTGGGAACCGCTTGTCAGCAGCAAGCTCTCGGGCGAAGTCCACGAAATGCCCTTAGCACGAAGGCGATCCACGACGAAGCCGGCCAGTTCGCGATTCCCCCTCGTCATTCCGTACTGGAGGACGCGGGATCCCTCCTCACGAATGAGCCGTGCCGCGATCCGAGCTATTGCGTCGGCCGGAAATGTCGCGGCACTTGGGACGCCGCCCGCAAACGAAATGAGCCCGGGGCGAGTGAGCAACGGCGCCATGGCTCGAATTGCGTTGGGCCGGAGGCGCCGCGCCGTCTCGGAGATTCGACCGGCCAGGTACTCGGCGCTCGAGGTCATGCGCGGTTCGCCGCTCCCTGTGTCGCTTCCCAGTCCTTCAGGAATTTCTCGAGTCCGATGTCTGTCAATGGATGCTTGAGAAGCTGTTCGATGACCTTGTAGGGCATCGTCGCAATGTCGGCGCCCATTCTGGCGGCCTGGGTGATGTGAATCGGATGGCGGATCGACGCGACCAGTACCTCTGTTGAGAAGTTGTAGTTGCCGTAGATGTCCACGATCTCCGCAATCAGTTCCATTCCGTCCTGGCCGATGTCGTCGAGACGGCCGACGAAAGGACTGACGTAAGCGGCTCCCGCCTTGGCGACGATGAGGGCCTGTGGCGCGGAAAAGACGAGCGTCATGTTCGTCCTGATGCCTTCGTCGGAGAGCGCCTTGCAGGCGCGGATTCCAGCGGCGGTGGTCGGCAGTTTTACCACGATGTTCTTGTGAATTTTCACGAGCTCGTGGCCTTCGCGGAGCATGCCCTCGGTGTCGAGCGATACGACCTCGCCGTTGACGGGTCCGTCCACTATTTCGCATATCGCGGCAAGGTGGTCTCGGAAATCGATATTGCCCTCTTTGGCGACCAGGGATGGATTCGTAGTGACGCCATCGAGCACGCCAAGCCGGGCGGCTTCCCGGATCTCGTTCAAGTTTGCTGTGTCGAGAAAGAACTTCACGGTCGCATCTCCAATCGGAAGGTTCGCTGCTGCCCGCCGCGCGGCAGTCTACCGCGAACCGCGGGCGCCGCGGTAGTCAACGACCATCGGACTGCCACTTGCGATGAACTTGTCGGTCGAACTCTTGCTGGCTAGACTTCAGGTGTGCCGCTTAGCTCGCACCAGCGCGATGTTCCACCTGGGCCCCCTGCCTTGCACGACCGTGCGATGGACAATCTGCGGTTCATTCGCGAGACGATGGCGAATGCATCGTCGTTCACCGCGGTTCCCGGCTGGGGCGGAGTAGCGATGGGGGTGACTGCACTGCTTGCCTCGGGCCTGGCCTGGAATACGCGCGACGTGCGATCGTGGCTGGTCATATGGTTCTGCGAAGCTGGTGTCGCAATCGCAATTGCGGCAACAGCAATGGCTGTGAAGCTGCGAAGGGCGAATGAAACGTTGCTGTCGGGACCCGGGCGGAAGTTCGTTTTCGGGTTCGCGCCGCCGTTCGTTGTCGGCGCGGTCCTGACACTTGCGCTGCTGCGGAGCGAAGTCTGGGAGGCGCTGCCGGGAACGTGGCTCTCTATGTACGGAGCGGCTGTCACGGCTGGCGGGGCATCCTCGGTCCGCAGCGTTCCCGTTATGGGCTCGGCATTCGTGCTGCTCGGTTGTATTGCCTTGCTTGTGCCGGTACTTGGCAATCACCTGATGGCCGCTGGCTTCGGCATCCTGCATATTGCATTCGGATTTCTGATCGCCAGGAGGCACGGTGGCTAAGCGAAGTACCGGTGCTGACCGGGTGCCGGACGACGGTTCCCACAAGCGGGCGCTTGCGCCTGTAAGGCCCGGGTTGGCGGGAGAACGGGCCGATTCCGTCGCTCCGCATACTCTCGACCGGTTGATTCACGAGCGGATGCGGCTTGGCATCGTCAGCGCGCTCGCCGTCAACGAAGTACTGACGTTCAATGACCTGAAGCGATTGCTGGGCGCGACAGATGGAAACTTGAGCGTTCATGCTCGAAAGCTCGAGGATGCCGGCTACGTGACATGCGACAAGTCGTTCGACGGAAGGTTGCCCAGGACGGAGTATCGGATTACACGGTCCGGCCGCGCTGCACTCGAGCGCTACCTCAATCACATGGAAGCGCTGATCCGCGCAATGCGAGCCCGATAGGAGTATCAGCACGGTGAGGCAGGGGAGTTTCGATGGACGGAACGGCACTGATCTTCAGTGAGGCGGCATTCGGCCGCCCGGAAGGGAAGTCGGCAAACGGACTGGTTCGTTTCGGTACCCGTTACGACATTCTCGGCGTCATCGACAGCCAGCAGTCCGGGCGGCTGGCCGGTGACGTGATCGGCGGCGTGAAGAAGGCCATTCCCATTTTCGCCAGCCTTCGTCAGGCCCTGGATGCCCTGAGCGATCGTCCGGACTACCTCGTCATCGGACTGAACCCGAGCGATGGGCGCCTGCCGCCGCAGTACCGGAAAGTGATTCGCGATGCGTTGAGGTCCGGGATCAGCGTCGACAGCGCCCTCAAGCCTTATCTGATCGACGACGCTGAGTTTCCGGGACTCACGATGCAGTCGTCGGCGAGGATCAGGTCCGTTGGATATCCGAAGCCGATCTCGCAGCTCCGTCTATACAGTGGGGAGATTGAAGGCGTGGAAGCGGCCCGCATAGCCGTTGTCGGAACCCATTCCGTTGTTGGCAAGCGCACGACGACGGTCCGCCTGACGGAGGCGCTTCAGTCGGCCGGGGTGGCGACGGTAATGATTGGTACCGGCGAGACGTCGTGGTTCCAGGGAGTGCCGTGGACAGTCATCCTGGATTCGATCGTGCACAAGTATGTCGCGGGCGAGTTGGAGGGCGAAATCGTCGATGCGTGGCGTGCGACGCAACCGAAAGCGATGGTTCTCGAGGGGCAGGGAAGCGTGTTGAATCCATCCAGCCCATCCGGACTGGAGCTGCTTACCACGGCACGTCCGTGCGCAGTAGTGATGCAGCACGCGCCGACCCACGCCAGCCTCGACGGCAGCGACAGATACGGCCTTCGGACACTCGAGCGCCACATCTCCGCGGCGGAGTTGCTATCAGGATCGCCTGTCGTCGCCATTACCCTGAACCCGGAAGGCAGTTCCCCGGAATACTTCGCCGAAGCTGCCGAAGCCATAAGGTCCCGCTTCGACCTGCTCGTTACAGACGTATTGGCGGACGGAGTTGCGGGTCTCGCGGAAACCGTACAGGCGTCCATAAATAGCGTCCGGCACAAGGCCAAGTGATCCGCTTTTACTTTCAGGTCTTTCGCCGTTCTATCTCCCAGACGCCGTCGGCCTTACGGAATTGCGCCGGTATTGCCGTATGGTCCTGGAGAGTTCGACGGCAAAGAGGCGTATCGCTTTCAGCTTTAAGAACCGAACAGCTCCGGTAACGTCAGGCCGAAAGCAATTGCGAATCACCGGATACCGGCAATTGTATTCGGATTTTTCGAGTTTTCGGCCTCTTCAGGCTCTCGGGCTATGGCCATTCTCTTAGTTGAAATCAATTCAGATCGCTGACCGACCCGCCGTCTTCTGGCACGCAACGTGCATATTACCTGTCGCCGAGTTTTCTGACACAATCGAATTCAGTTTAACTTTCAGTTACTCACGTGTAATTTCCACGAATGGAGAAGGAAATGAGCCTCAAGAAGACTCTCTACGCAATGGTGATGCTGTTTGCCGTTGTGTCGATGGTCGTTCCGAACGTGTACGCCAGGGGGAACAAGCCCTTTGTGCGTAAT